>JAPLVY010000001.1 GCA_026396875.1 Candidatus Falkowiibacteriota bacterium | reverse complement strand
GTGGTGGCTCTAAATTCTGCCAGAACCAAAGCGCGTGATGCAAGACGTCAAGCTGATGTTCATCAAATCCAGTCAGCATTAGAAATGTTTAATAGTAGTAATGGTAGCGGCTATCCTGTGTTCGGAACAGCAACAGATATCGGCAGCTCCACAACATATTACATTTGCGCTGATACCGGTGTCCAGACTACTGTCTGCACATCTTCGAGCAACCTTTTAATGACAGTGCCAAAAGCTCCCACACCAATAGATGGAACAGCCGCTGGATGTGGTATCGGATATAAACTTTATTCTTCCTCAACCTCCTACTATCTAACCTATTGCCTTTCCTCTAGCACTGCCAGCCCGGCAACTGCTACTCCAGCTGGCGTCCAGTAATTTTTCTCTGAATTTAAAGTTGAAAAAAGCCATCAATTGCTGATGGCTTTTTTTGTTGCGCAATAATAGTTATTTTGTTATAATTTGATTATTACTAAATACTTCGCACAAAGAATATTTTTATGAAAAAACAAACAAAAGGTTTTACCTTAATCGAGCTCTTGGTTGTTATCGCAATCATCGGCTTACTTGCTACTTTGTCTGTGGTGGCTCTAAATACTGCAAGAGTTAAGGCTCGTGACGCAAGGCGCTTGGCTGATATCCGTCAAATGCAATCAGCGCTGGAAATGTATTATTCTGACTTTAACCAATACCCAACTGGCACTTTAGTGGCCAACGCTTCACTTTCTGCTGCTGGTTTTGGTACGTCTCCGTCAGGTTCGGTTTACCTGGCAAAAGTTCCAACAAATCCAACGCCAGTCAATGATGGTGCTTGCTCCGGCTCCCCCTCTTATGCTTATCTCCAACAAAATTCTGGCACTTCTTATATTTTGACCTATTGCCATTCGGTAAATGGAAATTCCACTGCCACCCCGGCTGGCTATAAATAATTTTTCTCTCCTCTTGAAAACCTCTGCTACTCGCAGGGGTTTTTTGTTTTTATTATTCTGTTATAATTGATTTATGATAAATAGTAGTAATAGCCATTTTTTGCAGAGTAGTTTTTGGTCGAGAATTCTAGTCGCTGAGAGCGAAAGGCTTTTGAATTTTTCCGAACCATCTATGTTAGCCATCGCTTCTTTGAAAAATCTAAAATTCGGTTATCACTATGGCTATTTTCCTCGCGGTCCAATTTTTCTTGGTATCGAGGAAAAAAGAGAAAAGGGTTTTGCTGATTTGTTTGAAAGACTATTTGTATTTGCAAAAACTGAGAAGGTTATTTTTTTGAGAATTGAACCAAACTTCAAAGATTACTCGGTGATAGATAAACAGTCGAAGCGGTTCGGGCTAAGAATTTTGAAAAGTATTGACCTCCAACCTCGTAGGACCTGGGTGCTGAATTTAAAAAAAGATCTCGCATTGATCGAAAAGGAGTTGAGCCAGAAGACGAGATATAATATCCGCTTGGCAGAGAAAAAGGGTGTAAAGATAGTTCAGAGTGGGGAACAGTGTTTTTCTGACTTCTGGAGTTTAATGAAAACTACTGGAGAGCGAGATTCTTTTGGTATTCATTCCAAGAAACATTATTTGAATTTGATAAAAAGTGGTGCTGATAATATTGAGTTGTGGTTTGCCGAGATTAACGGGCGAAAAATTGCTGCCGGACTTTTTTGTTTCTATGATGGAGTAGCGACATATTTACATGGCGCTTCTGATAATGAATTTCGCAATTTAATGGCGCCACATCTTTTGCAATGGAGAATAATTGAGGAGGCTAAACGTCGCGGATTTGTTGTTTATGATTTTTACGGCATTGATGAAAAAAAGTGGCCAGGCGTGACCAGATTTAAAAAAGGTTTCGGCGGAGAGGAGTTATACTATCCGGGGACCTATGATTTGGTGTTAAAACCCGCTTGTTATTTCTTTTATCAAAATTCTAGAATGATTTATCGAAAGCTTAGGAAATTTTTATGAATCTGGAAATAACCAACAAGACAAGGAAAAGAATATCTCATGATGAGCTGAAAAATCTGGTCAGCTTTTTTAATAAGAAATATCATCTGGATTTTTCCGAATTAAATCTCGTTTTTGTTGGCAAAGGTAAGATGGCAAATATAAACAGGATGTATCGCGGGATGGACCGCCCAACTGATGTTTTGAGTTTCTCGCCGATTTATTTTTCCGGAGAAGAGGGTGGTGCGCAAATTTTTGTGTGTCCAGAGGTTGTTTCTCGTTACCGTAATTACTTGGCAGTTTTTCCAGATTATCGTTATTCGTTTTCTTCGAGATTGTCAGAAAGTAAAAAAAATAAACTAAAGCATTATTTGTTGCTTTTCGTGATTGTTCATGGTTTGCTTCACTTGGCGGGACATGATGACAAGCTGGAAGTCGATCGTTTGCAGATGGTTCGCCTTGGCCAAAAATTTTTGGCAAATCATGGTTTTTTGATTGGTTAATAAGTGCTATAATAATAGAGATGATGAATTATTTGTCTGTAATTTTCAAATACCGCAAGCCCCTGTTTACGGGGTTGGTTTTTTGCGTTGTATTTCTCTTTTTACCAATTAGAGCTCAGGCCTCAAGTAATGAAAATGTTCGAGGTTATGCTCGCTTGGCATCCAGTAATACTTACATCAGTTTTAATTGTGTTGATGATAACGGTGGAGGAAGATTTCCTTTTAATTTTCCTATCCATTTTTCTGCTTCTGGTTGTCTCGCGAATCCGCACGGGGTCAATATTGATAACAGCGGTAATTTTTCTGGTAAGGCCTGGCATTATATTTTTGGCGATATTAACTTCGAGCTCAATACTAGCACTGCCGAACAAACGAAAGATGATGATTTTCGCACTAATTGCCCAAGCTGCCTTGCCGCTAATGGCTGTTCCGCCTGCGTGGTTAAGACTAATGATGGTACCCCCGGAATAGTTTATGGTTATGCGAGGGTTAATAACTTCGCTACCAACTCTTTGGAGGGCTATGGTTGGATCAAGTTGGATGGAATATCTATAGATTCTTTTAATTCTGATACCCCTGGAGGGTTTAAAGGTTTTGTAGATAATCTTAATGCACCGGCAAGTATTGGCGCGATTGCGTTTGATTGTCACGACGATATGACTTGCACTTCTGATGTTAATAATCTTAATTGGCATGCTTACGTCTGGTCTCTCTGGGTGGGAAGGATGACGGCTCCTAATTGGCCTTACGATATGGCCTGTGATTATGGCGCCAGGGGTGCGATTTTGAAGTGGCAATTATCTAGCGGTACTCAAAAAAAATGGCAGATTATTATTAGCCCCACTAACTCGCTCAACACCACCTCTCCCTACTTCACGGTTGGCTCTGACGACGGTCTAAATGGTGACGCCACAACTTTTGGTTGCTTATCTTCCGATGACAATTGTTTTCTTAACTACGGGACTTCTTATTATTGGTGGTTGAAACTCTGGTATTCTTTTAATGATAGTGACCCAGAGAGTGCCTGGATTCAAACCCCTTGGATTCAATTTGATCACAGTGCAACCGACAATATTGGCAGGGTGGTGGCGGGAACTAGTCTTAATAATAAAGACTTTGCTACTTATATGAATGAGTTCCCCTATATTGCGTCAATAAGTGCCACCCCAACAGTCCCGCTTATCGGTACCAGCTCCTTCTTTACAGCTATTGCATATTATTCGACTCCAGGGCAGCCAACTTCCAATATTTCTTGCGACGATGGAAACTGTGCTTTTCATTGGTCGTCTAATGATTCAAATGCAGTTTTTTCTCCGTGGAATTCCCCAGGAAATACCACCTCTGCATTCTTTGTTCACCCTACCGGCACAACGGTTAGCGTTAGGGTGGTAGATGGTAGCGGGTATTCTTGCCGTATTGTATCTGGAATGATGAATGCTAATTTTACCCTGCCGCTTTGGCGAGAAGTTAAAGTGAAAAAAAATGCTCAATAGTTTTATCAAAAAATCACAACCAGCATTTTCAATTATTGAAATGCTAGTCAGTATTTCAATTATCGCTTTGATTAGTGGAATCTTTTTGGTTAATTACCGCAATGGTATTAGACGTTCAGATTTATCCATGGCCACCAATATAATGGCTGCTGATACTCGGATGGCGCAGTCCTATAGTCTCGGTTTGGTAAAATATGATGCAGTTTTTCCTGATGGTGGTTGGGGGGTAAATTTTGACTTGGCCACACCTGATCGTTATTATTTTTTTGCTGATGGTGGAGTTTTTGATACCGCCTCGGATCAAGTACGGCAAAATGAAGAATCTTTGCCGCAATACAAAGCGAAGACTGTTGTCTTCTCGACGGGCATCAAAATTACGGACATCAAGATCAAAGATGATAATGATTTGTGGTTTTCAATCAGTAATTTGGTGGTCACTTTCCTGCCGCCTAGACCAACTACTAACGTTCACAATGTTGCAGGCGATTGGAACGGCAGGGAAGCACTGATTACTCTAACCAACAACCAAAACAGCACCACTATGCAAATGACTGTAAATTCTTTTGGCTTGATTGATATTGTCCCCTAAAGTATGAAAAAAATTTTCTTCGCAAAAAAGAATAATCAGGAAGCATTCTCATTGATTGAAGTTATCGTTTCGGTTTCTTTGTTTGTGATTATTATGCTTTCAACGACCGAAACTTTCCGCCTGGTGGTGGTTGGACAGAGAAAGGCAATTGCCGCACAAAACGTTCAGGAAAGTTTAAAATATTTTCTGGAAACAACCGCCAAAGAAATTAGAATGGCCAAAAAAAATGAAGGTTTCTGTGGCACTGTTGCCCCATTTAATTATTTGGGAAATGATGATATTTACGCAATAGCTCTGGCGCCAAATGGCAATGGTCAAGCCCTGGTTTTTCGTAATTTTTATGATGAATGCGTAGCGTATTATTTGGGCAACGCTAGCTCTACCGGTCGCTTTATTGTTACCAGAAATACTCACTCCATGCCAATCTCACCAGCAAGGGTTAACGTCAGTCTCCTAAGTTTTTTGGTGGCAAATTATAATTTTTCCGGCGCGGGAGAAGTGATGAGGCCACTTGTAACCATGAGGGTGCGCGCCCAGGCGTATACGGGGGTTGTTGGTAGCTCGAGTTTTAGACAGTTGGCAGATATTAATATGCAAACCTCGCTTACTTCTAGATTTTATCGCTAGTTATGAAAAATTTTATACGCCAACAAAATAGTGGTTTTTCTCTGATCGAAATCATGGTAATAATTTCTATTGTCTTGGTTGGGATGATTGGCGTTTTATCCTTGTTAGTGCAAAATATCCAAGCCCAATCAATCAATAAAAATCGCTTCATCGCTTATCAGTTAGCTCAGGAAGGGATAGAAGTCACTAGGGCGCTAAGAGATAATTACGCGGTAAATCCAGGACTAACTTTTTTGTCTGGATACCCCTATGGTTCATATCGGTGTTCTTATGAAGAAAGCAAAGGGCTTGCTCCCTTGGTAGGAGGGACATATGAAACCGCGGTTTGCATAAATACTGGCGGTTACTATGATGATTATCTGGGGTGCCCAGACCCTACTCATCCAAACACTATTTTTCAGCGAGTAGTCCAACTTTCCAGCGGGACGGACAATCAGGGGGACACATTTATGAAGGTTACAAGTACTGTCTCTTGGTCGG
>JAPLVY010000004.1 GCA_026396875.1 Candidatus Falkowiibacteriota bacterium | reverse complement strand
GGTGGAAGTGGCAACAGCAATAGTAATAGTGGCATATCTAGTGCCATTTACTACTTGGTCATCGATGGCTGAGACAGTGGTGGTTTGGGGGATGTTCCAGTTAGTGTTATCGAAAAGCATGGAACTAGTGCTTAGGAGATAACCCATCGTACTGGTGGGGGTGAGGCTCACTGTTACCTGGCCTGCGCCAGATGGCATAGAGTGAAGAGAGACGGAAATAGTGGAGGTGGCGCCGCCTTCGGTGACCTGTGAGGAGAGGGGGGAGACGACTAGGTTGGCGGTGTTGATGTTAAGAAGATTGGAATTATTAAAATAGGTTAATGGATCAATCATGTATTCGCCTGGCAAGAGTGAAACCGTAAAAGGTTTATTGGCCTCAACAATATGGTTGTCGAGAGTGGAAATGTAAGCACTGCCGGCACTATTGCCATTAGCAATACTGACATATGAAGTTAAGGGGTCGTTAGTATTGGAGGCGTCTAGTCCAGAAATTTGATAGTTAACTGCTAAATTACCAGAAGTGTTATCTCGACCAACATCAAAGGTTATCGTGTTGCCCTCAGGAATATCTATCGTTGGATTGGTAATGCCGACGGTGGTGTCGTAGTGAACAAGCAAACCATTATAACCGCCGAGGAAGAAATCTCCATTGGGTTTCGCAGCCATACTTAAAAATGCGGAATTGGGTTGGTAGTAACCAGAAATATTACTTGACCCCATTATTTCTCCCTGCCAAGAATAACCACCATCAAAAGTACTAAGAATCCAGGTTTTATTATTTGTGTCTTCCCCGATAATTCTGCCATTAATTGGTGAAGAAAATTTTACACTATTAAAAGTACAGTTAGGACAAATGGGGCTAGTGGTAGCCGACCAAGTAGCACCGCCGTCGATGGTTTTGATTATCGTTCCAACAGTGCCAACCGCAAAACCAGTATTGTCGTCGGTGAAATAAGTACTGAGCAAAGAAAAGGCGTTGGTGTTATTTAGAGAGGTCCAGGTATCACCGTTGTTAGTGGTTTTTAGCATGCCTCCGGCTAATTTCACTGCATAACCAGTGCTGTCGGAGGGGAAAGAAATACCCTTAATGCCTGCACCGTAAACTGTTGCCCAACTCTGTCCACCATTAATTGTTTTTTTGATACCTGAGTGAGTGATATAAATCCCAGTTGAAGTAGAGAAAAAACGAAGACCGTCGATATTGGAATAATACCCAGCTGCCATCTGACTCCAACTCTGCCCACTGTCATGAGAGTAACCGATAAAGCCACCGGTACCACCACCAATATCGCGCAAACCACCAATCCAGATATCAGTGCCAGTAGCATAAACGCTATTGATGTCTGCCGTAGAGGTGCTATAAATTTTGCTCCAAGTATTACCGCCATCGACAGTCCTATGAACCTCACCGCTAAGAACAGTATTTCCAGAATTATAACCGCTAACCGAGTAGCCAGTATTATTATCCAAAAAACTTAAGTCTTCAACGCTGAAACTTTGCTGGTTAAAAGGGAAACTCCAAGCGGCGCCAGAATCAACCGTCTTCCCAATTAAAGTATTAGAACGCCAGAAATAACCGGAACCATCAGGGTAGAGAGAGGCGCCATTTAACGAGCTGTTATCAAATGGCTTATATTCGCCGATTAGATTCCAGGTCGAAGATGAACTGATGGCGCTTGTGCTAGTGGCTTGGATACTAACTAAATTGACCGTGGAACCACCATATTTATTAGCCAAGGCAACAACCTGATTATTTATTCTCTGAATACTTTTGAACTCTAAGGTTGAAGAGGAGTAAACTTGAGTCCAGCTAACACCATCAGCTGTGTAAAATATTCTACCATCGGTCGAATTGTGATTATTTACCGTTACCCAGCCAGAAGTGAAGCCGTCAAAAACGAAATCGGAAATATAGTCATTGGCAGAAAGAGTAGGAATATTGAATGCCTCCCAGTTATTTCCTGCTCCATTGAGAGAATAAAAATGATTTTCCCCCAAAGCAATTTGATGATTCTCGTCGCCAAAATATGGATCAAATATCTTGTGAAAATCCCAAACATCGAAGGTATCGCCAGTGGAAGTCACTACTGACCAGGAATCCATTGAAGAAGTGCTAATTAAAATATCACCGCCATAACTAGCTGCAAAACCGATTCCGTTGCGAAATGTCAGCCCCGCAAGCATCCCACTGGAAAAATTTATCGGCGTTAAAACCCAGGGGGAACCAGGGCTATCTTTGTGATAGACATAGTCTTGGGAAAATCCATTGTCATTGGCTGTTATAAACGCCGTGTCTCCACTGATAAAGGGTTTCCTGAAATATATACTTGAACTAGTTGCCAGAGTCCATGCACCAGAACCGTGTTTCTCTAAAACCGTATAATTCTGACCATCACCGCCAGCGACATAAAAATCTGTCCCCGAAGCTACCATCTGATATGGAGTAGAGTAAAACCCGGGACTAACCATCTTATACTTGGCCGAAGCAAAGTTTGGCCAAAGAAAAATGGTGAAGGCGAGCAGAGACAAAACCAAAAAAGGTTTGCGATTATTCATAGTTTTTGAGATGAAATATTTATTTCTTGATAAGTTCATTTTAGCATTAATTAAGACTAAAAACCAATTCTTTGCCGCTTTTCATGTCCTTAATCTTGTAGTTTTTTTTGCCTGCTTCCTCAGAGCCGAAAATTACCACCTGGGAAATACCTTTCTTATTGGAATACTCCAAGGCTTTATTAATCTTTTGTACTTCAAAACCAGTCAAAACCTCTTTCCCTTCTTTGCGTAATTTCGCTGCTAAACTTCTTGTGGCATCCATCAGAGAACTGTCGAGCAATGGTAAATAAAATTTTTCCACTGGTTTAATAAATTCTTCTCCCAGCAAGTTCCAGGATTCCAAAAATAATTTAGTCGTTTCATCTCCCGGGGCAAAACCAACTGCCGGGAAACTAGCCGAGCCGAAGAGTTCAGCTAATCCGTTGTAGCGACCACCACCAAACATTGCTCGATTATTATCCGGATGTGTATCAAAAACTTCGAAAATCAAGCCATCATAATAGTCAAAACCGCGAATCACTGCTGGGTTAAAATAAACATTTTTATAGCCCAGATTATTTAGCGTCAAAATTGTTTCTTTAATTTCCAGTAAACCGGCATTATCCGCCAATTCTGGCAATTTTTCTTCTAGCTCGTCGATCTCCGTGCAATCCATGAAGATAAATATTTTTGTAATCACTTCCTTGGATAATTTATTTTCTGACAACCTTTCTTCGAGATCTTTCTTGGACAGTTTTTGCCACTTATCTAGAGTGCGAACGATTGATACTCTCTGTTCGTTAGATAATTTGCCGCACAAAATTAATAAACCATCTAAAAGTTTTCGGCTATTAAGTGAAAGCTTAAAGGATTCTTCTGGCGCACCGAAAGCTGACATGATATCCAATGACAGCTGCAGAACCTCCAAATCAGAACTACTAGAATCGCTGCCAAAGATATCGCAATTCAGTTGCCAAAATTCGCGGTTTCGGCCACGCTGTGGTTTCTCATTGCGCATAAAATTAGCAATCGAAAAAAATTTGAGCGGTTTTGGCGAAGCGCCATAAATTTTAGAAACCATGCGAGTTACTGACGGCGTCATCTCTGGACGAATACATAATTCGCGACCACCCAAATCCTCAAAAGTCACCAACTCCTTGCCGCCAATATCTTCACCAGACTTGGCACGATACACTTCGGCGTATTCAACCAGTGGAGTCAGATACTCTTCAAAACCATATTGCCGACAAACCTTGCGCCAAGTTTCAAAAATATAGCTCCTGATTGCAAATTCTTGCGGTAGCCAATCGCTAGTTCCCTTCGGCTCTTGATTAGATAAAATTTTAGTTTTCATATTTAAAGATTAAATAAATTTTTCATTTTTAATTTCCTCTGGCAAATAATCCAAGTCGGTTTTGCCATCAAGTGGCGTGTATTTATAGCCCTCGCCATAACCCAGATTTTTCATTAACTTAGTGGGCGCATTGCGGATATGAAGTGGCACGGGTAAAGAACCTTTTCTGACAACCATTTCCGCGGCCTTATTATAGCCAAAATAGGCAACAATTGATTTCGGAGATTTGGCCAAATAGACCGCAGCGTGAGCCAAATTAACTTTGCATTCTGGTAGTCCAATCTTTTGGCAGGTATCATAGACCGCGTTAGCCAGGAGTAATGCGCTATTGTTGGCAATCCCAATATCCTCACTAGCAAAACGGATCATTCTTCTGGCAACATAGAGCGGGTCTTCGCCGGCTTCAAGTAGGCGAGCTAGGTAATAGATTGCCGCGTTAGCGTCACCGCCGCGCATGGTTTTATGGAGGGCGGAAATTAGGTCATAACGGTCATCACCAGTACGATCATGAGAAAGCATGGGGCGTAGAGCAATTTTTTTAATCAGTTCTTCGGTAATTTTTTTATTGCCACTGGCAAACGAAATTAAGTCTTCAAGGATATTCAAGGCTCGTCTAGCGTCACCACCAGCTAAACTACTGATTAACTTCAAAGCCTCGGCATCGATTTTGCCCGCCTTCAGTTTTCCTGAACCATCTTTCTCTAAAGCTTGTTCTAAAATTTTAATTATTTCTTGATCGCTAAGAATTTTTAAGACCAAAACTTTGGCCCTGGACAACAAGGCGCCATTAACCGAAAAACTTGGGTTTTCAGTGGTCGCGCCAATCAAAGAAATAGTGCCATTTTCTACCTGCGGCAGTAAAGCGTCTTGTTGAGCCTTATTCCAACGATGAATTTCATCAATAAACAAAATGGTTTTAGCTCCAAGACGGCGATCTTCCCTGGCCCGATCCAAAATTACTCTTAGATCCTTGATTCCACTTTCCACGGCGGACAATTGCACAAAATTCGCCTTTGTTTCCTTGGCGATAATCAGCGCTAAAGTTGTCTTACCGCTCCCTGGTGGTCCCCAAAAAATTAAGCTAGGCAGGTGATCATTTGAAATAACGCTAGCCAACCAGCTCTTTGGGCCAACCAATTCTTCCTGTCCAACAAACTCACTGAGATTATTAGGACGAACCCGGGACGCGAGCGGCGAAAAGGAATCGCTCATAAATTTAACCTAATTTTATCACAATAAGCCCGAAAACTCAAACAAAAAATGTTATTTACAAAAGATAAATACTGTGTTTTAATTAAAAAAAATAGCCATGAAAAACAAGGGTCAAAACATTTTAAATCTTCTTTCCAAAAAAGAGAGAGTGAAGATTGATGCATCTAATGGTCATGATCAAAGAAAGCTAGAAAAAGAACTAGCAAAAAATTATCACCAGACCGTCATCAATAGGATACCATTCTCTGTCTAAACTTTTTTAAAAAACCGTTGCCCTGAAGCAACGGTTCTTTTTTAATAATTTCTTTTCTTATTTTTCACCAGGACCATGAATAAGGTCGGCACAATAAACAAGGTTAGAAATGAGGAAAGCATTAAGCCAAAAATCACTGAACCGCCCAAAGCTCGCCAGGTTTCATCAGACAGAGTAATCGGAATAATGCCAAGGATGGTGCAAATTGAAGTAATAAATATCGCCTCCAATCGAGACTTCCCAGCGTCAACAATCGCTTCCACAAAAGGAATATCACTTTTTAAATTCAGGCTTATTTTGTCGACCAAAATAATCGCATTTTTTACCACAATACCAAACAGCGCCAAAATTCCAATTAAACCAGGAAAAGACAAATTGATTCTGGCAATTGCCAGACCAAAAAATACTCCGATGAGTGCCAAGGGTATCGTTACTAAAACGATAAAAGCCTTCTTGATGGAGTTAAACTGAATAATCAGAGTAATCACGATCAATAAAATAGCGACCACCATCGCCTGCAAAATAGAGACCACCGATTCTGTGTTTTGTTCATTTTCTCCGCCATAAAATATTTCGTAACCAGCGGGCATTTGATAATTTTTAGCGCTTTTCTGGAAAGCCGCCAAAATATCGGCAGAGTTGGCCTTGCCGTCAGTCGCAGCTGAGAGGATAACTACCCTTTTCTGATCAATCCTCGTAATTGTTTCTACTGATGGCTTGAGCTCAATTTTTGCGACATCTCTTAAAAATACTGGCTGCTTTCGCAAATTCAGAATCTGTAAATTTTGAATTGCCTCGAGACTAGGAATTTTATCTTTAGCAAAACGTGCCATCACTTTTATTTCTTTGCCGTCACGAAGTACCGTGGTCGCCTCCACGCCAGAAATTGCTAGACGCAGAGTGGAGCCAACATAAGCGGCATTAAGGCTATAAAGCTCTAAGCGGGCCGGATCGAGCTCAAAAGTATAATCGGCCGGTGATTCTCTTAGAGAAATGCTGGGATTTATCACTCCAGGAATAGCACTGAGCATCGGTTTGAGGTCGCTCGCAACTTTATCTAAAACCTGCAAATCGTCACCAGAAATTCTTGCCTCAAAAGCGGCGCCCGAAGGCGGGCCACCCTTCGGTGATTCAACGGTAATTTTTGCATCCTGAATATCCGATAAATCCGCCCTGATTTTTTCAGCTAAATCATAAGATTTGATATGGCGCTCTTCCTTGGGAACTAGCTTCACTGATACGGAAGAGAGATGAGAGGAACTTGAGCCGCCACTCATTCTGCTAGCAGAAGCTGAGGCTCCAACGATGGTCGTAAAATTTGCAATTTCCGGATACTTCAAAAGTCGCTCCTCAACAACTTTGGTAATTTTATCGCTTTCGGCAAGCTTGAGACCAACTGGCGCCTCCATGTTGACATACAAATAATCAAAATCCGAGGAAGGAAAAAATTCACTCTTCACAATGCCAAAAACTGGCAAAGCAATGGCGGCGAGAAAGAGCATGGTGGCAAAAGCCAGAGTTTTTAAGCGACTACGCTTAGTAGCCAAAAGACGGCGTAAATATTTTTCGTAATAAGGCAGGACAGCGTTAAAGTTGACGATGCCATGCATTAGGCGATCAAAAAATCCTTGATGATAACTGCCCTGCTCGCGTAATTTCTTTTTGATCAATTCATCGTCAGCCCACTCTGCTTCCACTAATTCACTATTTCTTTCGAGTCGTTCTTTACCACCGCGGCGATACCAGCGTATCAGAATAAATAAAGGCAAGAGAAATAATAACGACAGAATCGCGCCAATAATTTTATTGGGTAGCAGCAACCAGGCAAAAGGCAGGGCCACAAAAGCAAGCAGCGAGAAAGAAAAGGTTTTCTTGGTCAACCTTACTCTCTCCAATACTGCCGCCAAAGGATGATTAATAATCAAAGCAATAATTAGGGATGATATCAGGGTGACAGAAACGGTAATTGGAATAGATTTAATGAATTCACCGATAATACCGCTGGCCATTAATAAAGGCAGAAAGGCCCAAACGGTGGTGAGAGTGGTGGTGGTGAGCACAACCTTAAAATCATTTAAAACCAACAACACTGCTTCTTCCGGTGTAAAATTTCCCGTACGCAGATATTGCTTGGTGGCCGAAACCACAACAATCGCATCGTCCACCAATAAACCAAGCGCAAGAATAAGAGAAAACACTGATAAAAAATTCAAACTGATTCCCGTTCCCAGCATCACACCAAAGGTGGCAAAGAAAACCAGAGGAATAGCCAGCCCCGCTACTAAAGCCTCCTTTAGTCCGACAATCAAAAATAGAACAGCAAAAACCAGAATCAAAGTTAAAATAAAATCATGAGTCAGCTGTTTAAAATTTTTATCGATTATCTCAGCGTAATCAACTGACACCTCGTAATGCAGACCTCCTGGAAGTTTTTTGATGGTATCCTGAGTGGCCTTATTGGCCGCCGCTACCGTGTCAATAATCGAACCTCCGGTTTTTTTAACAACCTGGATAGTAACGTCTTCTTGAGGTGCAGAGCCTTTAACCGAGGCCCTTGAGTACACCGTCTTTTCAATAGCTTTTTCCTGAACAGTTGCAACATCCTTAAGAAAGACTATTGCCCCATCTTCGGAATGAGCAAGAGGAATGTTGGCTAGTTTTTCCGCATCAAAAAATCGCCCATCAACTCTGATTGGGTAAGAAAATTTGTCAGTTTCAAAGTTGCCAGCCGGAATAGCTAAATTCGCGCCCTTAACGGCTGAATTGGCGGTATCAGCAGAAATACCAAAGATGGCTAACTTCTGTGGGTCATAAGCGATTTCAAGTTCTTTCTCATCGCCACCAGAAATATTTACTTCCCGAACTCCAGGAATTTTTTCCAGCTCATCCTTGATATCACTAGCCGACTGCCTGAGAGTGAAGCCATCATAAGGTCCAGTGAGAGAAATTGTCCAAATCGGCGTGTCGTCAAAAGATATCTCTTGAACTAAGGGGTCGTTGGAATCTGCTGGCAGATCTTTCTTTAAATTATTAACCGCATCGCGAAGCTTACGAATTGAATCTTCCAAATTAGCCTTTGCGTCAAACTCAACAGTTACTGCCGAAACTGAATTAGAAGAATTGGAAGTAATTTTCTTCACATTCTTCAGGCCGGAAATACCTGTCTCCACTTTCTTGGTCACTAGCTCTTCAATGTCTGCCGGCGAAGCCCCCGGATAAGTTGTCATCACTACCGCAATAGGAATCTTCACTTCCGGATTAGATTCGCGTGGCAGAGAAATAAAGGAATAAGCTCCGAGCATTGTCAAAACCACAATCAACATTATCACTACCCGAAAACGAGTAATAAAAAAATTCAACCAACTTTTTCTGAGTTCGGGATTAAATTTCAACTTCTCAAGATATAGATGATCGGAGTTTTTGTGGGGCAAATTAGTTTTACTGAGATTTTGATCTTCCAAAACAACAGAAGATTTCCCATTCACCAGCGCTGGCAAATCGGAAAACTCTTCTGGTTGATGAAGATCGAATTTAAAATCCATATCTATAAACTTTAATTTATTATTTCTGCGGCAATGAATTGGTAACGGCTGACTGGTTAATAATTGACGGAGTGCTGGTTCCAGTCAAATCATAGGACACTAAGTCCCCCTCCTTAACCAACTTGTTTCCCTCAACAATCAAAAGGGTCTGTGAAGGGTAATCGGTAATTTTTACTTTTGCTAAATCACCAAGGACGCCCACAACCACTACGGGGATTTTCTTCGCTTTATTATTTTCAATCATCATCACGCTATTGCCATTCTGTCCGACCTCCAAAGATGAAAGGGGCAAAAGAATAGTTCCCACTTCTCCAGCCACTGATTTGGTGACAATAATTTTAACATCGACCACTGTCCCGAGATAAAGACTGTCTGCGTTTTCCAAAACTATTTCCACTGGAAAACGACGAGTGAGAGAATCTGCCTGAGGCGAGATCGAAGAGATAATTCCGTTCCTGGCTTCATTTCCATTTGAGACCACAGCTAACAATCCTGGCTTCAAGTCAGATAGGTTTTCTGGTTCCACAAAAATCTTCACTTTTATTTTTTCTGGTTGGCTAATGGTGGCAACTACCTGGCCGGCGGCAACTGAGTCTCCGTCGTTAGCCTTTTGAGTAATAGTGCCGATGATTGGCGAGACAATAGAATGAATGTCATACAAGCTCTGCAAATTGAGTAAGGCGTTGTTATATTGTGATTCGGCATTATCCATCTGCACTTTTGCGGCAGCAATTTGTGACTCAATTTTCACCTTTGCATTATCAAACTGGTTTTGAGCCAGATTCAAAACAAACTCTGACTGATCGGTCTGGCTAGTATTACCGGCTTTCAGATTATTTAAAGCCTGAAGAGCGCTAGCTTGTTGTTGGACAGACAATTCGTAGGCCTTTTGCAGAGTCTCCAGTAAGCTGTCGTTATTTAAAGCAGTATTTGATAATCCCTGCTTGGCGGCGTTGACTTGGTTGAGTGAAGCATTAATCTGTGATTGATAAGCAGCGACACTAGCCTGCAAGCCAGACAGAGAGGTGCCAGTCATCGAACTCTGGGGCAAGTCGCTAGAAGAAACTGTTTTTTCAAACATCAGTTTTACGGCATCAACCATAGTTTTAGTGCTCTGCACTAAAACAATAGTCTCATTAACTTTGGTTTCTGTATCAGGAAAACTTTTTTTCAGATAAGCCTGGTAGGCAGCTTTGGCGGTCTTATAGTAATCTTTTGATTTGCCATAAGTGGTGGAATCCAGAGCGCCGAGATTAATCTTGTAAGAAATAGATGCCGTATTGTCTTCATCCAGCCCGGTGATCGCATTGATACTAGAAATTAGCGTTCCACATAAATTAGCTGAGGAGTCGGCAGCAATGCCGGCGTTATCTTTGATGTCGCTAGCACTTTGAGCGCTTTGCTTCTTGCGATTTTCCAAAGTTAAGCGAGCTTGTTCGGTGGCAATTTTGGAGGTCTCATAAGCCAATTCCGCACTCTTAATACTTTCAGTAGTGGTTATCGCCAGGTTTTCGCTTCCCTTTTCAGCCTGATTACGCGCAATCTCTGCCTGCCTTAGGTCTTTGACTGAAGAAATTAAAAGGTTATTGTAGCTAGTTCTTGAAAGTTGGTAGGAAGACTGAGCCTGGCTGACTCCTAATTTTGCTTGTTTTATCTGAGACGAGTTAAAGTTTGCCGGGTTATAAGAAGCGGAGTTAACGTCATCAATTTTGGCCAACTCCTGACCGAGAGAAACTTTGTCGCCCACCTTCAACTTAAAATTCGTAATCGTACCAGAAGTTTTAGCAACAATCTTAGCTTCCGACTCAGAGACAACCAGTCCAGAATACTGCAATTCTCGCTGAGCAGACAGGCTAGCGGCGATGGTTTGAGCTTTTACTTTAATCGCCTCCGGCGCAGGCACTATCGCCGGTTCTTCTTTTTTGCCACAGGCAGTCAAAGAAAAAACCATTAATACGAGAAATGAGATTAGGTACTTTTTTTTCATATAATAAATTGTAACTTATACTTAATTTAGATTAATCGAAAGGAAATTCTTCGGATAGCTCCCCGGAATAGTAAAACTCGTAGGCTAAGGAACCAAAAAAATATTTTTCACCTTCAATTTCGATGGTTGACCCGCCCACAACTGGATTCTCCTTGGGCACCGAATGATTAAAACCAATATTAAAAAGGGTGGCGATAATTTCTGGACGATAGTCAATATGATAACCAGCCTTAAGCCATTGGGCTTCAAGTTCTTTAATAATTAACGCACCGTAAAGATAGGAATAAAAATGGTCATGCTCATTAGTCAATCTACTGTATCGTTCTTTGGCAATATCAGCACTAGCCGGAAAATCAAGTAGCGCACGATAACTATTGCCTGGATAAAAATCGGATTGACTATCTTTTAAATTTTCTTCGGTGCTGATAGCCATTTTTTCCTTAATCGACATCACACCCCAGGCCATTTTATTGGCATTGGCTAAAATCTTGAGGGGCTTAAAAACTTTTTCAAAAAGCTCCCTTTGGGTGTAGTAGAGCCTTAACTGCTCGACAATCGCCACCGATAACAAAAGGCGTGGCTGGACACCAGCTTTCAGCGAAGCGTCATTGATAGCTTGCTGATCTTTTATCACTGCCTCCTTAATTATCTGCCAAGGCTCCCCGCTCTGCCAAGCAAAAAGATTTTTTGCCTGAGGGTTCTGAATTGCTAAAGTCAAGTCATCAAAAGACGGCGCGTCACCGATACCATTCTCACAAACTTTTAGCTCGCGGCCAAAATCATCACGATTTGGCAGACGCAATTTGAGAGCCAAAAGCATCCGATCAAGCAGGGCTTCGGAGCGAGATTTTTGATAAGCCCTTAAGATCGCCGCCGCGTTATAATCATTATATCTGACTGCTACTGCCAATTTGCAACGATTAGCAATTTCATGTGCTCCGTAAATTGAAAGATTATTTGGCAAATTAGAAGTTATTGGCGCCTCAATCTGGCTAGTTAGCAATTGGTCTTTTTTTGCCTCCTGGTTATACTCGGAAGAATCGCTATTTTCCTCTCCGGCGGTATTGGTCCAACCGAAACGCACGGCAAAAAAACCTGCTGCTAGCATGAGAAAAAAAGCCAAAATAATGGCTAAAATAATTTTTAGCGCTCGGCGCAAGAATACTTTCATGTTTTTTTCATTATATCAGAGAAAAAATGATAAAAAAAGCCCCTCACTTAATGGTGAGAGGGGTGGTGTTGCGTTTAATCTCGGGCAGTTAAACTGCTTTCGATTTCTGAAATAAGGCCAGAAATGTTACTCGGATAATCGTTGTAGTCCAAGTCCACCTTGAACTCCACTTCCACATCGCTAATAAACTCCAGTGATTCAAGCGAATCCAAGGCTAAATCTTCAGCAAACTTGGTTTCTTGGGTAATAGTTTCTTTTATTCTGCCATGCTTTTTGTCTGGTCGAACGGAAAAAACACCATCTAATTCATCGGCATGCCCCTGATTTACTAAAATCCGGCAAATCCTCACAAAAAAATCTTCATTCATAGCTACTTTTTTAAATTACAAGAGCTATATTAGTAGTTTATTTAATTATTGTCAAATATTAAAAAATTGGCAATCAATGCCAATTTTTTAAATAGATGTAAAATCAGGAATTAGTAATTGAGCTGCCAAATAACAAAGTTGAGAACTGAAGCAAATGCCACCCAAAGTAAATAAGGGAACAATAGCCAGGCAGCCAGACGGCTAAGTCCTTTAAAATAGAAGATAGTTAGAATAATTGTGAACCACAATACGATGATTTCCAAGAAAGCAAGAGATGGGTCCTGAAAGAAAAAGAATAGATAAGACCAAAGAACATTGGCCACTAATTGGACACCGAAGAAGGTGATTGCTGAGCGACGGTAATTGCTGTCCTTATCTTTCTTTTTTTTAGCTCCCTGCTCCCAAATAATGAACAAAGAAATACCCATCAGCACGAACAGGATCGTCCAAACTGGAGCAAAAATCCAATTCGGTGGATTAAACATTGGCTTGCTCAGGCTAGGATACCAGGACAATAGCGAATTATAATTTGCTAGCGAACCGAGAAACCCGGCAAACAAAGGAATGGCTAGAGAAATTATTAATCGCCAAGTGCGATTTATATTTTTCATATTTTTTATTTTTCAACCACTGCCATGCGATACTCGATACGGTGACCACCGTGGTCATATATCTCCATCGAAGGAGCCGGCTGGTAATTATGTTGATTTAAATAATCGGTTAGTTTGGGATAAACCATCAAGACTCCGAGCATATAAGAAACTTTATTACGATAAGGAAATTCGGCGATAATACTTTTAACTATTGGGTTGCGCTTCATTTTTAAATTCGGCGAATCTTGCAGCTCAGAAACTTGGTTACTGGCACTTTCCGGCAAAATACAACCGAGGTCGCTGCGTAATTTGTCTTTGGCTACTTGCTGCGGATTATCATAAAAAACTCCGAAGCCAATAGAACACTCGATGCCAAAATTATTTTTTAGTTCTGAATAGACATCATCAACGGTCTGCTCAGACTGACTGTAATCACCAATTTTTTCCCGATAAACTAATGTTTCTCCGCCAACACTTTTCTCACTTATAACGATTGAAAAAAATAAACCGTAATAGAAGGCGCCAATAAGAAGAAGAAAAAATATCACTCCAAAGAAAATTAAAATCGCCTTCTTCATAACCAAAAAAATAGATAAAATTATGACTATTATATTTTAGCATAAAAAAATAAAAATCGGGAGTACCCCGATTTTTAAAAAATTTTATTTAAATTTTTTTGGTCCTCGTCTGAATTTTTTTTCTCCCTCTGGGCGACCATAGTCTTTCTTGATGCTGCGCTCTGGCAATAAATCCTTTTCAAACCCAAAAAGATCATTAGATTCTTTTCTGCTATTCATTGATGGCTTTGATACTTTTCCGGCAACAAAACGGCGCCCATTACTAGCAGCACTCCTTTCACTAAACATCTTATTGCTACTTTTCCCCAAACGAGTCGGAGCCAAGACTCCTGTGTCCGTGGTCTTCCTGGAAAAATCTCCACCTATCCTAGCAAAAGGCTTGCGTCCGTTAATATCATTAAAAGATTTTTTTTGATTATTATTGGACCGGCCAAAACTCCTAACTGAATTTTTTTGACCAACATTTTTTTGATGTGAAAAGTTATCGGTGCGCCCTATTTCTCTCTCTGGCAAGGAGGCGGTTTTTCTTTCTGGGAATTTCAAATTGATTAACTCCTTGAGAGGCAAACTCTTATTGATTAGTTTTTCGATATCCCTAATTTGTTTTTTTTCAGCAACAGTGGCAAAAGAAATAGCCTTGCCACTTTTTCCGGCCCGACCAGTGCGACCAATGCGGTGAACATAGTCCTCCAAATTATCCGGCAAGCTATAATTAACCACCAACTCAATGCCATTTACATCCAAGCCGCGCGCCGCAATGTCTGTACCAACCAGAATTCGATATTTTCCAGATTTAAAGCCAGACAAAGCGTCTTTACGCTGATTAAGAGACAAATTGGAATGAATTTCTGCGGCTGAAAGACCAAACATTTTCAACTTTCTCACCAGACTTTTTGCGCCATATTTGGTGCGAGTAAATACTAAAACCGAACCTTTGTAGTCGGCAAGAATTTTTTCTAGATGATGAAGCTTATCTTCGCCAGAAATCAGATAAATTTCTTGATCAACCTGCTCGGCGGAAGTCCCAGCTGGAGCAACTTCGATTCTCACAGGGGTTTTTAAATGTTTCGCCGCTAGCTTCACAATGCCGTTTGGCATGGTCGCCGAAAAAAGCATCGTTTGTCTTTCTTTGGGCAGATAAGCCATGATTTCTTCTACTTGCGGTAAAAATCCCATATCAAGCATCATGTCCCCCTCGTCCAAAACTAGAATACGAGTTTTATCTAGCTTCAAAGACTTACGCTTTAGATGGTCCGCTAGCCTTCCTGGTGTGGCAACAATAATGCGCAATCCGCGTCTGATTAAATAAAGTTGGCGATCAATGTTTTCACCACCGATCAAAACGGCGATTGGCAAATGAGCAATGACGTTCAGTTTGCGCATATTTTCCTCCACCTGCATCGCTAGTTCGCGAGTCGGCAAAAGAATTACCGCTTGACTATCATTGTCTTTGACTAGTCGCTCCATTATGGGTACGCCGAAGGCGAAGGTCTTTCCTGTTCCAGTCTGAGCAATACCAATTAAATCGGCGCCGGTAAGCGCTGGTGGAATTGCTTTTTCTTGGATAGGAGTGGGGACGGTGAGCTTCAGGCCAGCAATAATAGACATAAGGTCTTTGCTAATCCCTAGGTTGGAGAATTTATTAGTAGATTCTGACATAAAAAAATAAGCGACCCAATTTCCGGCCGCTAGACGCTATATACGAAAAAAGAATCAAAAGTTAATAACAAGGTAATAATATCATAAAAATAAATTAAAGTCAAAGTAGGCTTATCTTGGGAAATCAAAAAAACTCACAAACCTTGTCACGAATTTGTTTTTCCGCTACAATATTTTTTTACTAAAAAATTATCTATGAAAAAATTTATCAGTATTTACGGTCGCGCCAATTTGGGATGGGTGATCGCCTCAGAGATGAGATTGAATCTGGTTCAGCTTTAGGGCAAGAGATTACACCTTTTGTTACCAAAGGAGTTCTTATCCCAGACGAATTAATGGAACAGGTGTTGGGCAATGTTTTTGCGGAGACCAAAGAAAGTGGTTTGATGTTTGAAGGTTTTCCGAGGATGATTGGTCAGGTGCATATGTTGGAGCATGCATTAAAAGAAAATGAATTGGCGCTTGATTTAATGATATATCTTAACGTTTCTACCGACGAGGCGGTGCGTCGCATCAAAGAAAGAGCTGAGAACGGCGGTCGTGAAGATGATAAAAATTCGGAAGTAATTCGCACTAGACTGGCAATTTTTGACCAGGAATCAACTGCCATTTTGGATTTTTACCGCCAAGCCGGAAAATTAATTGAAATCAATGGTGAGGAAAGTATTGAGAATATCTTTGACGCTATCTGCCAAGAAATCGAAAAATAAAATGTTCGACAATTCCAAAAAACCGCCCTCTAAATCTCGAGGTGCGGTTTTTGGAAGTTAGTTCTTATTTTTGGAAACCAGGCATCTCGCCCTTAATTCCCAGTTCTATCATCATTGCTCTTCCTCTTTCTAAATAACTTTTGGCTTCGGCAAATTTAGCAAAATTGGCACTCGTTACCTGGCTGAGAATTGGCGCTTTATCGCCGTGATACTTCTTTTCTGCGGTTACCCAAGCATTATAGTCACCGGCAGTCAAAGCGGCCTGGATTTCGGCCTTCGCCTGAGTTGTCGCGGCTTTCTTGGCGGCTATTTTCTGATCAATGGCGGTTTTCTGAGAGGCAGTGAGATTTTTATTTTGACCAAATTGTTGATGCTTCCCCTCTTTGCCAACTTTAACAGTTGTTGGTGACGAGGAATCGGTTGCTGCCATTACCGGCAAGGCAATACTTGAAACTGAGGCAAGGGCAAGTAGAGCCAGGGCGCCAGAAACAATAGTTTTCTTTTTCATATTATTTAGTAAACCCTGTTTTTTCAGATGTACAGAAAAACCGGGATAATTTTTTAATTAATGAATTAAGTTTTGGGCAGGCCTTCCAATGGATTAATACGCGAGAAAAAGAAATATATTTTAAAAGTCTACTCCTTGCTATATCAGGCAAAAACAACGATAATCTTAGTAAGGAAAACTAAAATCAAAAATATGCAAGTGCCAACCAGGAGAGCCGACAAATTACCTCGCCAAAAATCAGACCCTCACCTAACTCCGGAAAAATTCCGCGAGCTTACTGATACCCTAAAAAAACTAAAAGAAGTTAAAAGGCCGCGCGAAGCTGCTGAAGTAAAGCGCTTGGCAGAAATGGGTGACTTTTCAGAAAATGCCGGTTATCAAATGGCAAAATCGCGACTGCGTGGTATTAACAAAAGAATAGACGAAATTAGCGACCTATTAACCAGAGCGGAGATTATCAGCCCTAATAACTCTGGTAAAATAGAATTGGGGAATCTAATCACTCTAGCGCAAAATGGCAAACAAAAAAAATATCGCCTGCTCGGTTCAGTAGAAACTGACCCCCAAAATGGCATCATCTCCCACAACTCCCCCCTTGGTGAGGCTCTGCTAGGAAAAAGAGTTGGCGATCAGGTAAAAATTTCTCCGAGAGAGAAAATTATTGAATATAAAATTATTAGCATTGAATAGATGGCAATCCTTTTGCAAGCCAATAACCTAAAAAAAGAATATGGCGGTCAAAAAATTTTCAGCGGTCTTTCTTTTGCTGTATCCGAAAAACAAAAAATCGGAGTAATTGGTCGCAATGGTGCCGGTAAGTCAACCATTTTTAAAATTATTTGTGGTGAAGAAGAAGCGGATGATGGCGAATTAATTATCGGCAAGGACACTCATATCGGCTACCTGAAACAAAATGAAGAATTTGAAGAAGGAGAAAGCGCCTTTGCTTACCTGGAGAGATTGAGTGAAAAACCAGAATGGCAAATAAAAAAACTGGCAGCAAAATTTGAGTTAGACCAGGAAAAGCTTGGCGACCTAGCCGAAGCTTTGTCTGGTGGTTGGCGCATGCGCCTGAAACTGACCGGCATGTTACTAAAAGAACCGAACATCTTCCTGTTAGATGAACCAAGCAACTACCTAGATCTCAGCACAATATTATTGCTGGAAGACTTCCTGCGCTCTTATCGTGGCAGCTTCATGATTATTTCCCATGATCGCGAATTTTTAAAACAAACTTGCGAGGAAACTTTAGAAATTTCCGGCACCGGCTGTTACCATTACCCCGGAGGAATTGAATCATATTTGGCTTTTAAGGAAGAAAAACTTTCTACTCTCGTGAAAGCTAATGAGAGCTTGAATCGGCAACAACAACACCTGCAAGAATTTGTTGATCGCTTTCGCGCCAAAGCCTCAAAGGCTAAGCAGGCACAAGCTGTCATCAGAAAAATCAATAAACTAGAAAACAAGAGAATTACCATTGAACATCAAGCCGGAATCACTAGAATAAATATTCCACCCGTCATCAAGAAAAAAAATACTGTTCTCAAGATGAAAAATCTCAGTATCGGCTACGGTCACAAAAAAATCGTGGAGAATATCAATATTGATTTTCAGGCAGGAGAAAGGGTGGCGATTCTCGGGCTTAACGGTCAAGGAAAAAGTACGTTGATCAAAACTCTCACCGAAAAAATATCACCGCTTGGTGGCTCTTTTCATTTTGCCAGCGATAGCCAGCTCGCTTATCATAGTCAAGAAGAAATGGAAAAAATGGATGGGAAAATTCAAGCTGGCGACTATTTAAGGAAAATGGCAGCAAGCGAAATTAAAACCGAAACCGTCCTGAAAATGGCTGGAGATTTTTTATTCAAAGATGAAGAATTAAAAAAATCAATTAGCGTCCTTTCTGGCGGCGAGCGCTCACGCCTTCTTTTGGCAGGGTTGCTGCTTTCAAAACCAGACATCCTCATCCTTGATGAACCGACTTGCCATCTTGATTTTGAAACCACCGAGGCTCTTGGCAGTGCTTTGAATAAATATAATGGCAGCGTCTTTTTTGCTAGTCACGATAGAACCTTCTGTAGCCTGGTGGCAACTGATATTATTGAGATCAAAGAAGGCCACGCCAAAAAGCGTTACGAGGAATACGAAGAATATGTCGGCCGCTTAGAAAAAGAGCTGCTCAAAAAACCGGAGATCGTAGAAGTGGAAGCCCCAAGAAATAGCGCCACGGAAAGATACCAACAGCTCAAGGAAAGGCAAAAGATGATTCGCCAACTAGAGAAGGAGTTGGCAAAATTACAAGAACAAAAAAAATCTCTCCTAGAATATTTCTTAGAAAACTATCACGACTATGACCAGGAGAAAAACCGAGAGCTAGAGAATATCAAGACGGAAATCTGGCAGAAAGAGGAAGAATGGTTCAAGCTGAGCTCTGAGCAGGAAAATAGCTGATGAATTGTCAGCGAACGAAAAAGGACTTTTTCCATAAAAAGCCCTTTTTTATTTTATATTAATATTAGCAAAAAATAATTGAAAATCTTAGTCTATTCTTGACATATTTTAAATTATATGGTATAATTTGTGGACAATTAAAAACGACCTTTCACAACAAAAACTAAACAAACCATGAAAAAATTCGTGTTTTCCATGATGGTGCTTTGCGCCGCAACTTTAATGACTAGCTGTTCAAAAGAACAAAAAAGAGAGTTTGATAAATGCTATTCAATTTCCGCCAATACTTCATTGGATGCCAAACAACTTGCCGATGGCAAAAAAATAACGGTTATCTGGCACACCACTAACGGTGATGGTGGCACCTTCGAAACTAAGGTTTCCAACCACTATTACAAACCAAATGGCACCGATTCTCTGCTCCGCATTTGTATCAACGGACAAGGATCCCCTGACGGAGTTTACATTCAGGAGGGATTAAATAATAATAATCCTTTCATTACCTTATTCTTCGATAAAACAGGAAAAACCCTTGGCACCATTAAACCAGCTTACGGTTCATCTCATCAAATTTGGAACCCGATGAACTACGCCGAATTCGGGGTAGATCAAAACGGTGACCAGACTGTTATTTCAGCCAATGGCTTGGATGAACAGTCAGAAAAACCGAACTACATGTGTTTGCAAATCATTATTCCGATAACGGAATACTAGTCTTGCAAACAAACAACATAAAGCCCTCTGAACTACCAATAAGTAGAATCAGAGGGCTTTTAATTTGGTGGGGCAAATAAAAAATCAGATAAATGCGTATAAATAAGGAAGCCATTTACAAATAATTATGTATTATTGTCAAATTTGAAAAAAAACCGCAAGTGGTTTAGAATAAGAAAGTGAGTTTATTTAAATTTTCAAAAAATATCTAAAAATATGAACAAGAGTTTAAAAGTCTTAGCCATCGCCTTATGTTTATCCATTTCTCTTTTTGGCGGACTTTCGGTACAAGCGGCAACAAAAACTACTGTCAAAAAAACAGCAACCAGCGCTTTCGTCTGGACTGCTGATGCCAAAAAATTACTCAATAAAGTTCCCGCCGGAGTTCGCCCGTCGGTCAAGAAAAAAACTGAGGCCTACGCGAAACGAAATGGCATCAAAACTATCACTCTCAAGGTAATGAAATCGGTAAGAGATTAGATTTTTCTATTCAATAAAAAAACCGCCTTCCGAAAAGAAAGCGGTTTTTTGTTTTGAAAAAAATATTAGTGGGCCCGATTATCAACTTCGTAATTTGTATTCTGTACTTCAAAAAAATTAACTAACTCCAAAGTATCTGTTTCCACGGCCATCCATTGCGCCGGATTAGCGGTGTGATAGTGAGGCTCAAAACCAAGTTCTTCTAGACGACGATCCGTAACGTATTGAACGTATTGATTGGTATACTCAGCATTGATTCCCTGAATACCACGCGGGAAAAGGTCGCGGTTATAATCATTTTCCATCTCTGCCCCCTTAATGATCAGCTCGCGAATTTCGTTGGCAAATTCCGGTGTAGCAATTTCTGGATTTTCTTCGAGAATAGTGAGAATTAAATTGATTCCGAATTTCAAGTGCAAGCTCTCATCTCTGACGACCCAATCAATCATAGAACCGAAATTTTTTAATTGCTGCTTCTGACGGAAAGATAAGGCAACCATAAAACCACTATAAAACCAAATTCCCTCCATCACAATATTGTAGGCAATTAAATTGCGAACAAAATCCTTCTTCCCTTCCAAGCTATTAACATCCAAAGATACTTCGGTCATCCTGGCGGTAAAACCTAGGATAAAATCCTCTTTGGCCTTGATCGATGGCGCATTTAAGTGACTATCAAAGATTTTTTCCCGATCCAGAGGGAAGGTTTCTAAGACATATTCGAAGGCCATGGAATGATTGGCTTCCTCCCACATCTGTTTTGCCAGATAGAGATGGGTTTCTGGCGCCTTCAGATAAGGATAAACTCCAAGAGCTAGAGATCGATTAACAATTAGTTCGCTGGGGTTAAAGAAGCTCATCAAGAAAGAAACTGCGTGCTTCTCGTCTTCACTCATTTTTTTAAAATCTTCCAGATCTTCACCAAGAGCGATTTCGTGTGGAAACCAAGTATTGGCTACGGCCTGATTATATAGATCGTAAGCCCATTGATAATGGATTGGGCGAAGTCTTAAGTCTTCATTTAAAGGTTTTCCTAAAATCATATAATTTAAAATTATTTTTATTATTACTGACAACTTTCACAATTTAGACGTTCCTGGGGATCAAGGGGACAGGCTTGTCCCGGCAAAGCTACTTCATTTAACGGAACACTCAGGGTCGCCCCAAAACCACGTTTACCAATCGACGAAGCCTTATTCACTTTCACGGTGGACTGCTCAGCGCTGTGACGAGGCTTCATGTGAAGATAATAAGTGGTTTTCAATCCACGCTCCCAAGCTGAGATATAAATCGCCATCACCTCTTCGGGGTCACGGGTCGCCAGATACATATTGCGGCTGATCGCTTGATCGACCCATTTTTGAGCACGAGCTGCCACTTCCAAAAAAGCTTCAGGACCAACAGAGAATGAATCTTTGTAAATATTTTTAATATCTTCCGGGAGATAATTTAGCTCCGAAAGATCTCCGTAGGAAGCCAAAAGATCGCCCTTGGTTCTTTCCCATAAATTTAATTCTTGAAGCTTTTTTACTAGGTTAATATTGAGTTCTAGATATTTACCGCCTAGCGTATTGCGCGAAAAGATTTGTGCAAAACGCGGATCAATGCCCGTAGAAGTACCGGCAACCAGGCCGATATTGGCAGTAGGAGCAATTGCTAGGAGCGTAGAATTTCTCATTCCCTGCTTAACCTTGGCTCGCAAAGAGTCCCAATCCAGATGAGTTTTTTGATTAACATCGACGGCCTCTTGGCGGGCTGTCGCCAAAATTTGTACAGTATCGAACGGAACCAATCCTTGTGACCAGCGGGAGCCGGGGAAATTTTGATAAACACCTCGGCTAGCAGCTAATTCACAAGAAGCGTCGATCGCCTGATAGCTAATGAATTCCATCACCTCGTCAGTCAAATCAAAAGCTGCCTGGCTATTATAAGCTAAATTTAGAGTTTCAAAGACATCCGCCAGCCCCATCACACCCAGGCCGATTGCCCGATTCGCATCATCAAAATTTTTGGCCTCTACTACTGGCGGGCGATTGATGTCCACTAAATTATCCAGTTGTCTAATAGACAAACGGACACTGTCTTTTAATTTTTCATAATCTACCTTGCCTTCCTTGAGATGTTTGGCGAGATTAATCGACATGATATTGCAAACAGCAATATTATTCTCATCGGTTGGCAAAGTGATTTCCGTACAAAGATTTGAACCATAAATAGTACCGGTATTATTGTTTAGAGCGCGCACATTAATTGTGTCCTTAAAAGTTATCCAGGGATGAGAAGTCGCCTGGAGGAAAACCACAATACTACGGAATTGATCACGAGCTTTCATTTTTTTGAAAATCCTCATCTTTCCCTGCTCTGCTAAATCGCAATACTCAAGGTAGCGACGAGAAAAATCCTCACCATAAAGATCAATCAGGTCAGCTGTTTCCTTGGGATCAAATAAGTACCAAAATTCATCAGCTTTAACCCGACGCATAAATTCATCGGAAAGATAAGCGGCGATATTGGCGGTTCTAGTACGACGATAATCGTCACCAGCATTCTGCTTTAAGTCCAAAAACTCAGCAAAATCATAATGCCAGTTTTCCATAAAGAAACATAAGGCTCCCATCTTTTTTCCAGCGCGAGAAATCGCTCTGATTGCCGAATCAATGATGTGTAAAAAAGGTACTGGTCCAGAAGAAAAGGTGTTGTTGGTAGAGATTGGCGAACCGCTAGCACGAAGCTTGGTTACTGCCAAACCGATGCCACCAGTTGCCTTGGAGAGCTTTAAAACGTCTGCCACCGTCTTTCCAATATGAGAAACATTGTCTTCCATCTCCATTAAGAAGCAATTGGACAGACGCGGTTCCTTGGCACCAGCATTAATATTGGTGGAACCACCTGGTAAATAATCCAAAGCAGACATCTTTTGATAAAATTTCTCGGCCATTATATTTTTGTCTTCTTCGTTCCAAGATAAGCCCATCGCGATTCTCATCCAGGCATGTTGAGGCAATTCGGCAATTTGCTGATTTTGATCACGTCTCAAATAACGGCGAATGAGAGTGGAAATACCAGTGTAGCTAAAGTTGAAATCCGCTTCAGGATCAATAGCTTTAGAAAGGACTTCCAGGTCAAAAGATAACATTTTTTCGTTCAAGGCTTCCTCGGTTACCGATCTTTCAATTTGTTTTGCAAAAGACTGACGATAGAGATTGGCTAAATTATCTGGAGCAAAATCGGAACCAAAAAAATCTCGGTAAAGAGAAAATAGACTTAGTCTCGCTGCTACCCTGTCATAAATTGGCTCATCCTTAATATTTTGGGCAGCCGTGTTGATAATTGCTTTATCCAATTCCTCCTCAGGCATTGAGTCATAGAACGCTAAGCTGGACTCTTGAATTAATTTATCGAGAATGTCCTCTTTTTTATCCACTCCCGCAAGTGCTGCGGATAAGCGGGAACGTAAAAAATTATCATCGATTAACGTTCCTTTACTAGTTTTTAGGTTATTTTTCATAGATTTTAATAATTAGCAATAATGGCACATATTGTGTTTTATTTATATTCAGTATACAATATGTAGTAACAAGACTCAAGAGGGATAAACCTTGCGAATCTTCGCTGATAAAATAATTAATAAAAACTAACTATAAAAAATTATGTCCTTCACTTCTAATTTAGAGTGGCGCTACGCAACCAAGAAATTTGATCTAAATAAAAAAGTTTCCACCATCGATCTGGAAAAAGTTCTAGAAGCAATACGCCTCGCTCCCACCTCTTATGGCCTACAAGCCTTTCACTTGCACGTGATTGAAAACACACCAAAAAATTTAGAAACTTTAAGAAAGTTAAAATCAGCCTCCTGGGAACAAGCACAAATTGATAGCTGTTCTCACTTATTAGTATTTAGTGCTCGTACGGATTTTGCCAAAAGTATTGATGAATATTTCACCCTGCTTTCCGGCGCTAATCAGGAGGCAAGAGAAAGGCTCAGCGCCTACGAAGATTTGGTTATGGGATCTTTGCCCCGAATGAATGTGGAGTGGTCGAAGAAGCAAACTTATTTAGCTCTTGGCTTTGCCCTGGCTGCTGCCGCCGAATTACAAATCGATAGTTGTCCAATGGAAGGATTTGATCACGAAAAATTTCATGAGATCTTGGGGCTACCGGAAAATCTGGTGGTTTCGGCAATTATGCCCTTGGGATACCGCGCGGAAGATGAAAAAGTTAGAACAAAAACCAGATTCAAAAAAGAAGATTTGATTACCATGATATAAATTAAAAAAACCGACCGGCTGGTCGGTTTTTTTATATTTTGAACAATGACTTTATTGATTAAAGCCAAAATAAGTAAGAACTGGGAAAATATTGGGGGCCAAGTTTTCTTTAGATAATTCATCAAAAGTAAACCAGCGCCAATCACGCACCCCTATTCCAGGCTCAACCTCGCTAAGACGTTTGGCTAAAAAATGAGCTAGTATCACGCTTTGATTGTCATCTTCTTTCTCAGTGTAAAATAAATACGGCTGATCTTGGATAATTTCGATATTAAGACCCATTTCTTCTTTGACTCTCCTAATAGCTGTCTGCTTGAGGTTCAGTTCTCCTGGTAACGTCTTCCCACCACAAAACTTCCAAAAGTCGTCCTCACCGCTCCGATTAAGAAGAACTTTGCTATTCTCAATAATAACAGGCCCAGAGGCAATAATAATAGACATATAAATAATTCTAACATTAGTTGGTAAAAAATTCTATAAAAATAAAAAAGATGCAATTTATATTTTGCATCTTATTGTTTTTCAAAATTGTCATTCACCAAGATAGAGTAAGCCGGTTATCATATCTTGATGATAATTACTTAGCTCTTCGCCTTGAGTGCAGACAAAACAACCATTTCTATCTACATACAAATACAGAGTAGAAAGGATCTTGGATCCCTTGAAAGAGATACCGCTGCATTGAATCTGCATTCCGGAATGATGATCCTTGAATAAAATATCTGGGTAAGTGGCGATAGCGGTAGTGATTCCGATTGGACCAGGAAAAACCAAGCGCCCATCAAGTCTACCGGCGATATTTCTGGCATCGTCGAAAGAAATTCCCCGAAAAGGGAAAGTTAGAATGCTGGTCACCGGACCTTGCGACATTTTATCGATTAGTCTTTGGTGGCCAGAATCGGCGATGTCGATTTTCCCGGCAAGATCCCTTGTTCCAAGAAAACCGAGGAATTTAAAATGATTAAAGTAAGCTTTTTTCGCTGCTTCCAAAAAAACATTTTCAAAAGTTTCGCCATAATCAGTAATTTTGATTTTTGGCAGACAGATTGGGAACCAAACGCCCTGCAGAAGGCCGGAGTAATCGCGATCTGAGAGCAATTGTCTGGTGAGTCTCCTGGATTCCAAATAGAAATTCTTTGGACTCGCAAATTCCAGTTCCGGGAAGACCTTGCCCAAACGAGAAAGACGCCTGTAATAGTTGATTAACGGCCTGGAACTTAAGATTTCCGGGTTATATTCTCTTGCCTCCGATTGATCAACGGGAAGAAAACAGCCGTTCTCATCAATCCGCGATAGACGCTCAATTTTTACTACCACCTTGCCCGACAAAACTTCGCGAGCAACAGATGCGCCACCAATACTTTCGATTAACTTAAGTATTTGGCTTTCGCTAAAATCTTCGATTTTATTTTTCATTATTCGTTATTTTTAAATGACCGAACTCATTTAACCATAAAATAAAAAATCTCGCAACATCCTAGTTGCGAATCAAAAAAGTTCTATAAACAAAAAAGAGTATTATCAAAAAATACTCCTTTTGGCATAAGAGAGGTTAAACTTTGAAAAAAAGTAGAAAACAATAAACCAGGGCAATATTTTGGATCACAAGCAGGGGGATGCCAATTAAAAAATACCATTTCTTTGTCTTGTGACGGAAGACGAACATTCCACAATAGACGCCGATACTTCCAAAAATAGTTGCCAAGAAAAAAAGCATTCCTTCGGAAATTCTTTCAGCACCAGGCTGAGATGACTTGATCTTATCAAAGAGCATAATCAAAAAAGCCAAGAGGTTGAGGGCAAAAAATATTCCCAAAATAATCATTAAATATAAATCGGCGTACATAAAAAATTATTATTGTCTTATAGCACTTAAATTATACATCAAATCTCGATTATTAAGAAAAATAAAAAAGCATCTTAATCCCCAAGAGGTCAAGATGCTAATAGACTAATGGCCTAGTTACTCAACCAGGCTGATCATTTCGGTAATTTCCCTTATTTTCCCAGCGATTTTGGGCTGAAGCAAAAGGTTTCCCCATTTTGAATGAAACTTCAAGGAACGAAGAAAAGATGGCTGTTGGCACAAGAGCTCAACTGGCGAAATTTTCATTTCAACGGATAAGCCAAATACTATCTGCTGCATCCAGATTTCGCTGAAAATCTGGCTTAGATCCGCGTCGCGGATTAAGCCCTCTCCTTCACTAACTTCTCCCTCGTGATGAGGAAATTGAGTACTAACAATAAACTTCTCAATCAGTGGCCAGAGATGTAAGTCTTTTTCCAACATCAGCGGATGCAAATTAGCCAAAGTGTTGGAGATTTGCTGAGCATCACTACCCATTATGCCACTATGGCCATAGTCATGATGCATACTGGCAATAAGTAACGCCCTAAATTCCTGTTCACCGGCTCTTTCTGGATAACCAATGAATTTTGCTCCCTCATACACTGAGCACATAACGTGCATCGAGTGCCGATAATTGTGATAGTGATTTGCACTATTTTTTGCATTGAAGGCTAATTTGTGATAATAGCGAAGTTCGCCTTGATAAATGTCTTCGCTATTGTTAATAATTTGAAAAATAATGTTCATGTTTTTTCTCCTTTTTTTAAATTGTGTTAATGAGCAGATAAAAATATTACCATTAAAAATCATTATTTGTCAAATCTGTTAATAATACTAGAGGCATTGACTTTATTGGTTTTTTATGAAAAAATTAACTGTTAAACCGTTAGTTAACAATCAAAAAATCATAAAAATGAACATCGAAACCTTTAAAAGATTTATTGACTTCCAGGAACCGCTACTGTGCATCCAGGGAGACATTTTTGAAACGCCGGCAGACCATATCGTGTTTGCCGTGAACTATCCCAATTTATTGGGGCAATACAACAATAATCAGGGATTTGCTGGTGAAGTTTGTAGAAAATTCTGGCCAGGATTGGATAATATTCAATTCGAAAAAGGCGAGATTCGTTCTCACCTTTCCAAAGGAAAATGTTTTCACGCAATAGCAGTTCACACGAATGAGCCAGATGGCTGGAATGAATCTCCAGAATTAATTGAGAGTTGCCTAAACCGCTTGCCAGTAAGCAGCGTGGAGGTGGTGGCCATGGTGCTCATCGGAGGTGGTAAATCTGGGAAAAAATGGAAGTCAGGAGTAAACAATATTGTTGGCATGTCCAGATCCTGCAAAACTATCGTTTTGTATATCAAACAGATTGAACAATATCAAGCATTGTTATCAATCGGTCTGGGGTACCGTAGTATTCCTCTAAATTTATTTCCAAAAACAAAAAAATATCGCGCCCAATTAAGCGCTTAAAAAGAAGTATTACGTAGAAAGCTCCACGTCTTAACGGGGAGCTTTTTTATTGCAACATTTTTTTCCTTTTCTCAGCCAAACTCTTTCCACATAGAGTTTCTGCCAGCAGAAAGATCCGATCGAGTAGCCGCTAATAACGCCGAGGGCGAGCAAGGCGAATTTTAGGAGCAATAACACATTAAACACCGGCAAAGAGAGGCTGACTTCTCGAAACCAAATCAGAAAGAAAATTTCTATCACAGCATAAACAATAACGCTTAGTAAAACTCCGAGCGTAGAAAAAGCGAGAAGATAGATGGTTTTTTTGAATTTAGTTGGTTTGCCAACACAAGTTGAAAGCATATTTTTATAGTTAATTATGAAATTATCTAAGCCAGAGAGAGATATCATCCAAATTTTGTCGGACTGAGTTTTCCATCTTCTCCTTCGGACAACCGACAGCGCAACAATTAATTACATATCGACTTTTCGCTAGAGAAAACAAATCGCACAAACGCTGATTACTACCCATATTTTCAAAGACAGAGATTGGTCTAAAGCCCAAATCTAGTTCTGTGGCCTTAAGCCACATATTCTCCAGACAATGAGCGATGGATTGCTTCTGCGCTGGCGGAAAGCCTTTTGGTTCAACAACAAAAATATACCAAGGAGCAGAACCCAGCAAATCGCTTTGTACTCTTTGTTTAAAAGTTTCACTAATTTTGTACTTAAGAAATAGATTTAGAAAAGGGATAATTTTTAAAAATTTCTTCGTTTGCTCTTGAACTAAAACTCTAATTTCTTTAATCACTTCTCCTTGCCCGCCAACTATTATGAATTGGCGGTATTTATCACCACCCTGAGCTGCCAAGGATGCAAAGGGGGCGTGCAATCCTGCCCGTAAAATCATTTTTATTTGTTCTTCTGATGGAATATCATCAGTAAAATCTCTGATAGTTCGACGCGCTAAAATTATTTCATCTAAGGTTTTCATAATAAAAAAAGGCAACTCGCTTAATAATCATTTACATTATACCACTAAATTTTTTATAGATAAAAAAACAGACCCCTCTGGGTCTGTTTTTTATTTTAACAAATCTTAATTTGCTATCGGATTGGTGCTTGAACTGTTTTGAACAAAGCTGCCAAGACATTGTTTGACATCGGTCTGAAAGGTTTTCTGAGCATCTTCCCTGGCCTTATTGAAGGTGCCCTCACTCTCATCTCTGGTCTTTTGGTCAGCGCTGATACAAAGTTGATTGGCGTCAAACTGTTCCTGGGCACTAGTTTTATCAACTGCGGCAAGTTCGCAGGCAAGACGGGAATCAAGGGCTGCAACTAGGGCCTGATTATGAGCACTGACAACCGCCTTAACCGCTAGGCCTTTTTTGTTGATAGCGTCCTTAACACATTGAGCAAATTCCGGCTTGATCAACATTGGTTTAGGGCCATCGCCTTTCCTGACACCAAAAAGTGCCGTACCAACTTTTTTGATCTTATCAAATAAATTCATGTCGCCGGGACTGGAGATTTTTTCTAGTTGATCAGTGGATGAAGTTGGCATAAAAGAATTTGGATTTTCTTTAACCATCATGGTCCCGCTAGCTAAATTCTGGCCATCTGCGACTGGCATTGGTTTTTTATTGTCATCTTTCTTTGGTTGAACATTTTGTTTGCGGACACCAAAAAGTTCATTACCAACTTTCTTGATCTTTTCAAACAAACCCATTTCACTAGGACTGGAGATTTTTTCTGGCTGAGTTTTGACGCTTGAGTTGTTCTGGCCGATAGCTGGACGCATTGGTGGTTTATTTTCATTCTTCGGCTTCTGATTGTCCGGACCTTGACCAGGATTTACTTCTTGCGCCAAGACAAAATTCCCAGACACCAAGACTAAGGAGAAAATCATGGAAAAAACTAAGATTTTTTTCATAAATTTGTTGATTAATTTATTATTTTAAAAACTATAATAATTATAGCATATTAAAAGTTGCAAGACTTGATGTTAAATAGAACAGGAGCTTTTTCCAAGAATAGCATAAAGACCACACCAACCAGAAGCCGCCGCAAAAAAACACAAACCAGACAAGAAAAGCAGGTAGGGATTGAGACCAAAGATAAAGGCAAGAGCTAAGATAATTATTCCAGCGACCAAGCGAATCATGCGATCTTTTCTATTCATGTTCTTTCCCTTACTTTTTTTTGGTTTAACAAATCTTACTAGTAGCAAGCGCAACAGAAGGCCCAGAACGAAGGCGATGGCAAGTATCAAAAGAATATAGCCAATAACATAAGGAGAGGACAGAAGCACGAGCAAGGAATAATGGAAAAAATTGGCTTTCAATTGAGGAACCACCAGGATGGCGTTAATTATTTCTATTGGCGGAAAAGTCTCTAAATCGCCAACTGCCAAAGAATATTTACCTTGTTCGCTAGAATTAAAAACCGTAATTGAATAGGTGCCAGCAGGAACAAGCTTCCCCTGGAGGGCAACTCCCTGCTGCGAATTGTCGTCCTTGAATTCCGGCCCCCAGAAATAATTATCTTTAGCAAAAGTCTCAAAGAAGGGGGTCCAATTAAAGTTTTCTCCATTCAACAAAGCCAAGCGTTCACGAGTAGCACCACTTAGCCGATCAACAGAAACTGAGATGTCCTTTCTGATCATGGGAATATCTGGAACCAAAACTCCAAGGTAAAGACGAAACTCTTTATCTGATCGGATAATAAACTCATGAGGAATTCCTTTTAATTCCCCATAGAAAGCCTGGGAAGTTTCTGGGCTTGAAACATTTATCGGATTTCCGCTGACGATCCGTGGCTGATGAGCAGAGGCAACTCCCGGCAAAAACCAGAGAAAACAAATTGAAATTAATAAAAATTTATTTTTCATAATTTTAAATTTATTTGAAGTTAGTTGTTAATAGTTTACCATATTATAAAGAACGGAGCGATTTACAAAAAACAGGGTTAACCCTGTTTTTTGTTTATCGTGTGAAGTTACTAGAGATTTCTGGCAATTCAGGCCCAAGCTAAACATCCAGCAAACTTGCGACATAATCGACGTCCTTATCGCCACGGCCAGACAAATTAACGATGATAATTTTATCTTGACCCAGCTTTGGAGCTAATTTTATGGCTTGCGCTAAGGCATGCGAGCTTTCTAGCGCAGGAATTATGCCCTCAACCTTGGACAAGCTTAAAAAAGCTTCCAATGCCTCCTTGTCGCTAATTGACTCATAATGCACCCGACCACTATCCTTCAAGTCCGCGTGGATTGGTCCAACTCCTGGATAATCCAAACCAGAAGCGATTGAATGAACTGGCAGTGGCTCACCATCTTCATTCTGTAGCAAATAAGTGAACATGCCATGCAAACTACCGGGAGTACCCAGGGTTAAGGTCGCCGCGTGATCGCCAGGCTTAAAACTTCTACCACTCGGCTCTACGCCAATCATCATTTTTACCTCATCATCATCCAAGAACTCATGAAAAAGACCAATAGCATTTGACCCGCCGCCGACACAAGCAATCAAATAATTCGGTAAAATCCTGGCCTGTTCCAATATCTGTGAGCGGGTTTCCCTGCCCACGATAGACTGAAAATACCTCACCATCATTGGAAATGGGTGTGGCCCAACTATCGAACCAATGCCAAAAAATATATTTTTTGGATCCTCGAGAAAGGCGCCAAAGGCGCTATCAACGGCATCTTTCAGGCATCGTCCGCCGGATTTTACCGTTACCACTTTAGCCCCTAGCAACTGCATTCTCACCACGTTCGGGTGTTGCTTTAAGACATCAATTTCTCCCATGTGAATTTCGCAATCCAAACCTACTAACGTTGCAGCGGTCGCCAAAGCTACGCCATGCTGACCAGCTCCCGTTTCTGCTAGCAGTTTGGTCTTGCCCATTCTTTTGGCCAAAAGCGCCTCGCCCAAAGTATGGTTTATCTTGTGCGCACCGGTGTGATTTAAGTCCTCACGCTTCAAATAGATTTGCGCGCCCTTTAACTTCTTGGTTAAATTTTTTGCATGATACAGCGGTGATGGCCGACCAACATAATTTTTTAACAAATCTTCGTATTCAGCGATAAAAACAGGATCATTTTTAGCCTGCTCATACGCCAAAGCGATTTCATCAAAAATTACCTTAAGTTCTGGTGGAATAATCTGACCGCCATATTTCCCGAAATAACCATTATTATCTGGTAACGATTTTATTGAATTTTTCATATCATATATAATTAAATAATAAACTTTACATAAAAACTTAATTATACGTTGCCAGGACTCAGTTGCTCGATTTAGAAAATAATATCTCATATAAATTTTGGTAAATAAAAAAAACTACCCAAATACATTCATGTTTTGGGTAGTTTTGAGAAATAAATTTTAAACAAAAAAATAGCTACCCACTATTGTGAGTGCCACCAGAACTTACCAGTTGTCTGAAATTTATTTATAATCATTTTTCTATTATAAAACATATCTTAATTAATGCAAGCCACTATAACAAAAAACTGCCTAAAATAAGCAGCCTTTCATTCGCACGGGCAGTAGGAATCGAACCCACGCTAGAGGTTTTGGAAACCCCTGTACTACCATTATACTATGCCCGCATATCTATTTTACTGTAAAAATATCTTACTATTTCTGCTAAAAAAAGACAAGAGACAAAGATTTTGCCTCTTGCCTATAATTTTAGCGAAAAATCTATTCTTCACTGTTACTCCCGGGTTTCTTGATGATCATCTCTTCGCCACAGCAGAAAATGTGCCCACCACCATCTTTTAGGAACTCTAACTCGCTGCCACAGTGGCGGCAGAAATAAATTCTCTTAACTCGATCGCTCATATTTTAGTAATCTACTTTAATCTTTTGGTTTCATCTCGCTGCCACAGCAAACCACTTTGCCGCCACCATCCTTAGTAAATTTAACTTCATTACCACAATGTTCACAATAATAAACTTTGTCTACTCTGTTCATAGTTTTAAAATTAATTAATAAGTTTCTACAAATATTTCAAAATGCGCCCTCGGATGCTGGCAAGACGGGCAAATCATTGGCGCTTCCCCGCTCTCATGAATGTAGCCACAATTATTGCACTTCCAGCGAACTGGCGCCGGCTTTTTGAATACTTCACCTTTCTCCAAATTTTCTAATAGTTTCTGATAACGAGTGGCGTGAGCACGCTCGGCCTCACCAACATGTTTGAATAGGTTGGCAACATCCAGATTGCCCTCGGCGACCGCTTCTTCGGCCATTCGAGGATACATGCTGGTAGTCTCAAATAGTTCCCCCTCAATAGCTGCTCTTAAATCAGCAGCTACATCATCACTAATGATTCCGAGTTGCTTGGCCCAAAGCTTGGCATGCTCCATTTCGTTGCGGGCGCTTTCCTCAAAAATATTAGCGATCTGCACATAACCAGCCTTACGAGCAATGCTGGCAAAATAATCGTATTTATTTCTTGCCTTGGATTCACCGGCAAAAGCATCCTCAAGGTTTTTTTTGGTTTTTTCTCCTAACATAGATTTAATTGGTTATTTTTAGAATCAAAAAATTATTTATCCTCCTTGCCTTCGAGCAAGATATCCAAGTCTTCGTATTCCTTGCAAAACTCAAGGGCGTAAATGTGGATAACCGTTGCGGCAATAGAAACAATGAGCGGACCAAGAATAACTCCCCAGAAACCGAAGAGCATCACTCCCCCTAGTACTGAGAATACCACAAAAATCGGATTTATTTGAGCCTTACCTTTAATCATCCAAGCACGGATAACATTATCAATAGTACCGATAATGAAAAATCCCCAGGCCAGAATAAATATTCCCTGCCAAACGTCCCCCATCAATAAATAATATAAGCCGATTGGTACATAGAAAATCATTGAACCGAGGTAAGGCAAAAGTGATAATAGGGCAACAAGAATGCCTGCCAGAAAAGGTGGAAAGCCAATCACCGCAAAACCAATTGCTCCCACTGCCCCCTGGGCAATAGCGACCACGAAAGTAGAAACCATCGTGGTATAACTTACTTCCTTGAATTTCTGAAAAATTTTATTGTCATATTTATCTGGTAGTGGCGAAAGATAAGAAATTGCTTCCAACATCTTTTTGCCATCCACAAAAAAGAAAAACATGGTGACAATAATCAAAACCAATGAAAAAATAAAACTGGTGGTTTCAACAAACATTGAGGTTGCTCCAGAAATCAACCAGTTACTTGATTTCTCAAAAAAACCCAAGAGGATACCACCAAAAGCCCCTTTACTGAAGCGGACTAAATCTAGGTCATCTAGGTGGAGCCTCTGGGCGAGAGGTGTTTGAAGTAAGTCGGTGGCCCTGTGATTAGAGAAATAATTAGTCGCTTCGGCATAGGCCTCAACCGACTTGTTCCCCATATAGGCTAAACCTTTTACGGTTGGAATAATGATTACCGCCACTAAAAGCAGGCACATCAAAAGGGCGGCCAAATTTTTTCGACCCTTAAAAAATTTGGTTAATTTTTCATAAGGACGATAAAACACTGTGGCAAAAATCGCTGCTACAACAATTTCAATCAAAAAAGGCCTGAAAACGAAATAACAGGCAATCAGCACGACTAGGACCAAAGAAATTAGGAAGGGTTTTGCGAAATTTTTTGGCATAAAAGATTGTTAAGATTATAGATAAGGCAAAACTAAACCCGCCGTACGGGCGGGTCTAGAGCAAACGATTATTTCGTTTCTTTATGCATAGTATGAGTACCGCAACCAGGGCAGAACTTTTTCATTTCCAATCTTTCCTTGAGAGTTTTCTTATTTTTGTGGGAAAAATAATTGACGGTCTTGCACTCCGTACACTCAAGCTTGATCATGTTGTCTTGGGACATATTGGTTTTTTCCTTTAAATATTACAGTATTAAAATATAACATCGGCGGCTAAAAGTCAAACTTCTGCTTTATTTTTGGCAATGTTCGCAAAAATGTGTACCGCGACCAAAAAGCTTCATTTTTTTAATCTTCCCCCCGCAAACAGGACAGTTTTCTCCGCTCCGACCATAAACTTGGAGTTTTGTGGAAAAATTACCCTTTCCGCCCCGGCCGTCACGATAATTGGAAAAGGTTGTGCCCCTCATCTTGATCGCTAACTTAATAATTTTTTGGATGGTGCTGTGCAAATTTTTTGCATTAGTTCCTGTCAAAGAACTGGCCAAGCGATCCGGCCTAATTTTTGCTGCAAACAAGGCCTCGTCAACATAAATATTTCCCAACCCGGCAATAAATTTTTGATTCAGCAAAAATGGTTTAATTTTTTGTTTCCTCCCCTTAAGCATCTCCCTCAAGCGAGCCTCGGTAAATTCTGATGACAATGGCTCAACTCCAAATGATTTTTTTGCTAGAGACAAACCGTCATTATCGACTAAACGTAAAAAACCAAATTTCCTCAAATCATTAAAATAAAGTGTGGCACCACCAGAAAGTTTCAAAATAATACGAGTGTGGCGATTTGGTAGATTAGCGGTTGATAAATCCTCTTTCTTGCCATGCAAAGAATGCCCGCCAACACGAGAAACTTTTTTGTCTGCATATATCAACTGACCGGTCATTCTTAGGTGAACCAGGAGAAATAATTTATTGTTTAAAGGAAAAATCAAAAGCTTACCCAGGCGATCAGCGCCCAAAAAAGAAGCACCGACGAGCTTGTTGGTTAAAAACTCCGGTGACGGCTGAGCAGATTTTGAAGACAAAACTTCCACCTCCAAGACCTTCTTGTTTTTTAAAACGGTGGCCAAATCAGCGCGCACCGTTTCTACTTCTGGTAATTCCGGCATAATTACATCATGATTAAGGCAACTACAATAATGACGATTAAAACAAACTCCACCGCAAAAATCTTCAAAAAACTGCGGCCGATTTTGTCGGGATTAATTAAACGCATAAGACTAGCTTAATAAATAATAGATAAGCCAATTATAACAGAAATCGAGCCGAAAATACAGAATTAAAAAATCAGGCTTAATGCCTGATTTTTATTTGGTGGGCCGAGTAGGATTCGAACCTACGAAGGCGTAAGCCAGCAGATTTACAGTCTGCCCCGTTTGACCGCTTCGGTATCGACCCGCTAATACCACAACATCATAAAAAATATCGCCGTAGTTGTCAACCAACAAAATAAAACCGCCTAATAATAGACGGTTTTGAGAAGTAATTATGTTTAAAGGATTAGGATCCAGTGATCTTGTCGAGTAGGAATTTGGTTAAACCATAAGAGGCAAAGATTACTGCCATCCCGATAACTGCCCAAAGAATTGCTTCTCTACCCTTTTTCACTCGATCAGCTGAGCCAGCAGAAGTCATCCAGAGTACACCTCCATAGATGAACATCACCAAGGCAATTGAACCAACCAAGCCAAGCACAACACTGATTATTCTTCCCGTGAGAGAAAAAACTGTGGTGCTGGTGCCCAAGGGATTATAAAGAGAGGTTGCTGCCGCTGAATTATTGGCATTCCCGCCAACCGGGAGAGAAGAAGAATTATTGGCATTCCCGCCAACCGGGTTTGACGCCAAGGCCTGGCTGACAAAAGTTAGTGACAAGCCAATTAGAAAAATTAATGTCGCCAAAAACACACTTGATGGAAGAAAAAACTTTTTCATAAAAATTTTATTCATTATATTAATAATATACCATCAAACGAATAAAATAAAAAGGGCTCGATGTTTTTAATACATCGAGCCACATTTCCTTATCTAGCAACCACTTCAATGGTTACTACTTGTCCCTTTAAGGCTTTTACCGTAAAAACGGGATTTTCCTTTTCTGGGAACTCAGTCATATTCACCCCGTCATAGCTAGTGCCATCCAAGAAAGAGATGGTCCATTCGTTCTTCGGTAAGGAAGAAGAAATAAGATACCTAAACTTTCCTGATTCTGGCAATTGGAATGAACCAATCTTTTCGTTAGCCGCCATAGCATATTTGTATGTGCCTGGCTGAAGGGTTGTTACTGAATTCGGGTTGGTAATTTCGGTTTTTTTGTCCTTCTTAGTGTCCTCAGGATTTGAGGTCAAATAAGTTAAGGCCAAACCAAGGAAGAACCAAAACAGTAACCAAATCATCGTTGGTTTAGCAATTACTGATGGTCCAGAAATCGCCGTTTTCACAGCAGCAAGGAGCAAAGAAACAATGCCCAACGCTACCAAACTCCGCAACCAATACCATTGGATGCCGGATAAAACTACGTTTCTGAATAACCAGAAAAGAAATAAAGAAAGTACAAATGAAGACACAATCTTTATTAAGTCAGCAACGGTCAAATTGAGATGCCCCAACATCTTAGCGAACCAGCCGCCATCATTGTTGTCATCATCATCCTCGTCGTCTGGATCAACGTTGTTGTTATTGTTGTTAACATTATTGTTAACATTGTTGTTTCTGTTGGAAAAGTTCATTCTTCCAAATCTACTGAACATGCTCATTTTTTTCTCCTTCTTTTTTTTGTGTTTTGTAATTATTTTTTCTTATTCACAACTTGTTGCCCGAAAGCAAATTCGGTACCCAATTGGGCTGCCCCAGAAGCACCAAAGATAATTTTGTCTTTATCAGTGATGGTTTCTAAAGACTTGAGAGCAATATAGTCCTTAACGTTACCGTTAAGTTCTGCTTTGACCTTTTTGATTGCTTCCTGCTCTCCTTCTGCTAATCTAATTTTTTTGTTTTTTTCTGCCTTTGAAAGAATACCCATCTCGACAGCCTTGGCTTCAGCATTTTCCTTCGTTGTCCTCCTGTTTACTATTGCCGCTTCTTCATTGGCTTCAGCCTCCAAGATTCTTTTCCTGATCTCCATCGATTCTGCAGATAAAATGATATCAGAAATTACAATCTCCAATAATCGAACACCGTAATCTTCTTCAATCGCAGCGACCTCGGGTGGGAAGAACAATCGGGCTAAATTGAATTCCCTTTTGTTTTGATTCACTTCCTCGAAAGTTTTACCGCCAAGAGCACCTCTGACCGCGCTACCAGATTTTTCTTTAACTGTTTTGCGAAAATCGGCAACACTGTAAGCGGCTTTCTCGGAATCAACTATCTGATAATAAACCTCTCCGTCGATGCCGACAGAAACATCCTCTAAATCTATTAGATTTGCGGGGCCATCTAAAATCTTGTCGGTTGATTGACCAAGAAAATACTGAGTGTTGTTTTGAATTCTACAAATTCCGAATAAAGGAAAAATGAGATACCAGCCACACCCTAGAGTTTCTTCGTAGTTCGAAAAAATCTCGAGTTGAGCTTCGTAGTTGTACTGTACTTCTAGCTTTCCAGCCAAAAGCAATAAAGCGTTGATCAATATATAGGAAATAACTCCTACTAAAATCGACCAAGCAGATAGATCAAAGGCAAGCATGGCGACAATTATGGCCACGATAGTGATTACCAGCATAGCTCCTAGCCATACTAGCCATACAATCAAATTTTTGTTCATGGTTTATGATTTTTTTCTTGTTTATATTCTGTTTTTAAAGAGCGTCTTTTGCCGCGGCATCCAATACTCATTTTGATACCAAAATTATATCACTTTTTATTTATTTTGTCAATAGAACGTCCTGGATTTGATTTTTATTGTTTAATATAAGCAAAAAAAATATTATGGCATTTTTTACCAAATAGTGCATAAGTAGGAAAATAAGCCCTCGCGAAATAAGTCTCAAAAAACGAGAGGAAAATGCCTTAAAAAACAAAAAAACTCCCATAAAGGAGCTTTTTTCTGAGCCGTTTTCGGGGATCGGACCCGAGACCTCTTCCTTACCATGGAAGTGCTCTACCAGCTGAGCTAAAACGGCGCGCTAATTTATTTGATTTTCTCTAGGCGTGAGCGGAATTCTTTGAGCTTTTTATTTTCCGGATTAACTTCTTCCAAGCGAGACAAAACGCTCTCCGCCAAGACGCAATCTTTTTTCATTATACTTAATTCCAAAATTAAATCAAGATAGCGAGGATTGTTCGCTTCTATCTCTAGGGCCTCATGAAGATTATCAATTGCATCCTCAAAATCATCCAACTGTTTATTGGTCTGAGCCAAAGAAAAATAGATTTCTTTTTTTGAACGATAGTTCGCGAATTCGCTAACAGTCTTTCGAGAAAGAACCTTGAGCACGTGCAAGAAGGTTTGCTTGGCTTCAAGATATTTCCTGAGTTCAAAGTAGGTATCACCCAATTCAATGAAAGCTGGCAGATAGCGGTGGTCTAAAGTAATAGTGGAAATAAGCAACTCTTCTGCTTTTTCTGAGTCACCTTTTTTGGCGGCTTCCTTGGCTTCACTAAACCAAGCGGCGACTTTTGCTCGGCGCTCACTAAGGGTTAACTTCTTTTCTCGCGAATATCGCTCCTTGGAATGCTCCAAGCGCAGACGCAATTGATGCAGAAAGGAACCAAAGCGACGCTCGAAAAAATTTTTAACTACAGAAAAAGAACCAGAAATCTTATCCAAGTCTCTATCCAGACGTTTGGCAATTATTTGATTTTTGAATTTTGCCTCTTTTCTTCCGGGTAAATGCTCCAGGTCAAGCAAGGCTAAGGTAGTAAATTTTTTGAAAACTACAAAAAAGATAATTAATAAACAAACCAAAACTAAAATCAAAGATAAATAAACCAACATAAGCTAACAATTAACAATTTGACTAAAATTTTTAAAATCGAGGCTAGCGCCGCCAACCAACAAACCGTCGATATTCTTTTTGTTTAAGTATTCTTGAGAGTTATTTTTATTAATACTGCCGCCAAAAATAACCTCGACCTTCAAGGCGCCGCACTTCTTGGCAAAATTCTTAATTATCAGGCAGGTTTCTTCGGCTTCACTGGCGGCTAACATTTTTCCCGAACCAATTTCCCAAACCGGCTCATAGGCCAAGATTATTCTCGCACTTTTCAGATTTTTAGGTAATTTGCCAAGAGCTCCCCTAATCTGTCTTTCTAAAGTTAACAAAGTATTACCCGAACGACGCTCTAGGGCAGTCTCCCCCACACAGACAACTGGTAACATTTTTGCAGCCAAAACCTTTGATGCTTTCTGAGAAACCACCTCGTCACTCTCGCCACAAGCACGTCTCTCACTGTGGCCAACAATTACATATTTAACTCCCAGAGATTTTAAAATCTCGACACTAACTTCACCGGTGTGAGCGCCAATTGGCAAGGCGGAACAATTTTGGGCGCCAAGCTGCAGAGCAGTTTTCTTAAAAATACTGGCTACCGAAGAAATTGCCGAAAAATCCGGACAGACAACCGCCTTTAAACAATCACAAATTTTAATGGTTTTATATTTTTGCGCCAATGTCAAAGATTTGGTAGCGACCAAATTATCTTTCCAATTAGCAATAATGATTTTTTTCATATTTTTAGAGTTGTTTCTTGGCCCATTCAACGGTTAGTTGAATGCCTTGTTGTAAATCGATCTTGGGTTCATAACCCAAAATCTCATGCGCTTTTTGGTAGCTCAAGCAGCTACGGCGCTGTTCCCCCAGTTTTCCTGGCAGCTGTTGATAATTCAACTTTTCACCAGTAGCTTTTTCAATGGCGGCAATGACACTCATCATGTTTACTTCCCGTCCGGTAGAAATATTCATCTCGCCATAAAAATCGACCTCTTTCGCTTGCACCAAGGCGTCAACAGCGTCATAAACGAAAAGAAAATCTCTGGTTTGCAAGCCATCACCATTGAGCACGCAGGCACTTTTTTTGACTGCTGCCTCCACAAAGTTGGCAATTATTCCCGCCTCTCCGCCCTTGTATTGACGTGGCCCGTAAACATTGGAAAAGCGCAAAACAACATAATTTTGCCCATAGACTTCTCGAGTAGAAACAAAAATTATTTTTTTTACGCCATATTCGTGTGCGGTTTTAATAACATTGAAGCCGCCGATAATGTTAACTAGGTTATCGAAGACTGGGTGAGCGACTGACCTCCTGACATCAATCTGGGCGGCTAAATGATAAACGAAGTCAAATCTTTCGGCTTCAAAAATCGAAGCAAGTTTTTCAGAAGAAATCTCCAGGTCATAAAATCTTGCCTGAGGATTCAAATAATCTTCGCGTCCAGAAGACATATCGTCCACTATGCAAACTTCGTGCCCTTCTAAAATTAAACGATCGACCAGATTAGAGCCGATAAAACCAGCGCCACCGGTAACCAATATCTTTGACATAAGCTAATCGAAATAAATAATAAAAAGTTATTTCCTTTATCATAACATTAAAAGGATTTTTTGAGAATTTTACAATCAGACTCATTCATTACTAAATAATTATTAAGACCCAAGAACTAACAATTCCCTATAAAAATCAAATAAAGTCAAGCTTAAATTAGCAAAAAAATGTTTGCCAAGAAGCTTTTTGTTTGCTAAAATACAAGGGTAAACTTTATAAAAGTTAAGAGAAAAGACCCTAAAAAAACAGGAGTTTTTTATTTGATATGGCAAAAGAAGAAATTAAAAAAAATAGCTATGGCGCTGATGCAATCACCGTCCTGGAAGGATTGGATCCGGTCAGAAAAAGACCAGGCATGTATATCGGTTCAACTTCAGCGGCCGGTTTGCACCACTTGATTTGGGAAGTTGTTGATAACTCCATTGATGAAGCGATGGCTGGTTTTGCGACCGAAATCACTGTTTCTTTATTAGAAGACGGCATGGTTAAGGAGGAAGATAACGGCCGCGGTATCCCGGTTGAAAAAATGAAAGCTACTGGAATCTCTGCCCTGGAAACAGTTTTAACCAAACTTCATGCCGGTGGAAAATTTGGCGGTGGCGGCTATAAAGTTTCCGGAGGTCTACATGGTGTTGGTGTTTCCGTGGTTAATGCCTTGAGTACTTATCTAAAAGCTGAAGTGCACCGCGACGGTAAAGCGTGGGCTCAGGAATTCGAGATTGGTAAACCGAAAACACCAATCAAAGAAATCGGAAAGGCTACTGGCAGTGGCACCACTATCACCTTCAAACCAGATGGCACCATTTTTACAGAATTAGAATTCAACTGGGGAAAAATTCTTGATCGTTTGCGCCAGCAGGCCTATTTAACAAAAGGAATCACCATTAACGTGATTGATGCTCGCCCAGAACATCGACCAAAAAGATATAAATTTCATTTTGAAGGTGGCATCAAGTCCTATATCCGCTCCCTGCACCGCAACAAGAGCGTCAAAAATGAAACTATTTTCTATTTAGACAAAGAGGTTAATGAAAGCCGAGTAGAGGTTGCCTTGCAATATAATGATGAATACAACGAAAACGTTCTATCCTTCGCAAACAATATTCATAACCCCGAAGGTGGTACACACTTAGTGGGTTTCCGTACTGCCCTTACTAGAACTTTAAACAACTACGCCAGAGGAAAGAACCTCTTGAAGGAAAAAGATGAAAACTTGACCGGTGAAGACGTCCGCGAAGGACTGACCGCCATCATCAGCGTCAAACTTCCTGATCCACAATTTGAAGGACAGACAAAGGGTAAACTTGGTAATGCCGAAATTAAGGGCTATGTTGAGCAAAGTTTTGGTGAAGCTTTTGCGACCTTCCTGGAGGAACATCCAAAAGAAGGCGAAGCAATTGTTAATAAATGCGTTCTATCTGCTCAAGCTCGTTTAGCCGCCAGAACAGCGCGTGCCACAATCTTGCGCAAAGGAGCTCTCGAGGGCATGACTCTGCCCGGCAAGCTCGCTGACTGCTCTAGCCGCAAAGCCGAGGAGTGTGAACTTTACATCGTTGAGGGAGACTCCGCTGGAGGCTCCGCCAAACAAGGAAGAAATCGCCGCTTTCAGGCAATCCTGCCCTTACGCGGTAAAATCTTAAACGTCGAAAGGGCACGTTTGGATAAAATGCTGGCTAACAACGAAATTAAAAATATTGTTATCGCTCTTGGCACCAATATTGACGACCAATTCGACCTAGAAAAACTCCGCTACAACCGCATTATTATTATGACCGATGCCGATGTCGACGGCTCCCATATCCGCACCCTGCTTTTGACTCTATTCTTCCGCCACTTCAACCCGTTAGTTTCTGCTGGACATATGTATATCGCTCAGCCGCCGCTTTATCAAATAAAAAAAGGCTCGGCCATCCGCTATGCTTATAGCGACGACGAGAAAAATAGAACCATCGAAGAATTCGGCGGTTTCGCTGGATCCGAAGAAGTAGTGGAAGAAAATGACGAGGGTGAAGAAGGAGAAATTGTCGTAAGTGAGGAAACTAAAAAGGAAGATGAAAAGAAAAGAAATTCTCGAATCACTATCCAGCGCTACAAGGGTCTTGGTGAAATGAATGCTGATCAACTATGGGAAACGACCATGAACCCGGAAAAACGCATCTTGAAGCAAGTGACTGTGGAAGACGCCGCTAAGGCCGATCAAATGTTCGATATGTTAATGGGTGATAACGTTGCTCCACGCAAAAACTTCATCCAAACTCACGCCAAAAAAGTCCAAAATTTAGATATCTAAAAAATATGTACGAATATTTATTGGCCCCGCTTTTGGCTTGGGGATTTGCTCTCATCTTAAAATTCATTCTCAAAAATCGCTACAAGAACTTGAAATTCCGTGATTTTTTCGCCTACTCCAGCATGCCCTCAGGACACACTGCTCTAGTCGTTGCCCTCTCCGCAATCATTTTTCTGAAAGACGGAATTGGGTCACCATTATTTGCTGTCTCCGCAGTTTTCGCTTCGGTTGTAGTCACTGATGCGGTCGGCCTAAGAACCTATCTTGGCCAACATGGAAAAACTCTTAATGTCTTGGTTAAAGACCTCAAGGAGGATCAATTCATTAAAGATAGTTATCCGGAACTCTTGGAACAGATAGGACATACTCAAATGGAGGCACTCGTTGGGGGACTAATTGGCTTGGCCGCCAGCCTAATAATCTGGTTAATGTAAATTTATTCTTTTAAAAAACTGACCGCTTAGCGGTCAGTTTTTTGTTTTGCCAAATAAAAAACCCCACAACTTTAAAGAAGCGGGGGGCGCAGAAAAAATGAAACAAGCAGGAACGATGATGTAAAAAAAATGAAAATTCTAAAAAAAAGCAGAGTAACAAAAGTCGATGCAGAAACGCCTTCCCTTCAGGGTTGTTTGCGCGTAATTAACACCGTTTATTGGATCAAGATTTTCAAAAACCTCCGGTTTTTTTTCTGATCCATTTTTATTTTTTAAATAGGAAAGACTTTTTCTTAAATTGGTTTTTAGCCCTGTCTTCCTGGAAAATGCAAGGTACTTCTTAAATGGATTATTCATACGGCTATCCTCCTATAAATTGTTAAAGAATTGATATATAAAAACTATTTTTTCAACAAATCCTCACCCTCCATACTAACAGGCTTGTCAAGTTTTAGCAAGCCAATAATGGTCGCTGGAATATCTTCTAGTCCACCGACTGGCTCCAACAAACTCAGGTCCCCGCCGGGAGCATCATTTTCAAAAAGTGATCGCCCCTTAAATTCTTCACCAACTATCAAAAAAGGTAGGGGATTGTCAGTGCTTTCTTTGTCCGTTAAATCGGTGCGAACATCGATCATTTTCTCAACATTCCCGGAAGTAGAAGAAATAATTATGGTTCCCTTTTTGAGTAAAACTTCTTCGGTAATTTTTCCCAACAAAGAATCTACTCGCGCAACCGTTTTCTTGGTTGCCTCTAGGTCACCAGTAGCGGCCACTGCCTCAAGATTTGCGACACTTATTAAAATAAAACCAAAACGTTCTTCTCTAATTGCTTTTATAGATAAGCGCCCCAGCTCATCGATGGACATTTCCGGCTTAAGGTTGTACGCGTCGCAAACTGGCGAGGAAATAATTTTGCACTCGATCTGACCGAGATTGTCTTCGCCAACAAAACAAGCTGCAACCGCTGGTGCCTTCTCACTTTCCATCAAATACATCTGACTAATCTTGCTTTCCGAAAGAAAGCTTGTCAACTGATGATGCGCGCCGAGCAAGGAATACCTATCTGACTCAGGGAATGGTTTCGACTCCAGGATACCCGCCGGATACTCCGAAAGAAGCTTGGAAAAATTTTTTGAATTTTTTTTATTAATAGCATTCCCCTCGCTTTCCGGAGCAACTCCCCAACCATCTAACAATAACAAAACTACCGGATGAGCAGTACTGAGGGGTTCATCGCTTATTTTTGCAGATTCTCCTGACATAATATTTCTATTTCTAATAGACGATTATATTTAGCCACTCTTTCTCCGCGAGCAGGGGCGCCGGATTTCAACCAATTCGCTCCCACAGCAACAGAGAAATCGGCAATAAAATCATCGTTGGTCTCGCCGCCACGTGCTGAAATGATGACCTGATAACCGTATTTTTTTGCTAATTTTACGCATTCTACTGCCTCACTCAAGGTACCAGTCTGAACCGGTTTTATCACCATAGCATTGGCGGCTTTTTCTTTCAAGCCTTGGCGCAAACGATCAGACTGAGAGGCAAAAAGATCATCTCCGGCAACAATCACCCGATCTCCGATAGAAGCGGTTAATTCTCGCCAATCCGAGAAGCGTTCTTCTCCCAAAGGATCCTCCAGGTAGTCAACGCCTTGACTTAAGAACCACTCCTGATAAATACCAGTTAGATTATCTCTGGACAACAGCTGGTGATCAGCAGCAAAAATATATTTATCTTCCTTGTTGTCAAAAAATAATGAAGCACCCAAATCTATTCCCAAAGAGAAATCTTTAGCCATTGAGTAGCCGGAGTTTATTGCTGCCGCTCGAATCATCTCTAAGGCCTGAATACTTGAGTCTAAATTCGGTGCGTAACCACCCTCTGTTCCTGTGTCGGAGTCAAAGCCATTTTCTCTTAATACTCGGCCAAGAGACTGATACACCTCTCTTCCTAAAATAATATTCTCACGAACGCTCTCTTCGCGAGCCAATAAAAGGTATTCCTGAAAATCTAGGCTAGTGTCGGCATACAGCCCGCCGTTAAACATCGTAAAAATCGGCTTAGGAAATTTTTTGCTTACTGGTAAATTAAAATACTCTCTTAGGTAAGAGAACAATTCCATCTTTTGCGCCTTGGCGGCGGCACGAGCACAAGCAATAGACACGGCAAAAATCGTATTAACCCCCAAATGACTTTTATCTTCGGTGCCATCAAGTGCAATCAATAAATCATCGATTTCCTCCTGAGCGCTGGCGTCCCTGCCTTTCAAGGCCGGAGCGATAACCTTTTCCACGACCTCGATAGCCCTTAAAACGCCAGGGGTCGAAGAATTTTTCAAAACTTCATCCCTCAGCTCTTTTGGTTCAAAGGTATTATAATAGATTCCCGAGGGAGCGGAGGCCTTAGCACTTAAACCATTCTCCAAAAAAATCACCACCTCCAAGGAAGGATAGGCTCTGCCGTCAAGGATTTCTCGCGCCATGATTTTTTTAATTTTTGACATATTTTTTATTTACTAACAATTTTAGTTAATCCAGGCATTTTTTCGCCGCCAAGATAAGATAGCATTGCTCCGCCAGCAGTAGAAATCCAATCAATGTATTCAGCCATCTTGGTTTTTTGAATGGCTTCCACTGTCTCGCCACCACCAACTACTCCCCAGGCGACACCCTTAGAGCGAGCAGCGATCAAGCGACCGACTGCCATCGTACCGAAAGAAGATGGTTTCTCTTCAAAACAACCCATCGGACCATTCCAAATTATTGTAGCTGCTTGTTTAATTATCGGAGCAAATAATTCTACCGTTTTGGGACCGATATCCACGATGCAATCTTTTTTATTCAATAACGCAAGCGGTTTAACAGACACCTTGTTGCCGCTTTTCACAACAACATCAATCGGAAGAATAATTTTGGCTTCTATTTTGCCACGATGAATAAATTTCTTGGCAAAAACTAAGCTAGCCTCATCGATGAGCGAGGTGCCAACCTCATAACCAAGCGCTTTGAAAAAATTATTGGCTAAAGCGCCACCAATTAAAACAAAAGCGGCTTTCTTGTGCATTTTTTCTATTAAGGGCGCCTTGGTGTCAACTTTGGCTCCGCCCATAATCGCAACGAGAGGTTGTTTCGGTTTAACGACTTTGGCTAACGACTTAACTTCATCCTCGAGCAGTAAGCCGGCATAACTTGGTAAAAATTTCTTAATTGCTGAGACTGAGGCTTGATCGCGATGAGAAACTGCAAAGGCATCATTAACATAAACATCTCCCAAAGAAGCTAACTTCTTGGCAAACGAGTTATCATTTTTTTCTTCACCAATTTCAAAGCGAAGATTTTCCAGAAGCAGGAGCTCTCCGTTCTTTAAATTATTAACTAACTCTTCAACTTTTACACCAATAACTCCTGGGGCAAACTTTATTTTTTTCTTATAGGCGCGAGCGGTTAAGATTTTTTGCAGAGACTTCGCGATTGGTGATAGTGATAATTCTGGCTTGATAATTCCCTTCGGAGATCCAAGGTGGCTCATTACAATCACTCTCGCCCCATTCTTCAAAAGATATTCGATAGTTGGCAAGGACATTCTGATTTTATAGTCTTCGGTAATTTTGCCTTTTTTGAAGGGAACATTAAAATCAACCCGCAATAAAACGGTTTTGCCTCGCAAATTTCTAATACTTTTTACTGATTTGATTTTCATAAAAAAACCTATTTTAATTCACCAAGCTTAACTGAAGTTTCGGAATTTACTCCTGAGCGCGAATAGGAGACTAGCAAGTCCTGACCAGGTAAATAATTCTGCAAAATTGCACTCAAGTCATCGGCTCCATTTATCGCTTCGCCATTCACCTCTAGAATTAGGTCGCCACTCTTGAGTCCGGCTTGCTCGGCTGGGCTACCTTTAATAACCGCATCGGCTTTGCCGGAGGCATAGATTAAAGCTCCCTTGTCTTGATTAAAACCAGGAATACGCAAATCGGAAAGATTATAATAATTGACCCCGAAGAAAGGTTCGGAAATCTTTTTTAGTTTAAATAGAGAATTTAACCGAGCACTCAGGGAGTATACTGGAAAAACTTTTCCCGAAGGGGTTTGCCAGGCCAATAAGTCTCCGGCTAAATTAAAGACAAAGCTAGGGTGAACAGAAACATCGGTATTTAAGTCCAAGCTCAATGACTCACTGGAATCCTCGCTGGAGCGAAGCAGCTCACTCTTTCGGCGATCGATTAGGAAGCCGAAGTCTATCCCTCTTCCTCCGTCATAGGAAAAAATTGACTGACCAATTCGCAGGTCCGCGGGCTTAGCTAAACTTCTTACCGGCAAACTATTAACCGCAAGTAAATGAACTAACACCGGCATGACCTCTTGATTACTCCTATTTCCTAATCTTTCTGCGAAGATTGCTTGATCGGCAGAATAAACCTTCCCATCTGAACTCACAATATCAAAACTAGTCGTAATCTTTTTGAGGTCGACACTTTTCTCATTGCCTGGCCAGAGCGCTAAAATCCAACCATCTGCCGACATTATTACTCCGGAAGCGAAAGGTTCTTTTAATAAATAATAATTTTTTGCATCGAGTTTTTTGACTAATGGATCAGTGGACGTTGCTAACAGATGAGGATAGAACTTCACCAAGCTGGTAGAAACGGAGTTAATGCTTTCCTCTACTTTTACATCCTGATTAACTACTACTTTTTTTGGATCACGAATAATCAAATTGGTATTACCCCAATTGTAATCTGACACATTAACCTCTGAGCCAGTTTGGGGAACGAAGAAATAAGGAATAACAAGAAGACAAGCAATGGTTCCGGCAACCAAAGAGATCAGCGCAGCAGAAACGATAGTAACAAAAGAAGTGCTGAAAGCTGAGCGCATGTTTTTTTCGGAAGACTCAGACGACATGCTCGACTTTTTTATTTTGATAGTTTTTATTTTTTCTTTCTTCATATAATTAATTTAATTTCTGATAACATTGTACCATGAAAAACGGAAATCGTAGAGTTATAACCAACGAGCAGTAAGAATTAAAAATACTACCGCTAGAATAGAAAATATTAAATAATAGCGAAGACGACGAATTGGTATTTCGCCATTCAAATGGAGGCGTCCAATACCGGCGATAAAATAAAAAATGATTGTCAAAATTATTCCGAGCAATTGATAGCTAAAAGGCAGAAAGAAAAGAACGGCCCCTAATTGGCATAGGACCAACAAAGCGATTAGGAAAAAAATCGAATTTTTTTTAATCGAAAACGGGACGAAAACAAAGATTTGATACCAAACAGCCAAGAGGGTTAGCGACAAACAAGCAAACATTGGCAGCATGGGAAGTCCCAAAAAAACTTTAGCGCCATAAACCACACTGGAAGCAAAAAACACCGTTAGCACACCCCCAAAGAATGAAATATTTTTTAATTGCTCCTCCCTTTTTTCGTTAGCCGCCAAATAATAAATGTTCTTCAGATAATTGAACAAGAAATAGGCATTTACCAACAAAACTAGTTGGCCGATAATTACTGTCGGTTCCATGGCAAAATAAAAAATGCTGGAAATGTTAAAGATTACCGGCAAAATAGCATATTCCCACCAATGGCCCAGCTTGCTTTTCTCTCGCTTTCTAAAAAGCCAAAATGACCAATAAATTATTAGGAGAGAACTAGCAGCGAGAACGATAAAAAAGGTTTTTGGGAAAACAGTGATTACCTCTGAAGAGAAAAATATTAATACCGGCAGAAGTAGAACACTTAAACGAAAATAAAACATAAAAATATAAAAAATTATTTGATTATCACTTCTGTGCCAACGGGCAAGCGATCAAAAAGATATTTGGCGTCATTAAGTCCCAAGCGAACGCAGCCATGAGAAACCGGTTTTCCTAAATGGCTGGTGCCTTCACGATAACCGTTTGGCCACATCGGTAGCTCATGTAGTCCAACCTTTCCGTTCCCCAGGCCCATCCAGTATGGCATCCATAGATGATAGGCAGATGACCAGGCCTTTAGGGATTTATTAGTGATTTTGAACTTGCCCTTAGGGGTTGGCGTGCTGGCTTTGCCACTAGATACTATGAACTCCTTCCATTTTATACCACCAACGAAAAAAGACAATTTTTGCTTCGATAAATCGACTTCCGCCCGCACTGACAATTTTGCATCGTCTTTTGGAGAAAGAGGGTCATGTGCTGAATCAAATTCGGTAAAATCGGAGAAACCGTCACCATCGCTGTCGGCCTTCCCCATGTCCGTTCCTAGTCTAAGTTCCAGCTCATCGTTGAGCCCATCCTTGTCAGAATCAACTTCGGACATTTTCTGCTGCGCGACCAGAGGGGAATAATGATGTAAAACTTCTTCACCGTCAGAATAACCATCGCCATCGGTGTCAAAATTATTGGGGTCAGTTAAGTATTTGCTTGTCTCGTCCTGATCATTCAAGCCATCACCATCGCTATCTGCTAGACCGTCATTAACGAAATAAGTAGCACTGGAGGAGGCGTTAGCGACTTCTTCTCCGGCAGCGAAGACTTTTGGGGTGTGAAAACCAATTACTGATAAAGATAAGGTAAAAACGAACAAAAGAGAAATTATTTTTTTGGAAAATTCGCAACCACAAAAATTTTGACGATAATAATTTTCTTGCTTAGCAAACTCCTGAGACAATATAAAACCATTGTCCGCCTGAAAATCCTCATCAAGATATTTGACACCAAACTCTTCGGACAGATCAGAGCAAATTAGAGAAATCTCGGAGGTCAACTTGTAGGGACTAGTAAGTAGGCTGGTGGAAAAAAAATCATAGCCTTTTCCTCTGGCCAGGGCCGCGGTTTTTTTTAATCGATCACGGTAGCAAACCAAACATCTTTCGCCCTTCTCTTGATCAGTCTCTCTTCCCTTAACTGAAGCCAAAAAATCCTGATGGATATAAGGTTCGATGATCAGCTTGATTCCGTATTTACGACAAAAAGTTTTTACAGCCGCCAACCTTTTTTGGTATTCATCGATAGAACATAGATTGGAGTTATAAAAATACCAAGTAACCCGGAAGCGCTGCATTAATCTGGCGTGGGTGATATAGGCAGCACAAGGAGCGCAGCAAACATGAAGTAGCAAGCGTGGCTTTCTGGTTTTGAGGCGAGAAAGAAAAGCCACTAATACAAACATCAGAACGAATACTATTGCCAAGGCAATCACTTTCCCACGACTTTGAAGGAATAGACCGCTCAAGCCAAAAAAGAAGGCAAGAGCATAAAATACTAACACTGTTTGTTTCTGGCTAAGGCCCGCAGCCAATAGACGATGGTGCAAATGATTCTTATCCGCAAAACGAAAAGGATTTTTCTTTTTTGCTAAACGGCGAATGATTGTCCAGGCAACGTCCAAAATCGGCACCCCCATAATCAAGAGCGCGATCGCTATTTTTCCACCCGAGATTATCGCTAACACACCAAGCACATAGCCAATCAGTAGCGACCCCCCCTCGCCAAGAAAAATCGAAGCCGGGTGCCAATTAAAAATCAAGAAGCCGAGAGCGGCGCCGGCGAAAATCCAAGCAGCCCAAGCAATGTCCGGTTGTAAATAACGAGTAGAAATTGTGAAAAGGAAAATTATCAAGGCGCCAATAACTCCCAACCCAGAGACTAAGCCGTCAACACCGTCTAAAAGTTTAGTGGTATACATCATACCCAAAAGCCAAAGCGTGATTAAGGCTCCGGAAAGAAAACTCCAATTTAGATAAATAAGTCCACCAAAAGGATTACTGATCTTGGGAATTTCTATGCCGCCACAAAGAACAGCCACAACTGCCAAAATTGGGAAGATTATCTGCCACCTAGGCTTAAGGTTATATTTATCGTCCAGAATTCCACCCAAGACCAAAATAAAGGCGCCAGAAAAGAAGCCGATCCAATGATGCGCCGAAAGTGCACTAGGAAAAAGATGGCCGCGGCTAATTAGTAGAACAATGAAAAAACTAAAAAATATTGCTAGGCCACCCAGGAGTGGGGTTGGCTTGTGATGAATCTTTCTCTCATTTGGCTGGTCCAGTATTCCCCAACGAAAAGACAGGAAAAGCAAAACCGGCACCAGAGAGGCACTTAAAATAAGAGCTAAAAGAAAATAAATTAAATACGACACAATTGACATGGAAAAAATGATTAGCTAGTATTAGCTAGCGACTAAACACACATTCATTAAAAAAGGAGAAATGGCAAAAACAAAAGAAACAGAGAAAAAAAGAATGCAATTACAAATTCTGATTAAAGCTAGCCTTAAGAAGGCGCTAAAAGAATCAGTGGGAATTATTTCCCCTCAGGATCTGGGAAACCTCATTCCCTTCGTGCGTGATATTCATAACAAAATCAAGGAGAAAGTTCAAACAGCGAACGATCAGATAAATCTGATCGATAACGCTCAGGCGAAGAAATTCCAAAAAGATTTAAACAAACTTAATATCGCGGAAGAAGAAATGATTGACAATATTCTCAAAGAACTTCTTGAACAACAAGCAAGAAACAAAGAGTCTAAGGAACTAAGATCGAAAAACATCAAAGGTTCAGCCATTATTTAAACCGACAAACAATCCCGATGAAAATCGGGATTTTTTATTTTTAAAGACTTCTTCCCTTTTCTATTCCCAGATCGCCAGTACTATCAACCACCACCGTATCTCGACGATGCAGGGCGCCAGATAAAATCATCGTCGCCACCTTATCTTCTATTCTTTCTTGAAGCAATCTCCTGAGCGGCCTGGCACCGAATTTCGGGTCATAAGCATCTTTTGCCAGTTTCAAAGCACCCTCTTTGTCCGCTCGGAAATCAATTCCCTTTTCTGCTAGTTGATCTTTGATTTTGCTAAGCAATAATTTGGTGATCCTAAAAAGATTGTCCTCGCTAAGCGGTTTAAAAACGATAATACCATCAAAACGATTAACTAGCTCCGGGCGCATGTATTGATTCAATTGGCCACCAACTAAGCCGCTCTTTATCTCTTCCATAGAGGAATTTTTATTGAGCATTTCTTGAATATAAAGAGCACCAATATTGGAAGTAGCAATGACAATTGAATCTTTGAAATTAATTGTTCTGCCTTGCCCATCAGTTAAGCGGCCATCATCCATTAATTGCAGAAAAAGATTCAGAATATCCGGATGGGCTTTTTCAACTTCATCAAAGAGTACCAGAGAAAAAGGTTTTTTGCGAACAGCCTCGGTCAGGTAGCCAACGACACCGCTCTCATCGCCAATCATTTTCTTGACGCTATCGGAATACTGATATTCACTCATATCAATACGCACAATGAATTCCTCACCGCCGAAATAAACCTCTGCGACTGCTTTTGCCAATTCGGTTTTACCAACACCAGTTGGTCCAAGAAAAAGAAAACTGGCCATGGGACGATTATGATCCTTGAGTTCAAGGCGGGCTCGGCGCAAGCTACTAGCAATCATTGAGACCGCTTCTTCCTGGCCAATCACCCGCTGATGAATCTCTTCTTCCAGGCCTAATAATTTTTCGCCTTCATTTTCTGTTACCTTACTTGTTGGAATGCCCGTGAAAGCACTAATTGCCGCCGCCACTTCTTCGCGACCACAAAAAGAGGATGCGCCACGAAGAGTATTCTTTGCGGCAATCACTGCAGCGTCTTGCAAAATATTAATTGCTTTCAGGGGGAGAAATAGGTCATGCAAATATTTATCAGACATTTTAACTGCTTGCTCAATTGCTTCATAGAGAAAATAAATCTTATACTTCTGTTCCAGAAAAGCAACCTTACTTTCCAAAACAAGAATCGCCCTATTTTCTTCTGGCTCATTAATATTGATCTTCACCAACGCCTCATCAAGCGCTTTACCCTCCAGATGCTTGCGGTAATTTTCCTGGCTAATTGTCGCCAGACAAATTATTTGATTACAAGAAAGCGCTTCTCCTAAAACCTCGGACAAATCCATGCTACCTTCACTACCTGTACTAAGACCAATGATATTCTCAATGTTTTGGATGGCTAAAATAATATTACCAGCTGAAGATGCTTCGTAAATACAGCTAAGCAATCTTTCTTCTGCTTCAGACGCAGAAGCTCCGGCAATAAGGCGAGAAAGATCTAACTCGACTAGCCGCTTATCGCTCAAGGAGCTGGGAACTTCTTCTTTTACCATTAATTGGGCCAGCCCCTCCAGCATCGTTCTCTTCCCTACTCCAGGATGTCCAACTAACAATATTCCGCCTCTTCCACCACCAATGTTTTCAAAAATTTGAGCAAACTCATCTTCGCGCGCCACGCACATCTCTAGATATCCATATTTAGCGGCGAGAGTTAAGTCATGAGAAAAATTATTCAAAGTAGGAGTAGCAATGGCCGTAAAAGAACGATTCATGCCGCTATCTGGCTTGAATCTCGCTAAGTGTTGAAAATTGCGATAATTTTCTGCCAGAAGTTCGTTGATCTGAAACCAGGCAACTGTATTTTCTAATTTTTCAGCCGGTATCTCCAGATCAAACAAAATTTCTGTTAAAATCTGATCATTCTCCGGAAGTAAGGCTAAAATTTCTAAAATATCGACTGCTACTTTGTGGCCCAAGGCGGAATTTTGAAAAGCAACCACCAAAGAAGATAACAACTCTTGGGAAAAAATTATCTTATCCTTACTACTTTCTCCTTCGGAAACATGGCGATCAATTTTCTCAAGTAGCGCCTTAGCATCAACATTGAGACGGACAAATATGGATTGAATTTTTTTATTCTTTAGTAAAACTCTGAATAGGTGTATCGGTCTCACCTGGGATTGTTTTAGCTTTCTAGTTAATAAGTAAGCCTCATCTAAATAGAAGATACTCTCATCGCTAAAGCCCTTGGTAACCTCAAGGTCTTTAACCTTGTTATCCACGGAAGGAGCCAATAGTTCTTCGCGCACCAAGTCTTTCTCAAACCAGTTTTGGTAATTTATCTTCACGTTCGCGGCACGCTTTTCGCTGCGACGATAAATCAAAAATAAATCCGCGAACAAGGAGAAGGAGAAAACTGCTAGGAGTGGATGCTGTCTGGCCCAAAAAAATAAAATGTTACTGGGGTTTTCAATAAAGCCCTGCCTCTCAAAATAAAACCAAAGAAGCAAGGTCAAAATACCAATAACCGAAAAGGCCGCAAATAAAAAATCAATTAAATTCAATAAACGCTTCTTCAAGCGACTAATTCCAATCAGATCGAGACGTGATTCGTATTGACAAACCAACGGTCGACCGCCAAACCAATCTTCCCTTTCTTGTTGATAATTATTTTTTTCTTTCATATTAAAGCAGTTGCAAAATAATAAGCGCCAAAACTAGAAGCGGCACGGCCAACCAAAAAAGAGCAAGAAGCAAGGCTAAAAGCAAGAAAATTATCAGCACAAGAGCACGGAAAATAATTTGAATTACCCTCATCAAGAAGCTAATCAAGCGACCAGTAAAATCTTTTTGCCCATACATCGGGCGAAAAATATTTTTTAACCACACAAAGAGCGCCAAGCTCTCCTGCCTTTCCCGCAAAAAACGGCCAAGATAGCGCAGACATCTTACAAAACCAATTGAATACCACCAAAAAGGAAAATAAATGATGATAAAAATTACTTCCCCGGCGGCAGCCAAAAAAGCAAAAAGAGGATTTTTCTTAAACATATAATTATAAACAAATTATAACATAAATATAAGTCTGAGCGTATAGCTTTCGAGGCTTTAAATGACTGTTGACACCAGGGGCTTCTTAGGATATATTGTATTTAGCACTCTCACTTAATGACTGCTAAAATCCACAAAAATAACTTTATCTTATATGTTTAATAAATTCACCACCAAATCCCAGGAAGCCATTATCAGTGCTCAGGTAATTGCTAATGAAAATGGCCAAGCGCACATCGAGTCCCTCCACCTATTGCTTGCCCTTCTGGATCAAGAGGAGAGCTTGGTTAAGACTATCTTGGAAAAACTACATATTGACCCCGAAGAGGTCGCTGATTATACCGAGAATGAAATCAAAAAATTACCAAAAATCGATCTTGGTGCAAACATTGGCGGACCAGTAAATACCGTGCAAGGCAATGGTGAGACTGCTGTAATTCTCGAAAGGGCAAAAAAAGAGGCTGACTTGATGAACGACGAATTTATTTCTACTGAACACATCCTCCTGTCTTTGATCGGAGTTACTAGCCCAGCCCAGAAAGTTTTACTGGATTTCAAGGTGGCCTATGAAAGTGTGGCACCAATTATTAAAGAACTACGCGGCAACCAAACCATCTCGGACCCTGATCCGGAAAATAAATATCGTATTTTAGAAAAATACACAAGCAATCTCACTGAACTAGCTAAAAAAGAGAAGCTTGATCCAGTTATTGGGCGCGACGAAGAAATCCGCCGTATCATGCAGGTACTTCTTCGCCGAACCAAAAATAACCCAGTCCTAATTGGTGAACCAGGAACTGGAAAGACTGCAATCGTTGAGGGCTTAGCGCAGAGAATCGTCTCTGGCGATGTGCCGGAAAATCTGAAAAACAAACAAGTTCTAACTCTTGATCTTGGTGCTATGGTTGCTGGAGCAAAATTCCGCGGTGAATTCGAAGACAGATTAAAAGCTGTGCTCAAAGAAGTGCAAAACAACGGACAGATTATTCTGTTTATTGATGAGTTACACACAATTATCGGTGCTGGCGCTAGCGAGGGATCGATAGACGCAAGTAATATGCTTAAGCCAGCCCTGGCGCGTGGTGAATTGCGCACTATCGGTGCAACCACTACCAAGGAGTATCAAAAATATATTGAACGTGACGCCGCCCTCGAAAGAAGATTTCAACCAATCATGGTTAATGAGCCAAGTCTGGAAGATACAGTAGCAATTCTCAGAGGGATAAAGGAGAAATACGAAGTCCATCACGGTGTCCGCATTACCGACAACGCCCTGATTGCTGCCGCTAAACTTTCTAATCGCTATATTGCCGACCGCTTCTTGCCGGATAAAGCCGTTGACTTGATCGACGAGGCGACTTCTGCTCTGCGCATGGAAATTGACTCAATGCCAGAAGAACTAGACCGCCTCAAACGAGAAATCAAAAGACTGGAAATTACCCGCGCCGGACTGATCAGTACTGAACCAAAATCAGTAAAACTTCGTGGCATCAATAAAAATCTCAGCGAGCTAAAAGAAAAAAGCTCCCAGTTAGAACTGCACTGGCAGAACGAAAAAGACATCATCGGCAAAATCCGCGATAATAAAAAGGAAATCGATGAGCTAAAAGCGCGGGCAGAAATCATTGAACGCCGCGGTGATGATCTGACCGAGGTCGCCAAAATAAAATACGGCTTGATCCCAGAAAAAGAAACAGCGATCCATGACTTGCAAGAAAAACTGATGAAGATCCAAAAGAGCGGTCAAAGAATCCTTAAGGAAGAAGTTGATGAGGAAGATATTGCTAAAGTAGTCGCCCGCTGGACCGGTATTCCTGTACAAAAAATGCTGCAGAGTGATTTGCAAAAATTAATTCATACTGAAACTGAGTTAACCAAGGAAGTAATCGGACAAAACGAAGCAATCACTGCCGTGGCCAATGCTATCCGCCGTAATCGAGCCGGCATCAATGAGGATAAAAAACCAATTGGTTCATTTCTTTTTGTCGGGCCAACTGGGGTGGGAAAAACGGAACTTGCCAAAGCTCTGTCTAAATTCATCTTTAATGATGAAAATTCTTTGATTCGCTTAGACATGAGTGAGTTTATGGAAAAACATAGTGTGGCAAAACTAATCGGTTCCCCGCCAGGCTATGTAGGCCATGAAGAAGGTGGGCAATTAACTGAAAAAATAAGACGAAAACCATATAGCGTTATTCTCTTCGATGAAATCGAAAAAGCTCATCCAGAGATGTTTAATATGCTGCTGCAAATCCTTGATGATGGCCGACTCACTGATTCCAAAGGACGAACGGTTAGTTTTAAAAATACCGTGATCATTATGACCTCCAACTTGGGTAACGAGGTAATCCGCCAGTACTCTATCGGCTTTGGTGACCACGATGTAAAAAAACAAGAAGAAGAAAAGAGCGAAGAAATGAAAACAAAAATTGACAAGATTTTGCGAGATAATTTCAAGTTGGAGTTCTTGAATCGCATTGATGAAATTGTGGTCTTTAAGAATCTCAGTAAAGAATCACTTGGAAAAATTGTTGAGTTGGAATTGGCAAAAGTAGAAAGTCGTCTCAAAAACAAAAATATTGTTCTCAAGCTGGGTCAAAAGGTTAAAAAGCAATTGGCTGAAAAAGGCTATGACCCAACCTTCGGCGCCAGACCACTCAAAAGACTGATTCAGACAATGATTCTCGATGAACTAGCAATGGAAATTATTGAGGGAAAGATCCAAGAAGGAGATAAAATTAGTATTGACCTGGGAATAAAGAATGAAGTGGTCATGAAAAAGCTTTAAGACTGAAAAAACGATTAAAAATAAACCGCAAAGAGCGGTTTATTTTAAAATCCTAATATTTTGCCCTTATTCCCCTTTTATATTATAATGAAGAAGTAATTATTAATATTTTTCCGATATGTTGAAGAAAATTCCGTCAACAATTTTTTTGGTGTTACTAGCGTTTTTTGCTTTTTCGCAAAGCGCCAAAGCAGCTGACATTGACCCAGAATTTAACCCAGAGAATATTATTAGCGATGCCGAGTTGTTGGATTATAGCAGTATGCAGTTATCCGACATCCAAAATTTCCTGAGTCAAAAAAATAGCTATTTGGCTAATTATCACACTTTTAACTCTCATGGCACTCCAGACAAGTCAGCGGCAGAAATGATTTATGATGCAACTCATCAAAATTATGATTGTTCTGGGATCGACCTTGGCGACTCTCCAACTGAGGCTGACAAGAAAGCCCACTGTCGAATAATTACCACTGTTAATCCAAAACTATTGTTGGTATTACTTCAGAAGGAACAAGGCCTGATCGAGAAAGCTAACCCCAGTCAAAGCAGTTTGGACTGGGCTACCGGCTATGGTTGCCCCGACAGCTTGGCTTGCAACCCCTACTACAAAGGCCTTGGCAAACAAATAAACAGTGCTTCTCTGCAATTTCTGGCTTACGTCAACGAACAGCAACGATATCCATACAAAGCTGGTCAGACTTATAATTTTTCTAATTCCTCCGGCACAATAATCAATACTCCAATGTCGGTCACGCCACAAAATCGAGCCACTGCCGCCCTCTACAACTACACCCCACATGTTTTTAATGGTAATTACAATTTCTTTAAGCTATGGAAAAAATATTTCCCAACCACCAAAACCTTCTACCCAGACGGAACTCTTTTGCAAGTAGAAGGTGACGCTGGAGTTTGGCTGCTGGAAAATGGCAAAAAGAGACCATTCTTGAGTGCCGGGGCTTTTGCCTCACGCTTTAATAAAAGCCAGGTCGTTAAAACCACAAATGATATTTTGAATAATTACGAAAAAGGAGCTGGCATCAAATTCCCTAACTATTCCTTGGTCAGCGACCCGAGTAAAACTATCTTCTTAATAGTGGATAGCACCAAGCGCCCGATTGCCAATATGAATGCCTTCAAAAAGATCGGCTTCAACAAAGAAGAAATTATCCCGGCGACCACCGAAGAATTGAGTGGCTATCAAACTGGCACCGAAATCACAGCAACGACCACCTATGCCACCGGGGCCATTCTTCAAGACAAGAAGTCTGGGTTGCGTTTTTATGTAGAAAATGGCCAAAAATTTCCAATAACTGATAAGGCCATCTTGACTTATAAGTTCAGTGACCGCAAAATCACCAAGGTGGATAGTAAAGAGCTGGCCAAATACAAAACTGGCAGCCAGGTCCTATTCGGTGACGGCACCCTGCTTTCTTCGCCTAGCTCACCAACAATTTACATGATTGCTAATGGCAGAAAAAGACCATTCGCCTCTGATGACGTTTTTCTGAAAATGGGCTACAATCTTGAAAATGTTATCACGGTCACGCCACAATTGCTTTATATCTACGACATGGGTCTGCCAATTCAATTCGCCAACTAAGAAATATATGAAAATACAATTTGCCGCTCTCGTACCACACTCCCCTCTGCTTATTCCCGAGATTGCCAAAGACAATTACCGATTGATTGCCAAAACTACTGCCGCCTATGAAAAACTAGGGAGCGAACTTGAGCTACTCCAACCAGAAACCATAATTATTATTACTCCTCACGCCAAAACTCCGGGAAAAAATTTTTATTTTAATAGCTCCTTGGAACTAGAGGCAAATTTCTCCGAATTGGGATTCTTGGCTAACGGCAAAAAATTTCCCAACAATCCAGCACTCCTGCAAAGCTTCAAAGAAAAATTGCGTCCAGAATTCCCTATTCAACTTCTAAGCACTGAAAAGCTGGATTATGCTTCTTCTATTCCGCTCACGCTACTTACTGGCAGCTTGGGTAGTCCGAAGATTATTCAATTATCCTACTCCTCTGGCAGCCTGGAAGAACAATTGCTTTTTGGCCGCGCCATCGGGAAGATAATCAAAGACAGCGCGGAAAAAGTCGCCATTATCGCCTCTGGGGATTTATCACACCGTTTGAAAAAAACCTCGCCGGCTGGATATTCCCCCAAGGGAGCAAAGTTTGATAATAAGCTAATTGAATATCTTAACAGTGAGGCACCAGCAGAAAACATTCTGAAGCTCGACGAAAATCTCGTTAAGAACGCCGCGGAATGCGGACTAAAATCAGTGACCTTGGCCATCGGCATCCTTGAGGGTGCCGAAACTGAGATTAAGGTCCAGGGATTAGCCTATCAAACCGAGCTCGGCATTGGCTATCTAACCATGCGCCTAACGGCGGAAAATCTATGAGCGGCTTTTCTTCTTTTTCAGAAATCGTCGCCAAGAAAAAAAGCGTCAAAGCGCCAGCTTATCCCTGGCAAGACTTGGCCTTATCAGTAATCAAAGAGCTAGCGATTCCTAATTTTAAACGAGGGTCGGTATTTAAAGTCTGCAAAGAAAAAACTCCAGAAGAGATCAGGAGAGCAATCACTGACACCAAAGAACTCTGCCAAGCTGGCGAAAAATGGAAATACTTCTTCAAAGTAATCGAACAAAAATATGAAAAAAACCCCGGTAGCCAAAACTTTGCCAATCGTCCACTACCCCGACCCTATCTTAAGAAAAATCTCCCAAGGACTTACCGAGAAGGAGATAGTGAGTCAGAAGATTAGAGATCTGGCTTTTGACTTAGAAAAAACAATGTTAGAAAAAGACGGCGCTGGCCTGGCCGCACCGCAAGTCGGCGAGAATGTTCGCATGGTTGTGTTGCGACATGATAATCAAAGCCTATTTCTCATCAACCCCAAAATTACCAAAAAATCGCGCGGAAAAATTACCGAACAAGAAGGTTGCCTTTCCATTATCGATAGCTCCGGGGAAATTATTTATCACCCGATTGAACGCCACAAAAAAGTTACCTGTCTTTATTTTGATCTCAAAGGAAAAAAGAAAAAAATTCAGGCCGAAGACCCCCTGCTCGCTCGAGCTATTCAACACGAGGTTGATCATTTGGATGGCATCCTATTTATCGACTACCTGGAGCCAAACAAAAAATAAAAAACATATTTTGAATAAAAAAAGAGGCAGAAATCAAGTTTCTGCCTTTTTATTTTCGCTGTGTGATAAATTATTTCTGATTGATTTCTTCAAAAGAAATAAATTTATCTGCAGTCCCTAAGATTTTAAAATCACCTTTGGGCGTTCCAATTTTTAATTTCCACTTGGCTGGGATTCTTTCATCCGCTTCCTTCGGAAGCGGTTTGCAGAAAATGTTCAAGATTAATGCTTTCCCCCCATCACTAAAGTGATTGGTTTTTTCGATAACTACGATGTCCACTACCTGTGGTCCGCTGTTGCCTTTGAAGTTATAAACATTGCGGGTTAACCAGGTTCCGCTAAAGTTATCTCCGCGACGGAGATATGAAGGAATGGTGGTTACTTCTTCCGGATGATCCAGGGTAACAACTTTGTTCTCTGGGATCAATTTGAAATGCACATCGTGCTCGCTTGGCAAAGTCACCAAAACGTTTTTGTAATTTCCAATTTCTTTGAACATTGCGCAGATAAACATTGCTTTGTTTGCTTCTGCTGTTTCTTTTGCTTTCAGGATTTTTCTTGCTAATTCTGTGTTTTCTTCCATGACTAAAATTGTATTTGATTGTTAAAAAATTTCATTTACTATTGAACTGTTAATTATATAATAAAAATATTGTTTTGTCAATAGACTGCCCGCCGCTAATAGTTATTTTGCTTAATATTAAGTAAAAAAATAAAAGGCCAGGAGATAATTCCCGGCCTTTTGCCATAGATAAGTGGTAAATTTTAATTATGAAAAATTTTCTTGCGAAATTTCCAGATAAGCCAAATAATCCCTAAAAATAACAATAACCAACTGATTTCTTGATAATATTGTTCAAGAAGCTGACGATTGGCACCTAGGAAGAACCCCAGTGCCGCGAGAATAGAAACCCAGAAAAATGAGCCAAGCGCTGTGTAGAGAACAAATGAGCCATAATTCATCCGGCAAAAGCCAGCCGGGATGGAGATGAGGTGACGCACCACCGGAATAAAGCGGCCAACAAAAGTTGATCTTTTGGCGTCCGATAGAAACATTTTTTCCACCTCCCCAATTTTTTCTCTCTTAAGCCCCAGGACCCTGAAGAACTTTTTATCAGCTAGTTTATAAATAATCATCCGGCCAAGCCACATGGATAACAAATAATTAATAGAAGCACCAATAACACTACCGATTGTGCCGGCAATAATTAGCAACCCGAGACTCATTTTCCCCTCGCTCGCCAGCCAAGCTGCGGGCGGAATCACCAGCTCGGAAGGCAAAGGCAAGAAAGAGCTTTCTATTGCCATTAATATAGTGACCCCGGTGTAACCGAGCCCCTGGGTGAGATTTAGGACCCATTGAATGATTGCTTCAAACATAGTAAGCTAATCATATCATTTAAGCCTGAAATATGTCTAATCGGAGTTGCCGCATAATCTTCATGGGAACGCCAGAATTTGCCGTCCCAGCACTAGAATCACTGATTAATAGTGAAGATTTTTCAGTTTGCGCCGTAGTTACCCAAGAAGACAAGCCAATTGGCAGATCACAAACTCTTGGTGCACCAGCCATCAAAGTCTGTGCTGAAAAATATGAAATCCCCGTCTTACAACCAACCAAGGTCAGAGAAATTTATGACGAGCTACTTGCCTTAAAGCCAGACCTAATCGTGGTGGTCGCTTATGGTCAGATTATCCCTCACAATATTCTCCCTGCTGCCGAAATATCGCGGCGCCGCTTGTCTGCAAGCCGCAATTCTAAACGGTGACAAGGAGACCGGGGTCACGATCATGAGAATGGAAGCTGGTTTAGACACTGGACCAATTTTGGAACAATTTACGATTTCCCTTCACGGAACGGAAACCCTGGAAGATCTGCATGATGCCGTGGCAGCTCTGGCAAATAAAGTTCTACCTACCGCCTTAAAAGACTATCTCGTTGGAAAGCTAGTTGCTAGGGCTCAAGACGATACTCTCGCCAGCTATTACCGCACCGTCAAAAAAGAAAATGGCCGCTTGGATTTTCAGAAAAGTGCTATTGAGTTGGAAAGACAAATCCGCGCCTACACCCCTTGGCCAGGAAGCTTCGCCTTGACAGAAGATGATAAAATGATAAAAATAGTAAAGGTATCATCGGAAATCGAGAAATCCGAGGGCAAAATTCCGGGAGAACTTTTTATGACAGATAAAAAGCTTTGTCTGGCAAGTGCGGACGGTGCCCTGCAGATTACTGAATTGCAGCTAGCAGGCGGGAGAGTAATGAGCGTTAAAGATTTTTTATCCGGCCATCAAGATTTTATTGGCAAAAAATTGAAATAGAAAGATTATGGTCCCTTCGTCTAACGGTTAGGACACCAGGTTCTCATCCTGGTAACAGGGGTTCGATTCCCCTAGGGACTACGAATTAAGAAACGGGCGAAAAGCCTGTTTTTTATTGGTGATTTGGAGATTATTTGAGACCTAGATTTTAGGTAAAAGAAGAATTGTTACCAGGTTGTTGTGACATTTTTGTGTCATTATTTTTTACTGGGTTGTCTAAAATGGTGAGATTGTGAGCTATATCAACTATTATTAAAAACACCAAATATTGTAAGGTGTTTTTAAATGATTACAGATTATTGGGCGCCAAAGACACTCGAGGCAAAACAGTTATTTTATTCCCGTTGGAGTGGCCGTAGCCATACCAGTAGAAAGACAATAAGCCAAAGTATATGAAGTGTTATTTAGCTGGCTATCATAAATAAGGGGGGTGCTAGATGAACAATTACTACCTGTTTGGGCTGGACTGGTGGTGGCTTGTTTAGACAAGATTGTTGCCTGGGGATTTGTCCGGTTAAGACCACTACTCACAAACGCCGCAAAAGCTTTGTCCGCAGTCGCGGGATATTCCTTCATCACAGCAAAGAAACGTGATAACACAACTTGAACACTGTGAACTAAAACCTTGCGCATATAATCGCTTGTCTCCGTGGGATTAGAATATTGCATATGTGCAACGCAGGACTCTCCGGTAACCGTCCGCAATTCAGGGTCTCCTTCGGAACTCATCTTTTCCGATTTACTTAACCAACCACCACCAAAAAAATTAATTTCCTGAGCCTTTACGAACACCTTTCTTGAACTATCAGAGAGCTTGCAATCTACACCTATGCCAGTTGACGTTCTGTATTGGTAAACACATTTTCCACTTACCATGCCAACAATATTATATTTTACAAAGGCTTCTTCGACCGATGGTGATTGGCACTCATATTTTGTGCACGATGACAAATTATCTGGAAAATCTTCACATGCCTGCGTAAAGCCAGAAATATCGTGCGAATGGTTACTGTTCAATTTTAATAAATTTTCCCAATCCATCTGAGTCTTTGGCAGCTTGTTGTATTTACTTTTGTACAAAACTATGAAATCGGCACGCTCCGTTTTTGTGAATTTTTTAGTATCTTTCGTGCCATAAACAACAAAATTGTTTATTGCGTATTTTTCGCTCACCTTAACATTCTTGTCACTACTAATCAAGGGATTAATGGTTCTTTTTATCCATCCAGTCTGAAATACAACATTTTTTTTCAATCCATCATACTTTAGCAAGGCATTTAAATCAGTGCCGCTTTTAAAGATAATGGCGGCTTCATTTTTCTCGTTTGCGGCGAAGGCTACGCCCGAAGCCAATAAGAAGGAAAAAATAATGCTAAAAATAACAATTTTTTTCATAAAATTTAATTATTGAATAAACCTATATTAATTATAACACAAAATTTACCGAGATGATTACTTCGCATACAAATTACCCCTCTAAGCAATAGTGAGCCACCTGGTAGAGTAACTTTTCCAATAAATCATCCGATAACCTTCCCTGCAGTGCCACGGCAAAATTGTGTCATTTAAATTGTGCCATTTTTGTGTCACAAAGGTTATCAAGATGGATTAATATCGATAAAAATATATTAAAATAGACTAAAGCAATTATTTCCCTATTTACCGCCAATTATTCGTTTTAACCCCGTATTTATTGGTTATTCTCAATTTACAGACTGGCGTTTCTCATCCTGGTAACAGGGGTTCGATTCCCCTAGGGACTACGAAATAAGAAACTGGCGAAATGCCTGTTTTTTATTGGGGTTTTGAGATTATTTGGACTTGAAAATTTTTCGGAAAAGTCTGATTGTTTTTAGCCATTTCAGAAGGTGTGGCCATATTGTTACCACTATTTGCATTAGGTTTTTAATGGTGAGATTGTGGGGAATATGATAAAATATTTATATAATTTTTAAACAATAAATTCTATGGTGACCACTGAGTTATTAGATTTCATCAGAAAGTCTCTGGCCACGGGGCAACAGGAAGAGCAGATTAGGGCCACTCTAACTGGTGCTGGCTGGGTGACTAATGACATTGATGAGGGTTTTAAAAGAGTAGGATCGGTAGTCCCAAATCAAAATGCGCCAATCACTATCGTCAATAAATCAAAAAAGAAAATTTTAATAATCTCTGCGATTATCGCCATTTTCCTTTTGGCTGGTGGTGCCTTTGCTGCTTATTATTATTTTCTGGCTCTTCCCTCGAAGCTATTAACTGATCAGACTCCAGGTGATCAGAGCAAAAAAGCCAACACTTTAATTTGCGAGGTAAATTCTACATACGATACACCCACAACAACTTGCAGCTGTCCAGAAAAATACACCTACAAAGAAGTGGCTAAGATGGGTAATGGCTCGATAAAATATGGGTGCAGACCAGACTCCTACGAGGATGTCATAGCACCAACAACACAGACTACTGGCTCAATAATAGCTCCTAACGGCGGAGAGAGAATCTTGGCTGGAAGTACTTATGAGATAAAATGGGACCCAAATCTACTCCCAAATATGGAAAGTGTAATTATATCTATTAGTGCTGACTTCATGCAATGCCCAACTGGGGAAATGGGATGCTCAGCAACTTCAAGGATTGCTAACGCACAAAATACGGGAAGCTATCTATGGGACACCAGTAAAAATTTGTCTAGCAATACTGTGCCAAGCGCGGGAGGAATAGCACCGTGGTCAAGTTATAAAATTTATGTCTCTGCTAATGCAAGCAACATTGGGAGCAAGGAAACATTCTCGATTATCTTGCCAGAATTAGCTAGTTTAAGTGAATCAATTAAGACCTGCCTGAAAACCACTTTAACAAAAGGCGTCGGTGGCGGACTCACAGAGGAAGAGGCAAATAAACTATTTTCAGGAGCAACATTTAATAATTATTGCGGCGACATATATGATAACCACAGCGCTTTAATGGGAAAAGAAAAGCCGACAAGAGAACAATACATTGCTACGTGCGTCCAATATCTTCCGGCGGCAATTATAAGAATGATAGCTACTTGTAAAAATCAGGCGCAAAATCTAGCAAGCAGTACTGTCGATAGTATTTCTACGCGTGATAGCCAGCGCCAAGCATATATTAAACAAATACAGAGTGCCTTAGAAATATATTTTAATGAGAAAGGTTCTTATCCGCCATCAGCCACCATAATTGACGGAATGAGCTTATCTAGCAATGGATTTTTAACAAAGCCCTTGAGCGGAGTGTATCTGGAAAAAGTTCCGGTCAATCCAATTCCGATGAATGATGGAGGCTGCCCAAATAAAAATTTCATATACAACAATACCGGAAATAACTCCTATGCGCTTACTTACTGCCTGGGCTCAGTCGGCAAGCCTTATGTTGCCACCCCGTCGGGAATGAAATAAAACATCCAACACCACTTTCCCGACAGGAAATTAAAGTGCCACGGCAAAATTGTATCATTTCTAAATTGTGCCATTTTTGTGCCCAAACATTAATGAAAACTAAGTAAATAGACAAATTTTCGCATAAATATTAAGTTGTTCGTAGTGGAAAATAAAAATATAATTATAATTTTATGGATGAAAATTTTATTGAAGAGGCTGCGAAGTCTATAAAAGAACAAAGAAATGAAGAGAGTAAAATGACTCAGCTCAGATCAGAAATATTAAGCGAAAAAATTGAATACGAGAAACTTGTGGAAGAAATGAAAAGAGTTGATTTATCAGAAAAAGATCTAGAGATAATATCCGAATTTAAAGAAAGTTTCGGAGTAGCTTTAACTAGAAAGATTGGAGAAATTAAACCTCTACTAGAAAAAGAAATAGGGATGTACGAAAAAGATCTAAGCGCTACTGAGAACAATTTAATTAAATCAAGCAACGACGAGGCATCTTTGACATTCGGAGTGCAGGTGGATTATTTAAACAAAAAAATAGGAAATCTGCGCCAAGAAATAATGGATTATCAGAATATATTGCCAAGAGTAGATACTAATGAATCATAAAAATACTAGAGCAGACTATTAGTTTCTATTGCTTTGCGAGATGCGTCACATTCTATTGCCTTATGAAGATCTTCTTTATAAAAATATCTCAACTTTGTTGAGGTATTTTTTAGTAATTCTGTGGGTAATTTTTCCGATAACAGGGCCCACCTTGAAGTTCACCATAGAAAGTGAACTTTTTCATTCTTATTCCTCTTTGCTTGTCTAGTTAAATTATAGCCATATTATGTCAAAAAAAGGTATAATAACTACAGGTAATTTAATCACGGTAAAAATAATATCAAAAATAAATTTATGATTATAAACAAGTTCGAAGGCTTAGCCGTGGAAGCTGGCATTTGGGAAAAAACAAATTTTCGCAGTTATGCTTGGTCACTGGTACTAATAACTCTTATAAGTGCCCTGCCATTTTTCATTCATAGCCAATGGATAACTGGTCCAATAATAAATGCCGTGTTAATAGTTACCTTGTTCATTGGTGGTTTGCGCCCAGCGATTATCGCCAGCTTAATTCCGAGCCTAATGGCATTGCAAGGAGGACTTCTGCCGGTGGTACTAGCTCCGGCAATACCATTTATTATGATCAGTAATGTAATCCTTGTTCTTGTAATTGATTTTTTCTGTCGCGATAAATCAAAGATTACTAATTATTGGTATGGACTAGTAGTCGGCGCTTCCCTGAAATTTGTTTTCCTGTATTTTAGTGTTGACTTGATAAATAAATTGTTGCTTAATAAAAATTTATCACCAATTATCAGCCAAATGATGAGTTGGCCACAACTGATCACCGCCCTTTTGGGTGGCACCATGGCTTACTTAATAATTAAAAAATCAAATACCAGTACCCCCTCCACACTGTCTTAAAAAATAAATATCTCAGCGCGATAATTATTGATTTTCCCCAACGAAAAATAAGCGAAAATCCTGTTTTTTTTGTTTTCATCCTTTATTTATGGTATTATTTAAATGTTGAACTAAAAAAACCTAAAATTATTATGTTTAAAAAAATTGGTAATAAAATAATTTTTAGCTATGCAGGAGCTTTTTTTCTTATTATCTTGTTGGTAGCAATAGTTATTAATATTTACACCGCCAATATAATCAGAAATAATCTTTATTCCTATTTTCATTCAAGCAATCGCGCCCGCGCTGAGCATATCCGAACTTTTATTCAAGACGAAAAAAAGACTGCAAGCATCTTGGCTGCCGCCTCTATCTATCGCGATTTTCTTAAAACACCAAGTAGCGACGGGACTTACTCCGGATTGAAGGAAAAAATAAATAAGCGCCTTACTCGCACAATTGAGGCCGACCCAAACATTTATGAGGCCTTTATTATTTCTTCCGACGGGAAGATTGTTGCTTCTTCGAAACCAGAAAATGAAGGAATAGACCGGTCAACCGATCCATTATTCACTAACGCCAAAGACAGTGTATTTCTCAAGGATGTTTATTTTTCCGATGTAATCAAGCGATTTAACTATACCATTTCTGCCCCCGTCAAGGATGACAATGGCACCATGCTGGGCGTGTCGGTCCTGCGCTATTTGCCCAATAATTTTTTCTCAATAGTAAACAACGAAAATGGCCTTGGAAAAAGCGAAGAAAATTTCTTAATCAATAAAGACCGCTTATTCTTAACTCCATCACTATTTCTAGGGGAGGATGTGGTTATGACTCAGAAGGTGGAAACGGAGAATGCCAACGATTGCTTCGACCCAAAAGAGGTGGACTATGTCCAAAAAAACGGCTACAAAAACATTGTTAAAGAATTCGGCAATCAAATAACAGAAGCGAAAGATTACCGAAAAATAGATGTCATTGCCACCCACTCCTATATTCCAGAAACCGGCTGGTGCCTAATAACCAAAGTAGACAGATCTGAACTTTTTTCTTTCCAGGGATATTTGGGGGAAATATTTGCAGTGATTATTTTGTTGGGAATTTTGATTTTTATCTTAGTCGGCCTGTTGGTATCCAGAAAAATAACTAAACCAATTAAAAGATTGATGGCTGGAGTCCAAAATGTTAAAAATGGCAACCTAGACAGTAAGATAGAAATCGACACACACGACGAAATCGCTATCATCTCCGCAGAGTTCAATCACATGACCGATTCGCTAAAGCGTTCCGGGCGGGAAATAAAAAAGAAAGTAAGCGAACAGACTAGTGAAATCACAAAAGTAAAGGATGAACTAGAGTCTAAATATAACGAATCCAGCAGATTAAATAAATTGGTAGTAGGCAGAGAAATGAAAATGATCGAACTTAAACACCGAATATCCGAACTAGAAAACCAGCTAGTAAAAAAGAAGAAATAAAATAACAAAAAAGAGAGGAAATTCCTCTCTTTTTTAAAAATAATAAAAATATAATCAATTAAACATCTGCCACCAGACTCTGCTTGATATCTTTGATTATTTCATCAAGCTTGTGATTAGCCTTAATGAAATACTTCTTAGCTCCTAGGTGCATATAGGAGGCCACTTTGTCGCTGCTAGCTGTGTTGGAAACGATAAAAAATGGAATTAAATTGCATTTCTGGTTGTCCTCTTGCTTGCACCAGGCGATAAAATCAAGACCGTTACCCTTCCCAAAAAGATAGTGGTCAAGCCAAATAACGTCTATTTTCGGCGTATCCAGGGCATACTTCTTGGCTTGCTCAATCGTTCTTGCTGTCTCCACCTCAAAGCCGTTCTTTTCTAGCTTAATCTTGATCGCTTCGAGCAATGGCTTTTCGTCCTCAACTACCAAGATTGTTTGGGGATCATTTGGCATAAAAATTATGACTTAATGTGACTTATTTAATCTAACTCTCTAGAACCATCTTTCTTGGGCATTCCGGATAACGGGAAGGCGACATAGAAAGTCGTCCCCACTCCTTCTTTGGATTTAAACCAAATTGAACCACCAGAATGGTCAACGATTGATTTTATAATATACAATCCCAGTCCGGTGCCCTCTGTCTCTGACTCACGGGCATTGTCCGCTCGAAACATTTTGGAAAAAATCTTTTCTTGTTGATTTTCTGGAATCCCAATCCCAGAATCAGCAACTTCAATCACCAAGCTGTCAAAGGCCATTTTAAGGCTACCAAAGCTTTTGTCTCGCAATGCTGTTGAGATTCTTACTTTCACTCGCCCCTCTGGCAGGGTATATTTGATTGCATTGGAAAGTAGGTTTTGAAATATAATCCTAAACAACTTTTTGTCGGCGTTAAAATCTTTCAGTTTTTTATTATACAACTGTTCTACTTTAATTTTTTTACTAATTATTAAAGGAGAGAGTTCTTCGATAACGCTTTTTGAAACTTCCGCAGCATCCAGAGGTTCTGGCTCGACAATAAAGGTTCCCAAATCCAAACGGGAAACATTAAGCAAGGAATCAACCAGGTCTACCATCCTCTGATTGCCAATAGCCACCTCGTTCAAATATTTCTTTTGCTCTTCGTTCATTGGTCCGGCATCGCCAGCCAGTAACATTTCAGTATACCAATTGATTGCTGAAAGTGGCGTGCGTAGCTGGTGGGAAGCGAGCGATACAAATTCGGTTTTTGCCTTATCTACTTCCTTTTCCTTGGTAATATCGTGCTCAATAGCGACAAAATAAATAATATCACCTCGATCATTTAAAACTGGGGCGATGCTGATATTGGCATCGTAAAGCTCACCACTCTTTCTTTTATTTTTGATTTCGCCAATAAAAGGTTTTTTCTCAAATTTAATGGTGCGCCACATGTTCTCGTAATAATCCTGCGGCATTGGCGTTTTCCATAAAACACCGGCCTTTTGACCAATTACTTCTTCCGGAGAATAGCCGGTTATCTTTACAACTGCCTTATTTCCATAAACCACGATTCCCTCGGTATCAGTAATAATAACCTGATCGGAAGCATTTTCAACGGCTAATTTAAACTTCTCCAAATCTTGAGTAACTAACTCTAAATGATCCTTATCTTTCTCCACGTCTTCCAAAATATTAACCATCGCGCTTCTTTGCTTTTCCGCCTCTTCAGACTTCGATTCAATGACCGCAGTTCTTTCCCGAACTTTTTTGTCCAAGTTTTTATACAAATCTCTCAAATTATCAAGCATGTGATTAAAAACCTTAGCTAGATCGCCAAACTCATCATCTTGTTTGATATCGATTCTTTGAGAAAAATCGCCAGCGATGACTGACTCAGAAATTTTTTTAAAACGGCTGAGCGGTTTAACCAAGGAAAGTATCAGGCGAGTGATTAAAAAAGTAAAAAAGGCCAGACCAATAATTGAAACAAAGGTAATCTGTCCCAAAATTAACCAGGCAAAATGGTGAACGCTTTCTAGTCTTATTTCCGAAACCAGGAAAAATGGCAGATTACCAATTTTTGTTACATAAACTTTTTCGTTCTCTTGATCTACTTGATCATAAAAACTGGCGGTTTGTGGGCCTTGATAATTATCAATAATTGCCTGAACATTACCGTATTGCAACGGCTTTACTTCTCTGCCCAATAATTTGTCTGACTCTTTAATATTTCTAACACTACTCTCGGAAAGAGCTCCTAGGCTGCTTAAAAATCTAGACGAATCATTTGAGGCGATGACAATTCCATACTGATCAGTCAGCATGACTGTACTATTTTTTGCCAAGTCGCTATTTAGGACTGCCTGATCTATTTCTTGATTATCAGTTTTAAGAACCAGAACTCCAACAATACTTCCAGATTGATCACTTATTGGATAAGAAAAATAACAACCAAACTGATTGCTAGTTTTACCGATTGCAATATCAACCACCGAACCTCCAGCTAAAGCTTTTTTGAAATAATTACGGAAACTATAGTCCTGACCGACAAAACGATGATCCGTGGAAATCACACCAACGCCATTTTTATCCAATAAGTAAATTGCAAGATATTTGGTGTTAATTTCCGAATAATTGGAAAATATTTTCAGAATTTCCTCACTCTTTTCCTGGCTGGGATTCTGGAAATAATTACTTAGTCGTGGATCCATGCCGATAGTTTGAACAAATAGCTGATTATTTTTAATCAACTGATTACTCTGACCGGCCTGCTCAGTACTAAGGGAAGTTATTTCTTGAACCCTCTTATTCGTCAACTCTCTATCCAAGTACCAGAAAATTATTGATCCCAAAATCGTAATCAACAAAAAACTAACAGAAATTAAGAGAAAAATTATTTTACTTTTTAATGATAACCTTGGCATAAAGTATTATTTTAATCCATGAGCAGCAAAACACTCCTTATACTCCTGATCGACAACAAGCAAATGATTAACTAGCCAATCTTCAAGAAAATCCAATAATTCAAAGGCGAATTCGACTGTGTGCTCTGGATACCTGGCACTAATCAAAGCCAACTTGTTGTTAAATTCTTGATGCCTAGCAATATGATCTTGTGCTCCACTATAGTTGAACTCTTGGAAATATTTTTCCTCGGTCTGAAAGTGAAATATTTTGTATTTAATTAGAGCATCAATTACTCCACCGAGATATTCCTTGGCGGTATTATTATTTACCAACTCCAATAATTCATTAATCGTGGCAAACATGAACTTGTGTTGGTCATCAAGCTCTTTCACGCCAACGCTATATTTTTCCTCCCACTCCAATTTTTTAATACTCATATGATTTACTATATTTTGGAATTAATAAGAGTTTTTACTTAAAAACAAAAGAAGACTTAACTATATTTTATTATAACAAACAAAAGCATGAAGAGTAAGTACCAAAAAAACAAAAGAGCCCAATAAGGGCTCTTCCGATTTTTGGAAAATTTAAGCAATTAAACGATACTATCTAGTAACACTAATGGTTGCGCTCTGTTCGGCACTAGGGGCACAGACAGTAACTCGACCGTTGGCGCTTTTAGCAATGTAATAACCACTGCCATCGGTTGAAGAAACGGTTGGATCGATCGGCATACTGGTTAAATATTTCTCCAAAGTAGTCAGGACGGAAAGGTCTACACCAGTAGAACAGGTTCCAGTCGCCGTGGCCTTACAAACCTGATTCGCAGCAACTAGACTGCAAGTTCCGGTTGGGATTGTTGGTAAGGTGCCATTGTTGTCAATTGAATATTGATAAACGGCGTTTAGAATTGTGTTAACAGCGGCACGCCTGGAGGCGTTTCTGGTTTCTCCTAATTGTTTGTTTGGATTAATTGCCAGAATGACAATACCAGCCAAAATAGCGATGGCGGCCACAACCAATAAAATTTCGATTAAGGTAAAGCCGCCGGTTTCTTTTTTAAAATTTTTCATATGATTTATCTGGTAACGCTAATAGTCGCGCTCTGTTCAGCATTGTTTGCAGTAACAGTAACCCGATTATTGGCAGTCTTTAATATTTGATAGCCAGTACTACTAGCAGTTGAACTCTTTGGATCGCTAGGTAGAGCGGTTAAATATTTTTCACTAGCGGTCAAAACGGACAGATCGATTAAGCTACCGCAAGAAACGCCAGTCTTGCAGACATCGGTCGAGGAAGCAGTAATTGCTGCTGGTAAAGTACCGTTATCGATAGAATATTGATAGACCGCATTTAAGATTGTGGTCACATCTGCTCGACGCTGAGCATTTCTCGTTTCTCCTAATTGTTTGTTTGGATTAATTGCCAAAATGACAATACCAGCCAAGATAGCGATGGCGGCCACAACCAATAAAATTTCGATTAAGGTAAAGCCTTTGATTTTTTTCATAAAAATTTTTTAAATTAATAAAAACTAACTAATAATATTATAGCAGAAGATTACATCTCCTGCCAAGAAGAAACAACAATCAAGGGATTAATCGCCGTAACACTGACGGATGCTCTTCTGATTACCGTCAGGACGGTTCCCGTCGCATCAACAGTGCGACTATTCCCGCCCAAATTGGTCACCAAATAAGTACATGACCCCTGACTGGCACTAATACTGCCGCTACCAGAAAAGGCTGAGGATTCGCGAATTTTCTCTAATCCTTCTTCAGCACAAGAGTGCGCCAAATTTTTGGCTTGGAACATTTGCTGATAACTGAGCCCCGTACGTGAGCTGCTCAAACCCAAAAGAATCAAAGAAACCGTGATTGCAATACTAACAGCACCAACAATCAACACACTGAGCAGAGTAATATAACCCTTTGAATTCTTTGATTGTCTTAAAAAAATCTTCATATTGCAAATTTATTGTCGCACGGCAGCGGCGCCAGTAAAAAACTTACTAAAAGAATATTCATTGCGATTTGCTGGGTTAAGAGAAGAGATGGTGAAAGAAATTTTTATTATGCCGGGAGTACTGGCGCGAGAAAGGTTATAAAAAGTCAGTCCGGTGACGGTCACGTCCGAATTGGTAAGAGGAATAACGGCGCCAGTTCCTTCTTTTATTCTTACTACGCCACCAGAAAGATCAAATAATGTTGGAGTAGTGGAAGCCAAAATAGTGTTTATCGACAAAGAAGTGCTGGTGGCGCCATTAGCAGGTGTCCCCATGGCATTGGCGTTTCTGATTGTTTGAGTAACAATCTGCATAACCTGTACCCCCTGCTGCTCAACCTCAGCGATAGTTTGATTTTTGACCCTAGACTCCAAAAGCATAGAAAGAAAAAGCGAAGTCAACAACAAGATAACCGAAGATATTGCTACATAAAGCATTAATTCAATTAAGGTAAAGCCATTTTTCTGATTTCCAGTAATCATATGTTTTAATTCCTCACGAAAGCGAACGAAAATGGGCTATTTATTGCTTGTGGCATAGTTGTTGCCAGCGCCGCACTACCGTCAGCGTTAGTCCAAGTAAAGCCGGGCACCGCAGTCATGACCAATCTTTTGCAATATAGGTTTGTGCCAGAAAGACAGAACATTAGCTGATCCTTGCTTAATGGGTTCATCTCTATTTGGTAATATTTTTGCGGACTAACAAAAACCGGAGACACCACAAAATCAGTCTGTACTGTAAATACGCCGGCATTGCCAACATACCAACCAATATTGGTGGCTCCACTATCATGATAAGTAATCACGCTTCTAGTGGTTGTTCCTGAAACAAGCCAGCCGGCAGAAACCAGTCTCGTTCCTGCTAATGGGGCGGAACAGCTAGTATCAACATTGTTCGTGTCAGTCCAGGCGCTACCACTCCAATAACCCAAAGATAAAGTACTGGCAGCATTACCAATTGAAGCAAACACCATTTCATCGGTATTGGGATTAGCGGCCAAGTCTAAATTGGTGGCATCATCAGTGAAAGTTGGCGGCGTAGTAGTCGCTCCCCAAGTACAAGCAGCGATACCACCGGTGCAGGTTCGATATCTCACTCCGTTAACCGTTCCTGATCCAGCCGAATTAGCCCAAGCCACCATAACATCACCGGAAATAGATTCATATTCGACATCAAAATCTTCCACATCCTGAGCAGCTGCCACAACCTCCAGGGAAGCTTCGGTCACCGTACTCGGCTCATTACTCCAAGTCGTGCCATCCCACACCATTGCCGACAAGTCGGAGTTGGAATCAGCCCAAATAGCAGTGACTAGGTTGGAAGACGATCTTCTATCCCAAGCCATTTTTACCCACTGGACCACACCAGAGGTCCTAGCAGGATTAAGGTTTATCGCAGCGCCCCAATTGGCAGCACCGCAACCCGAGCCACCCGGCTTTACTCGATAAGCCAGTTCATTGGTTGTCGCCGCATTAGTACCATACAGGACAATAGCATCACCAGAATTTGTTTCATAGGAGATATTGAATCTCCTACTGGAACCAGTGCCGCCAACAGTAACTGACCATTCCTGGCTCCAAGCAGTGCCGTCATAACACATAACATTCAAAACTCCAGCCGCTGTTACGAAACCGGCAAGCGCTTCGTAATTATTAGGCGACGTACGCAAAATAAAAGTTGAGCCGGAAGAAGAAGTCGCCGTGGCAGTGGCAGCGCTAAAAGTATTGGCAGTACCGTCATAAGTCCTAAATTTTGGCACAGTCGTTCCGTCGCCATAGATAACCATACTCTTTAGAGCGGTGGCGCCAGATGCGATCCAATTGGTTAATCTACTAGTAATACTAATTGAACCACTGCGTTGCGGATTCTGCTGCCAAGTGACGGTTGAAGTGATATCCTTACGTTTCGAATCCACGGTCGCAATATTGATGGAGCGAGTAAAAAACCCGTCTGAATCGCTAGCGCCGGAAAGATTATATTGGTTACCAGACATTATCAAACCGTAAGTTCCGTCGACTAAATTAGTAAATAAAGGATCGCGAATATTCCTTACCGCTTCTACCCCTTCTTCAGCCAACATTACTGCCCTCTGCCGGCTACCCGACAACATCGTCGCTTGTTCACCGTAAAGATAGGCGCCGGCAATCGCCGTGACAATCAAAATAAAAACGGCCGTCGATAAGACGACCTCGATCAGAGAAAAACCGGTCTTAGTATGCGACCATTCCCTTTTCATTAATTGTAATGGTCTTGGAATCATTAATGTAAGAAGTTAAAATAATTGTTCCCGTTGCATTAGGAAGGCCAAATATTTTGCTAAAAATTATCTCGTTAGTCCCGGTGGCGGTGATACTGGTCGGCACTTCAAAAATTTCATCCATAGTGGTGTCTCTTGCTACATAGCTGGCACCGCGAAACACGGTGATACTGCTTGTCTGTATTTTTACGCCGGAAGTAGTATTGCCATCGGAAGCTTGAGATAAGATCTGCGCGCGTCGCAAGCTTTGCACCACTGAATTAGTGGCAATCCCCAAATCATTTTTTACTTGAAATGATTGATAAACCGGAATAGCAATAATAGAAATAATCGCCAAGCAGGCAACCGATAGAAGCATCTCGATAAGCGTGAAACCTGACCTTTTTTTCATAAATAATTAGGTAGTGCTTAGACCGCCAACTAAACCGTAAATCGGGAGAATAACTGCCAGGGCAACTGCTACCACTCCCAGCCAAACAACTACCAAAAGAATCGGCTCCAGAATGATAGTCAAATTCTTAGTAGTAGCGTCGGCCTTGTCTTCAAACATCAGCCCGACCTTCAAAAGAACATTGGAAAGATTGCCTGATTTTTCGCCAGCAACTACTAATTGAAGGATTGGCACGGGAACTAATTTTTTTGCCCGCCCGAAAGAAGCAAAGCTCTTTTGAAGAGAATTTCCTTCACTCACCGAATTTCTAATATGTAAATAAAAATTGCGATAAGATAAAAACTCTGTCGCATTAGCCAGTGAATCGAGGGCAACAATAATCGGGACACCGGCCTCCAAGAGAGTGCCAAGTAGATAACCGAAACGAGCCACTTCCACCTCCTTCATTAATTGCTTAACCCCGGGCGTATGAAAAAGAATGAACTGACCGACAATTTTAGTTTTGCGATAAACAAAAATTGAGTAATAAGCCAAGAACAAGAAGATAATTAATCCCGGAATCGCGTACTGACCATATTTTCCCAAAAAAGCCCCTAGGCCAATCAAGATTTTAGTGATTAACGGCAGTTTGATGTTTAATTGAAAGAAAACCTCGGCTAGTTTTGGCAGGATGAACCAGGCGATTCCAATACCTACAACTGCAGTAATGGACATGACAAATATTGGATACATCATGGCTGACCGTAATTTTGATTTAAAATTTCGGTCTTTCTGCTCTTCGGTGGCAACCACTCTCAAATTCTCCGTGAGCTTCCCGGCCTTCTCTCCTAAACGAATAAGGGATATTGAATGAGGTTTGAGCAGATTACTAGCCTCCAGGGCTTTCCAGACTGGAGAGCCGTTTTCAATATCGATCCTGATGTCACCAATTATTTTTTTCATTCTGGACGAATGCACTTCCTCGGCAATAGAGCTCAAGGAGTCACTCACTGGCATACCAGAAAAGACCAGCATACTGAGGTTCTCAATGAAATAATCAGTATCTTTGTTCTAGCCTTAGTCTCAATCGTTGAGCTCTTGGACATATTTTGGTTTTATATTTTTTTTGGAGGCTCGGCCACGCGAAGCAACTCTTCAATGGTAGTGACACCATTTTTTACTTTTAGAACTCCATCTTCGAAAAGTGACTGTGAACCATCAAGTCGTGCCCTTTTCCAAATTTCCTGGGAAGACGGCTTCTTGGAAATTAACTCCTGGAGTTCCGGGGTCACGGAAATAAATTCAAAGATTGCTGTCCGCCCCTTATATCCAGTGTGTCCGCAAGACTCGCAGCCTTTGCAACCATAAAGAGTTTTTACGCCCTTAAAGTATTCCGCGACCGGTTTAAATTTTGGATTATCAAAAAAACTTTTGTTCAAAGTAATACTATAACGACAATTATCGCAAATTTTTCTTACCAATCTCTGTGCAATAATCACTTCTAATGTTGAAGCCAAAAGAAACGGCTCCACCCCCATATCAACCAAGCGTGGCACAGCAGTGGCGGCATCATTGGCATGAAAAGTGGAAAGCAATAAATGGCCAGTAAGGGCGGCATTGATCGCGATTTCTGCCGTTTCATTATCTCTGACTTCTCCGACTAAAATAGTGTCTGGATCTTGGCGCACAATTGATCTGAGGCCGCTGGCAAAAGTGAGATTGGTTTGCGTATTGACTTGAATCTGATTGATCCCCTGAATCTTATATTCTACCGGATCTTCAATAGTAGTAATATTCGAATCGGAATTATTAAGAATCTTTAGCAATACATAGAGGGTGGTGGTCTTACCTGACCCCGTGGGACCAACTACTAAAATCATACCAAAAGGCTTTTTTGAGGCCTCGGAAAGCATTTCTTGGTATTTTGAAGAAAGTCCGATGTCGACGAAATTAAGTCCTTGAACATAAGCAGCGAGAACTCTCAAAACAACTTTTTCGCCTTCAACGGTGGGAACTATCGAGGCTCTCATATCAACCACTGTTTCGTTATTCTCGTAGCGCAAAGAGCCGTCTTGAGCAGAAAAATGTTCATCAATACGAAGTCCGCATTTGACTTTAATACGATTAAGAATATTCTCGTAATACTCTTTTGGTATCCTTCCCGCCTCATGCAAAACTCCATCAACCCGAAATCTGATTACGACATTTTTTAGCTGAGGTTCAAAGTGAATATCAGAGGCCTTGAAAGCAATCGCGTCTTCAAATATTTCTTCCAGCAACTCCGGAGCAATTCGCTCTTTCTTCTCAATAATTTTAGAAAACCTGGTGACTAATGATTTTTGATAGTAGACAAAAAGCTCATCAATGGAAGATGCCAGGGCATAACCCAAGCTGATTTTAGTCCCCGGAAATAATTTCTTCATCTCCGGCAATAGCTCCTTGTTCTCCGGACTATCGGTCGCGAGCACTAGTTTTTTATCTTCCGCTGAAAAAATAGCAACACGATATTTTCTGGCAGTTGCCTCCGGAATTAAGTTTACCTGCTCTCTGCTAACCGGATAAGATTTGAGATCCAAGTAGGGTACATTTAGAAATTCGGCAATTGCCTGGCCAATAAGGTCATCAGAAACTAAGCCCTCTCCGATAAGATAATCTCGAAAAGAAATATTGTGATTTTTTGAGAAGGAAACGAATTTTTTTAAATCATCAGCCACAATATAGTTGCCCTTTAATAGGACATCAGCTAGATTTTGATTGCTAATATTCATATAAAAAATATTTAACTGACTTTCTCTTTGACATGTTCAATTATTTTGAGAATGGAGGTGTTTGATTTTACAAAAAATTCGCTAGCACCAAGTGCGCGAACTCGCTTCTCATCTTCCGACTGACTGAGATTGGTGAGAATGATTACTGGTGTCTTGATTTTTTGATCACGAATAAATTCCAGAACCTGAAAGCCGTCTACTTTTGGCATAATCAAATCACAAATAACCAGAGAAAATTTATCAGAGGTCAAAAGTGAAATGGCAATCTCACCATTTGCAGCGCCAAGCACCTCAAAACCCTCATGAACAAGTTTCAGCTCAAGGGCCCGGGCTAGGGGTTTTTCATCTTCAATTACAAGAATTCTTTTTTTCACTACTTTTGCCGGCATACCAAAAAAATAATTACTCTGACAATACTTTACTAGTATATAACATTTTAAAAAAAATTGTAACAGTATTTGCTGAGTTTAATAAACAGGAATAAAAACGAAAATAAAAAATTTGATCAACCTCTGGGTGATATATCTACAACTTTGAAGCGATGTGTTGTATAATATAAAAAACCGAAAAACACTCCTTAAAGGTCGAGAGGTGGCGGTTAATTATTTTTAAAATAAAAACTCTTAAAAAAATATGAAAAAAAATATCAACAAATTAGCTTACGCTTTTAGCGGTGTGATATTGTTTTCCGCCGGCATTTTGCTCACGGCTAACTATGTTAGCGCTAATGGCAATACAAACAATGGTAACGGTAACTGTAACGGTACTTGTATCGGAGCAGTCGGTCCTCAAGGTCCCGCTGGTCCTCAAGGTCCTGCCGGTCCAATCGGTCCCCGGGGACTAACTGGCGCTGCTGGCCCACAAGGACTTACCGGTCCTCAAGGACTACGTGGTCCGAAAGGTGAAGATGGCGAAAAGGGCGATAGAGGATTTATGGGTCTTCAAGGCCAAAGAGGTTTTAGAGGCGAAAAAGGAAATAAAGGAGAAAAGGGTGACAAAGGTCTTGTTGGTCCTCAAGGTCCAATCGGCTTAACTGGAGCTACCGGTCCTCAAGGTGCCCAAGGTATTCAAGGTGAAAAGGGTGATACTGGTGCAACTGGTCTTACCGGAGCAACCGGTGCCACTGGTTCTCAAGGAGAGAAAGGTGACACTGGCGCTACTGGTGCCACTGGTGCTCAAGGTATTCAAGGTGAAAAAGGTGATACTGGTGCAACTGGTCTTACTGGAGCAACTGGTGCTCAAGGAGAGAAGGGCGACACTGGAGTTACTGGTGCTCAGGGACCAATTGGTTTAACTGGTCCTCAAGGTATCCAAGGAGAAAAAGGTGACACTGGCGCAACCGGTCCTCAAGGTCCAATTGGTCTTACTGGAGCAACTGGCGCCCAGGGCGAAAAGGGTGACACAGGCTTAACTGGTGCTACTGGTCCTCAAGGTATTCAGGGCGAAAAGGGTGACACAGGCTTAACTGGAGCAATTGGTGCTACTGGTGCTCAGGGAGAGAAAGGTGACACTGGCGCTACTGGCACTCAAGGTGCTCAAGGCGTCCAGGGCGAAAAAGGTGAAACTGGCGCAACCGGACTCACTGGAGCAACTGGTGCTCAGGGTATTCAAGGTGAAAAAGGCGACACCGGAGCTGCCGGTCCCCAGGGACTTACTGGCGAAAAAGGTGATACTGGAGCCACTGGCCCACAAGGGGCTCAAGGTATTCAAGGTGAAAAGGGTGACAAGGGAGATACTGGTGCTACCGGCCCACAAGGTCTAACCGGTCTCACTGGAGCCACCGGTCCTCAAGGAGCCCAAGGTATCCAAGGCGAAAAGGGTGATAAGGGCGACAAAGGTGATACTGGTGCAACTGGTCCTCAAGGAGAGAAGGGCATCCAAGGTGAAAAGGGTGATAAGGGTGATACTGGCGTCGCTGGACCACAAGGTCCTCAAGGTATCCAAGGTATGATCAGCGGAGTAACCAGAGTTACCGGAACACCAGTGGTAGCTGATGCTTCTCTGCCAAGTACGGAGATTACTGCGTCCGTTTCTTGTGGCAATAAAATCCTTCTTAGCGGTGGCGCAACCATCGACACTAATGGATCCAAAAGGAACGTATTATTGTCTGCCTCATATCCAGGTGCTGATGGCAATACTTGGATTACTTCCGCCGTGGTTGTATACGGTGGTGGCTCACAAACAGCTACACTCACTCCTTATGCTCTATGTGCTGAGTAACGAACTGTAAAAAAAGATTACAATAACAAAAAACCGCTTCTGGCGGTTTTTTGTTAACCAAGAAAGAATAATTAATTCCGAATTATCTCTTCTTGTTGATAAAAAAAGATAGAGAAAAAACAACAATAGCCAAACCGTCTAGAATCTGCCAGGAAAGAGCGTTTAAATATATGGGATTAATTGGGTTAAAGAAAATTCCGACGACAACCGCTAGCCAAGCAAGCCAAATTCTCCCTGAACGAAAATTGCTCCAAGCAAGAAAAAAGACTGCCCCCAAAACAAACCAGTTCATCACCTGATAATAAGCAAAGGGCAGATTAGACGAGGAAAAAGAAAAAGCAACCGCTCCAACTAACATAGCCAATGAAATAATCTTTAAGAAATTTTGATTAATTTTATTTTCCATAATTTTATAAAATTTAATTATAAGTGAAAACGTTATTGGATACCGCTCGGAGTAGAAGTATGAAAACCGGCGGCTAGTCCTCCCACAGAAGATCCGAGACAAAACTGAATGGTGTAAGTATTGGTGCCCTTAATATAATAGTAATAATTCTTGGAAATTCCATCGTCAAATCCATAATCATTCATTGCCTTGCAAGAACCGTCTGCAGGGCTGGGCGGCATTGGAACGGCTGCCATAAATATTGTGCCACTAGCCGTATTGCAAGGTTTATATGCAAAACCAACAGTGCTGGCCTGTAAGCAAAAAGGGGCATTGTAGGAGGAGCTCTCCTCGCTCAAAGTAATCTGCTGAGATGGATAATCCCCCCTCTCGAGATAATACATCTCAAGGGCTGTTCTTAGCTGTCTCATATCCGCAACCCTCTTGGCGTCCCTAGCTTTTGCGCGCATTGAACCAAGCGAAACAATTGAAATTGTCGCAAGTAAACCAACGATAGCGATTACTACCAATAACTCTATTAGCGTAAACCCTGGATGATTATTCTTTCTAAACACAAAGGAAATAAAAAAATAAATCAAAAATCTATTGATATATATTATATCATAATAAAATAATTTTGAATAAACACCATCGCTTCAAGCTATAAATATTAAGATGCTAATTTACTTTTAGTCAATATCGATGGTAAAATAAAATAATATAACGAAAATTACTGAAAAATTAAAAATGCCAAAGATCAAATATCTCGATGGACTGCGTGGCGTAGCGGCACTGATGGTGGTGTTCAACCATTTTTTTACCGCCTTTTACCCTGCCCTATATTTCGGCCTAGCAACACCAGAAAATTTAAAGAATCCATTCCAAATTTTTATCGCTGGATCAGTCTTTAATATTTTCTATAACGGTAATTTTGCTGTCTGTATATTTTTCGTTCTTAGTGGCTACGTTTTGAGTCGAAAATTTTTCCACGAAAAAAAATCAAACATAGCCATTTCCGGGGCCATAAAGCGTTATCCGAGACTGCTTGTTCCTGTTCTCTCTTCCCTACTCCTAGTTTTCATATTCGCAAGCTTCAACTGGTTTAGCAACCAGGCGGTCGGCCCGATTAGCGGTTCAAGGTGGTTTGAAAATCTTTTTTCAAGTTCTCCTGATTTTCTAAAGATAATAAAACAAGCCTTCGTCGGCTCATTATTCCAACATCAGAGCAGCTACAATATTGTATTGTGGACAATGACTTATGAATTCTTTGGTTCGATGATGGTTTTTGGTTTTATCGGTTTCTTCGGTCAAACGAAAAAACGTTACCCGCTCTACCTTTTATTTTCTTTGATACTGTTTCGAAGTTATTACTGGGCCTTCTTGCTTGGCATCATGCTTAGCGATCTGGAGGCCAATTATAAGTATCACTTAGAAAAAATAAAAAATAAAAAAATAATTATTTACTCACTAATAATCTTGGGCATATTTCTCGGATCATATCCGAGCCAAATCCCAATTGACGGAACAAGCTACGCCTTCCTAAGAATAATTGAAACCAAGGAATTGTTTATAATTCTACACACCATTGGCGCTCTAATGATCATGCTCGCACTTTTGTCTTCGGAGAAAATTCAAAAGGTATTAGAAAATAAATATTTTTATTTTTTGGGAAAAATATCTTTCTCCATGTACCTTATCCATCTGATAATTATCTGCTCATTCTCTAGTTATTTATTTTTACAGCTGAAAAATTTCCTGCCTTATGATTTCAGTTTCTTGGTCACCTTCATCTTATCAATGATTGTCATATTTATAACCTCTTCCCTTTTCTACCGATTAGTAGATAGGAAATCAATTAAATTTTCACATTTTTTGAGCGATAAAATTATGGGGGTAGTCTCAAAAAATAAATCTCAATAGAAACAAGGAGTGCTTGCGAAAAACTGATTTTTCTGCTAATTTATTGGCACATCTAAACGATCTTTAAAATAATCACAAAAACCATAATCATGGAAGCATTAAATTTTCTGTTCTTTTGGCTATTTCTTTATATAGCCATAATTGTCCTGGGAATCGGCTTCTTCGGAACCTTACAGGTATCCGGAAGAATGAAAATAATTGGCAAGAAATTTCTTCCCAAAAATATAAAAAATGGCCTAATCCTAGTAGCTAACCATCCCTCCATGTTTGAACCAGTGCCTCTTGGCTACTTGTTCATTTGGCGAATGATCATTAACCCCTTCAAGTGGTTTCCCTATAGCGCCCCCGATATGAAAAATTTTAATAATATCTGGTGGACTATCTTCAAGGAACGTTTTGTTTTCTTCCCGCGGGGAGACTCCAAGGGTTGTCTCGCGGCCTTTGACGAACTGGTTCGCCTATTAAAAAAAGGCCGGGCGCTCATCATTCATCCCGAAGGTGGCAGAACCAGTACTGGAAGGCCGGAGGAGATGCTGTATTCAAAAAATGGTCACCCGCTAAGAAGACTAAAACCACGAGTAGTGCGTTTGGCCTTCCAAACCGGTGCTACTATAGTGCCGGTTTACGTAAAAGGCACTGATAAAGTTCTGCCTCGCGACAAGATTATTCCTCGCTTTTGGCGCAAATTCCAAATCAGAATTGGCGAAGGATTCACTGTTGATGGACCAGAAACCAAAGAAAATGTTGAAAAATGGAACAACATCCTCGCTGAAAAAATCTTAGCCTTGGCTGACAAAGACTAAAAAAACAAAAGACAATCATCAAGATTGTCTTTTTTAATTTTCAATAATTTGAAGAGATACTAATGACCATCATCAACAAAAAACTCATAGCCGCCAATAAGTACTGGCGTGGAGATTAAATACCAGATGATCACATCGTCCAGCGGGAAAATCAGGCCGAAAATCTTAATTGGTAAAAGATAGTTCCCCGGCCACCACCAACTGCCGATTAACATAGAAACTACTTCATACATAAAAAATAGCAGGGCAAAGAAAATAGTTGTGAGGCCGATTTTTTTTAGAAGCAGAGGCTTGAGGCTAAAAATAATTATTCCAGGAACGAGCAAAATTATTACTGCCAAGGTCGCATAATTTAAGGCCATCAACTCTTGGTTAATAAAAAAGAGGGAGAAGATTGTCGCTGCCAACAAACAATAGCCCAGAACTAACCAACGCAAACGAGGGGATATTTTGGCGCTAGTATCGCCATCACTAAAATACTCGTAAAAGCAAAGAACCCAGAAAAAGTTAAAAAATGCGAACAACAAATTTTCAGTCGGCGCAATCCCCAGAATGCGCGGCAAAATTGACTGGACATCCCAAGCGTTAGCTAGCCTGGCGGTCAGCTCCACTGGTGGAGCAAATATTAAAGTGGTCAAAAGAGAAAACCACAATATTTTCCCTCGAGATTTTTTAAGCCAGAAAAAATTTGCCAAAGAGGGGGGTAATAGAACGATTAAGATTGATAGCAAGTAGACTGGCTTAAATATATAAACAAAAAGACAGGACAGGATAATATAAACTACCAACATCAATAAACGTCTGAGTTTTTTCTGAGGCAAATTAAACATATATATCGATTATAACAAACTATCGTTAGACGGCGAAAGAAGTTTTTCGAAAAGCTTTTTCTTGTCCTTGAGTTTTAAGGACTTAAACCAAGACAAATCTTCTTTTGATTTTTGGCGTAATTTTTGATCGAGACTAATGACTCTTTGATCAACTTGAAGAGCTAATTGATTAATACCCAGCAAACGAATACCGGCAAGAGATCTCACCCTAGAGAGAGCGACATAGCCCATACCAAATTCAAAGGAGCGGCTCAGGTCAATCTCGGCACAATCCAAACTCATTCCTTGGCTTTTATGAACAGTTATTGCCCAGGCTAGCCTGAGTGGAACCTGCGACAATGAAGCAAGTACCTCATCTCCTTCACCAATACGCCAAGTTTCCGGTCGAGCGGAAATCAGATTACCGCGTAAAGTTTTAACAATTGGGAAGCCCTCGCCATCAAAAGCGACAATTTCCCCAATAGTGCCATTAACAAAACCGCGAACAAAATTATTGCGGACAAACATCACCACCGCTCCAGATTTAAGTTCCAGTTTTTCTGGCGCCAAACAGCCGTCCTTGATTTTTTTAATCAAATTAGCCGGGCCGGAAACCTGCATCTCATAAAAACGAGAAGGAGTGGTTAATTTCTCAAGCTCCCAGGTATTGTGAGTATCAACTTTCTGATTATGAGTAAAAAGTTTGGTTGGCGATAATGGAAAATCCAATTCTGCTTCCAACCTTTCCGCTAAAATAGCTAGCGAATCTTCTAGGTTTTGATTGGCTCTGATACTAGCTAAAACTGAAGAAAAGCGCTTGTCCTCCTGACGAAATTGTTCTTCCAGGTAACAAATCCTCAAATTTAATTCTTGCCAAGCTTCCGATTCAAAAATAACACCGTCATTATTTTCTTGCTGGCGAACTGGCGGTAATTGAAAAAAGTCACCACACAACACAACCTGCAAGCCACCGAATGGACGCAAATCGCCACGAATAGCGCGACAAACAGTATCAACCAAATCAAAGCGACGAGCATCTAACATAGAAATTTCGTCGATAATTAAGACCTTGGAACTACGAACTCTTTCGGTGGTTTGGCGGTTGTGAAGAATTTTTTTAAGCTTGCGCTGATCAAGGCGGTCTTCAATACCAATACCACACCAAGAATGAATCGTGCGCCCATCGAGATGAGTGGCGGCAATTCCCGTAGAAGCGGTAACGCCGACACCAATTTTATTTTCTTGAAGAAATCTTAAATAAGTATTTAATAAAAAAGTCTTGCCACAGCCCGCCGGGCCGGTCAGAAAAATATTTTCTCCAGTCTTGATAATTTCTAATGCTTCTTTTTGAGTCATGTTCTCTCTAATTTAGCTTAAAATCAGAAAAAAAACAAACAAGAGGATGATACTTTGATGAATTTAGATTTTGATGGTGAGCAACTTACCAATATTTTTTTCAGCCGTTTCCACGCCAAAACCAATGCTAGATAGTGGCAATAAAAAATCAAAATAGAATTCCGTCTTTAAACGAGCTTTGTTGCCAATAATTGCTTCTAGGACCACAGGTAATAATTGACCTTGATATTTCTCGATAATCTCTTGGCGATACTTTGCCTCCATTTTTAAAGATAAGTCTCTCAGTGTTTTGGCTCGGCTTTTTATTTCCTTAGTAATCACTTGATTTTCCATGGAAAAAGCTGGTGTTTTTTCATGTGCTGAGAAAGGGAAAACATGAATTTTACTAAAACCAATTTCTCGAGAAAACTCCACAGTATCAAGAAAATCTTTTTCTTCTTCACCCGGAAAACCAACGATGATATCGGTGGTGATCGCCATATCTGGAAGCTCACGCCTGATTAAATCGACTCTTTGCCGGAAATATTCAGTATCATAGGGGCGGCGCATGGCCGAGAGGATTTTATCACAACCAGATTGCAGGGAAATATGTAGGTGACAACAAATTTTTGAATTATTTTTCATTAGAGAAACCAGCTCATCGTCAACTTCATTGATCTCGATGGAACTTAAACGAATCCTTCCCAAGCCGGGCAGCGCAAGAAGGGCGCGTAGCAAATTGTTTAAAGAGGTTTTTCCATCTTGAAAATCTTGTCCATAGCGACCAAGGTGAATTCCGGCCAGGACAATCTCCGACAAACCAGTTTCCATCGCTCGTCTTGCCTCAGAAACTAATTCATCAAGTGGTCGACTTTTAATTCTTCCACGAGCATAAGGAATAAGACAATAAGCACAAAATTGATTACAACCATCACCAACCTTCAAAAAATAGCGAGACCAATCATTGGTCAGAGCCAAGCCACTTTCGAGACTCTCAATACTTTGGTCTTTTAAGGAAAACCAATCCTTAACCATGGCCAAAAATTCATCATTCCTCCCTACCCCCCACCAGAAGATGCCCTCATTATCAAAAGTCCCGAGATTATCTTTGCTCGTTTGCGGCCAACATCCCATTACCACTAACTTGGCTTCTGGATATTTTCTTTTGAGATTATTCAATAATTGACGATCTTTGGCGATAGCGTTTTTGGTTACCGTGCAGGTGTTGATAACAACCAAATCCGGATCAAGCTCTGATTGACAAAAACCCAGAGATTCCAGACTTGCTGCCAAAGCAGCCCCGTCATACTGGTTAACCTTACAGCCCAGAGACTGAATAAAAAATTTATAATTCATGAATAATAGTATAAAAGTCCAACGCCCCCTTGTCAAAGTGTAATTAGTTTGATATTATCAAATTGTTTTTGAACAAAAAATCAGGCGCTCATAGCTCAGTTGGTAGAGCAGATCCCTTTTAAGGATAAGGTCGCAGGTTCGAGTCCTGCTGGGCGCACAAATAGAAAAACCGGTCTACACCGGTTTTTTTATTTGTGTTCACAATCCAAGGACTCGAAAGCCGGAACGACATGCGAGCCTTGGCTCGCGTCGTGAGGCCGGGTCGGGACGCTTGCTTTTCGCGGAGCAAGGCGAAGGCGAAAAGCTTAGTGATCGTGACCGAGTCCTGCTGGGCGCACAAAACAGAAAACTCCACTGATGTGGAGTTTTTTTGCTATTTATTAATAAAATAAAAAAAGCAGCTTTTTTTGCTGCTTTTTCACCGAAATTATTTTTTCGGTATTTCCGGTAAAATTGCCCAGTCGGCTAAGTAGCCGTGGTGATGATTGTTCTCCATGCTTTTAAGATGTTAAAGATTAATCCAAGTCTAAGCTACTCCGTGATTATCGTCAAGCTCGAAACGCTTAAAAAACTGCCTGATTTTTGCTCCATACTTGCCCTTTGACAATCTAAAGATGATAAAGGCAATAATTACCATCAGAATTATTCCCGCCGGAATAAAGGTAAAGTCATGAAAAAACTGACCCCAAAAACCAGATACCTCCACTGGAGAGATATTGGGATTATCTATTTTTGGTGACGGTAAAGAAACTTCGGCCGATAAAGCGCCGGAAAGAATACTAAAAAAGAAAAATAACATGTTTCTCATTTGAAGATTTATTTTTAATTTACGACTAATATAATTGTAAACCAATAATAACATATATTTTTAATATTGGCAATAGTAGATTAATAGCCTACATTTGACTTATTTTATTAATAATGTTATGATGTTAAAACTAAGTGATTTTACTTAGCCAATCTTTAAAAACAATAAAATTGGGAACTACATTAGATCCAAACAGAAAAGGGGAAATTGCCTTTGCATTATTAAAGGTAATGATGGGCAAGCGTCCAATCACCCTCAACCAGTCCGACCTCAAGAGAGCGATCGGTGAACAAGTTGAAGCCCTGAAAAAACAAGGTTTTCAAGCAACAAAAGAAGAGATCTCTTCAATACTTGAAGAACTCGTTCGCGAAGCTGTAGAAACAGCTTTCTCTGAACCAGAAAAAAAGTAGCCAAGGTAAGACAATTTTGTCTTCTAAAAGGGTAATTGCGACTCCCCAATTGGGCTTGCCGCAGAACAAGAACCTCTCCTCGCTAGTGATTTTGGCAAAAGGGCTCACAAAAAGAGCCCTTTTAAATTACCAAAAAGCGCCTCTCTTGATAAAAAAATGAATTTATAATATATTTACTCTATTGCCGTCTTAGCTCAGCTGGTAGAGCAGCTGTTTTGTAAACAGCAGGTCGTCGGTTCAAACCCGACAGGCGGCTCCAAAATTTAAAAAGACCGATTTTTTCGGTCTTTTTTGTTTTTTACTCAACAGTTTCAATTAGACTGCTGACTTTGACTACCACCTCCCAATTATTAGTGATTTTGTATTGATCACTGGAACTAAGTTCGAATCTTCCGCGAATAATACTCTCCAACAATCTTTCAAGCAATCTGGTCTCATTTTTAAGACAAAGAGCCCGTTCGCATTCCATTGTGCTAAGACCGTCTTGATTGGCGGCAGACTCCAGAGATAATCTCTCCTTAGATTTCTCCATCAGCAAAGTATAAGCTTTTTGAAGTGGCAAGGGGAGACAGCCGAGCGATTGACGTCCCCTCCTTTTTTCGTAAGATGGCGGTACCAATTCTTCGACATTGATGATTTGATATAAAACTTTGACATCCAACAGACAAAGAATTAATTCCATCATTTGTTCATTTTCTAGCATTTGCTCAATTTGAGCATTCTGATCACTGTTCATAGTTCTCCTTTTTTTGTTATTAATTTGCGTTACTGCTATAGATATAGAAAAATATAGAAAAAATTGACTCTTGTCAACCCCGATGGTGGATAAACCGTTGATATCCTGTGCTTAAATTTACCTTGATAAAAAGGGCCTAGTCGGCTAAAATAGTAAGACCAATATGACTGAAGACAATAAAAATTTATTAGAAAAAGTACCACCGCAAAGCCTGGAGGCCGAACAGTCTCTCTTGGGCTGTCTTTTGATTGATAAAGACTCAATCATTAAGGTAGTTGACCAGGTTACTCCTGATGATTTCTACAAAGACGCCCACAAGTTTGTCTATGAAGCGATTCATGAATTATACAACAACCGCGAGCCGATTGATGTTATCACTCTCGCCAACCGCCTAGAAGAAAAAAAACAATTGGCCAAAATCGGTGGGCGAGCATTTTTAGCACAATTAAGTAACGCTGTTGCCACCTCAGCCAATGTTTCCTATTACGCTAGCATCATCCAGAAGAAATCAACCTTGCGCCGCCTACAACAAGCCGCCGGTGACATCATGAAGATGAGCTTTGACGAGGAAAGCGATATCGACGAAGTCCTTGACGCCACCGAACAAAAAATATTTGGTGTTTCCAGAAAATATTTGAAGAACGCTTTCTTGCCAATCGATAATCTGCTAACCGCGGCCTTTGATCGCATCGATGAGTTGCACAAAAAAGGCGGTAAGTTGCGCGGACTACCCACTGGATTTACCGATTTGGACAACCTCTTGGCCGGTTTGCAGAAATCGGATTTAATTATTTTGGCAGCCCGTCCTTCTGTCGGAAAAACTTCTTTTGCTCTTGATATCGCGCGCCAAACTGCAATTAAAACCAAGGAGGGCGTTGGAATATTCTCTTTGGAAATGAGCAAAGAGCAGCTTGTCGACCGCATGCTTTGTTCGCAGGCGAATGTCAGCTTATGGAAAATGCGCACTGGCAACTTATCCGATAAAGAAGAAGATAATGACTTTGCCAAAATCGGCGCTGCCATGGGCCAACTAGCTGAAGCACCAATCTATATCGATGATTCCAGCACCTTATCAATCATGGAAATTCGCGCCAAAGCCAGAAGACTCCAAATGGAAAAAGGCTTGGGGTTAATCATGGTCGACTATTTGCAGCTTATGGAAGGTCGAGGAAAATACGGCGATAACCGCGTTCAAGAAATTGCGGAAATCAGCCGCGGTTTAAAAGGTATTGCTCGCGAACTAAATGTTCCAGTGCTTGCCCTTGCCCAGTTATCTCGCGCTGTGGAGGCCACTAGCCCCGCAATCCCGAAACTTTCACATCTGCGCGACTCTGGATCAATTGAGCAAGATGCCGACATCGTGATGTTCATCTACCGCAAAGCCGCTGATCGCAGCTTTAATCCTCAAGATTTACCAATGGATGAAAGATACAAGGCGGAAATCCATATTGCCAAACATAGAAATGGGCCAACAGGAAAAGTTGATTTATTCTTTGATGAAACAACGGTTAGTTTTAAAAATCTGGCCAAGCAAGTCGGTGGAAATAGCACTAATAACAATATTGATTTTTAGTATTCAAAAAAATAATTTTTTAAATTTATGTTCAACAAACTAAAACAAATTAAAGATCTTCGTGATCAAGCCAAAACCATGCAGAGTGCTCTGGCTGGTGAAGTTTTTACTGAAGAAAAAAACGGCGTTAAAATTGTGATTAACGGTAACATGGAAGTTTCTAGCGTTTCCCTCAATAAAGAACTTTCTCAGAGCGCTCAAGAAGATGCCGTCAAAAACGCTATCAACGAAGCAATTAAGAAAGCCCAGAGAATGATGGCCAAAAAACTCCAGGACATGGGTGGCTTGGACGGCTTAATGAAATAAAAATTGGAACAAAAAAGAAAAAGACCGGCCTTCTGTTGTAAAGACTGGTCTTTTTTTGAATGCTAGAGCATTAATCACACTGGGCGATAAATTGGTTCTTTCCCCTCATCGCTAAATTTCAAGAACTTTAGCCTCTTCCCTTTTCCTAAAATTTTATCAGCTCTTTGTGCGTGCGCCTGAACTGTTTTACACTTGCTGTTTTTGTTACCAATGTATTCAATATCGACGCCCGGTTTTAGATAGCTATGTGCTACGGGAATTTTCTTCCCTGGTTTAGCAAAAAAATCTACCGGTACATTGGTCTGCGTGTCTCCATCTTGAACCAAAACAAATCTGACAAGTTGTTTCCCCATACTTAAATCTCCTTTTTTTATTGTTATTATGTTACTATTATATAAGAACTAGAGTATAATCATAATACATAAAATCAATCTTGTCAATGCGTTATCCTGAAGCCTTACAGAAACTAATTGAAATGCTCGCAAAATTGCCTGGTGTTGGCCCCAAAACCGCTGAACGCTACGCTTTTTTCTTGCTCGATCAGCCAGAGTCAATGACTAAGGAGTTTTCTGTGCGACTCGGTGAATTAAAGGAAAAAACAATTATCTGCCAATTATGCGGTAATATTTCAGAAAAAAGCCCCTGTCCCACCTGTCTTGATGCCAATCGCGATCAAAAGACCCTTTGCCTGATTGCTGACAGCCGCGAATTAGCCGCAATTGAGGCCACAAGACAATACAACGGAAGATATTTTGTCCTTGGCGGGCTAATCGATACCGTTGAAGGAGTTGGCCCGGAAAAATTAAGAATTCGTGAATTATTAAAAAAATTAGACCAAGAACCAATAGAGGAGGTCATCCTTGCCTTTGACCCAACCATTGAGGGCGAAGCCACTTCAATGTACCTCAGCAAAATTTTACGCGAAAAGGGTGTCAGGCTTACCCGCTTGGCCAGAGGCCTTCCGGCGGGCGCAAATTTGGAATATGCTGATGAAATGACGATCACCAATGCTCTAAAATATCGAAATGAATGCTGAAAATACAAAAACCTCCCAAACGGGAGGTTTTTGATTATATTTTCACGTCTCGCATTTTGCGTAATAGGACCAAATTCGACATAGTAATTGTATCACACGGATACCAACGGTCAATAGCGAGTGGACCCGCGGGGAATCGCCCGCTTCGCCGGAGCGACGCGAGGCGAGAACTCCGGAGACTCAATTGTCGAATTTGGTCCCTCATCCATGCCGGGCCCAGGCAAGTATTTTTGCACAGTAGCGATAAATATATGCTAAATAAATGCTAAATGACCCATAATTTCCACAAAAAACCCGCCTTCAGGCGGGTTTTTTAGAGTATCCAATATAAATATTAGGCAATTTTCTGAATCATGACGCTAGTCATTTTCTGACGATGACCAGTGGTTTTCTTGTATCTGGTCTTGTTCTTGTATTTGACCACCAAAACCTTGTCTTGCTTTTCGGTCTTAATAACTTCGCCAGTAACTCGTTCGCCCAAAGTCGGGGTACCGACTTCAACGTTTTCACCATTACCGTCAGCGACCAAAAGAGTATCAAAACTGACAGCAGAGCCGCCTTCTAACTCTAATTTTTCAATCTTAACAACCTGGCCTTCCTTAACCTTATACTGTTTGCCGCCGGTTTTAATAATCGCGATTTTCATAAGTTTGATAGAAATATTCATTAAAAAAATCAGAGAATTCCTGATTACTTTCTAAATATAGCAGATATTTGAAAAATGTCAATAAATAGGATATGATGGAGGTACTAAATGGCTCAAGTCCGCCCCGGCGGCCTTAGTTTCAAATAATATGGCCAATCTTACAATAAATGGCGGGAAACCGCTTACTGGTAAAATTACTGTAAACTCAGCTAAAAATTCTGCAGTAGCGATTCTTTGCGCTACCGCCATGATTGAGGGGAAAACTATTTTGAGCGAGGTGCCAATGATTGAAGAGGTGCATCGCATTATTGAAGTTTTGTCTTCTATTGGTATTAGAATTCGTTGGGAAAAAGGCAAACACCTGGAAATAGTCAATGACGGCAAAATAAAAATCAAAGAAATTGATAAAGAAGCCTTTTTGAAAACCCGTTCTGCGCTCTTGCTAATGGGTGCTCTTTCCACCGAATTGAAGGTTTTCTCCCTGCCAAAATCTGGCGGTTGCAATCTGGGCAAGCGTACCGTGAATCCGTATTTGATTGCCATGAAGGAGATGGGAATTAAAATCAAAGAAACAAACAGTGAATATCAGGTTGATGCGAGCAAAAAGAAGTCAGCTTCATTCACGATGTATGAAAGCGGCGACACCGCCACCGAAAACACGATCATGGCTGCTGTGTTGACCAACGGCGTAACAGAAATAAATTTTGCTTCCTCGAATTACATGATCCAAGATCTGATCTGTTACCTGAAGGCAGCTGGCGCTAACATTGAATGGTCTGGAATCAATCGTTTAAAAATTACTGGAGTAAAAAAATTAAAACCGGTAGAAAATTATCCCATCATGCCAGACCCGATTGAATCCATGGCTTTTATTTCCCTAGCCATTACGACTCACTCTCATTTAAAAATTGTCGGTTGCCCAATTGATTATTTGCGCCTAGAGATAGAAAAATTAAAGGTAATGGGACAAAAATTAAAAATCAGCAAAACCTATAAATCAAAAAATAAATTTTTTGACCTCGTTGACATTGAAATCATTCCCTCAAAATTAAAAGCACTGCCAGATAAGATTCATCCGAATCCTTACCCGGGACTGAACATCGACAACTTGCCGCTTTTCGTACCGATACTTACCCAGGCCGAGGGTCAGACTCTTGTGCACGATTGGGTTTATGAAAATAGAGCGATTTATTATATCGAACTTAATCGTTTAGGAGCGGAGATCACTTTGATGGATCCGCACCGCGTAATTGTTAAAGGTGTGAGCATTCTGAAACCAAATGAAATGGTTTGTCCGCCAGCCCTGCGCCCTTCAATCAATATCTTGATTTGCATGCTAGCCGCCAAAGGAAAGTCGGTACTCAGAAATTCCTACCCGATTGACCGCGGTTACGAAAACCTTTATGAACGCCTTAACCAACTGGGCGCTGATATTCAGGTTTTTGAATAAAAAAATATGAATAAAAAACTCCGCGATGCCATGTTTTTCTTTTTTGTCCTGCTTTTTTTCGTGGCAACTTTTTTGCTGTCTTTATACGCCGCCGGCTACCGTTTGGATTTTGGCCGAGCACTAAAAGGAAGGTTCTTGCAAAAAACCGGCACCATGATTTTGGCGAGCACCCCGAAGGGAGCGGATATTTATTTGGATGGCAGACAGGCCAAATCTAGTGGTAGTATTTTTGGAAATTATGCCACCACTCCGGCAAAAATTAAAAATCTTTTACCCCAAGAATATTTGGTGGAAGTGAAGCTTGATGGCTATTGGCCTTGGGAAAAGAAAATTACTATTTACGGCGGACAGAGCACTTACGCGGAAAACATCATCCTCTTCAAGCGCTGCGTACCGACGGAAGCGTTAGCTTCTCTGGCTGAATCCTGCGCCATTAATCTTGACGGTGCAGTCAAAGACCAGGGTGTCTCGCAAGCTGTTGAGGCAAAGATTGGTAAATATCAAAAATTAAAAACTGAAGATAACTCTAACTTCTTCTTCGGCGACAAGCAGCAGATTAGTTCCTATAACCAAAAAACTGAAGAAATTTCGACAATTTTGGACGGTAAAACTAACCAGGAAGAATATCTTGACTACCTACCAAAAGATGGCCGCTTGTTGGTCATTGCCAAGAAAGCTTCACGTATCGAATTGCGTTCTTATGATTTAAAAAACAATTCGGTAATCAATAAAATAAATCTTCCTGGTGCCTGGAACTATGAGCTTTCTTCCAATCAGAATAACCTCGCCGCCGCTTATAACCCAGACAGTCACAGCCTTTTTATCTTTGAGAGCAAGAGCTTGAGCCCTTTCGGTAGTGTAGTTGGCGATGCCAATTATTGGACCTGGTTGGACAATGAACAATTACTGATCGCTGGTGATTTTGAAATTACTAGCTATGATCTAAAAAATAATAATCGCCAATTAATCACAAGAATCAGTGAGAAAATTACCGGTTTAACCTGGAGCAAAAAAAAGAAATATCTTATTTACACCACCGACAATAGTATTAATTCTATTGACCTCTACGAAGGTAGCGGCAAAATAACCAAACTACTAGACGGCAAAAAAATTAACCAGCCTAGACTGGATGATAAAACCAAAACGCTGTACTTCAAAGCGGAAAACAACGGCACCAAGGGTTGGCAGAAGATCGAGGTGCAATAATCAAAAACAAAAAAAATATTTTTAAAAACGCGGCTAGTCAAATAGTCGCATTTTTTGGTAAAAAAACAAGCTCAGTTTACTAAAAAGTAAACTGAGCTTGAGAACAAAGTTCAAAGAACAAATAGCTAAATAGCTAAAATCAAAGAACTAAGAATCAACTTGCGAGGGCAGCGGGGTCATTGCCGTAGAAGTCGAGGCCCAAGTAGTAGTAGATCCAGCCCCACTCACTGCCACTCCAGCGGAGGTAACGCACGCAGAGGCTACCACTGGAGTCGCGATAAATCGTACCCCAGAAAAAGATTGCTTTACCTTTCCAGGATTCTGGTATCAGCTCAGGGTGAGCTAATAAATAATCCAAAACATTGGCGTTTAGGACCGGCTGACCTTCTAATTCTTTCTGCAAATCAGTACCAACGGAATATCCACCTTTCTTCTGTTTTTTGGACAGATAGAAAGGAACGCTTGGATTCCATTTCCACATCCCGCCCTTCTTGTGGCTAACCAAGGTAAAGCCTTCGGGCACAAAGGGAGCGGAATCACAGTCAATTAAGTGTTCAGGATACTTGATCTCGGCACGGCCATTTAAAATATCCCTGATTCCTTTTAAGTTATTAAACTGCTTCAGTTTAGTAACTTCTTCGGCGCTGAAGCCGGCATTTTCCAGAGCATCCCCTAGTTGGTTCATTGCTCCAATTGTAAAAGTTGACATTGTCAATCCTCCATTTTTAGCAACTTCGTTTCTTTTTATTTTTTAGAAACACGTTGCTGATAATAAAAATGTTGAGCTAATCTTCGTGATTTTGCCACATTAGAAAATTGCTAAAAATCTTTAGTCACTTTCTGCTGTGGCAAACTTTATTTTGATTTTAAAGTTCTTCAAATTAACAAGGTAATTATAGCACAATTTATATTAAATGTCAAATAAATGATTTGATTTTGAAATTATTTATTTCAATATTAGCCAAAAATAAAAGGCTTTATATTGCTAAAAACAAATAAAGCCTAATTATTTATAGTTTTAGTAAGGCCATTTGGCAATTACCATCGAATACGTCCTTTAGCCAGGCAAAATCCCATTGCCAATCAGCGCCATCCCAACAAAGAAAGCGCACTCGCAAATCGGAACCAAAAAATCGGTAGACCGTCCCCCAGAAAAATACTTTAATCTTTTTCCAAGTCTCGGGAATCAATTCCTTATAGACCAACAAGTGGTCGAGTAAGTTGGCGTTAAATGCCGGCTTGCCTAGAAGTTCCTTGCGCAAGTCGTCCCAGCTGCTTATTTTTTCGGAAACGTAAAGAGAAATTTTTGCGAGATTAAACTCCCAGAAACCTTGTTGTTGATGTTCTTCCACGCTCCACCATTCAGGGGCAAATGGCCTAGCACAAAGATCGACAAATTCTTTTATCATCTTGCCCTCCTTTTGTTATTCTGTTGTTAAAAAATATTTATTATTTTATTTATTCAAATCACTGGCTAGATTAATGATTAAATCTTTCAAATCACTCCCAATCTCCTCATCCTTCAAGCCAAATTTCAAGGTTGCTTTGATAAAATTAAATTTATTTCCGGTGTCCAACCACTCTCCTTCCAGCTTTTTTCCGTAAAGTGGCTTGCCACTGGCAAGCAGAATATCAAAAGCGTCCGCTAAGCGAAATTCACCAGATTTTCCTGACTCCATGGTGCCGAGAATCCGAAAAATTTCTGGAGTAATCACGTAAAGGCCGACCGCTGCCAAGTTTGATGGTGCCTCGCCGACTGCCGGCTTCTCCACAAACTCTTTGATTAAAAAATTACCGTCACCCAAATCTTCACCGCGAATGACACCAAATTTATTGACATCTTCAGGGGCAACTTCCGATAGACCAACTACTGGCGCATCGTATTTTTCATATAAATCAATTATTTGCTTTGACGGCGGGACAATTGAATCATACAAAGTATCACCGAACATTACGAGTACTGATTCGTCGTCACCAACTAAATGCGCAGCACACTTTAGAGCATGACCGTCTCCCAAGGGAATCGGTTGGCGCACATAAGAAAACTTGGCGAGATTTTCAATCGCCTGCACCTTCTTCACTAAATCTAATTTATTTTTTTCTACTAGAGTCTTTGACAGCTCAAAAGAATAATCAAAGTGATCCTCAATTGCCCTTTTGCCGCGGCCGGTGACAAAAACGACTTCTTCAATTCCGGACTTAACCGCCTCTTCAACCAGATACTGAATAACCGGCTTATCAACAATCGGGAGCATTTCTTTCGGCTGAGCCTTGGTCGCTGGCAAAAACCTCGTTCCAAAGCCAGCTACCGGCAAAATCGCTTTTTTAATCTTTTTCATATTGATAAATTTAACGCCTTACACCAAATCCCCACTTTAAAAAATACTGCCACCAGGATTTCAGGTGAATGCGCATTAGACGATTAGTAAAAATATTTTTATTAGCACTGTCACGTTTATGATCATGAAATACCTCTGCTTCGGCAATATACCACACCTCTTTGCCTTTTCTCCAAATCCTTCGGCAGAGATCAGTGTCCTCAAAATACATAAAGAACCTTTCATCAAACAAATCCTGACCAGAGAAATCACTGCGACGAACCAAGAAGCAGGCGCCAAAAAGCCAGTCAACGGCAATGTTTTTTTGATGATCAAAATCCTTCATGGAAAAATCAGCAAGCGTCCGGGGAAATAATCTTCCCAAAACCGTACGACGCAAAATCGGCATATACCAACGAGGAAAAAGGGCACACGAATATTGCAACGAGCCATCCGGGCTTAATAATCTTGGTCCGGCCAGAGAAATATTTTGCTGCCCCCTGAATGCGGTCAATAAAACTTTCAATGAATCTTTTTTAAAAACGATATCAGGATTGGAAATCAAAATTAGCTCACCGCTTGAATTTTTCACCCCCAAATTATTTCCGCCCCCCATGCCCAAATTCTTTTCACTGACAATTAATTTTGCAAAATTATATTTTTGGATTAATTCTTTCAAGTCTTCACCAGAGTTATTTTCCACAATGATCGCCTCGAAAGAAATACCGCTGGTATCGGCTTCAGAAATTGAGCGCAAACAATTGGCTAATTTGTCCTTGCTAAGATAGTTAACAATAATAATAGATAAGTCCATATCAAATGATTTTTTTGACGATTTTCCAATACGCATTGAATGCTGGGTTCACTAGGTATTTTAGGACGAAATTATCAATCTCCGCAAATTGAACCTGCCCCGAAAAATTTTTCGCGATAATTTTTTGTTTAACTTTGGCAACTTTTAAGAAATTGTCCCGCTCTCTTTGAATTTGTTTGGCAAAATTTTTGGAAGCTAATTCGCGATATAATTTCCATTTAACTTCAAACCAACCGCCGGGAATTGAAAAAAGCAATAAACCGAAATCCATTAACCAAAAAGCTGGAAACAAGACCATGCGAGCACGCCGTGAATAAAAGGCGCGATACACTAGATGACGATTGCGTTCCAAATAATAGAAGTTTCTTTTGTTTCTGCCAAATTGATATTTGTGAAATACAGTGGACAGTGGTGCTAAAATAATTTTCCAACCCAAAAGATGAGCTTTTAGCCCCAGACTCAAATCATCGTGGTACATGTAATAATCTTCATTATAGCCACCGATCTCTTCAAAAACTTCTCGTCTAATAATAAATGAACAACCAGATGGATAGCTGATTTCTGGATAAGAATCCTTGCTAATGCCGCTTCTTAAGAAAGACTGACCGTAAAAACTGGTGAAACCAAAAAATAGAAAGTTGATCACATTACCGGCCGTATTCAGTCGTGGAGTTAACTTTTCTGCCTCGGTTTTTGGTGCCAGATAAATCAACGACTGAGCAATTGCGGCGTCAGGATTTTTTTCTAGCGCCTCAACTAATTTTTCCAACCAACCGGGCTGGACCTCCGTATCCATGTTCAAGGCAACGAGATATTCACAGCCGTCTCTGTCGGCTTGTTTGAAGCCTAGATTGGAAGCAGCGCAGTAATTACCGTCAATACGAGGCAAAACCATAGCCTCGGAATAGGTGTTTTTTAAAAAGTTGCAGCTATCTTCGGAGGAAGCATTGTCTATTAAATAAATATTTACCAACTCCTTGGGATAATCTTGAGAACGCAAAGCATCGCGACAAGGAATTAAAAATTTTTGCGCGTAGTCGTGATAATTAATTAAGACAATGCCAACTTTCTTCATTTATTTTTTGATAAACAAATTAACCAAGCGCCAAGAAGCACTGAGAATAGTAAGCGCAAAATTACTATGCCATTTGGCAAAATATTTTAACATGGAATCTCGAAAATATTGCTGCTTAATGCTCCGATTGACTTGCGAAAAGCTGGCGCCGACATAATCCAAGCAAGAGGCGCTCGGAAAATACCAAATTTCTCCGCCCTTCTCTCTCACTTGTCGGCAAAAATCAACCTCTTCAAACCAGATAAAATAGCGCTCATCCAAAAATGGTTTCTTCTCGCCAGAAATTTTTTGCCAAGCCTTGCAGTTGATTAAGAAAAAAGCGCCGCGTACCGAATCAACGGCAGCCTCTTTTTGATAATCAAATTTTTTATCTAGATAACTATTTAAAACTCCGGGAAATAAATGTGGAATCTTCAAAATCACCATTAATTGGTCAAATAACTGAGGAAAACGTCTGATGTGCGGAATAATCTCACCTTTCTCGTCTACCAACTTAATACTAGAAACCACCGCCTCTGGCCTTTCTTGAGCGGCAGAAACGGCTTCGGCAAGAGTTTCCGGGGTAACCAGCATATCCGGATTAAGAAGCAGGATAAATTCTCCTTTCGCCAACTTAATTGCTTGATTGTTGGCTTTGGCAAAGCCAAGATTATCAGTATTAGCGATGAGTGTAACTTGCGGAAATTCACTCCCAACCATTACTGCGCTACCATCGGAAGAATTATTGTCTATCACAAAAACTTCAAATTCTGGCGCATTAACTGATGAAAAAATCGCCTGCAAATTAGCTCGCAGTTTGTGATTTACATTATAGGAAACGATGATTATTGATAGTTTCATAGGATTAATCGTTGACTCTGACTAGTTTTGTTCTACTGCTTGCACCACTGATTATTTCGATCTGATCTTTTTTGACACCAAATTCCTTGGCTAAGAAATTAGTTAGAACTTTATTAGCCTTACCGTCTTCCGGAATAGCAGCTACTTTGAGCTTCATGGTTCCATCAGCCAAATATCCAAAAATTTCCGTCTTTGCTGCCCCGGTTATGACCTTGATTTTATAAACCTTCATAATTTCTGAATTTCCCTTTATTTTAACCTTTTTTTAGCGAAAAAGCAAACACCAGAAAAGCCATAAAAACTGATTTCGTCAATATTTATCAATTCCCCAGAATGGAATATAATAGAAGGGACAAAAACTTCGTTCTAATTAACAGATAAAAATCAACCAAGGAGGGGTTGATTTAATTTTATGTCTGAAAACAATTATCAGCGCCCATCATGGGATGAGTATTTTATCGCAATTGCCGAAATGGTCGGTTCGCGGGGTTCCTGCGATCGTGGTCGCGCCGGTTGCATTATCGCTAAAGATCGCCGCATCGTCGCCACTGGTTATGTTGGGTCACCTTGTGGTTCACCTCACTGTGATGAAGTCGGCCACGAAATGCATACTGTGACTCACGAAAACGGCGATGTCACCAGGCATTGCATTCGCACCACTCATGCCGAACAAAACGCCATCTGCGAAGCTGCTCGCATGGGAATTTCTATTGACGGAAGCACCTTGTATTGCAAGATGACTCCCTGTTATACCTGCGCCAAAATGATTATTAATGCTGGCATAAAAAAGGTGGTGTGCGCTCAAGATTATCACGCTAGTATCCGCAGTAAAGAAATATTTAAGGAGGCCGGATTGGAATTGATTCTTCTATCTGAAGAAATGACTACTTATAAAGACATGAAAATAAGCTAAACATATGAAAAAGATTTTTGTCTATGATGAATTCGGACCAGAAGATTCCGCGATGATGCAGGCCCTATATTCTCGCAGTCCACAAAGCGTCGAAGAACACGTGGAGAAAGTCCGTCAAAGTGGTTCGGGAAAATTCATGTCCACTTTTTACGTTGGCTACGGACATTCCTCAATCGCTGATTGTGGTAGCACCACCATTTTTATTGAAGGAATAAGTATTCTGGCTGACAAAATCATTCAAGACTGGCCTCTCTATAGTGGGCAAGAAACTAGCACTCGCTATATCGACATGGCTAAGCAGGCAATCGTCGATCCACTAGCTAACGAAAGATCTGGCGCTATTTTGAAGCGCTGGATGGACTTCTACATTGGCGGTCAAGAAAGACTAAAGCCATTTTTAATCGAAAAATATCCTCTCAAAGAAGGTGAGGACGAGAAAGTCTACCTCAAAGCCATCAATGCCCGCTGTTTTGATATTATGCGTGGTTTTCTTCCCACTGGTATTACTACTCAACTAAGTTGGCACACCAATTTGCGCCAAGCCTGGGACAAACTGGCTTTGATGCGCCATCACCCCCTAAAAGAAGCCAGAGAAATCGCTGAAGAAATTCTCGAAAAGTTAAAAGTTAAATACGAAAATAGTTTTTCCCATCCAAACTATCCTGAGCAGGAAGCTTATCGCGCCGAAATGGCAGAAAAATATAGCTATTTTGCCCCAGAAAATCCTCAAGAATTCAAGTTTTATTCCGATATCAAGCGCGAAGAGCTAAAAAAATACTCAGAACTCTTGGAAAATAGACCAATAAAAACCAATTTGCCATATTTCATCGGCGATTTAGGAAATTGTACCTTTGAATTCCTCTTGGACTTCGGTTCCTATCGAGATATTCAACGCCATCGCAGCGCCAATAACCGCATGCCTCTTTTGACCACCGAGCTTGGCTTCCAGGCTTGGTATTTAGAGCAGTTGCCAGAAGATTTACGATCGGAAGCGGAAAAACTTATTCAGGAGCAAAAAACAGCCGTTGATCAACTGGGCACTGGTCCGGAAATCAAACAATACTATATTGCCATGGGATTCAACGTGTTTTGTAAATTTACTTGCCCTCTGCCCTCTGCCGTTTATATTACCGAATTACGTTCTGGAAAAACTGTACATCCTAGCTTGCGCCGTGTGGCTCACAAAATGTTTCACGCTCTACAAGATAATCTACCGGAAGTTGCCATGCACTGCGATTTAGATTTGGACGACTGGGATGTGCGTCGCGGTCTTCACGATATTAGCAATAAATAATCTTATGGAAAAAATCATCATCGGCCTAGTTGGTCCAATGGCTAGTGGCAAGGGCGAAGCTAAGAAGTACTTGCAAGAAAAATATGGCGCTACTGAACATCGTTTTTCAACCATGCTCAGAGACTTGCTTGATCGGATGCATGTCGAACAGAGTCGCACTAATATTCAGGATATTTCAACAATTTTGCGCCAGCGTTTTGGTGAAGATTTGCTGGCCAAGGTGCTAACTGAAGACGTGAAGAATGATATTCATGAATTAATAATTATTGATGGCATCAGAAGAAACGCCGACATTGAATACCTAGAAAAATTGCCAGGATTTACCCTAGTATCAATCGATGCTGACGAGAAACTGCGTTATGAAAGGATGATTAAGCGTAACGAGAATGCTGGTGACGGAGAAAAAAGTTTTGCTGATTTTCAAAAAGATTCTCAAGCAGAAACTGAACTAACTATTCCCGGAGTAATGGCCCATGCCAAAGTTCACCTCCAAAATAATAATTCCCTAGAAGAACTGCGCGCTGACGTTGACAAGCTACTGGATAATTTGAGAAGATAAAAAACTATGGAAAAAGAACGAGGACGACTGATAGTCATTGACGGAACCGATGGGTCCGGAAAAACCACCCAGCTCAAACTGCTTCAAGAAAAACTGGAAGCAGAAGGTTTTGGTGTGGCTATTGCTGATTTTCCACAATACAATCAAAAATCTGCCGGCATGGTAGAGGAATATCTTTCCGGAAAATATGGCAGCGCTAACGAAGTCACTCCTTATCAAGCTTCAATTTTTTATGCCGTTGACCGTTACGACGCCAGTCAGCAAATCAGAAAGTGGCTCGACGAAGGCAAAATAGTTCTCTGCAATCGCTATACTTCCTCTAACATGGCTCACCAGGGAGGAAAGGTGGATAATCCCCTAGAAAGAAAGGTGTTTTTTAATTGGCTGGCCGAATTAGAGCATGACATCCTAAAGATTCCCCGCCCCGACCTATGCTTGGTCTTGCGAGTGAGCGCAGAAATTGCCCAGCAACTCGCCAAAGATCGTGGACGAGAAGATTGGAGCGGCAAAAAAAGAGATATCCACGAGGAAAATCTGGAACATCTAAAAAAAGCGGAGCTGGTTTATTGCGAGATTGCTGAAAGCAACCATAATTACCGCTTAGTAAACTGCACCAGTGAAGGAAGCATCATGGACCGCGAAGAAATCGGTTTTCTGATTTGGATTTATGTCTCTCAAATGTTAAAAGCGGAAAATGTCAAAAAAGTCCCAGGTTTTACTGGAGTTGCCGACATCATTACCAAAAATCATCGCCAGGCTTTCAGCGCAGTGATTAATCAAGAAGAGAAGAAGGAAGATATAGTAGTAGAAGTAATTAACGAAATAGCTGAAGAACCTGTTAAAAAAATTGAGAGCCAGAAAGTATTGGTGGAGAAATTAAAACCAGAGGCCAAGATTCCAGACAGAGCACATCCCAATGATGCTGGCTACGACTTATTTGCTAGCGAAAATTATTCTATTCCTCCTTACGGCCAAGTAAAAATCAATACGGGTATCAAAATGGCTATCCCTGCCGGTTTCGCTGGTTTGATTTGGGACAAAAGCGGTCTCGCCGCCCAAGGACTGAAAACTATGGGGGGAGTGATTGATGCTGATTACCGGGGAGAAATAATCGTAGTGGCCAAAAACCTAACTGAAGATTTTTTTCATATCACTGAAGGACAAAAAGTTGCCCAAATAATCATCCAAGAGATCGGCCAAGTAAAAATGACTGAATCAAAGATAGAAGATGAGACCGACAGAAAAAACGGGAGCTTTGGCAGTACTGGAAAATTCTAGAAAATTTTTTTTCAAAAAAATCTCTATTGACTTATAAAGCAAAATATTACAGAATAAAGTCATGTCATCATTAGAACACATAAACCAAGAAACTATTGGCCAGCCGGTTGAGTCCGGACAAGACCTTATTGGTTTTGAGCAGCAAGTAGCAGGAATTAAGCATGACTTGGCAGAGAAAAATTTTGAAAGCAGTTCAGAAAAAATAGACACCATGGAAGAAGGTAGCATAGTCATTATGCAAGATCTCTTTGGCGGTATTCCCACCAAAGCCGCCTCCTACGCCGTTGGCTCTCTTAAAAAATTATTTCCCGATAAAGACGCCAATTGGCTAATTAAAAAAGCGCAATCCCTGGCCAACTAAATCCTCCATTGCGGAGGATTTTTAATTTCTCGGGAATTTTGACCTTTTTGATGTTTTTGCGCTAAAATAACAGTATGAAATACGACGCTATCATTGGCCTGGAAATCCATGCCGAACTCAAAACTGCCAGTAAAATGTTCTGCTCCTGTCAAAATGGAGCAGGTATGGCGCCAAATGACGCCACTTGTCCGATTTGCCTTGGCCATCCAGGAACCCTTCCGGTGCCAAACAAAAGGGCGATTGAACTCAATATCCTAATTGGCCTAGCTTATAATTGTGAAATTAACCGTTTATCAAAATTTGATCGAAAAAATTACTTTTACCCTGACCTGCCGAAAGGTTATCAAATTTCTCAATACGACCTGCCCTTTGCTCATCACGGGAAAATTAACCTTGATGACGAAGAAATTCTTATTACCAGAATCCACTTAGAGGAAGACACTGGAAAATCTTTCCACCCAAAAAATTCAGAGTATACCTTAATTGATTTTAATCGCGCCGGAACACCACTCTTGGAACTAGTAACTGAGCCGACCATCCGTAGCGCCGAAGAGGCCAAGAAATTCTGCCAAAATTATCAACGAGTATTGCGTTATCTTGGCGCCAGCAATGCCGACATGGAGAAAGGGGAAATGCGTTGTGAGGCGAACGTGAGCATCCAGGAGGCTGGCTCTTGGAAATACGAAAATGGACAAATTCTTCCTACTGGAAATAAAAAATTAAATCACAAGGTGGAGGTAAAAAATATTAATTCTTTCCGAGCAGTAGAAAAAGCCATAGCTTTTGAAATTGAGCGTCAGACCAAAGAACTGGAAAATGGCCAGATAATTATTGCTGAGACTAGAGGCTGGGATGATTCCAAAAACGTCACCAACTCTCAAAGAATCAAAGAAAGCGCCGCTGACTATCGCTATTTTCCAGAACCAGACATCCCTCCAGTCAACATCAGCGATGACTGGCTTGAGAAAATTAAAAAAGAATTAATCGAATTACCGGAAGCTAAAAAAAATCGCTTTAAAGCCGACTTCGGCATCAAAGAAGAAATTGCCGACCAAATAATCAACGATCCAAAATTGGCAAATTTTTCCGAAAGCGTGTTCCGCTCCCTAGGAGATAAAAAAATGATTGAACTCGCACCTAATGCAGCGGGCTGGATAGTGAGCGAGCTATTAAAAAATATCCATATTGCTGGAGAAGAAATTGCACATCTAAAAATTTCTCCAGAAAATTTTTCCTCACTAATCATCATGCTTAGCGAGGGGAAAATCACCAGTAACGCCGGGCAAGAAGTTTTAAGTCAAATGTTTAAAGAAGGAAAAACCCCACAAGAAATAGTAGAAAAATCTGGTCTAGAAAAAATCAGTGACGAAAAAATAATTGAAGATATCGCCAAGGAAATTATTAATACTTTTCCCGAACAGGCGGAACAATACAAACAAGGAAAACTCCCCTTATTGGCATTCTTTCTAGGAAAAGTGATGGCAAAAACTGGCGGCAAAGCTGACCCGGAAATTACCAAGAAAATTCTGGAAAATCATCTCACCAAATAAAAAAAATCCGTCACTCTGGTGACGGATTTTTTTATTACTAAATCTTATTGCCTATAAATTAGCGCGTCCCGAAGAATTATAAATTTTTCTTCAACTTCTTTGGAAAAATTGAGCCGATGATTAACATGATCAAAGAAAAAAAGTTTATCCAAAGACTCTAAGCCGGAAGCATCCTTAGTGTAACTTCCAGCGTCAACTTTATAAAACATTTCTAAAACTGCCAAGAAATCAAGTAACGACAAGTCGGTCTTCTTGCAAGCAGAAATTATTTCCTGACAAGTTGCCTTAATATCCCTGCCCTTGAAATAATGACCCAAATATTCTCGTTCGACAAGCGATTCAAATAAGTGCCATTCCTGATCAGAAAAATTTAATTGTTGAAAAATATCACCAGCCAGGGCAGTAGTATGCTCGTGCTGCAAATCTTTATTCCCTAATTCAATAGCTTTTTTCTTGCCAATATCATGCAAGGAGATAAAAAAACGAAAAAAATTGCGGTCAATCTGCGCGGGAAGTATTTGGTAAGAATAGTACTTTTCAAATTGCCGTAAGACCATTAAGGTATGCTCACCAATGGTGTATTTCTCCCAAAGTCCGGCATCAGAGGTGTAGATATCTCCCAAATCTCTTGCCAAAAAACTGAGCAGTTTCTCTGGTTGATAAGCAGGGTCTTTCAGGACAGCATCTAATTCTTGGCGAGTAAAAGATAATTTGATCATATTTATTTCTTTAGCCAATCGCTGCTTATCCGACGCGCCTCGCCAAGACTTTTTACCCAATTTATTTTAGTTCCCTGATTCTCCCATCTTTTGAACCAGGTTTTTTGACGTTTAGCAAATTGGCAAATTTCGGTATCTAACTTCGAGCACATCGTGTCGTAATCCATTTTCCCCATTAAAAACCAACTCACAAATTTATACTCGAGACCGAAGGAAATTAGTCGCTTCCAGGAAACACTCTTTTTGTGAAGATGGTTTACCTCCTCAACCAAGCCCTCCTTTTCAATCATTTCTCTTCTCCTGTCACTGATTCTTTTCCGCAAATCTTCGTCATCACGAAGCGTTCCAAGAATTAAAAAATCATATTTTGCTGCACGCTTACCAATTTCCGACAATCTTCCTTCTGCGGCAAGCTCTAAGTAGCGAGCTAGGCGTCGGGGATTATTTCGATCACTATTGTTTAACTTGTCGGCGAAATCTGGCGCCTGATTTTTTAAATTGGTAAATAATCTATCAGCTCCCAGAAGTTCCAGTTCCGCTCTCAGCTTTAGATCGCTTTTACCGTTAGCCAAAGCGTAATTATCTACCAAAGATTGCAAATAAAGACCGGTGCCACCAACGATAATTGGTAAGTTCCCTCTAGCAATAGTTTTCTCGATCGCCTTAGTGGCTAAGCGCTGGTACTTGGCAAGATTAAAGTTAGTGTTCGGAGAGACGATGTCAATTAAATGATAGGGAATATTTTTCCCCTCAACCGTATATTCGCCCAGGTCCTTGCCGGTACCGATGTCCATCCCTCGATAAACCTGACGACTATCTGCCGAGATTATTTCTCCGGATAACTCAAAAGCCAGGCGAACCCCGAGAGCTGTCTTGCCACCAGAAGTCGGACCAAGAATTACCAAAACCTTTGGTTTTTTGGCTAATTTATTGGACATAAATTATTTTAAGAAAACTAGCGAAAAATGCTAATTGAAAGATAATATTGACAAATAATACTAATCCCGATAATATTTAATCAAACCTTTTGGTTTGTATAAACAATTCATATTCGAAAATGTTAGGAACCGCTTGAGTAACGGTTCCTTTCTTCTTTTTTTTAGATCACTAATTGCCCCTCTAGACCAAAGTCCATCACCGCAATTATTTTGACGCTTACAAAGTTGCCCACCAGGTCATCTTTTCTTATATTCTCTGGCGCGGTAAAGATTACCGTTTTATAACTACCAGTCTTACCGTAGTATTTACCATTCTTATTTGTACCATCGACCAAAACAAGTACTTCTTTCTCAAGATATTCTCGGTTTTTTTCCTCACCACTGATCTTTAAAATTTCGGTTAGCACCTTCTCTCGCCGACGCTTTTCCTCTCTAGAGACATTGTCTTCCATTAAAGCGGAAACCGTTCCTGGCCTCGGGCTATATTGAGCGGTATATGCCAGGTCAAATTTCAAGTCTTGAAAAAGCTTTGCCGAATTTTCAAATTGTTCTTCCGTTTCTCCAGGAAAGCCGACAATCACATCGGTAGTTATTGCTAAATCTTGACGGACAGCCCGTGCTTTGGCGATTAAGCCGCGGTAATGACTGGCGGTATACTTTCTGTTCATTCTCTCTAGAACCTCATCATCACCGCTTTGCACGGCCAAATGAAGATGGGGGCACATCTTTTGATCCGCCAAAAGAGCAATAAGCTCATCGCTTAAATCTTTTGGATGGCTAGAAGAAAAGCGCACCCAAAATTCTCCAGGCAAGGCGAGGACTTTTTTCAAAAGGTCTGGAAATTTGTCTTGGCCGCTAAGATAGCTATTCACATTCTGAGCAATAAGAACGATTTCTTTATAACCCTTGGCCAGGAGCCCCTGGACCTCAGCGATAACTTCTTCTAGCGGTCGATAGACTTCTCGACCACGTGCATAAGGCACAACACAATAGGCGCAAAAATTATCGCAGCCATTACCAATCGGAACATAGGCGGTGTAAGGACTCTGATATTTCGGTTCAATGGAAAGATATTTTTCTCCTTCGATAATTCTACTATCTACCAGACCCTGCTCTTTTCTGGAAACATTTTTCTCTAAAAGCTCAAAAATATTGGGCAATTCGTTGATTGGCATAAATAAATCAACCTGCCCCTTTAAACGGCGCCAGACGTCTTTTCTTTTTGCCAGACAGCCAGTGATAACCACCGTCGCCTCTGTATTGGCTTTTCTAATTTGATTAACGAGACCATAAACCCGGTCTTCGGCAGATTGACGGACACCGCAGGTCGTTAAGATCACCAAGTTGGCCTCGGTAAAATCCTCTAATAGCCGAAAAGCGCGTTCTTCCAAAAAGGAAGCAACGCGCTCGCTGTCAGCTTTATTCATCTGACAACCGATAGTGATAAGGTGATAGGTATTTTTTTTCATGTTTTAACGACTTTCAGAGTAGGAAAATATCGGCCCAACGCTGAAAGACTTGGTGGTTCCGGTCTGTGAAATTAAAATTAAAAATTTTGGTGCGGCGAATTTGTAATTCAGACTGGTTGCTCCTAAATTAAATTGGTCCAGATTCGCTTTAACCGTTTGATATTGGCCAACTAATTTACCGAGAAAGACATCATCTTCGATTAAAAGTCCTTGGCCGGACAATTCCTTTTTGGCCAGTTCTCTCGTGAATTCTAAATCCTTCGACATCATCTCCACTCGAGAATAAGCACCGGGGTCTTCGGAATTTATTTGCAAAGCTCGATACATTCCGAGAATCATTTGGCTATTTGCAACCAGATTATTCAATAAATTAAGGTCTGGCTCAAGATAATAGTACTCTGCTCCCTGTAAATCGCTACCACTCCCCAAAGAACCGCTGTTTGTTACTTTAACGGAATCCGAGCTAGATTGCAAATTCAACCACCAAGCCTTGCTAGCATCAATTTGGCGTTTTTTCCAAGCGTCATTTTGACCAAAAATCGGCAGCTGAGATTTTGGTGCGCCCAAATAATCTCTAACTATTTTTATGGTAGACCAGTAATTACTGGTTGGCCAAGATGAGAATTTGGACAGAGTATCTTTCAGGGCTAAGAATTTAGCCGTAAAACCCTGGTAATTAATGTTTAAAAGCCAATTTGGATCAGGAGCAGAAACCATTAAATTAACCACATCCAGAGCCAACAACTTGCAGCGAGTTTTTGTTGATTGGCATAAAGAACTAATTTCTAAATCCTTTCCCTGATAAGCCCCGACCTGTGGCGCTGTCAATTCGCGAGAAATGAAATCATTGGCCGAATAAAAATCTGCTAAAACCCGAAAGCCGATTTGCGGACGGACGGCAAGATCGTCACGATTATAGCCGCCAGCCCATTCCGGAAAACGCAGGGCCAGCAAACGTGAGCGCAATTGATTAAAATTGGCAGAAGAAGAAGAATTTTCCGCCCCCAAAGAAGCTTCCAGATTGTAATTCTCACCAAAGATATCTCCTAAAACTTTGTGGTATTCCAAATAAGTTAAATCTCCACGCAAGCCTTTATAAAAAGAGAGAGTTTTGTAAATACGAGCCCACTGATTCTTTACTCGATAGCTGCTATAGAAATCTTGGGAAATAAAAGAGGCGGCTGTTAAATTAACCTGCCAGTCATTTTCGTCTAACTGACAGCTCGGGCAATCCTTACTCTGATAATAAAGAGGGAAAACTGAATTCAACCATTTTGCCGCTAAATAAAAATTGTTCAGACGAGCATTATTACGAAATTCTGAAGGAAGAGTGAAGTCATTATAATTTCTGTTATAAAGGAGCACCGGTGACTTCACGGTTTCTTTTGCTGACCTAATAAGAGCGACTTCCCTTTCCACGTCATCCTTCAGGTATTCTGGCAGGGAAAAATCAAAATCTTTGGCTTCGGCCGAGCTAAATTTTTCCGGATAAGCCACTTTGTCGGTAGTTATTTGATCGACTTGCGGCTTTAAAAGTTGCAGGGAAACCGCGAAAAAAGCCAATTCCAAGCGCTCTCCTTCAAGGATCTGATCATTGGTATTACCAATTTTAGCGCGACGGGCTTCATAGCGCATTCTTGCGGTATCAAATAACTCCTTACTGATCTTTTGCAAGCTATCGTAAAACAGATTTTCCTCTAAGTGCTTGAAGCTTAATTTTAAGCTATTTTGATAATAATAAGAAAGAAAGTCGGCGGTGATTAGAATAGGAATCCCCTTACTCTTCAGCCAAGAGAATGAAGAATAGAAATCACTATTTTTTACTGCATCGGGATTATCAATAATCGCGAAACCATTTTTGTCCAAACTTGAGAGACCAGGATCGAGAGATAATTTACGGGAGATGTCGTAGTAGTTAATAATGTCCGTTTTTACATTAAGCGGTAAGCTGTAGTTATTTATTTTGAACTGGAAATCGCTAGGTGGTGCTTGATAGAAATTTTGAAAAGAAACCTGTTCAATCAAAAAATCTCCAGGTTTAATTTCAGAAAGCGAAGTACTAGTAGCGAGTTGTCCGGTCATCGTGCCAACGGGAGCACTAGTTGTGGCCACAATTTCCTCAATTTTCGGCTGAGCTTTTTGCCGAGAAAGAATAAACCAGAAAGCGCCCGCACCAATTGCCATTAGAAGAAAAATGGCGATAGCGGAAATTATCAATATTTTTTTCATTGCCCCCGAACCACCTTTTTCAGAGGTCGGCTGCGCATTGTTTTCCGAAAAATGTTCGTCAAACATATTTTTAATCAAGATATTTCTTCTTGTTAATTAAGTGCTCCTCATAAGTACTGGAAAAAACAATTTTTTTCGTTCCCGCCGGAGTCAGAAAGTAGTTATAGCTTGTGTCCACTGGATAAATAGCGGCTTCAATTGCCAAAATCCCCGGATTAGCAATTGGCGCGGGCGGTAGGCCACGATAAGCATAGGTATTAAAAGGAGAGTCAACTTTGGTGTCCGCTTCACTATATTGTGCTTTATTTTCTCCCAAAACATAAGCCAGGGTAGCGCAAGATTGTAGAGCCTGGCCATTTTTCAAACGTCTCCAAAAGATACCAGAAATTATTCGTGCATCATTGTTGTCGCCAGTACCGTAGTTGATAGGAGCTTCCTTTTCAATAATAGAGGCCATGGTAATAATCTCAAAAATTGACCTTCCCTGCGCAGCAATATCCTCCTTCATTTTTTTGGTCAGTTTGCGATCAAAATTCTCCAACATCTTGACGATAATTTCATCAGCACTAACGTCGGAAAAGAAACGGTAAGTATCGGGAAACAAATACCCCTCCAAACTATAATACTTCGGTTTGTCCTTCAAAAAATCAAAGCGATCGGAATAATCTTTTGGCCAGACCAAGGAATCTTTGAGGCGATAATCAATTTTTGGTTTACCAGAAAAACGATAGAATTCATCAGCAGAACTCAAGCCTTTCTCGGCAAAAGCATTGATTGTTTCTGACAGATTCTTGCCCTCCAAGATAGAAACGGAAACTTCAGCCTTTTTTGCCCGGCGCTCCAATAAAGATTTTCTGCCAAAAAAATGGTTTAAGTGGGACTCAATCCTGGTTGGCACCTTATTTTCGATTTTCACCCAAATCGGCTGCGCAAAAATCAAGAGCAACACCGCAATTAAAAGGACAATCGAAATTTTAATTATTTTATTTCTCATGTTACTTTTTTGGTTTTAGAAGTTTCTTTTCAAGAGCTTCTCTTTTTTCAGCGGCCTCTCTGATCATTATCGAACTGGCACGGATTTTTTTACCCAAGCCGTCAACCATTTTGATCTGATATTTTTCGCAGACTTCGTATTCTGGAACATTCACAATACTGTGACGATCACCGCCGTTGGCAAAAATATTCGGTCGCAATTTGGCCAAAGATTTGATTACTGGGACCTCACCACTAGCAAGTTTATAGTCGTCTACTGCCAAAACAGCTTGATCGACGTCTCGCAGGGCCCGAATGATTCTTAGGCGATCTTTCTCGGACATAAAAGGCACTCGTCCCTTGAGGGCGACTTGCTTATCGTTGTTAACGATTACAACCAACTTATCGCCGAGCTTTTTTGCTTTCTCAATCATATCAAGATGACCAACATGAAGAGGATTAAAGTATCCAGAAACTGCCACAATAATTGGCTTTTTTGAAGATTTAACTGATTTTTTTACTTTTTGCATATAGTTGAAAATAGTATAAGTATTATAACAAAAAAAGATAGTTTTGGCGAAAAAAGATAAAGAAAAAAACAGCTCTTGGTTTAGCTGTTTTTTGTTAGAAAGGAAAGGCCAATAGGTTTTTCCTGGGATTTAGGATTTCTTGGTTGTCGAGATGGTGACTACCTAACTTAATACAGTAAGGACAGCCAGCAATTTCTAGTAATTCTCGACAATAAGTTTTTTTCGCACTAACAACCGAATAACTCTTCTCATCTTTCCGTTTGAAAAGAAAAAGCATTCGGTCGCCTTTTTTGTAAATCGGAAGAATTTTGCTATCCAAAACGCAAGGACCCAAAACATTTTCTTCATTAAAAAATAATTGTTCCAGACCAGCTCGCAAAGAAAATAATAAATCTCGATATTTCTTTTCTTCGGTAATTTCATAAATCATGGCTAGCCCTTTCATTCCCCGGGGAACAATAGATTTGCTAGCCTTGTCGGCGGGAATAAACAGAAATTTATTTTTTCCCGATGGATCAAAATACAAAGACCCCATTAACTTGAGGTGACTTGTTTCGTGAGGCAGATCTATTTTTAAGCCCATGAGAATCAAAGAAAAATAAAATAACTACTTCCTTTCTTTTGCCTCACCCCAGTCGTTTTTTAATAAATCATCAATGATCCTGTCGCAGTCTTGCCCACTATGACAGCCCCGGTCAACACTTGCTCTAACCGACTCACAAGATTGATCGCCGAAATTAAGTAAATCACTATACGCATCCAGGTCCTGCTCAACGTCATCAACAACGAAGCAGCTGTTTACGATTTTGATGCTAGTTCCTTTGACCGGCACCGCTTGCACGAAGATCTGTTTCAAAAATCTCTTATCCCCAATTTTTAGGGTGTACATTACACGAATTAAATTCATTTTATAAAATTTTTAAATTACTAATGATTGATTTAACTCGAAAACATTATCATACTAATAAACTTTTGTCAATAATGGCTTAAAAGTGCTGCTTATAGTAGAATGGATGATATAAATACAAATATATGAATATTATCCAATCTTTAATACTAGGAATTGTGGAAGGATTAAGCGAATTTCTGCCAATTTCTTCTACCGCTCACCTGATTATTGCTAGCAAATTACTAGCCATACCGAGTAGCGAATTCTTGAAAACTTTTGAAATTTCTATTCAACTGGGTGCCATTGCGGCGGTTGTTGTTCTCTATTGGAGGCGGATTTGGCAAAACCTTTCCATCGTCTGGAAATTGGCAGCCGCCTTCGTTCCCACAGCAATTATCGGTTTAATCCTGTATAAAATCATCAAGAACTTTTTCATGGAAAGTTTGCTGGTCATCGGTTTGGCTCTATTTATTGGCGGAATTTTATTAATAATTTTTGAAAAGTGGTACGCCAAAAAAAATAAAAGCGCCGAAAATGAGCAAGTGCTAGAATTAGAAAATATTAGCTACCGCCAGGCAGCAATGCTTGGTGTTGCTCAATCGGTAGCCATGATTCCTGGCGTTTCCCGTTCCGCGGCAACGATTGTTGGCGGTCTTGGCATGGGGATTAAGCGCAAAACAATTGTGGAATTCTCGTTCTTGTTAGCAATCCCAACAATGTTGGCGGCAACCGTCTTGGATATCTACAAGAATCCAGGCAGTATCAATGGCGATCACCTAGGAGTGCTCCTGGTCGGCCTGATAGCGGCTTTTGTGACCGCGATGGCTGGAATTAAGTTCTTCATCAAATACATTCAGAAAAACGATTTTAAGGCTTTTGGCTGGTACCGAATAATTATTGGCGCATTAGTGCTAATAAGTCTGCTCTAATAGAAAAACCTGATTTACTTCTTAATATTAAAAGAGCCCCTGATTTTTTCAGAGGCTTTTTTTGTTTACTCAAATCTTATGAAATCTGGGGTCGAACAAAGCTTTTTATGGCTACCTTCCCTGAGAAATCGGCAAGCGCTACTTCGGCAATTGTTTTCCAGAAAAGACCTTCGACGTTGCTATTAGCAGTCACAATGATATACAGAGGATTTTCCTCAGTAAATCGTTGTCCAAAACCATGGCTACCCAAAGCAATGCCGGCTAAAGTTTTTAATTCGGTCTTCATATATTCTTCCGAAAAACCAAGCCCTGCACCAGAGCAAACAAAATGAGCTGGAAAATCAGCAATACTGGTCGAATCAAAGGTTCCAGTAGAATCCAGGACAATCGCCACTTCATTGTGATAATCATTAGCTAATTTTTCGATGAATTCATGTTCTGCCCCCAAGGCTTCAGCTAGTTTCTTTCCTTGATAAGTGCCGTATTCATCAGCAGAAGAAATACCTTCGGGAATTTCCCCTTCACCGAGCGATCTAAAAGCAATCCCCGCAGCACCGCAATCGCGATGAGTGGTTAACTTTTTTATCTTCCCGCGATAGTTCTGAATAAATAAGTCACGCTCTTTTTCTGAAAGAAGCATACCGCTACCGGCAATACCGATTTTTCTGCCGTCTAAAACACGTCCATCAGAACAGTCAATTGTATCTAGTGGATGATCAAAAGATTCAGAAAAACCTGGAAGGCTTTCGAGGATTGATTGAACGTTTTCTCCTTTTAGCAAACGCTCAACTACCTGATTATGGCGAGATGCATCCCAGCCAAGATTCATGTTTTCTTGGGCATTGTCGTGCCCGTTTTCAAAATTACTCATCGTTGTTATGTTTATTTAGTTGTTTTTATTTATGTTCTTTAATTTACGCCATTTATTCAAAGCGTGCTCACGAGCCAATTCCTTCTCTAAGCGAACGGCCAAATCAGCAAATTCCACATCATCTTTAAATTGTTCACTCTGGCGCATTTCCTGAGCTTTATTCCTGGCATCAATAATCCTCTGTTCGTCGAGCTCTTCCGCTTTCTCAGCTGTATCGGCGAGAATAACAATCTTATTTTTCAAAACTTCCAAGAATCCGCCGGAAACTGCCACCAAAGAAGTCTCACCGCTTAAAAGACGAATTTCCAAAACTCCCGGTTTGAGAATGGAAACCATTGGAATGTGATCGGGCAAAATAGTTACTTCCCCGCTCGCGGTTGGGACACTAACCGAAACTATTTCTTCTTTGAGAAGAACTCTTTCCGGGGTAGCAATTTCAAATTTTATGCTTTTATTTTCTGACATAAATTAGGCATTAGGAACTACTTCTTCAATTCCGCCCTTCAAGTAGAAATCATCCTCATTTTTATCATCGTGCAAACCGGCCAGAATTTCTTTAAAACCACGGACGGTGTCAGCAAGTTTGACATATTTTCCGGCGCGACCAGTGAAAGCTTCGGCTACTGCAAAAGGTTGAGACAAAAACTTCTGTACTTTACGAGCGCGAGCCACGACAATCTTATCTTCGCTGGATAATTCTTCCATACCCAAAATGGCGATGATGTCTTGAAGGTCTTTGTAGCGCTGCAAAATTTTCTGTACGCCACGAGCTACTTCATAATGATCTTCACCAACAATTTTTGGATCAAGAATAATTGAAGAAGAATCTAGAGGGTCAACAGCTGGATAAATACCGAGTTCGGCTAAGGAGCGAGACAGAACCACGGTGGAATCTAGGTGGCCGAAAGTGGTTGCTGGTGCTGGATCGGTCAAATCGTCAGCTGGTACATAAACTGCTTGGATAGAAGTAATAGAACCATCTTTGGTGGAAGTAATACGTTCTTGAAGTTCACCCATTTCAGTTGCCAAAGTAGGTTGATAACCAACGGCGGAAGGCATGCGTCCCAAAAGAGCAGACACCTCAGAGCCAGCCTGAGTAAAGCGGAAAATGTTATCGACAAAGAATAAAACGTCCTGATGAGCTTCGTCGCGGAAATATTCAGCGACCGAAAGACCAGAAAGAGCAACGCGAGCACGAGCACCAGGCGGTTCATTCATCTGACCAAACACCATGGATACTTTGTCCAAAACGCCACTATCTTTCATCTCGTGATACAAATCATTTCCTTCACGAGTACGTTCACCAACGCCGGCAAAAACTGAATAACCGCCGTGCTCACTGGCAATATTGTGAATTAATTCCAAAATAACCACAGTCTTACCGACACCGGCACCGCCAAATAAACCGACCTTACCACCCTTAGCAATTGGACAAATTGAATCGATAACTTTAATACCGGTTTCTAAAATCTCGGTCTTGTTGGATTGTTCGGTAAATTTTGGAGCTGGACGATGAATTGGATATTTCTTTTCCGCCTTGATTGGCGCTCCACCATCAACGGTTTCACCAAGAACGTTAAAAATGCGGCCGAGAGTTTCTTTGCCGACCGGCACCGAGATTGGCGCTCCAGTATCAATTACTTCTGTGCCGCGAGTTAAGCCGTCAGTTGAACCCATCGCAATACAGCGAACCATGTTTGATCCGGTATGCTGTTCGACTTCGAGAACTAGTCTTTGGCCGTTATTATCAATTTCCAGAGCATGATAGATTTCTGGCAAATGATCAGCAAAATAAACGTCGACGACGACGCCAATTACCTGTTTGATGACTCCAGTATTTTTCTTTGTTTCCGACATATTATTTAAATTATTTTTATCCTTAAAAAATTATTCTGCGAGCGCATTAGCGCCAGCACTGATTTCCGCAATTTCGGCAGTGATACCGGCCTGACGAGCTTTATTATAAAATAGGGTTAATTCGGCAACCATATCACTAGCTGCCTCGGTCGCCTGATGCATCGCGCTCATTCTGGCGCTATGCTCAGAAGCGTTCGATTCTAAAAATGCCTGAAATAACTGAACTTCTAATAATTTGGGGATAATTTTGTCCAATACTTCTTTCGGACTTGGTTCAAAAATAAATTCATAGTGACCCTGATCAGCGGCTAGATGTTTATTCTCTTTCTCGGCCAACATTTCTTTGGTAACACCGATGCGCGGATCAGAACTGGCAATACCCAAATATTCTCCTTCTTCGAGCTCCACTGGAAGAATCTGCTTAACTCGCGAAACTTGGCGACTAGCGCTAACAAAATCAGTATAAGCAACCAAGACCTTATCATACTTACCGCTCAGATAATCATTAATTGCCATTTTGGTGATTGGAGCAATTTCGGCAATTTTACTAAGAATATCTTCTTTCGGAAATTCCGCAGCAACCTCGGTATTAGCCAGACCATAAAGCGCAGACGCCTTGCGACCAACCAAAATAAAGTCAGTAGGAATGGGGTGGCGAACAATAGATTCTTTGACTTTAGAAACCAAAGAAGAATTAAAACCACCACATAAGCCGCGGTTTGAAGTGATAACAATAATCGCAACGCGAGAAATCTCTTTTCTGGCAGACAAAAGCTCATGAATCGGTTCACTCTGCGCTTGAGACAAGTTGGCCAAATGCAAAACCGTCTCCCAACTTAAATTTGCATAAGTGCGAGTCTTCAAAACGGCTTCCAGGGCCTTTCTCATCTTGGCCGCAGCAACCATTTCCATTGCTCTGGTGATTTTTTTGGTGTTAGCAACAGATTTGATTCGACGGGATATTTCTTTTGTTTTTGCCATATACTTTGTTTGTGTGTAACTTTTTATCAGGATTTTTTTTGGGGCTAAAATTGATTAACATCAATTTTATCTTTACAAAAAAATATTGATAAAAAGTTACACACAAACACGTTACAATATAACTTCCTGATTTTACTTTAATAAATAATCGACCGTGCCCTTGTAGTCTTCAACTAGGGATTTCATCTTTGCTTCAATTTCTTCGCTCAACTCTTTCTTTTCAGCAATTAACTTCAGAACTTCGTTATTTGTGTCGGCGTATTTGTATAAACCTTCTTCAAATTTTCTGATATCTTCAACCGGGACATTGTCCAAGTGACCACCCAAGAGTGACCAATAAATCAAAACTTGTTTGGCGACTGATAGCGGTTGATACTGGTCTTGCTTAAAGATTTCGTATAATCTCTGGCCGCGTTCTAGTTTTCTGCGAGTATCTTCATCCAAATCAGAACCAAATTGAGCAAAACCAGCAAGTTCGCGATACTGAGCAGCCTCTAAACGCATTTTTCCGGCTACCTTCTTCATCGCCTTAATCTGAGCAGAAGAACCGACGCGAGAAACTGATAAACCAGCATTCACTGCCGGACGATTGCCTTTATAAAATAGCTCTGGCTCCAAGAAAATCTGACCATCAGTAATAGAAATAACATTGGTTGGAATATAAGCAGAAAGATCACCAGCTTGGGTCTCGATAATTGGCAAGGCAGTAATTGAACCACCACCAAAATCGGCATTTAATTTACAAGCACGTTCTAGTAAACGGGAATGGAGATAAAAAACATCGCCAGGATAAGCTTCACGACCTGGTGGACGGCGAAGTAATAAAGAAATTTCACGATATGAAACTGCGTGCTTGGATAAATCATCATAGACAATCAAAACATCTTCTCCTTTATCAAGAAAATATTCCGCCATCGCGCAGCCAGCATAAGGAGCAATGTAAAGTAACGATGCTGGAGAGGAGGCGCCAGCCAAAACGATTGTGGTGTAAGCCATCGCACCGGCTTCTTCAAGTTTGGCAACGATGCCGGCAACCTTGGATTCCTTCTGACCAATGGCAACATAAACACATTTCATGTTCTGCCCTTTCTGATTAATAATAGTATCAATAGCAATGGCAGTTTTTCCTAACTGACGGTCACCAATAATTAGTTCGCGTTGGCCGCGGCCGATCGGAATCATCGCATCAATAGATTTGATACCAGTTTGCACTGGTTGGTTGACTGAAGCGCGAGTAATAACACCAGGAGCAATTTTTTCTACTGGATAGAATTTACTAGCCTCAATTTTACCCTTACCATCAATTGGTTCACCAAGTGGGTTAACCACGCGGCCAACCATCGCCTCGCCGACTGGTACTTCCAAAATGCGCTTGGTGGCTAAAACTTCATCACCTTCTTTAATCGCAGTAAATTCGCCCAAAATAATGGCGCCAACCAAATTTTCTTCTAGATTTAAGGCCACTCCAGCGACATCACCATGAGCAGTTTTGAAGGTTAAAATTTCTGACATCATTGCTTCTGACAAACCAGAAACAAGAGCAATACCGTCGGAAATCTTCAAAACCCGTCCGACTGATTTTTCACTAATTTCAGCTTTAAATCCGGATATCTCCGTCTTCAGTTGTTCAATGATAAAGTCTTTAGTTGACATATTGGTTATTAGTAATAAAAACTATTTTAAATAAATTTATTGAAAAATAATTATTTCTCCATGCTCGCTTTCAAGTCAGCCAAATTCGTCTTCAAGCTACCATCCAGAACTTTACTTTCATATTTTAAAACGAAACCGCCGAGTAAATTCTTATCAACATTTTCAGTGAGAATAACACTTTTGGCGCCCGTGCGGTTTTTCAGATAACTGACCACGGCTTCACGAGAATCACCGGCCAATTCATGAGCGCTAGTGATTGAGGCAGCCATTTCTCCATTTTCAGAATTCCAGATTTCTACAAAAGCGGCGGTAATTTCTTTTTCACGACTTAGTACTCTGTCTCTTCCCAAAATACTCACAAAAGTATGCAAAACCTCCTTGACCTCCGAATCGGATTTGCCAAGAAGAGAGTCATATAAACCTCTTGCGTATTGTTTGGGACTGATTTTCATATCTCTTATTTAACCAGTTTTTTGATTAACTCCTGATCCTTTTCACTATTCATCTTTTCTTTCAATAATTTTTCAACAGTCAAAACCACCAGTTCTGCAGTTTCTGCTTTCAGAGCCTTGAGAGTTTCCGCTTTTTCTACCTGCATTTTTGCTTTTTCAGCGTTAATGATTTGGCCGATATCTTCCCTGGCCTTGGCAACCATTTCTTTCTGACGTAATTCTCCTTGCTCATTAGCTTTTTCTAAAATTTCGGTAGCCGCCTTTTTTGCTTCGGTGATTATTTCTTTCTTTTCAGTTTCGGCGTCGCTTAACTTGGCCTCAATGGCTTTGGCGTCATCCAGGCTCTTTTCGATTTTTTGGCTTCTCTCCTCCATTACCTTAGCAATCGGTTTGAAAGCAAAATAATAAAGCACCGCCAGAACAATCGCAAAATTGATCGCCTGGGCAATGAATAATTTTAAATCTAGGTGAAAAGTAGAAACTAATGATTCCATATTTTTGTAATAATAAACTAATAGCTGAACCGAGGTTTAAGTTCGGCTCAGAAAACCAAATTATTATTTGATACTGAAAGCGATAACGAGGGCGTAAATAGCCACCGCTTCCGCGAAAGCTGAAGCCAAAAGCATTGGCACTAAAATTTTTCCGGCAGCTTCTGGGTTGCGGCCGATTGCTTCCATGGCCTTAGCGCCAATAAAACCGATACCAAGGGCTGGACCGATAGAACCGAGGCCGATAGCCAAGGCTTTTGCTAACATTACATTTTCCATACTGTTTATTTCGGTCGCGAAACGAATTGGATAAAACGCTTAGCAGACTGAATTACTTAATTCTTTATATAATTAAAAATTAATCTTAGTGTTCTTCCTGAGAAGTGGCAATAGTCAGATAGGTCAGAATTAACATGGCAAAAATCAGAGCTTGGATTAGACCAACAATAACTTCCAGAAACATAAACGGAATCGGGATACCAAAAGCCAAAATGGCGGACATTGCTGCAAGCAAAACTTCACCGGCAAAAATATTACCGAAAAGACGAAAGGACAAACTGGCAATCTTCGCTAATTCACCAATAATTTCAATTAAACCAACAAAGGCTTTAATTGGATTAACCAAGAGAATGGTCGGATCTTTTTTGATCTTCTTGGGAATTTCCAAAAAAGCTTTGATATTAATGAATTTATTCAGGTAATTCCAGCCGCCAACAGCCATAACGCCAAAAATATGGCTCAAAACCACACCAATAGTGGCAAGAGCGAGGGTGGTATTCAAATCGGCGGTAGCTCCTCTGAAGTATGGGACAAAAATTAGTTCGCCATTTTCACTAATTACCTGGCCAATCGAACCGACGCCGGGAAGTAGGCCGAGCCAATTATTAAGAAGGATAAAGAAGAAGAAAGCCAGAACGAGCGGAGCAAACTTCAAAGAACGTTTCCTGTCGCCAGTAACGCCATCAAAAATTCCCAAAAAAGCCTCAAAAACAATTTCCAAAGCATTTTGCACGCCACGAGGAACAAGCTTTACCTTCTTGCGAATCGCTAAGCCGATAATTAAAACCACGACTACCACTAGCCAGGAATTCAATAAAGAATTGCTAACCGTAAAAGAGCCGATGTGAAAAATCGGTTCAGCAAATAAAGTATTTTCGTGTAAGATCTCTTGTTCTACTGCCATAAATTACATTTTTTCTTTTTCTTCTTTTTCTGCGGCCTCTATTTTTTTGAATTCCTTCAAAGCGCCGCGCACAATACCAAACATGGAAATCAGGAAACAAGCGGCCAGAGAAATAACCATTAACAGTGGGCCGGTAGAATATTTTTGGTCCAACCATTTGCCAATCAAGAGGCCGATTAGAACTGGGCCAACTATCCAAGCCGAAGCCACGCCCATAGTTCTGGCGGCGATTGACCAAGCTTGATTTGGCTTCTTCCCATCATCGTTTGGCATAATGGCAAAAATAAAAAAGGCGATAAAACCCCCTTTACCAACAAAAATTTAACGTTCCTAACTAATTTATAGCGCAAAATACTGGCTAAGTCAACCGAGGAGCAGCATTTTTATCATCCTTAAAAACCAAAAAGTCGCTACCATAAAGATAACGACTCCAATATTTGACAATAAACTGATTACATTACGAAAAAGACCGCAAAACCTAGATTCCAAAGAATTTTTTGGCATTATCCGTGGTTACTTCTGCCACTCTTTCTAGCTTTACACCCTTAATCTCAGCAATTCTTCCGGCGACATATTGTACCAGCAGAGGTTCGTTTCTTTGACCACGGTAGGGCTCTGGGGTCATATAAGGACAATCCGTTTCGATCATAATTTTCTCCAAAGGAATCTTGCGAATCAGGTCATCCCACATTTTACTGAAAGTTATTAGCCCCGTAAAAGAAATCATGAGCCCGAGCTTGAAGTATTCCCAAGCCATGTTTTCATCCCCAGAGTAACAATGAATAACTCCCCATGGTCTATCAGGGGAAATGGAATGACGATTTTCTTTCTTGAATTCTTGCAAGAGTGGAAATAAGTCATCATGAGCTTGCCGACAATGGATGATCACCGGGAGATCCAATGACCTGGCTAGTTTCAATTGTTCAAGAAGAACTTTCTTCTGTTTACTCTTGGCCGCTACCATGTCACCAGAAAGGTCCAAATGATAATAATCCAAGCCAATTTCGCCAATCGCGACTACTTTCTCAAAGTTAGCTAACTTTTCATAACTATCATAATTAAATTCTTCGCCGCGGGTGATAAATTGCGTGGCGCCGCGATCATCGCTATCTTGAGCAATAACTTCTTCGAGGTGAGTCGGATGAAGACCAACCGCCGCATAAACGCCGCTTTCATATTTATTGGCATAAGCCAAAGAACGATTAGAAGTTTTGTATTCCGCACCAACTAAAACCATCCAGGTATTATTATCTAGAGCGCGACGAATCACTTCATCGGCATCATCCTTGAAGTCTTTAAAGTTAACATGGGCGTGAGTATCGAAGAATTGCATAGACAAAGATATTTTATTATTTTATTTATCAGGTCTTTTTCTGGGACAAAAAATATATTTTTGCCTACGAAAAAACATTGATAAATAAAATAATAAAATACTTTTTAAATTTACTAAAGGATTAGCCCCTCCAGGGCTTTCTTGGTTTGGCGGCTGATGGTTTTGGGAATTTCTACTTTTACTTCCACAAAATGATCGCCTCGGCCACGACCGCGCAGACGAGTTATTCCCCTTTCTTTCAAACGGAAAACGGTGTTTGGCTGAGTGCCTTCTGGAATTTTTAAATTATAAGTACCATCAAGAGTTTCTAGTTCTAATTTACCACCGAGAATTGCCGTTCTCACATCAATGGTTTCGACACTTCTCACATCATCGCCTTCACGAACTAGTTTTTTGTGAGGAGTAATCTTTACCCTGACCAACAAATCTCCGGCCGGGATTCCCTTTTCGCTAACCTCACCACGTCCAGCAATTCTGATTGATTCCCCACTATCAATTCCTGCGGGAATTTTGACGGTAAATTTTTCATCCACTCGCGCTCTGCCGGTCCCCTGACAATTAGCACATTTCTTTTCTGGAATTTTTCCTTCACCATGACAATCGGGACAAGCGGTTTGAGTTTGAATGTTTCCCAAAATAGTTCGTTGCATTCTATTGACGCGACCATTGCCATTGCAGGTCTTGCAAGTATTAACTTTTGTGCCGGTAGCTGCGCCGCTTCCTTGGCAAGAAGGACAAGCGCCAACTCGTGGATAGGATATTTCTTTTTCAACGCCGAACGCCGCTTCCTTGAAATCAATTTTGATATCGAGAATTAGATCCTGACCTTTTGAAGCGCGATGCGAGCGCCCACCGCCGAAGCCGCCAAAAATGTCACCAAAACCACCGAATAAATCACCCAGATCATCCATATTGATATTCATGCCGCCGCCGAAACCTTGACCACCAAAACCGCCGTATCCACCAGCTTGACCGTTTTGAAAATCGGAACCGAACTGATCATACTGCTGGCGCTTTTCTGGGTTGCTCAGTACCTGATACGCTTCATTGAGCTCTTTAAATTTTTCAGCGTCGCCGCCCTTGTCTGGGTGATGCTGATGAGCTTTCTTGCGAAAAGCCGTTTTAATTTCATCCGCAGAGGCGCCCTTTGAGACACCTAAAGTATTGTAATAGTCTTTAGACATAAGTTAGTTTAAAGTTTTAAGCCAGTTATCCAAAATTATTTGCAGTTCTTGTAAGTTTTTTTCGCTGCGGAAAGTGTGCGGTGCATCTTTGATAATATGAAACTCTTTCTCTCCTGACAAGCGGTCGAATAGTATTTTCTGATGGCGCGGGAGAGTGCAGTGATCATTTTCTCCCACCACAAGCAGAACTGGCATCGTCAATTTATCGACTGCAGGTAGAAGATCGTATTTCATTTTGCTTTGCCAGTAGGCGTACTTGAGACGAATTTCACGCCCGTCCCAATCTTCAACCAACCAACCGCTGTCCTGCCAGTTTTTTAATTCTTCTGGACTGTATTGTTCTTTACTGAGTTCAGCATTCACCACTGCGGAAAAAGGAGCAAGAGCTTTGACCTCCTGTGGATGTTTTTCGGCATAAACCGCCGCGGTCATTGAGCCAATACTGTGACCACAGAGAATGAAGGGGGAAATAAAAAAGTCCTGCTTCTTGGACCAGTTAATTACTTCTTCTAAATCTTCGAGATAGTTAGTCACCGTGGCATCTTCAAATTTTCCAGCGCTCTCGCCGAAAGTATTGCGAGTATCGAAACGCACGACACTATAATTATTATTCAAAAAAATCTCAGCAATTTTTTGAATGTGCAGAGAGTCTTTGTTATCGCCAAGTCCATGAGCAATAAAAGCTAAACCGGCCGGCTTTACTGCTTTATCAATTAAGATAGCGATTTTTTCACCAAGTTTATTTTCAATAAATATCTTTTCCATTTTTTTATTAATTCTGCAAGCCGCCCCTAAATTTAAAGAGGCGGCCAGGCGCAATCAATAATTACTTACTTTCTACTTCACCCTCAACCACATTTTCATCTTTCTTTTCTTCGGCTGGTGCCTCGGCGCCAGTTGGCGCTTCTGCTCCCGGCTGTTGATACATCGCTGCTCCGATTTTTTGAGCAACTTCATTCAACTCTTCCATTTTTTTCTTAATCGCCTCGATGTCCGTGGAGTCTTTTAATTTTTTCAATTCTTCAACCTTCTCTTCCAAAGCGGTCTTATCTTCGACTTTCATCTTGTCACCAGATTCTTTGATCATTTTTTCAGTAGTGAAAACAACGGCATCGGCCTGGTTCTTGATTTCTACCTGTTCCTTCTTTTTATTATCTTCTTCGGCGTGCATTTCTGCCTCCTTCTTCATCTTTTCTACTTCTTCCTTGGAAAGCCCAGAAGAAGCAGTGATGGTGATTTTTTGCTGTTTACCAGTTGCTTTATCAGTCGCGCTGACATTCAAAATTCCGTTGGCATCAAGATCAAAATTTACTTCGACCTGAGGAACGCCACGAGGAGCATTCGGAATACCATCCAACATGAATTTTCCAAGAGTTTTATTGTCAGAAGCCATTGGTCTCTCGCCCTGAACAATGTGGATTTCCACACTGGTCTGACCGTCAGCTGCCGTAGAAAATACCTGAGATTTGGCAGTTGGAATAGTGGTGTTTCTTTCGATGAGCGGAGTAGCAACACCGCCCAAGGTTTCAATACCGAGAGTAAGCGGAGTGACATCTAGAAGTAAAACGTCTTTTACGTCGCCCTGCAAAACACCAGCTTGAACTGCGGCACCAAGAGCTACAACTTCGTCTGGATTAACGCTGAGATTTGGCTCCTTGCCAAAGAACTCTTTGACTTTCTGAAGAACCAAAGGCATGCGAGTCATGCCGCCGACCATGATCACTTCATTAATTTCATTCAAGTTAAAACCGGAATCGGACAAAGCTTTTTTGCATGGTTCAATAGTTTTTTCCACCAAATCACCGACCAAATTTTCCAATTGAGCACGGGTCATTTTCATGACCAAGTGTTTTGGACCATTGGCATCAGTAGAAATAAACGGCTGATTAATTTCGGTTTCCATAGCAGTGGAAAGTTCAATTTTTGCCTTTTCTGCTGCCTCCTTAATGCGCTGAAGAGCAAGAGTATCTTTGGATAAATCAATGCCCTGATCTTTTTTGAATTCAGCAATAATCCAATCGATAATTCTTTTATCAAAGTCTTCGCCACCGAGATGGGTGTCGCCGTTGGTGGACTTTACCTCAACTGTATCGGCGGAAATATCCAAAACCGAAACATCAAAAGTACCGCCGCCTAAATCGTAGACAACAATCTTCTGCCCTTGTTTTTTATCGAAACCGTAAGCAAGCGCAGCAGCAGTCGGTTCGTTAATAATGCGCATTACCTCCAAGCCAGCGATTACGCCAGCGTCTTTGGTGGCCTGACGTTGAGCATCATCAAAATAAGCCGGCACCGTGATAATAGCCTGAGTAATTTTTTCACCAATTTTTGCTTCAGCATCGGCTTTCAGTTTGGATAAAACCATTGCCGAAATTTCTTGCGGAGCATAATCTTTGTCTCCCATTTTCACCTTAACGCCTTCACCGGCCTGAACAATTTTATAAGGCATGGTGTTTAAATCGCGCTGCACTTCTTCGTCTTTGAAGTGACGACCGATCAGACGTTTAACGGCATAAACGGTATTCTCCGGATTAATAACTGCTTGTCTTTTGGCAGCCGCGCCCACTAGACGTTCACCGTTTTTAGAAACTGCTTCGGTGCTAGGGGTGGTGCGATTACCTTCAATGTTTTCAATGATTTTTGGTGCCCCGCCCTCCATGATCGCCATGGCGGAGTTGGTGGTACCCAAATCAATTCCTAAAATCTTTCCCATAGTTTTATATTTAAAAATTTAATTATTTTTGTTTTAATTTATCTTTAACTTTGGCTTGCAAGATTTCCATGTTTTTTGGAAATTCTTCTGCTAGATCTATTTTATATTTGTCCGCTAGAACAAAAATACTCCACAGACAATCGCATAATTCATGACTAAGTGTCGCCCGATTTTTTTCACCACGTAAGCCAGCTTGTTTCATCACCTCTTTCATTAAATCACCAACATCAACCACAAATCCTTGAGCGATCTCTTCTTTGGTCCAATTGCGACCGCAATTTTTCTGCTCCAATTTGGTGTAGTGCTTACGTGTCTCCAGGGCCAACCGACAATAGTCCTTAAAACTATTTGCGGCATTTTTCTTAGCCATATAATTTATAATTATTTTTTCTGAATTTCAATTTTCTTTGCTTTTATCTCTGCCGCTTTGGGGATAACGATTTTCAGCATTCCGCCTTCATTCGTTGCGACCGCCTTATCGCTGTCTACTTTTGCCGGCAAGGCAATGCTGCGATAGAAAGAACCGCGACGGATTTCTTTGCGGTAATAATTTTTATCATCGACTTCACTCTTCTTTTCGCTTTCACCTTTCAAGCACAAAACATTATTTTCCACAGAGATATCAACCTTTTCTGGATCGATACCAGCTAATTGAGTCTCGACGATAATATTATCTTTATCTTCATACATGTCGACAGCAGGAGTAAAACCAAATTGGTCACCACGCACTGCTGGCAGAAAATCGCCGAAGGCTTTATCCATTTCATCATCAGAGAAGAATGGGGTCCATTTGATAAGTGACATATGTTTTTTAATATTTTCTGCTTAAGTTCTGCCTGCACGGGCTTTCAGAATAATAAACAGAAAAAAATTTATTATTTATTCCCCCACCACCACTTTGGCGGCGCGGATTAGTTTACTGTTTAATTTGTAGCCAGCCATGATTTCCTTGGTCACCTTTTCTCCTTGTCCCTCGAGAGCTTCCATGGTGTGATGATCAAAGTTTTCACCGACAGTTTTGATTTCTTCGATACCATGACTTTCGAGAGTTTCCTTGAATTGTTTCAAGACATAAGTTACGCCCATAACCCAGGAATTATTTTTCTCTTCCTCCGGCAGACTGGCAACAGACATTTTTAAGTGATCATAAACTGGTAAAATTTCTTCCAAGAAACTAGAAAGAGCGAATTTTACAAAGTCACTCTTATCGGAAGCGTGCTGACGAAGCAGGTTCTGATAATCCGCCAAGGCTCTCAAGTATTTCTGCTCAGAAGCTGATTTTTCAAGCTCTAATTCCATTTTAGCTAGCGCTTTTTTGACATGCGGACAAATATTTTTTAGTTCTCTAGCGGCAGAAAAGCTATGCCAAGAGGACTCTGCGTACTTTCCTTCGAGTTTTACTTCTCCGGAAAAATCGGTGGCGATAAATCTTAAAACCAATAAGCCGTCAACTAACCCGGAATCAAAAATGGCAAAATTATTTACTTTTAAATTCAGCTCCTTGAGCGCCTTGCGCTTAATTACCTCTAAAGGGTCATGGCCCAAACTAATTAGTCCTGTGAGCCCCAGAAGCAAATCGCCATCCTTTTCCTTGAGAAGTAATATTTCATTCTGAGAGTTGATGATGAAGCCGTGGGCGGCAACTAAAATTTGATTTTCTTTTTTGCTTTCCATAAATTTTAATTAAATTGTTCTTGCAAGAATTCTACTAGTGAAAGATTGTGGCCATAATCGGCCCGGATTGGACTCAAAATACCGAATACTCCAGTCTGTCCAGAATTATTATATTTGAGCAAAGTAACACTCAAGAAATTTCCAAAAGGGTTGCTCTCGCCGACCAGAATCCTTGTCCCCTGCGGCAATTCTTCAAATAAACCACTAATGATTTCTTCCATTTTATCAATCACGCCAGAAACATCACAGACAGCCTCTACTTGGCGAAACTCCGGCTGAGAAAAAAGATTAGCGAGACCGGTGTGAAAGAAATTATTTTTGTGAAAGGCCCAGAAAATTGCACTGCCAGAAAACTCGGAAATTAATTTGGCAACTTGTTTAAAGGCTGCTTCCTCATTTTTAAAAGCTGCCGAAAGAATGCTCCGCTCGGAATCTTTCAAGGGCTTGCGCTTCTCTTCGGAGCTAAGCAATTTTGCTTCCTCTTCATAAGCACGCGGCGTTGGGATACGACCAGCGGAGGTGTGAGGCTGAAAAATATAGCCTTCTTCCTCCAGTTCCATCATGTCATTCCTGACTGTGGCCGTGGAAACACCAAGCTTGTACTTATCCACCAAAGCGCCAGAGGAAACCGGCTGAGCGGTCTGAATATGCTCTCTGATGATGGTTTGGAGAATTAATTTTTTGCGATCAAGAATCATATTTTTATCTTTGCTTTGGTATTATATAGCAAATTAGCACTCTAGTCAAGAGAGTGCTAAAAGGTGGTTTTTTGGCTAATTTTTAAAAATCAAAAACCCGGCCATTTCCGAGAAATAAGCCGGGTTAACTCACTAGCGTGAGAAGTTATTAGTAGTTTTAACGCTCTGATTCCAGCTTCATTTCTGGGTACCATTTCTGATATTCCTCCCTCCCCAAAATTAAATTCTTGGGCGGAACCAACTCTTCGGCAGAAAAATTGTGAGCCAAGCGATAATTAATAGAATAGAACTCTGCGGGATATTGATTAATAAAACAATCGGTCACCAAGTGAACCGCTCCCGCGCCAGCCAGAATGGCTATAAAAATTGCTACCTTGCGATAGTGACGCAAAAAATAAGCAAGCAAGAGTAAAATCGGCAAGTACTCCCAGGCATGAAAGATTAAATAACTTTTACCACTCCACAAGAATTGCCAACCATAAAAAAATCCTTGAAGAGTAAAGCGATGAAAAACAATAAGATATTCAATAATATGATCGACATCGATAAAAAACCCACCCATGATGGCGGCGGTAAAAGAAATCCAGCGCAGTTTTGAGGCACGATAAAAAATCCAAGCGACCAGAACTGCCAATAAAAAATGGGTTAAGAGATGTAGCCAAAGGGGCATAGAATTGGTGTTTTAATATTTTTATTTACTAATCAATCACGGTGCTAGTGGCAATTGGCGGAACAACTTCAATTTTGTCTGGTGCGACCACTCCCCGCCCACCAAAATACCAGGTTAAAATTTCTTTGGCAATTGGCGTTGCGACCGAACTTCCTTCGCGACCTTCCTCAACTAAAACCACAATAGCGATTTGTGGATCGTCATAAGGGGCAAAACCAGCAAACCAGGCGTGCGGATATTTTTTGCTGCTCCACTGCGCCGTACCAGTTTTACCGGCTACTGGAACTGGGACGGTTTGCAAACTACGCGCCGAACCGGCAGTGACCGTTTCACGCATACCCTCTCTCACGATGCGCAAATTATTTGGATCAGCCAAATTGCCACGAATGATTTTTGGCAAAACGTTTTCAACTAATTGATTGTTGCTATCCAAAATCGCTTTCACAACTCGCGGCTGATAGAGAGTACCGCCATTGGCCACGGCAGCAGTATAGTTTGCTACCTGAAGTGGAGTGACGGTTAAATCCCCCTGGCCAATAGCCAGGTGATAGGTGTCGCCAATATACCAAGATTCACCTTTCACTTCTTTTTTCCAAGCAGCGCTAGGCACAAAACCGGTGCGCTCGCCAGTTAAATCGATGCCAGATTTTGTATTCAATCCAAAGAGTTTGAAATATTTTTCCAAGCGATCAACCCCTAACCCCACAAATCCTTGATAGCCACCGCCGACGTAGTAGAAAAAAGTATTAACCGAATTGGCAATCGCTTTCCTGACATCAACCACGCCGTGACCACCCGGTTTCCAGTCTGGGAAAAACCATTGACCAACGTGCAGGCCGCCAGTGGAAACGACGGTGGTGCTTTCAGAAATCACCTTCTCTTGCAGGGCAGCGGTAGAGACAACAATTTTAACAGTTGAACCAGAGGGGTATTCACCAGAAATAGAACGGTTAAAAAGCGGCATCGCCGGATCGCTAATAAATTTTTGATATTCATCCGAAGTAATACCACGGGCAAAAAGATTGTTGTCGTAGGCTGGCAAAGAAACCATCGCCAAAACCTCGCCGTTTCGCGGATCAAGCGCAACCACAGAACCAGAAGTGAGACCAAGTTTTTCCAAATAGCGACGCAAGACCATTTCGCTTTGTTGCTGCAATCCTTTATCAATAGACAATTCCAGATTGGCACCATCCACCGCCAAAGTTTCACTCACCACTTTGTTTACACGGCCAAGGGCATCAACTTCCGAATCCTTACGCCCAGGGATTCCTTTTAATTCTTTTTCCCAAACATATTCAATCCCCGATTTACCGATGTAGTCAATCGGCGTATATAGCTTGGCCTTTTCTGCCAGTTCTTTCTCACTAATTTTTCCGGTATAACCAAGCACGTGGGACAAGGAGGCGCTATTGTCGGCTTCGGAAATTTCATAACTGCGGCGAATTTTGTTGGAGAGAAAAATCCCCGGCTCACCGTCGCATTCTAAATATAAGCGCATCGCCCGGTCATAGTCGATGTTGTCGGCTAGCACAAAAGGCTCATAGGTCTTGTAGGAACTGGGCTTGATGGCAGCGAGCTGTTCTTTGAATTGAAAAAATAAGGGATTATCCTGAACCAAATTCGGGTCGGTGGCGAGATTAGTCTGAACACTAGTACTGGTTGGGCTCGGCAAAATGTCCACAACCTGTCTCAATAAGGCGTCGCGCGTCACTTCATCTTTTGGTAAATCGTGAGGAATAACATAGAGCACGAAGTTGGCGGAATTATGGACCAAGGGGACGAGGTTGCGATCATAAATAATACCTCTCTTGGCCTCAATGATTTCTGAACGCAAACGATTCCCTTCTGACAGGCCGTAATAATAATCACCCTTGATAATTTGCAAGAAAATTGCCCGGGAAATAATGATGCCAACAAAAACAATGAGCACCAGACGTGCCCAAAATAAGCGTCTCAAGTCAAAGGTAAGACCGACCGCTTCCGAGCGTTTGGTGTTGTCGGCAATGAAGGAGTGTTCAGTCCAATCGGTATAATAAAACGAGTCCTTGAGGGCGCCAAAACGCCCCTCTTTAACGACAAAGGGGTTGTCCATGGTTTCTTCCTTTTCGGTGAGCGACTTATTGGAAAATGCCCATTTTTTGCGCATATTAATTGGATTATAGCAGGTTTGGGGGGAGAAAACAAACAAATAATTTTAGTCAAGAAAAATGACTTAAAAAAGTTTTACCCAGGCTTTAAGCCAAGTTTAGATAAAATTTATCTAGTTTGTGATAAAATACTGATATAGTTTTCAAAAACAAAAATCATAAACAAAAAAACCTATGAAAATCTTGGTTGTCGAAGATGAGGCGGCAATGAATGCCTTTCTCGTTCAAGCTTTAAAAAGTGAAAATCACATCGTTGACAGTGCTCGTGATGGCGAAGAAGGTTCGTTTCTTGCCCGAACCAATGAGTATGATCTTATTCTTTTAGACTACATGCTGCCAAAAATTAATGGCCTGGAGGTAATCAGGGAAATCCGTGCCGAAAAAAATAGCACGCCGATTATCATGTTAACTGTCCGCTCTGAGCTTGATGATAAAATCAGCGCTCTAGAGCTAGGGGGAGATGATTATTTAACTAAACCATTTTCTATGGCCGAACTTTCAGCAAGAATTAATGCCGTTGGAAGAAGACCAAAAATCAAAGAAACAAAAACTCTATCCTGTGGACAAATTTCTATTGATCCGGAAAACTTCTCGGTACACCATAGGGGAAAATCTGTGAATTTAACTAGTAAAGAATTCTCCCTATTGGCGTTCATGGTAAAAAATCAGGGGAAAGTTTTGTCACGAACTAAAATACTAGAAGCAGTTTGGGATATTAACGGTGATCCATTTTCCAATACAATTGAAATGCATATTCTAAAACTAAGAAAAAAATTGAATGATAAAAAACAAAAAATAATTAGCACTTTGCCCGGTAGAGGATATAAGCTAGAAGCTCCAAGGGTCTAAAAATTATTCCGAGTAAGCCATAGAAATACAAAAAATAAAAAACGGAAAGAAAAACGAAAAAAATCTCAAAAATAACCACCTAAGCGTATTAGCCAGCATCACCTCCTCCCTTCATATCAGGAAAACCCTGGCTGTAAAAATAAAAATATGAAAAAGCATTACCAAAAACTTATTAGGAGAATATATCTCGGACTAATCGCCCCAAAAAACTCCAATGAAGATGTTCGCCGAAAAGAATTCATCTTAAACGTTTTGCTTATCGCTTCGGAGGTGCTAATGGCAGCCATTCTTCTTTTGTCTTTCGTTAGAGAAGTAATCGATCTGATTGACGGGAAGGATCGAGGATTTTCACCAATCGTCTTTTTGATAATGACGGCGGTATTTATTTTGGCCCACTGCTTATCTAGACTCGGAAAAATAAAAGCTGCCTCTTTAATATTTCTCTCTATTTTTTTAGTCCCAAACCTATATCTTTCCTATCACTGGGGTATAGATTTACCACAAAGCCTCCTGCTTTATGCTTTTACAATCCTTGCCTCTGGAACTTTGATTAATAACCGTTTCTCATTAGCGGCAACCGCCGGTATTTCTTTTTATCTAGCTACCCTCGGATATTTGCAAGGGCACGGAATAGTTAAACCGAACATCTACTGGGCTTCTGAGATGGCCACTATTTACGACGCTATCCCTATTGTTATTACTCTATCTATAATGGCAACAATGTCCTGGCTTTCAAACCATGAAATCGAAAACTCTCTTAGTAGAGCTAGAAAATCGGAAAAGTCGCTAGCTCTTGAAAGAGATAATTTAGAAATAACTGTGGAGAAAAGAACAAATGAATTACAAAAAATGCAAATGGAAAAAATCGGGCAGCTATACCGCTTCGCCGAATTCGGTAGAATTTCTTCAGGAATTTTTCACGACCTAATTAACCCGCTAACTGCCATATCTCTGAACTTAGAGCAACTAAGCAAAGAGTCGCGTTATCAAGAAACATCAGAAAAAGTTGAGCAAGCTATCTCCGCCGCCAAAAGAATGGAGATTTTAATTATTGGTGTGAAAAAACAGTTAAAAAAAGAAGATAGCAGACAACAGTTTTCCTTAAACCAAGAGGTCAAAGAGGTGCTTTCTCTTTTGACCTACCGTGCAAATACATCAAAAGTATTAATAAAGTTTCGTCACCTCGAAGAATTAGAAATTTTTGGTGACCCGCTTAAGTTTAGCCAAATAATACTCAATCTAACCGCTAATTCTATAGACGCTCTAGACGGCGAAATCAAAGATGAAAAAAGAATATCGATTAAACTTGGCCGAAAGAATGACGGAAAAATATTTCTAACAATAAAGGATAACGGCTCGGGAATTAAACCGGAAAACATCAAAAAAATATTTGAACCATTTTTTAGTACTAAGGAAGGCAAAGGTTTGGGGTTGGGACTTTCATCAATCAAACATCTAGTAGAAAAAGATTTTGGTGGAACAATCAGTGTAAAAAATTTACCAGAAGGTGGATGTTCATTTTCAGTCACTCTCCCTTCGACCGTCCACTAAGTCATTGATGACAAAAGATACATCATCTTTCTCTTCCACCAAAAATCCCACCTAGAAAGGCGGGATTTTTAAAAAATAAAATTTTAATTTATTTCTACATCTTCTCCAAAATCTCAATTCCCAAAATATACAAGGAGCGCTGCAAGACCAGAGAAAAAGCTTCCACCAATTTCAAACGCAAATTAGTGTTTTCTGAATTTGCCACCTGACAACTATGATAAAACTCATTAAAAATCTGCGCCAATTCAAAGGCATAATGTGCCACCAGCGATGGATTGCGGCTTTCTCCGGCATAAGCCAGCACTTCCCTAAAACCGGCAATCTTTTGAATCAAGGCAAACTCTGCGTCCTCCAAATTAGCAGTATCGCGGAAATCACCTTCTGCTTCCGGCACCTTCGCCAAAATGGAATTGGCACGCGCAAAGGAGTAAAGCAAATATGGCCCGGTATCACCGTCGAAACTCAAAGATTCTTTGGGATCAAAAATCATGTTTTTGAAAATATTGGCCTTGAGCAATTTGTACTTGATTGCCGCCAGGGCAATTTTCATTGCTCTTTCGTCGGCTTCCGCGCCATCCAGCTCGCTATTTCTTTCAATAATTCCCTCCTTCGCCAAATCAACCAATTCCCAAACCAAATTATCAGCATCCACCACGGTGCCTTCGCGTGATTTCATTCGTCCCTCTGGTAAAGCAATCATGCCATAAGAAAGGTGGCTGATTTTTTTGGCAAAACCCATTTTTTGCAAAACAAGTGCCAGAACTTTAAAATGATAATCCTGCTCATTACCGACAATATAAATCGAATCATCGTAGTGATAGTCTTGTTCCTTCAAAAAAGCCAAATGGAGGTCCTGAGTCATATAGACACTGGTCCCATCGGCACGGAGCAAAACCTTCTCATCCAAACCGTCAGCAGTCAAATCAATCACCACGGCGCCGTCCTCCCTCTTGGAAAATACTCCACTAGCCAAATATTTCAAAACCAAATCTTTTCCTGCTTGATAAATCTCACTCTCAAAATAATTCTTGTCATGTTTGATGCCGACCAACTTAAAAGTCTCCCTGAAGCCAGAAAATGCCCACTCGTTCATTTTCTGCCACAAGGCGATAGTTTCCTGGTCACCGCTTTCCCATTTCAGGAGCATTTCCTGGATCTCTTGTTCTAGCTCCGGATTTTCTTTGGCAAGCGCACCAAACTTCACATAATAATCCCCAACAAAGTGATCGGATTTTTTGTCTGGTTCGGCGTTTTTGCCCTCTTTCTGGTAGGCCAACATGGACTTACAGATGTGCACTCCCCGATCGTTGAATAAATTAGTGCGGAAAACTTTTTCGCCGTTTGCTTCCAAAAGACGGGCCAAAGATTCGCCAATCGCCATATTGCGAAGGTGCCCAAGATGCAAAGGTTTGTTGGTATTTGGTGACGGAAATTCAATCACAATCTTTTTATCATTCTTTGGCGCATTGCCAAATTCTTCTGGGTTTTCCAAAACCTCATCAAGTACTGAAATTGCAAAAGACGCCCGATCAACAAATAAATTCAAATAAGGTCCGACCACTTCCGCGCGTTGAATGCTGTTATGACCAGCCAAAAGGTTGGCCAGCTTATTCGCAATCACTGCTGGTGCGAGGGCTAATTCTTTGGCCAAAACAAAGCAAGGGAAAGCAAAGTCGCCCAAATCGCGTGTCGGGGGAATTTCAATTTTTGCCAATAAATCGGTAATTTTTACCTCTTCGGCGCCCAGTTCTTTGATTTTTTCCGCTAACAAAGCGGCAATTTTCGTTTTCATATAATAATCTTGCCATTAAATCTTCGTGAAATCAAGTTTTATGTCCCACACCATTTTTTTGGGTATTGACATTTCTATTAACAATTATAACACAGAAATGCTATAATTGACTCATGAACGGTGAGCAATATAAACTTGAGTTTCCTCCCCACAGTCAGCCAGATTTGATGAAACCCAATTGGGATGAATATCCCAAAAAACCCACCAGAGAAATCGTTGACGAAGAGGAAATAGAAAACAATACCGCACTCGAACTCCAAAAAATCAGAGGGGAAATTTCTGATTCCAAGGGAGTGGAAATCCCGAGTGATGAAGATAAGGATAATCCTGCGTTTGAATACTTTGGACGCTTCGCGGAAATTAAAAAGAAGGAAAAAGAGGAAAAAAAGAAGCAAAAGAAAGAAAAAAATAAAGGAACGGATTTCCCGAAAAAATATAATAATTATCTCGCTAGATAAATTCTCTCTTACCAGAAAAACTGCCTTAAAAGGGCGGTTTTTTGTATAAAAAAACCGGATCTTTTTCAAAAAAAATCCGGTATTAAAGCGCGTCGTTCGTTTTCTGTTCCGTCATGTTAAAATCTTTGTTAAATTTGTTAAAAGTTACGGGTGGTAATACAGCTGCCCTTCAGGAAGAATTACTCTAACTATTTTTGGGTTGGAATACAACCAGTCATAATTAGAAAAACCCACATCGCCAAGACTAATCGTCTGAGAAAAAACTATTGGTTTGATGAGAGTTGCTTCGTACATTTCTCCGTTTTGCATGTATATAATGCCAAATGCAACATTCCAAGTCTTACCCTTGAGAGAATCTAGAGATTTATCAAGAGAAAAAGAGAAATTCTGCGTGGTTTCATTCTGAGTGTTGGTTTCGTACAATGAAATACCGGAAGTTGGCACCCCTTGATACATAGTGAGAACAATTCCCACATTAGTTTTATACACCGTATTAAATGGCGCGAAATCAAAGCTTCCGCTCATTTTCATTGGAGTATAGGTCGGATCAGGATTTGGAGGATCAGGCTTAACCTGGTCTTCCTTCTTGCAGGAGTACAAAAGCACTGCCACCGCAAAGGAAAAAAGAAAAAATAGTTTTTTCATGGCTACTGGTTTTTATATTATTGTTAATGAATAGAATTCTAATATCTATATTGAAATACTAGTATAATACTAAGGAGTTGTCAATATTGCGGTTAATCAGCTAAAGACTAAGGAAAAACCTTATAAAATCCCCAATTATCAGTGATTTTTATCTTAATCAAACGGTCTGCCACGTTTACCCCAGAAGAATAGCCGTAGTTATGAGAAACAATGTGTGGCGTGCCCGGATGACTATCTTGATTATTAATCTTGTCTACCTGACCATCACCCCAATCAATCTGTATTTCACCCAATGGCTGTTGTTCCATATCAACCATTGAATTGAATTTTAGGGTATAATAACCGGGTTCAATTTTCCAGGTACCAGCGGCAACCGACTGCAAGGCTGGCCCAGAACCGTTTCCACGATAAAGATTGACGTTTTTAATCTCCGGTCTGATGGCGCAGAAATCGGAATCAGTGGTGGCGCCGAAGTCATTATTGGCCGCCGGGCGGACATTACCTGGGCATGGCTCTACTATAGGATAAGGGATACCAGCATTTTTTGCATCGTAACCCAAAGAACTATCGGACACATATCTACCAGAACTAAGACCAAATGATCCAAGTGAGCTCAAAAAGATATTCTTTAGAACATTCTTCTGGGCTAAGTTCCAGACATTATTGTTAGCTGTTTCCGATTTAAAACCAAAAGGCTGACAAGTTCCGCCATTGTTACAGGTAGCAGCAGTGTTTGCGCCTCCACCACCGCTATAAGTCAAACATATTAGCTCTGGAGCATTAGAACAATAGCCGAGGTAAGAACAACTACCGTGGCCATTATCAAAACAACCGTAAGGCCTGCCCGCCAAAGATATCTTGTCATCAGGACTACTGTTTGCGTGATACTTGGTCAAAAAGCCAATAGCTGACTGACTACCGACTTCAGCGCCGCTTAAAACTGCTGCCCCATAAAGGTAATTACTGACACTATTTAAGCTAAAAGCAAAGAACTTCCCTGCTAAATTAAATGGGTTGGCCGAGCTGTAGTTAAACTCAGAAATCTTTGGGAAAAACGCTGGTGTATTGGTCCCATAATCAGAATTCATTAAGCGATCCACCCAGGGAGTACCGTTGCCATTCTCGTCAACAACTTTCACAAATTTATTACAGACTGGAGTGAAATTTTGCTCGGCATCGGTGTCATTAATCAATTTTAGATAATCTTCATTAGCCGGTGGGTTTTCGTAGTCGTAAACTTTAACAGTACTCTGATAGCCATTTATTCCATTAAATTTATACCAGCCAGCACTATCTACTACATAATAAATACCAAATCCGTCTTGACCGCCAGTACTACCGTCTCTATAGCCGGTTACGGAAGAAGGCTGGGAACTAAGAATTTTTTTTGCTTCTGTGACCGCGCCATCATTATATGCATAGTTAACAACGTAAGTTCCTTCATGAGAAAAATGAACGGTTACGTTAATATGATCAGCCTTTGGAACACAAATATATTCTCCCTGACAGCCATGCGTGCTATCGTTATCATGATAGTTATACTCATAATAGAACATCATGTAATCTGCGCTACCACAAGAAAATCCATTATAATTGCCGCTTGAATCAAGGTCATGAAAGCTCCCGGCCTGTGGCTGATTTTCAGAATCACACCAATCACCCTGAGAAAAATCTGTGTGTCCGTCGCCATTCACCCTGAACGCATATCTATTCTCTACCAAGTCAAAATTGGCATTCGCTTCAGAGCAATAATACAAGGGGTATACGCCCTTATAGCCAGCATTCTTCTCACTAATACTTGCGGAAGCGATAGTATCAATTGGCAGCCATTGCAAGCAGACGCCTGGATTAATTGGATCCTTCTGCAGGCAGTAACCTTCTAGGCCGCTCTTGATAACATTTTCATTGTGACTAGAGCAGGTCAAGCTGTCTTCGGTAGGATACAAGCGACATTCCTTAGCAACATAATCCTTACTATCATTTCCGGTATTATTAATTTTCAAAACCGGTTCTATTTTGATGTCGTCGTAGTAAACCTTACCGCCGACACCGTTGCTTTGCTTGGTGCCGAATAAAATTGAAACGACACTCTTATTAACATTGATGCGATGGACCACTCTTTGCCAACCATTAGTTTTGTCATTAAATTCCACCAAGACATTGCTGACATTTGCCCCGGTATCAGTGACTCTCACCGTTGCAGCGGCGCCAGGAGTTAAACTATCGGTGTTAACAAGATAACTAATATAATAATCATTTCCGGAGGTTAGCGTGACTCGGTTCTTTCCGAGCATTTTATTCGCCTCGATTCCAATAAAAGCTCTGCCTTCGGCTGGATAGGAAACTGAGAAGCGTTTAGCGCTACTTTTTGGACTTGGCTCATCAATCAGCGTGTAGTCGCCGGTGGTCGTGAGGGATGGCGAAGTAACCCCAAGAACAACGGAGTTAATTGAACCAGTGTTGGTAAAAGTAATTTTTTTGTCGAAAGTAAAGTTACCGCTTTCAAAATTTTCAGGGCTAATCCAGTCGGTCCTATTCCCCACCTCTTGCATGTTGGCAATATAGAAAGCGTTGAGCAATTGATATCCAGTAGAGTTCTTATCATTTGCGTAACTGAAATTATGCTGAGCGTTGTCAGTTTTAATGAAGTTGCCGCATTCGCCAGTATTAGATAAACGGTCGCACTCACCAAGTCCGTAACAAATATCCTGACCAGTTGATTCATCTTTAATTTTGGTGGTACAAGCTAACCAGCGACTACAAACTCTATTCGGTGATACCTTGAGAACGGTATTGGCGTTACAAGACGCTGGATCGCCAGTACAACCTTCGGCCTGACCGGCAGCATTTGGACTGGCAAAAACATTCTTGTCCAAAGAAGAAACCTGACCCATGGCTGAGTTGTAAGCACGATTATTGAATAACACACAGCCGTTATCAACATCAACTTTCGAGCCACAAGTTTTGGAATCGAGGTTACTCTCCAATTGATAATCGACTACCGCCTCACGAACTTCAATGGATTTGGCATGAGTGCTCGAACCATCAACATTAGAGGTAATATGACAAGCAGCGTCGAATTTAGGGATTACATAAACGCCAAGATCATCCTTCAGTTGAACGGAAGCAACGGTCGAGGTAGAAATCTGATTATTGCCACCCAAGGTATTAATTACTGGCGAGCCGTTGAAATTATCACAAGATAAAGTATTGACCACTGGTGCGCCGGTTTGACTGACGCTACGCACAACATACATTTTCTTGGCGCGCAAGAAAATATTTTGAGTTGGCACTCCGGAGACCAAAGGCCACAAATCACCGTCCGTACCGTTACCATCAAGATCACTGAAATTTGGGTTAATGATTAGGTTTGGCGCTACTTCACTGGAAGAATCAATGTATTCAGAGCAAGTAGAAGCTGATGCTTCACACAAACCTGCTTCGTGAGAAGGTTGTGGCGCTCCACCGCTATCGTTACCGATGGTTTTGAGGTAAGAAACATCGCAAGGGTAATCATTGGCATCAATAATACAGGTACCAGCACTGCAATTACTATCGCTAGCACAAACTGCTGTGGTTTTCTCGGTACCATCGATTACTTTGTTGCTATTAAGGTCGCAGCGTTTGACTGCGCTCTTGAACCAACCCCAAGTTTCGGTGCCGGTATTGCTACTGGAACGATATTGACAGGTATTACCAAATGGATTGCGGAAGAAAGTTTTTCCACCACTAACGTCATAATAAGTATCACAGCCAACTTCCGAGGATTGACAAAGGGTGGCGTCGTAACCGTCTGGATTATTCTTGATGAAAATATCGGAGAAGAAGGTGTTGGTGCCAGTCTTTGTTCCCTTGCCCAAGCGGCTACAGCCAATATCGGAAGCAGCGCATTGCTTGCTACTATCAAAAATTGCGTAAATCAATTGATCGCCAGGAACGGTGATGTTGCCACTGGCAAAGTTTTGAGAAAAAGGATTTTTGGAATTTTGAGTATCAATCATCGCTTCGCAACCAGCTGAAGAAACGTCGCAAAGACTCTTGAATTGGCGGAGGTTATGAGTGATACCATTTGGATCTTGGTAGGCGCTGCAACCAAGATTATACTCGGCACCACGATACTCGTCATTTAGATCGTAATAGCAGATATCCGGAGTGACCCAGGAATCCTTAATTAAATAATAGCGATCAGTAATTTCTGTTAATACAATGGAATCCAGATATGTGGTAGCATTGCCGCTATTATCTGAACTGGTGATATACATCTTCTCACCAGCAGAAACTCGATGCTTAAGATTTGGTATATTCACCTGATAAACACGCCATTCGGTATCATCAACTGGAATAGAATTATTGGCTACACCGCTATTGAAATACGTGGTGTTGTTGGCGGCATCTTGAAAATAGATTCGCAAGTTAGTACCAGCCCCACTTCCTTTAGCCAAAAACTTCAAAGAATAGGCTGCTCCTTGTCTGATATTTTCCATCGGCACTGCGGTCCAACCATTCAGAGCCATTGAGTGACCGTTCTTGTTGGTTGAAATATTGCTGATGGTGCCAAAACTAAAAGGTGCAAGCCCGTTTTCAAAGTCATAAGACGCGACAATTCGGACATTATTGCCATTGTTGCCATTGTATTCGCGACAACCACTTTCTTCGGCGGTACAGGCCGTACTTTGAACCGGCAGGGCCTGCATGATACAAGTGGAGCTGGCAAAATCGCCACCATTATTTTCACAATCCAGGGCGGTAGTTGTCTCATCTAGGCGCAAACGGCGACAATCCGCGGAACAAGAAACCGTTCGAGAATATAGATGATAAGAAACTGAACCGTCTTTATTGTAGAATTGGCGGCAATCAGGGTTGTAGTCGGGACTGGAAACTGGCAACTTGAAGATACTTTCATCACAAAGACCAGTATCATCTTTGGTAATCTTTAAAGTGCCATCGGTATTTTTTTCTAAACTATAGGCCTTCAACTGATAGCCAGCTTCACCCTCACCGCTCCAAGAGTAAAAGGCGCCGCAAGTGGCATTACTCGGTTGAATACAGCGGCGTAAAGATGAGTAGTATTCACTGGTCTCACCGCCAGCGGCAACGCTATCTAGGTTGGTGAATTGAGAGCAGCCAGCAACTTCCGCAGCACAAGTAGCAGCAGAGCTAGGAATAAAATAAGCGGAAGCGGCGTCCTGGAAGTTTGTTGCTCCCTGGGCATAAGAATCATAATTAACACACTCCTGCGGACAATACTCATCAAAATTAACTTTACCAGTCACTGAGAAGCCATCCTGAGAAGTAAAGGTCTGACAACCGACCTCATCTTTATTACAACGACGAGCAAATTTATCACAGATTGCCGGAGCATAATCCTTGAGGCGATAATCTCGCAAACCAGCAGCAAAAGGATTTTGGTAACACAAAGCTTCTAAATATCCGGGTATTAATTTTTCTTGGGCAGTGGTTGCGCCATAGCTAGACCAGCCGGAGAAATAGTTATTGGCCTCTAGTTTAATATTTCTTAAATAGAAAGTGGAATCATTATTACTGGTGATTGAGAAATCCAGACTACTAATACCATCGCTTGGCTTGGCGGTCAAAGAAATTACCTGCCAGGCGCCTGTCTCACTCATAGTTTCACTAACATAATCGCTGCCACCGAGTTTCAAGGTAATGGTATCTGAGCTTGGCAAATAGACTTCGGCGGTTAAAGTATAGTAGTAACCGTCGATAACTCCGGCATTTTCTGGAATTACCGAATTGGCGCCAGAAGAAACTACCCCCACTCCATAGCCAGTATTACTGAACTTCAAGATTGGATTAGTGGTACCGTTAGCAAGTGCCGCATTTTCAATCATGGCAGTAGAACTACCAAGAACCTGCCATCTACTGTTTAATAAAGATAAGTCGTTATTGAAAATCAAGTTATCACCCCAGGATGGTTTTACTCTAACAAGCGAACGACAACCTTCGCTGGAAGCGGCACAAGTGTCTGCTTTGCCATTAAGGAAAATACTATAGGCATTATTTCCTGACCAAGAAATTTTATCTGACGAGAAGTCATAAGAACCAAAAGTCGAATATTGAAGACAGCCGGAATTGCTATCTGCGCAAGTACTATAATCCAGAGTATCCTTTAGATATGAAACCGAAGCGCCTCCAGGTCCACTGAAGGTTTGGCAACTATTATAGATCGGGTCGCAAGAATCGCCACCAAAGTTCCAGGTGCGACGATCTTCGGTGCAATAACCATAAGCTTGGCAGGATCCTTTTGAATCCTCTTGAATACAGGTTTTTTCGTCAGCACAATAGCCATCGGCGCGAGTAACCATTAGTTCGGAAGAAGGAGAGCCGGTAGCAATGTCGCTAGTGGGGTTGATTTGAGAAGAAATAATTTGATTACCAAAACCACTCTTAGCACAATAGCTCTGTGGCGCCTTGAGAACCCAATTTGGGTCGACTAAGCCGCGGCACCAGTCCTGGCTATTTTCTAGAGCTGGTGAAGAAAAAGTATGAAAACTATCGTTGGCGCTAAAGCAAGAAACTAAGTCGGCCAAAGTTGCAATTTTCCCTAGTGCAGAGGCCTTCTCGATCGCTGCCTCCCAACCAACCGGCAAAATACGATACTTGCGAAGAATCATCGCGTTACGCAAGGAATAATTTTCCTGATAAGCAGAAACCTTGCTGTCGGCAGTCATCAACCAAGATCCGTTCAAAGATCCATCTTTCAAGGCCTCGCCAATTGTTTTGCGCTCAGAAATCGCCTCCATCATCTTGTTATCGATGACGCAATTACTTGGACCAGGATTGGCTTCATCCGGACAAATTGCCATGTCAGCCAAGACATTATAGTCAGCTCGTTGTTCAAATTGTGGCTTCAAAATGCTCATCAGGGCAGCCTGATTGGCTGACGAACTATATGACCTATTTCTTGGAGCATTTGGGTCATTAATATTATCTGAAGGCACCGGATAAGAACCATCGGCATTGCTGGCCACACCACCTTTTAATGAATTTATTAGCTTCTCAAATCCCTTAGACGCCAATTGATTCAAAAACACATTAGCAGCGTCCATCAAGGCATCGCCGGTAAATTTGCCCACATTGCTAACATATCCCTGTTGAGCCAACTCTTGTTTAGTTTTTGCTTGATCAGGCAAGCCGATTGCTTTACCACCAACACCGACTGGATCAATCCAGCCACCCTTACCAACAAGAGTTGTCTTTCCGGTATCAGTTTTAACGCCGACATCTTCCATGATACCAGTCTGTAGGGTTAAAGCCGCTCCCAAATCAGAAGATTGGGAATCAAACATGTTGCGTAATTTACCGTAGTAGTCAGCACTCTTGGAAGCTTCGATGGCATTAGTCCAATTTTTACTCATGTCTGACCAGGCACAATTTGGACGTGATGGCCGTTGTTGATTGACTAGACCGATAGCTAACTTCATTCTGATGTCCAAACTTGGTGCGCAAAGATTCAAACTTGAAGTCTTGGCACCGGTAGCGGCCGCTTTTCCATTGTTTGCTAGAGCATTGGAATAATTGGCACTAGCGGTCCCCGCACAGGTGTCATAGCGCGACAAACAATCGCCAGCGCATTTCTCGCCATTAGTTGCCCAATCGGCGGCGGCTTGACAACCGTCATAACAAGAGGCTTGCTGGGTCTCACAATTTTTGGTATCACGCCCCCTTTTTTGCTCGGCCTGAATATCGCCAGCAAAACTATCGGCAAAATTTTCAATAAATTGACCGGCAGCCTCATCGCCGATCTGAGTTAAATAATCACCCCAACCTTTGGTAACAAATAATGGCTGTTGCCCTTCTCCACCAGAAGCCGCCCAATCAGCTGCGTCGTAAGCAACTTTGTTTAAAGCGGAACGGGTAACGGATTGCAGGGCGCGGCCGCCAGCCTTGAGCAAAGCCTTGGTTATTTTTTGCCAAAGAGTTTGCTTGACCGTATTAACAGTTGCCGGCGCATCGGCGGCCACGGAAACCGTCATGGCTTGAGCGGGAGAGATTGATGCAAAAAATCCTGAGAATAAAATAAATAAACAGGCTAAAGATATTTTTGCACGATTAGTAAAACGCGAATGATTAAAACGCATAATATTATAAAAAAGTAAAAAATTATTTTGGCGTAGATGTGCTAACGATGCTTGCTCCTGCGGTGGTGGCACTAGCGCTATCTTGGTTCAAAGATTCTTGATAGATTTGAATCAGGTCAGCATCACTGACTTGCTTTAACATATTAGCATCGGCGCCACTCTGGAGCATTAGGGCACGAATAGAAGCAGCGCTACCCTGACCACTCAAAAGATTTTGCAACTCTGCCTCCTGAACTGGATCAGTACTGGAACCCAAACTTAAACTCAAAGAAGAACTAGCGGCGGAAGCTTTTAGGCGGTCAGGGACATCTAAATTACCACTAGCTATTGGCGTACCGCTGGCAGTGGCAATATCCTGACGAGTCATGAGAGCGGAAATATCATTCTGACAGTTACCCCCCTGGCAACCAAAAGATATTTTTTTATTTTTTTCAGCGGTGCCGGTATTAAATGGCGACACCAAACGATTATGCAGTTGCCAAAATGCGCCAAAAAATACAAAAATCGCCACACAACCCAAAGCAATAATGGCGACTTTTTGGTTTTTATCAAATTCTCGCATAAGTAATAAATGAAGAAAAATTATTTGCTTCAATTATACCATAATATCTTTTAGTTCAGCAAATAAATTTTGCCAGTTTTCCAGACTCAAATCTTCGGCGCGCACCTTTAAATCAAAACTGAGCTTGGTAAATATGTCATCGATTTTTTTTGTTGCTTCGCCCTTTAGCTTTAGCCCACCGCAAATGTTATTTTTAAGCATCTTTCGCTTGGCCGCGAAGCCGATTTTCGCCAAACGAAAAAATAGTTTCTGGTCGTCGCGTGAATACTTATTGTTATTAATGACAATCTTAATCACCGCGCTATCAACTTTCGGCTCTGGCCAGAAATTTCCAGCCTTCACATCTTTGACAATCTTGGCATCGCCATAAAATTGAACCGATAAGGCAAGCATGCTCATATCTGGCGCCTTAGCAGTGATTCTTTCAGCAACCTCTTTTTGAAGCATCAACACCATGATTTCTGGCTTATTTTCTGCTCCCAAAAAAGTTCTTAGCAAAATAGAACTGATGTTGTACGGAATGTTGGCAACAATTTTATAAGAACCAAGACCAGAAGGATTAAATTTGAGAATATCTTGATTCACAATCTCCACATTTTCTACCCCCTGAGAATCGATGGCAATTTTTAAGACTTCCGCCAAACGATCATCAAGCTCAACAGCGATTACTTTCTTTGCTTTTTTTGCCAATTTAGCAGTCAGAAAACCAAGACCAGGGCCGACCTCCACAATCGTGTCCTTTGCACTAATTTCCGCGCTAGCAACAATCTTGTCGTAAATGCTTTCGGTAACTAGAAAATTTTGTCCCTTAGATCTTTGGGGCTTAATTTCATAAATTCGACAAATTTCTTTCATTTGCTTCAAAAGATCCATATTTTTATTTTATATTAATCAATATCGCGGTCCAGGCGATCAACAGCCACTGAACCACATAAATAGGGGTGACATATTTACTCCAGAGAGTAAGGGTGGAAATAATCTTGGGTGATAATCTGTGATAATTAAAATGGATAATACCCAACCAATAAATTACTGCAACAATGAATAACAAACTCGGGCCGATGCCATGATGAGTATAAGATAGTTCCTGAAAATCATAGCCAATAAACAAGAAGAAAGATCCGAGAAGGATTAGTGGGACCATTTTTACTCCCAGGCTAGAATAGAACTCGCGGACATTTTCTGTCGATTTCAATAGACTTCCAAAATAAAAACCCACCAAAGAATAAACGAACCAGGGGAAAAATGGGAAAACGACATATCTATCCGCCCCAAAAAAGGGAGACAAGAGGTAGAAAAAAACAGAGCTGGAAAGATTAATTTGACTCAATACAGGAGAGACTAAAGCAACAACAAAAGCGATTATCAAATAATTACTCATCTTGATCTGGCGCCACTTCAAGAAAGCAATGCCCAGCAAGCTCAGACCAGCCACCTGTAAAATATCAACCTCTAACAAATAATTGATTAGTGGAAATTTATAAATTACATCTTCTGGATTAGTGATTAATCCTAGATACCTACAGAGCAACAATGGCAGGAAAAATCTTAGCGCTGATAAAGCGTAACCCAAAATGATTAGCTGAAACCCTCTACGGCAAAGATCACACGCACTATTTCTCCGAGAATAGGTGAGGCTTGCTCCCATTAAAAATAGGAATACTGGAGCCACTAAAACCGTGCCGGAGAAAAAAGCAATGTTTTCAAAAATTTTATTTTTTACTAAACCGCTAAAAATAATTAGCCAAACATGCTGGAAAATCATCAAAAATATCGCCACCCCGCGAGCAATGTCAAACTCGATATTTCTACTTCCTTTATTCATTAAAGCGCTCACAAAAAGCTTTTATTTCCCCACATTTTTAAGCACCAAATTAACCAAGCGTCCGGGAACAAAAATGGTTTTAACAATTTCTGCATCCAAAAGCCACTTTTTTACATTCTCATCTTCTTTAATCAGGGATAGAACCTCGGCCTCAGATAACTTCGGATCAAGGTTGATAGTCGCGCGCAGCTTGCCATTGATTTGCACGGCCAGATTAACGCTTTCAGAAATCAATAAACTTTCGTCAAACTGTGGCCAAGGACTAAGAAAAATACTTTTTTGATTGCCAAGATATTCCCATAATTCCTCCGCTAAATGCGGCGCAAAGGGGGCAAAAATTTTCAGAAAGTTTTCAGTATTTTCAAGTGACAAGGGCCAAGTTTTATTCTTTTGGCGATAATCGCTGATCTCGTTAACCAAGATCATCATTGCTGAAATTGCGGTATTGAATTTAAACTCCTCAATGTCCTGACCGACTTTTCTAATAGTTTTATGCAACAAAGAAAGTACTTGTTTGTCGTCTTGGCGTGGAACGTCGAAAGCGAGGGTATAAACTTTTTCCAAAAAACGACGAACCCCGATTATCCCCTGGCTATTCCAGGGCTTCATGTCTTCAAGGGGACCAAGAAACATTTCATATAAGCGCAAAGCATCGGCTCCGCTACTCTTAATCAACTCATCAGGATTAACGACATTACCTTTTGACTTGGACATTTTATTGCCATCTTCTCCAAGAATTGTTCCCTGATGGCGCAACTTTAAAAATGGTTCATTAAAATTCAAGTGGCCGTATTTTCTCAATACTTTAGTAAAAAATCGAGAATAAAGAAGATGCAATACTGTGTGTTCAGCGCCACCCAAATATAAGTCCACCGGCAACCAACGCTGCAATTTTTCCGGAGAGGCAAAGAGATCCTTATTCGTCGGATCAGCATAACGCAAATAATACCAAGAGGAACAAACAAAAGTATCCATGGTATCATGCTCACGATGAGCTGGTTTGCCACATTTCGGGCAAAGCACTTTGTTAAATTTCTGTGAATATCTCAAAGGAGATTCGCCGGTCGGGCGAAAATCAACATCGTCGGGAAGCACTACTGGTAAATCGCTTTCTGGCACCGGGACCTCGCCGCAATAATCACAATAAATTATCGGAATTGGCGCACCCCAATATCTCTGGCGCGAGACACCCCAATCACGCAAACGATAATTAATCATCCGGCGACCAAAATTATTTTCCGTCAGCCAATTAGCCATTCGCTCGCGTGCTTCAACGGATTGAAGACCAGTAAATTTTCCAGAATCAACAAGCTCACCATCTTCAGTAAATACCTGGCTAAAATTTTCTTCCGCTTCCTCAAAGTCGTCAGAATCATCAATTTCTCTTACCAGTGGCTTCACTGATTTTTTGACGGATAAACGATATTTTTTGGCAAACTCGAAATCACGTTCATCGTGCGCAGGGACAGCCATGACCGCGCCGGTGCCGTAAGAGCCCAGAACATAATCTGCCACAAAAACCTGAACCGCCTCGCCGGTGAAGGGATTGATCGCCTCCAAGCCAGAGAGAGGAACGCCAGTCTTGTCTTTATTGAGGTCGGTGCGCTCAAGGTCGGTTTTGCGCTTTACTTCGTTTAGATATGACTCAACGATTTGAAAATTTTTGATGCTTCCGGAAAATTCAGGAATCAAAGGGTGTTCTGGCGCTAAAACCACGTAGGTACAACCAAAAATTGTGTCCAGTCGGGTGGTAAAAACTTTTATTTTTTGCGGCTGATCTTCTCCAGCTAGGCGAATTGGAAATTCAATCTCTGCCCCTTCGCTGCGACCAATCCAGTTTTTTTGCGCCGCCTTGGTCGAACTTGGCCAATCCAAGTCATCCAAGCCTCGCAAAAGACCGGGAATTTTTTGTCCGGAAACTTCAAAGTCTTCCACAAAATCAGTAATCTTAAAAAACCACTGCGAAAGATCCTTTTGAATAACACTGCTGCCGCAACGCTCGCAAACCCCGTTTTCTGCCTGTTCGTTAGCAAGCACCGTCTGGCAGCTACGACACCAATTGACTTTCGCTTCTTTTTTGTAGGCTAAACCATTCTTATATAATAAGAGGAAGATCCATTGAGTAAATTTGTAATATTCTGGGTCAGAGGTATTAATACTTCTTTCCCAGTCATAAGAAAGACCAAGAGAGTCCATCTGAGCAATGAAGTTTTTGATTGCCTCTGCAGTAGTCTGCTGCGGGTGAATACCAGTGCGAATAGCATAATTTTCCGCCGGCAACCCGAAGGCATCAAAACCCTGAGGGTGCAGCACAGAAAAACCCTTTGCTCTCAGATAACGCGCATAAATATCAGTAGCGGTATAAGACTCGACATGGCCAGCATGAAGACCAGCTCCTGATGGATAAGGAAACATGTCAAGGACATATTTCTTTTCTTTGGCTGGGTTTTCTTCGGTGAGATTGGCCTTATCGGCTCGCCATTTTCCCTGCCATTTCTTTTCTATTTGGCTATGATCATACATAAACTTATGGAATTAAGCTTTTAGACCCTCCGTTTCAATTCCTACAGGAGCGTGATCTGATCCAAGAACTTGGTCAGAAATGAAAGCTTTTTTGATATATTGTTTAATTTTAGCTGAAACACAAAAATAGTCAATCCGCCAACCCACATTTCTCACTCTCGCCAAAGCTCGATAACTCCACCAAGAATATTGAATTTTGTCATTATTAAGGAGGCGGAATGAGTCAATAAAGCCGGCGGCCACAAAAGCATCCATCCAAGAGCGTTCTTCAGCAGTAAATCCAGGATTACCAACATTTTCTTTTGGTCTCGCCAAATCAATCTCTTGGTGAGCAACATTGAAATCACCACAAATAACCACTGCTTTGGTTTTTTCTAGTTTTTTTAGATTTTTCTGCAGATAATCATTGTATGCCATTTTATAGTCGAGTCTAGAAAGCTCATGATTGGCATTGGGAAAATAACAATTAACCAGATAAAAATCAGCAAACTCAAGAATCTGGGTCCTTCCCTCGTCGTCAAACTTTTTTTCACCAAAGCCGTTTCTGATGCTAATAGGAATGGCGAAATCTTCATGGATTAAAACAGCAGTGCCGCTATAACCAGGACGAACCGCACTATTCCAATATTCCCTGTAGCCAGCAAAATCAAAAATTGACTCCTCCTGGGTACTGCGAGAAATCTTGATTTCTTGTAAGCACAAAATATCGGGAGAGGCGTCCCGAATAAAGTCTGTAAATCCTTTTTTTAGCACGGCACGAATACCGTTTATGTTCCAAGAAATAATTTTCATAAGAGAGTAGTTTTGTGATATAATAATGATACTAAAAATTAAGCATTTTTTCAATCAATTTTAATTCATATGGATAACGAATTACAAGACCGTATTAGAATGGCTGGCATGAAAGAACGCCACAAAAATAAGCTGATTCCTTGGTATAAAAAGTGGTGGGGAATAATGATTTTGATTATTCTGGCTTTAACGATCTCTCTAGTCACTATGGCTGGTATTTATGTTTATCAAAGCGTCACCAGAATCAATGCTGATCGTGCTGCTCTTTATTCCGGCAAAAGACCAGATTTAATAAAACTTTTAGTTGAGGGAGAAAACCGTCCTTATCTTGGCAATCCAAAGGCAGATATTATAATTGTACAATTTTCTGATTTTGCCTGCCCCTACTGCAAAGAAAATCAACCAGCAATCAAAGCAATTATGAGTAAATATGGCAACCAGGTGAAAATGATTTTCCGCAACTTGATTCTGCACACCGACTCTGAAGAGTTAGCTTTAGCTGCTCTTTGCGCGGGAGAACAGCAGAACAAGGGCGGTAGCTTGTTCTGGCCAATGCATGACCGTCTCTTTGATCTTCAGGGAAAAATCAATAATGGCGATTTGCCAAAAATCGCTGCTAGTTTGGGCGCCGATGAAAAAATATTTTCTACGTGCCTGACAAGTAAAAAATATTTGGGGGTACTTAGCTCTGACATGGAAGTTGCCAATACCCTGCAAATAACTGGTTCTCCCACCTGGTTCGTCAATAACTATAAAGTAGACGGCTTGATTAGTCAGGAAGAACTGGAAAGTATGATTCAAGAATTAATCAAAAATGGACCTGGGGTTGAAACTGCTTCTCCCGCCGCAAGCTCCACTAGTGCAAACTAATATGCAAGAAGTAAGAATCCACGGAAGAGGCGGCCAAGGAGTGGTCACCGGAGCTGAGCTAATCGCCGCTGCCGGATTTTTTGCTGGTCTGGAGGCTCAGGCCTTTCCACTTTTTGGCGTTGAGAGAAGTGGAGCCCCAATCTCGGCCTTTGCTCGTCTTTCAAATAAAGCAATTATCACGAGAGATCAGGTATACCATCCTGACTTCTTAATTATCCAAGACCACACTCTTTTAGGACAAGCTCATATTTTCTCCGGCATTTCTGAAAGAACCCTAGTGATAGTAAACAGCGAAAATTCCCCTAAAGAAATATCCTTGCTAATCAAAAAAGAAACTGGCATAAAAATAAACGAAAAAAATATTCACTGCGCACCAGCAACGGAGATTGCCTTGAGAATTATTGGTAGAAATATAGTGAATACCGTGATTCTTGGAACTTTTATTAAGGCGAGCAAATTGTTCCCCTTGAAAAATTTAGAACTGGCAATTTCAGAGAAATTTCAAGAAAAAGGCAAAGAAATTATTAACAAAAATTTAATTGCTGTCCGCGAAGCATATGATTACCAAAAATAACTCTCTAAGCAATAAAACCGGAAATTGGCGAACTCATCGCCCAGAAATCGATCCCAAAAAATGCATTGGTTGTTCTTTGTGCGCCAAAATCTGCCCAGAAGCCTGTATCGAAATGAAAGAAAGACTAGCAGTCATCGATTATGATTATTGCAAAGGCTGCGCGCTTTGTGTTCGCGAATGCCCAGTAAAAGCAATAGAAATGAAAAAAGATTTTTGAATATATGCAAAAACAAAAAAAACAATTTCTTGAAGGTTCACGAGCGATTGCCATGGTAATCGCCAACATTCAACCTCAAGTAGTAAGCGCCTATCCAATAACACCACAGACTCACATCGTGGAGGACTTGGCTAATTTACACGCCTCAGGGAAGGCTAGTTTTGAATATGTTCGGGCCGAAAGTGAGTTCTCTGCCGCCTCAATAGTCATGGGCGCAAGCGCCACTGGAGCCAGAACTTATAGCGCCACTAGCGGTCAGGGACTATTGTTGATGAATGAAGTAGTATACTGTATTTCCGGCTTGCGCTTGCCAGTAGTCATGACTGACGCTAACCGAGCAGTTTCTGCGCCAATCAATATTTGGAATGATCACAGCGACACCATGACCGTGCGCGACGCTGGCTGGCTGCAGTTTTTTGCTGAAAATCATCAGGAAGCAGTTGACCAACATATTTTGGCTTATAAAATTGCCGAAAAATACCGTCTCCCAGCAATGGTTAATGTTGATGGTTTTATTCTAACCCATTTATTCGAACCGGTGATTATTCCGGAGCCGACACTAATCAAAAAATTCCTCCCTGCCCGCCCAATAAGAATCGGAGAAGCTCTCGACCCCAAACATCCGAGTTCTCTTGGGGAATTTTATGGTCCAGAATTTTATTTTGAAGCCAGAGAAAAACTACACGAAAACTTGTTGGCTAGCGCCAAAGACATTAACACCGAATATAAAAATTTCCAAAAAATATTCGCCCGCGAGAAATCTAACGCCCTGATCGATAACGGCTTCTTGGAGTATTGCGGGCCAAAGAAACCAAAAACAATTATTATTGCAATGGGTTCGGTAATCGGAACCATCAAGGAAACCCTGAAAGACAAAAAATATCAAAATGTCGGAGTCTTGAAAATAAAATGCTTTCGCCCTTTCCCGCATCAAGAGATTGCCACTATTTTAAAAGACGTGAAACAGGTAGCAATTTTAGAAAAAGCTAGCGGTAACGGAACTTTTTCTCCTTTATACCTAGAAATAAGCAGTGGCATTAGAGACAAAAAAATTATTATTAATAATTTTGTTGCCGGACTTGGCGGTCGTGACATCAGCCGAAATTTAATCAAAAAAATGCTTAGATTAATTAGCGCTAAAAATATTAAGCCAGTCTTTCTGGGTAAATAAACGCGATTATGAAAAATCTAAAAAAAATATTTGAGAAAAAAAAATTTCGCTATTTATTTATTATTTATATAATAATAGCCGGCTCCTTGTTTGTTAGTGCTAACGCTTTGGCCATTTCAGTCGGCGATATTCAATTCACTCCGCAAATATCTCTGCCAACTACTGAATTTCAAAAAGGTACTGCCGTTAATGTCGGCGGAGAGACAGAAATAAAAGGAGTATTTTATTCACAAAGTTCTTTGCTTCCTCGTTATGTGGGCGCTTTCTACCAATATGCCTTAGCAATTGTGGGGATTCTGGCGGCGGTAATTCTAATGGCTGGAGGTATTTTGTGGATGACTTCCGCTGGAAACGAAAGTAAAATTACCAAAGCGAAGGGAATGATTTTTGGCAGTTTAACAGGAGTAGCCCTGCTATACGGTTCTTACCTGATTCTTGCAACCATCAATCCTGCGCTGATTGAATTAAAACCAATACAATCGCCAAGCATCGCTCGCAAAGATGTCCAAACAGCACCAATAACCACCTGCAGTGAATTAAAAACCCAGGAGACCTGTGTGACTTTACCATATTGCATCTGGAAAGATAATAAGTGTCTGGGTAAAATTGAAGCCGGGGTCACCAAATGCTCCGCCGACAAAACAGAGTTCACCAACGAACCCAATGTCCAATGCTGCTGCCAAACAAATAATAACGGCGCATACGTGAACTGCAAATGGGCCACTTACCTTGGTATAGATGGCCCCGGTGCTGGTCCTTGTGCTGCTTGTGGCGATAACTACGCTGATGTAGCAAATTCTGACCAGGGCGCCAATTACTGCATCTACCAACCGCACCCCGAATACTGTATTGGCTACTGGTGCAACCAAGATCAAGCAATGCTTAAATATCATTATTGTGTCGGCAAATCCAATGGAGATGACTGCCCTCATAGTGGAACATGCTATGACGAAGTTTGCTGGACTAGCGATTTTCAAGGCAATAATGTAGGAGAGGCTAATGAACCTTGCGGCAATGAAACACCAACCAGCCACTGCTTGCCTTCCTCTTGCCCTTCCGGTTATAGCTGGGATCAAGTTGGTGGACGCAACTGTGGACCAAACCTGCGCTGTTGTACTAAGGACTAAAGGATATTATTTTCAATCATTAAAACAATATTTTCTGGTACCAAAAAGATATGGAGAAAAATAAAAACAAAAAATACGCAAAAAAAATTTTTGCCTATTGGATTATTGGCTGCTTTTTGCTTGTCGGCTTAATCGCCGGCGGAAGTAATGCTTTAGCGGCAGGATCATTTGGGGACAGCTGCACAAGCAATGCCAATTGCACCGATGTTAATTTGTATTGCCAAATGTTTAATGGCACAACTTATGGTGTATGTATTCAAACTGGCTCTGGTGCCACCTGTCAAAACAATTCTACTTGCAGTGCTGGCCTAATTTGCGTTAAGGCTCCCCTTGGAACACAGGGCTATTGTGTTCCCCCGACTCCTTCGGAAAATGTGGACATGACCGACATCCCTGCGCCAAAAACTCCAGGGGTAAATGCTTCCGCCTCTTTCACGCCTCAAATTTCCATCCCAGGATACTTTACCAAGGGCGATACTGTGACCGTCGGTCACCCCATTGTTGACCCCAAAACTGGTGCCAGATCAATGGTTAGCGATTTATTGCCAATTTATATCGGCTCAGTATATAAATATTTACTAACCATTGTTGGAATTGTCGCCGCAGTGATTTTGATGGCAGGCGGAATACTCTGGCTAACTTCGGCTGGAAATGAAAGTAGAGTTACCAAGGCCAAGGAAATGATTTTTGGTAGCTTAGCGGGAGTAGCCCTGCTCTATGGATCTTATTTGATTTTAAGCACCATCAATCCAGCTTTAATAAAATTAAATCCAATTGTCACGCCAATTATTGCGCGTATAGAATTAATTTGTTGCCAATACCCAGATAATGCTGAAATGGTAACTGATTCCGCCTGCAAAGATGCTGGTGGCGCAAGAAAATTTGGCTACATTAAGGAAGGAAACGCCTGCGTTGCCGCTGGTTGCTGTGTTATCAAGACTCCAATTGACGATTTGAATAAAATGGAAACAATCTGCACAAATATTAGCAGCGGTCTCTGCAAAGACCGCTTGGGTCGCACCCAGAATGCTACCTTTCAAACGGGAAACTGCAGTGCTGTAACTGAATGCCAAAATAACATTCTTGATTGTTCAACTGCTAAAGAGGGGGACTACTGCAAATCTGGCTCGAGAAGTTATGGAGAATGTTATGGCGGTACTTGCTACACGCATTACGGACAAATGGGTCCAGGCATGCCCTGTGGCACTAAACCCGGAAGTCGCTGTTACAAAAGCCAAGAGGGAACAGAAAAAGATGAGAAATGCGGTCTGGTTGATAAGACCGGCCAAGAACTATACCGAGACATGTGGAACCTTGGCGCTAGTTGCCAACCTGAATATTATTGCTGTAACACCACAAAATAATCAAAAGCTATAGGAAATAAGTGAAAAAGAAAGAATAAAAATATGAAAAAAGATTATAGTAAAAAATTGCTTCTTCCCGGACATAACGCTTGCGCTGGCTGCGGACAACTAGTTGCCGTGCAAGCGGTGATGCGTGGTCTAAACGAAAACACCATTGTTTCCAACGCTACCGGTTGTCTGGAAGTGACTTCTTCTTCTAGAAATCAAAGCGCTTGGAATATTCCTTGGATTCATACTTTGTTTGAGAGCAGTGCTCCAGTGGCTTCTGGAATTTTGGCGGCTCTCAAAAAACAAAAGATAAAAAATATGCCCACAGTAGTAGTACAAGCTGGAGATGGTGGCACTTTTGATATCGGTTTTGGACAGGTAAGCGGCATGTGGGAAAGGAACGAAAGAATTCTCTATATTTGTTACGACACTGAAGCTTATTCAAACACTGGAATTCAGGCTTCCGGGGCAACCCCTTATGGAGCCTCCACCACCACCACACCCAATGGAGAAAAATCAATTGGCTCAACACAAACAAAAAAAGACATGATTGGGGTTGCCCTTGCTCATGGTTTAAAATACATCGCTCAAAGCACTGCTGGCTTCCCTGACGATATCACTAGAAAAGTAAAAACCGCTCTAGAAATAGACGGACCAACTTATATTCAAATTCTTTCTCCCTGTATGCCTGGTTGGAAAATAGGAACTGATGAAGGAGTGTCGATGGGTAAATTAGCGGCCGAAACTGGGCTTTACCCATTGCTCGAATACCGCGAAGGAAAATTGGTTTCTTCTAACATTAAAACTGGATTTATTGCTAAGCCAGTCACAGACTACCTAAAAACTCAAGGCCGGTTCAAGCACCTTAAAGAAGAGGATCTTCAAACAATTCAAAAAATTGCCAATGAGAACATTGTTAGATACCAACAAAAATGAGAAGAGAAAAAAATAAAAATTATCTAATACTTCTAGCCTTATTGCTTACGGGTTTTGTTTTTAGTTTTGGGAATAAAGCCAACGCGGGAAACTGTGCTTGGGTTAGCCCAATCGTTATTCCGCCAAACACCACTCACTGCCCTGGGGCAAGCTATGTTGGCTACACTGCGCAAGAGAATTCTGTCTGCACCGGACAAGGATTGACCGCGCCAAGTGTTTTTGCGGAATGTTGCTGTGACCCAGCTTCAATTGGTATTACCGTGCGAAAAGATTGTTCTTGGCAGGTAGCTGATTTAGCGGGAAAATGTTCAAACAATTCGCTGATCCCAATCCTTCCCGACAAAACCTGCTCAGACTCAGGACACGGCGATCGTCCAGCAGCTACCGACAGAGGTAGTTTCATTTGTTGCTGCGGCACACCAGCGCTTGATGCCAAGCCAGCGGCAATTCTCAATAACCCCTTTGATGATTTGAATGTACCAGTCCCCGGCCTTTATGACTCAATGGGGTGTAAATATGATCAGAGCACAAAAAAATACACTTGCCCAAAAGTAAACTGTGAAGGAGCGGCTGGCAATGCGACCTGCGTTGTCCCTTGGATCGGTCAATACTTGGTCGCTATCTATAACTACGCTCTTATTATAATCGGCTCAATCGCCGCAGTAACCATGATGGCTGGCGGTATAATCTGGTTAATTTCCGGAAGCAATGCTTCGCGAATGAAGACCGCCAAAGAAATGATTTTTGGCAGCATCAGCGGTTTGGTGATCATGTTTTCTTCTTACATGCTAATCTCCATTATTAATCCCGATATTTTAATTTTGAAACCACTAGTCATCGGATATATCGAGAAATTAGACCCAGTTCTTGATGGTAGTGACAGCCAAACCAACGCTGCTGGCGGAGCGAGTTGTCTGAGTGACAGTCAATTGGTAAGCATCAAGAGTAAGCTAACAACCGTCGCTAGTGACCCGCGACTATCAGCCGATGCAGTAAGCGGCTTAGATAAAGCTATAGAAGAAGCTAGCAAGCAGGGCGTACAGCTTGAAGTTACCAGTGCTAACCGAGGCTATAATACACAAAAAAGACTTTGGGACGAACAATTAGCAAAATTCGGGGGCGATGCCGCAAAGACCAGAAAATATGTTGCTGATCCGGCGAACTGCACGGGAAATAAATGTTATAGCCACTGTGCTGGTGTAGCTGTGGATATTTGTATCAAAGGAACTGCCTCCTGCTCGAAGCTTAGTGCTGCCAACGCAACTTATTCTGATGATAATGTAAAGAAATTACAAGATATCATGAAAAAAGCTGGCTGGGTTAGATATTGCGGAGAATGGTGGCACTTTCAATATGGCATGCCGCCGGGAAAAGCCTGCTCCCCTTAATTTTGATTTATTAGACAAAAAAAGACTGGTTTCTCGCCAGTCTTTTTTCATATTTTTTAATCTTTCATGCGATCCATCGCCTCGTTAGCTAAAGCATCCGCTTCTTTATTCTTTTCTCTCGGTATGTGATGAAAAGTAATTTTTTTAAAACCGAGAGAGAGATTGTGAATCTTAAGAAATAGCGGTGCCAGTTCTTGATTCTTAACTTTATATTCACGATTCAACTGCTTGACCACTAATTCGCTATCCAGAAAACATTCTAGTTCGTCAGCCCCCAAATCTTTTGCTTTTTCTACTGCCATAATCAAGGCTCGATATTCGGCTTGATTATTAGTGGTTTCTCCTAAATAGCGGGATAATTTTTCCACCAAAACTTTCTGATCATTATACAAAACGCCGCCGACACCAGCTGGACCAGGATTGCCACGCGCGCCACCGTCGGTAAAAGAAATTAGTTTCATATTTTTTTCAAATCAATTATTTTTAATTGAATTTCTCGACGACCATTAAAATCATTCCATTCCGCGAAAAATGCCAAGTCCACAAAATCCCCAACTTCACAGTGTTTATAGGTCTCTGTGCCGCCGAAAGAAATCGCCCATAAGCTAAAGCCTTCTTCGTCGGCCAAGCGGAATTTAACGTGCTGACCATCTATCCCCATATAAAAAGCCTCGATAATCTTTAGGCCATGAGTAGAAAATTTTGGCTGGGGATTATTTTGACCAAACGGTGAAAGGAGAGAAATCTCTGCCAAGAGACCTTCGTTAACCGCTGACAAAGGAATCTCGGCTTCAATTTTTATTTTTGGCACCAGATTAATTCCCTTTAGTTTTCTAGCAGAAATTTCTTCTAATTTAAGAACAAAGCGGTCTAGTTTTTCCTGACTAAGCAGGCTGAAACCGCAGGCCATTGGATGACCACCGTATTTATCCACCAGACCATCTTCGCTAGCTGCCGCTTCTTCGATCGCTTCGATGAGATTAAACTCTTCTATTGACCTTCCTGAGCCTTTGAATCCGTCTTCAGTGTGAGTGACGACAATTGTTGGCCGATAGTAGCGCTCACAAATCTTGCCAGCAACTAAACCAATAATGCCCTCGCTCCAAATCTTTTCGCTATCAGAGACGGCGGCCAAGAAAAACTTCTCCCCGGCGGCAAATTGTTTATCGATTTGTGCTCTTGCTTCACCAACAGCAGTCTCGGTAATTTTTTGACGATCACCATTCCTGGTATTTAATTCTTTGGCAATTACTTCGGCCTTCTGTTTGTCCTCACAAATCAAAAGAGCAAAAGCATTGTTGGCGTGGTCCATTCGACTGGCTGCATTTAAGCGTGGACCTATTTGGAAACCAATATTCCAGGATTCCAAACGGCGTAGGGCATCAAGTTTAGAAACCTTAATTAACTCCTGAAGTCCAGGGCGCTTGGTATTATTTAAAACTTCCAGGCCGCGACTGACCAAGGTGCGATTTTCACCCATCAAAGTCACCATATCCGCCACTGTACCGATAGCAACCAAATCGAGCAACCTTTCTAGCAAATAATGCTTCTGTTCATCTGATAATTTTGAGCGCGAAACAATGGCACTGGCCACCTTAAAAGAAGTACCGACACCAGCAAGAAAACGGAAAGGATAGGCATTGCGCCTGTCTGCTGGATTAATAATTAAACAATCAGGCAGATCTTCTTCATTTTCTGGTAAAGTATGGTGATCAGTAATAATTACTTGTAAGCCCTTGCTCTTGGCATATGCAACCTCTTCTTTGTTGCGGATTCCCGTATCTACAGTGATCACTAGTTTGGCGCCGGCGGCAATTACTTGATCAAGGGCGTCACGGTTTAATCCATAGCCCTCGCTAACCCTGTCGGGAAGATACACTTCGACTTTAGCCTTAAGAATTCTCAGAGTTTCCATCAACACTGCGGCAGCAGTGATTCCGTCAGCATCATAATCTCCATAGACAATAATTTTTTCACCAGCCTTAATTTTATCAATCAGCAGATTGACTGCTGCCTCCATGTCTTTGAACAAAAAAGGATCGTTGAATCCAGATTCTGGATCCAAAAATGCCTCAATCTCTTCTTCGTTCTTTAAGCCGCGGTTATACAACAATTGAGCCATCACTGGTGATAGCCCATCATTTTCGGCAAAAAAATCTTCCGGCGCTGCGGCATAAGACTGCCAAATTTTTGACATATATCAGTTGGGAGAATCAATAATAGAAGATTGAGCCGAAAGTCCAAGCGACCATGGAAATTATCACCATTAGGGAGATAAAAATCCAGAAGATACGCATCATTTTCTTTCTTTTAATTTTCATAAAGTATTATTGTCTTTTTAAAATCTTAACAAAAGTATCCGGCGGAATTTCTACACTGCCCTTGCCGGCGGCCATCATTTTTTTCTTTCCCTTTTTCTGTTTTTCCAAGAGTTTTCTTTTTCGAGAAACATCGCCGCCGTATAATTTGGCAGTAACATCCTTTCTCATCGCACTAATTCTTTCAGCGGCAATAACTTTAGCGCCGATAGAAGCCTGGAGCTTGAGGACAAACATCTGCTTGGGAAGAGTGTCTTTGAGTATTTTAACAATTTCTTTGCCTTCGCGAAAGGCATCGTCGCGATACACAATAGTCGATAGCGCCTCCACCATTTCCTCGGCAACCATGATATCCATTTTTACCACATCCGCTTCACGATAATCAAAAAATTCGTAGTTCAAAGAGGCGTAACCCGAAGAGACACTTTTAATCTTATCATAAAAATCAGTTAAAATCGCGGACATCGGAATTTCATAGTGAAGCATGACTCTGGCATCATCTCCTTCGGCAGAAAGATATTCGGTATTCTTGTAAACTCCTCGCTTCTCCTGGGAAACTTTCATGATGTTACCCATATAAACTTTGGGCGTAATCACATCAAGTTTTACCCAAGGCTCGCGGATAATATTTATTTCGGTTGGATCTGGCAAGCGCTGTGGCGTGCGAACGACAATCTCTTCGCCGTCGCTTTTTAAAACTTGATAGGCGACGCTTGGCACGGTAACGATTAAATCCAGGTCATATTCCCTTCTTAATCTCTCCTGAAAAACCTCCAGATGAAGCAGCCCCAAGAAACCACAACGGAAACCAAGTCCCAGTGCGTCCGATCTTTCCGGTTCATAGGCCAAAGCTGCATCATTGAGCTTTAATCTTTCCATTGCCTCTCTAAGTTCTTTAAAGTCACTGCCTTCGCGTGGAAAAACTCCAGCAAAGACCATCGGCTTTACCTCTTGATAACCATGTAAAGCCTCTAATTCTTTTAGGTCATTCTGGCTATGCGCCGTGCTAATAGTGTCGCCGACACGACAATCACCAACTTGCTTAAAGCCAGTAATGATGTAGCCGATTTCTCCTTCTTTTAATTCGCCCGTAGAAAGATAGTCGGGTTTAAAAATACCAATATCTAGAACTTCGCTCTCCGCTTCTGCGATAATCAAGCGAATTTTGTCTCCTTTTTTGATACTACCATTAAAAACTCTGACATACGCCACCACCCCTTTATATTCATCATATTTGGAGTCAAAAATCAGAGCACGAGAAAGTTGCGGATTTTTGGTTGGAGAGCTTTTTGGACTGGGGCCGTTTTTGATTACTGAATGTAAAATATCCTCAACTCCTTCGCCAGTTTTCCCGGAAGCACATAGAATCTCATCCTCTTTGCAGCCAATTAATTTGATAATTTCCGCCTTGGTTTTAGGGACATCGGCCGCCGGCAAATCGATCTTGTTAACTACTGGGATAATGGTTAAATCTTGCTCCAAAGCCAGGTATAGGTTGGCAAGAGTTTGTGCTTGAATCCCCTGCGTACAGTCCACCAATAAAACCGCCGTTTCAACAGCGGCTAATGAACGGGAAACTTCGTAAGAAAAGTCGACATGACCAGGGGTGTCAATTAAATTTAACTGATAACCCTCGAAGTCCATGGTGACTGGCTGAAGCTTGATTGTAATACCGCGTTCACGCTCAATGTCCATTCCGTCTAGGATTTGATCTTTCATCTTCCGCTTATCGACGGTGTTAGTGACTTCCAACATTCTGTCGGCTAGTGTGGACTTGCCATGGTCAATATGGGCAATAATACAAAAATTTCTGATTTTTTCACTTCTATTCATAGCCTTATCTTAACTGATTTGACAAAGGTGGTCAATGGATGTAGCTAATATTAAATAAATATTATGCAAATAATTATTAATGATAATAAGCAAACAACCAAGGGATTGACATTACTATTGACATTTGTTAAATAATATATTATAATAAATTAACAATCAAATAAATTTAGCGATGAATGCAACAGTATCACAAGTAATTTTGGCTATCATGTTGGCCGTGTTAATTATCAATTATTTCAGTAAAAGCAACCGGATTATGCGCCGTCTTAAAAAAAGCAGCCATTTTCCTAAATTCTCAAATTTTGAGAAAGATAAAGGGGAAATATCGGTAACCTGGTTTGTGGGACATAGAAAATCCCCCGAATTAGTACATGTTTACAAGTTTAATACAAAGAGTGATATCGCAAGATATTATATTAATACCGATAATGGAGAGGAAGCCCACTTTCAGGGAAGCTTGCAAGAAGGGTTAAACCTCTTCGCTCCATTGAGTTAGTAATAAAAAGGGACCGTCAAGATTTATAAAAAAATCAAGACAGTCCTTTTTAATTTTATCAAATACTAATTTCCCCTGGCTTCGCTTTGATCCTCCACTGTCACCTTCTTGAAACGCCAGCGTCCCTTAATTGCACCCAAGAAACTATCCATTTCTTCACTACCTAGCATTTTACAAATAAAGGCATAGACAAGAGTGCCGGCAGAGATTGAAACTAACAACTGAATAAATACTCCGTAAAACCTAGTCATATCAATATAAGGCCAGATAGCAACTTTGGAAATCTGAATTGCTACACCAGCTAGCAGTGCCGCGGCCGAATATTTCAGGGCCGTGATAAAAATTGGAAAAGAGTTCAGTGTTGGCACTTCTATATACAGGAATAACCAGAGTAAAATAAAGTTGATTGCGCTAGAAATAGATACTGCCAAAGCCAAGCCGGCGGATCCCATTCTCATTCCCAGGAACCAGGAAAGAAGAATGTCCACCGCCACACTAACTAGACCGATATACAAAGGAGTTTTTGAATTATGACGAGCATAAAATACTCTCACTAAAAGTGGAGCGGCGGCTTGTGCCACCAAACTAATGGAAAAAAGACCGAGAGCATTCATCGTTAATACGGTGTCGTTCCAATCAAAAGAACCGCTACCAAGAACCACGCGGATGATTTGAGCCCGTAAGGTAATAATAAAAACTGTGGTAGGAATGACAAAGAAAATAATCTGCCGCATGGTTGAAGTAAATTTCTTTACTAGGATCTCTGGATTAAAAGCATTTTCAGAAAAAGATGGGAAGGCAGCAATCGCGAAAGAAACTCCGAAAATTCCCACCGGAAAAGATTGCAAATTATTAGCTAAATTGAAGATAGTCAAAGTACCACCAGGAAGCAGAGAGGCGATAACCGTAGTAATTAGGGCATCAATTTGTGATACCGCCAAGCTAAGGGTGCGTGGAACCATCATTCGGCCAATTTTTCTGGTGTTTTTATCGCGCCAATCCAAAACCATTGACCATTTGAAGCCGAGGCGAAGGACCGCTGGCAGTTGGATGGCTGCGTGAAGTAAAGCGCCAATAACTACTCCCCAGGCCAAGCCGTAAATACCAAACCAGCGGAATAAATAAAGAGCGCCGAAAATAATTCCTAAGTTGTAGGCGACGGGAGCGATTGAATAAACTAAAAAACGTTTGGTAGATTGCAGAATCCCTCCCAAAACTCCAGATATCCCCAAAAATAAAGGAGAGAGAAACATAATTCTGGTCAGTTTTGCGGTGGTGAGTTGGGCCTCCGGAGAAAATCCGGGAACAATTAATCTTACCAGAGGATTTACGAAAATGATTCCTAGAAGGGAAAGTAAAAAAATTGCCAGGGAAAGAAAATTTAAAACGTTAGAAGCTAACTTCCAAGCTTCATTGTTTTTTTCATCCTCATCTTTTTTTAATAAGTTGGTAAAAACCGGGATGAAGCCAGCGGACAGAGCGCCGAGAACCACGAGATTAAAAATCAGGTCCGGAACCCGAAAGGCAGCATAGTAAATATCCAGAGATTCGCCAGCGCCAAATTGCCCAGCCAAGATACGATCACGAATAACACCAAGAAATCTGGATAGTAAAGAAGACAAAGCGACTAGTGCCGCCGCCAAAGTGATGCTATTTATTTGACCTCTTCCCTTCTTTAGACTCATAAATAAATTATAGCACAAACCCCCTCAAAAAAAATTCCGACCTTTTGTCTTAAAGGACGGAATTTTTTGAAGTAAAAATTGCTTATTTGTATTCTTCGCGGGTTTGCTTGCCCTTATACCCGGTACCGGCCGGGATTAAGCAACCAATGATGACATTCTCTTTCAGGCCTTCAAGATAATCAATCTTCCCATTAACCGCTGCCTCGATTAAGACGCGAGGGGTTTCCTGGAAGGAAGCGGCTGACAAGAAGCTGTCAGTGGTCAAAGAGGCTTTAGTGATACCCAGTAGCAATCGTTCAGCAGTGGCTGGGTATTTGGTTTCACGATTAGCTTTGTCCAAAACTTCCTCTTCGATAGTTTCTCCTGGCAAAAGAATGGTGTCACCAGCTTCTTTGACTAAGTATCTGGAGAACATCTGGCGAGAAATGATTTCAATATGCTTATCATTCAATGGCTGACCCTGGGAAGAATAAACGTATTGAATTTCGCGAATAATATATTTCTGAGTCTCTAAGCGTCCTTTGAGTTTATAGAGTTCACGCAAATCAAGACTTCCTTCAGTTAACTGCACACCTCTTTCAACGGTGTCGCCGTCTTTTACCATGATCATGGTGCCACGAGGAATAGAAAACTCCTTAATCTTTTCAATCTCCTTGGACACACCAACAAATTTGTCTTTAACTTCAGTGTTTCCAGCACTCTTGGACTTGACTATTTCTTCACCGACAGAAAATAGTGGAGTGCCTTTGGTCACCTTGATTCCATCTTCTACCAAAACCTTAACCACCAATTTTTTCTTGTCTTTTGAAGTTACCCCTGCAGAGAGTTTGATTTCATTCTGTTTCTCTGAGAAATAATATTTATCCTGGTCTTTTCCTTTGTAGGTGATGCTGAGGACTTTTGATTGAGGATTGGCGACGGAGATTTCGTTACCATCTTTGTCTCTAATTATTTTCTGAGCAAATTCAATTTTTACAGCGCCAGAAACATCAGAAATAAGAGCCTTCTTTTTTGGAGAACGGGCTTCAAAAATTTCTTCAACACGAGGCAAACCTTGAGTAATATCGTCCTGTCCAGCCACACCACCGGTATGGAAGGTTCTCATTGTTAACTGGGTTCCCGGTTCACCAATAGATTGCGCGGCGATAACACCAACAGTTGCGCCAAGTTTAACTGGCTTATTATAGGCCAAATCATAACCGTAACATTTAGCACAAATTCCCTTATGCATTTTACAGGTCAAGACTGAGCGCACGCAAACTTCGGAAATTTCCTTGGTTCGCAAATCACGTACCACTTCTTCAGTGAGTAATTCGCCGGCGGAGAGTAGTTTTTTGCCAGCAGTGTCCATTAGGTCCTTAGCTAAATAACGTCCAAGCATTCTCTTGAAGAAATCTTCGCCAACCTTATCGCTTTCGGCCTTGGTGATAATTAAACCTTCGTCATCGCCACAATCATCCTGAGAAACAATAATGTCTTGAGAAACATCAACTAAACGGCGAGTCAAATAACCAGCATTAGCGGTACGAAGAGCGGTATCGGATAAACCTTTACGAACACCGTGGGTGGAAATAAAGTATTCCAAAACACCAAAGCCTTTTTTGAAATTTCCTTTTACCGGCAATTCGATAATTGCTCCAGAAGGAGAAGTCACCAAACCTTTCATACCCAGAATCTGCACTGGCTGAGCCCAAGAACCTCTGGCTCCGGATTCAATCATAGAAAACACCGGTAAAATTTTGGTCAAACCTTTTTTACAAATTTCAGCAATTTTATCTTTGGTCTTAGTCCATTCTTCGACAACCTTGGCGTATCTTTCACTCTCTGTGAGTAAACCTTCTTCGTATTGTTCCTGGATTAATTCAACCTGGGTATTGGCAGCATCAATCAACTGATCCTTTTCTGGCAAGGTAGGCAGATCGCCAAAGCCCCAAGATAAACCGGATTTGGTAATAAAGGCAAAACTTCGATTCTTTAAGTCGTCAATAAAATGCACAGTCTCATCTTCACCGTATAAACGGAGTGCTTCACGAATCAAATCTTTTAGTTTTCCTTTGCCGATAACATCATTGATATAACGTAGTTTGTCCGGCAAAACTTGATTGAAAATTACTCGACCAACAGTGGTTCTGATTCTCTTGCCGTCTGGCAAACGAACAATAATCGGTTGGTGCAAAGTAATAAAATTATTTTGATAAGCAAGATCGGCTTCGTCTTCATCAGAAAAGCGTTTCAAGTCTTCATCTTTTAGGTCCTTGGTCTCGGAATCCTCTAGCGTCATATAGTAAGCACCCCAGACGATATCTTGAGAAGGGGCAACGATTGGATCGCCGGTCGCTGGTTTCAGTAAGTTGTGGGTGGAAAGCATCAACTCTTCGGCTTCTTTACGAGCTTCTTTGGTTAATGGAACATGGACAGCCATTTGGTCTCCATCAAAGTCAGCGTTAAAAGCGGTACAAACCAAAGGATGAATTTGAATTGCCTTACCTTCAATCAAAATCGGGCGGAAGGCCTGGATACCGAGTCTGTGCAAAGTAGGAGCGCGGTTTAATAATACGAAGGCCTCGCGAACGATTTCTTCTAAGATATCAAAGACCTCGTCGTGACCAGCTTCAATATAACGAGAAGCACTGCGAACATTATGAACAATTTCTCTCTTGATTAATTGGCTGATGATAAATGGCTTGAATAGTTCGATAGCCATAATTTTTGGCAAACCGCATTGGTCCAAGTTCAATTTTGGATTAACCACGATTACCGAACGGCCGGAATAGTCAACGCGTTTACCGAGTAAGTTCTGGCGGAAACGTCCCTGTTTGCCTTTTAGGGAGTCAGCTAAAGATTTTAATTGACGTTTCTGACCAGTGGAAGCAGTAACGGTTTTACTGTGACGAGCAGAGTTATCAATCAGAGCATCAACTGCTTCCTGAAGCATGCGCTTTTCGTTTCGACAAATAACTTCTGGAGCGTTCAAGTCCACCAATTGCTTCAAGCGATTATTACGGTTAATCACTCGGCGATATAGATCATTTAAATCAGAAGCGGCAAAGCGACCACCATCAAGAGCAACCATTGGGCGCAAGTCTGGTGGAACAACTGGCAAAACGTTAAGGATCATCCACTCTGGGCGAATATTATTATTTCTAAAACTCTTGAGCAGTTTTAAACGCTTGATAAGTTTGTCCTTCTTGGATTCAACAACATCTTGAAGTTTCTCTTCAAGTTTGATTACACTCTTTTCTAGGTCAATTTTTTCTAACAACTTTCTAATGGCCTCAGCGCCGATTCCGGCTTCAAAAATGTGACCAAATTTCAAACTCAAAGTCTGATAATTTTGTTCAGAGATAACAAGTAATGGTTTTAGTTCTTTTAATTCCTTTAAGGTGGTGTTGAATTCTTCGTCTAGTTGCTTGGTCTTTTCTTCTTTCAAATCACCGCCTTCTTTGTCGATGCTTTTCTTTTTTGATTTATATTCGTTTTTAATTTGTTCAATTGTTGCTTCTTTCAAATCTTCATCTACCTCGGTCACAATGAAACTCGCATAATAAATAACCTTTTCCAGGGATTGAATGCCGAGATTTAACAACAAACCGATTTTAGAAGAAACGCCGCGTAAAAACCAAATATGAGTAGCTGGCACCTGGAGGGTGATATGGCCCATTCTTTCGCGACGAACCACACTGCGAGTTACTTCTACGCCGCATTTATCGCAAACGATTCCTTTGTAGCGGATTTTTTTGTATTTACCGCAAGCGCATTCCCAGTCCTTAGTCGGACCAAAAATCTTTTCGCAGAATAAGCCATCCTTTTCAGGCTTCTGGGTGCGATAATTAATCGTTTCCGGGCGAGTAACTTCGCCAAACGACCAAGAAAGAATATTTTCTGGACTGGCCAATTTGAGGCGGATGGCGTCGAAATCGCTAGTTTTGATTGGATTTAACATATTTTTTATATGAAGCGATAATTAATAACGAGGTGAAGTATTATTCTTCCAGTGGACTTGGCTCTTCGACGGCTTCGGTTTCATCAAGTTTTTCCAGTTCAGCCAACTCTCCTTCTTGGACAATAACTTCTGGGGCATCAAAGGCAAACTTATCATCTTTTGCCCTGCCATTTTCTTCGGCAGCAAAAATTTCTGCCGGCGTTTCTTTCGGTACCTCTAAAACTTCATTATTGCCAAGAAGTTCAACATCAAGACAGAGACCTTTCAATTCGCGAATAAGCACGTTAAAAGATTCTGGAACATTCAGTTTTTCGATTTCTTCACCCTTAATGATTGATTCATAAGCCTTGCTGCGTCCAGGAACGTCATCGGATTTGATGGTCAAAATTTCTTGCAAAGTATGGGCGGCGCCATAGCCTTCAAGAGCCCAGACTTCCATTTCACCAAAACGCTGGCCACCAAATTGTGCTTTACCACCCAAAGGTTGTTGAGTGATTAAAGAGTAAGGACCAATGGAACGTTGATGGATTTTATCTTCAACCATGTGGTTGAGCTTCAAGACATATTTATAGCCAACAGTAATCTTGTGATCATATGGATCACCGGTCTTGCCATCATAAAGCACCACTTTTCCATCTTCTGGCAAACCAGCTTTTCGTAATTCTTCACGGATTTGTTCTTCAGAAACACCGTTCAGGGCCGGGGTAGCAACTCGATATCCTAATTTTTTCGCCGCAAAACCGAGGTGAGTTTCAAGCAACTGACCGAGGTTCATACGAGAAATAATACCCAAAGGAGAAAGAATAATGTCGATTGGTGTGCCGTCTTCCAAATAAGGCATATCTTCCACTGGAACAATCTTGGAAATAACCCCCTTGTTTCCGTGGCGTCCGGACATTTTATCACCGACCTGAATTTTTCGGAGATTAGCCACAGAAATCTGAATTGATTTCAAAACACCGGCGGATAATTTATCGCCTTCTTCGCGAGAGAATAATTTAATGTCGACTACTTTACCGTGTTCACCGTGCTCGAGGTACAAAGAAGAATCTCGAACATCTTTGGCTTTCTCACCAAAAATAGCACGTAATAATTTTTCTTCAGCAGATAGCGTAGTTTCTCCTTTCGGAGTGATCTTGCCAACCAAAATGTCGCCAGAAGAAACTTCAGCGCCGATGCGAATAATACCCTCTTCATCTGATATTTGGAATATCATTAGTAATAAGTTCCGGACCTAATTTAGTATCGCGAACATCGATTGTATAATTTTCAATATGAATAGAAGAATAAACATCTTCTTTAACTAAGCGTTCCGAAATAATAACCGCATCTTCGTAGTTATAGCCTTCCCAGGTCATAAAGGCTACTAGGACATTGCGACCGAGAGACAACTCGCCATTGTCGATAGAAGGACCGTCGGACAAGACGTCGCCTTTTTTGATTTTATCACCAACACTAACTGTTGGATGCTGGTTAATACAAGTTGAGGAATTGGAACGTAAAAATTTATTCAAGGTATAACGAGTAACCATTCCCTTCTTATCGATTGTTTCGATACAAGAAGAATCTACTCGGACAGCCTATACCGTCTTCTTTAGCAATCGCGACGTGACCAGAGTCACGAGCCGCTCTTTCTTCAACTCCAGTACCAACAACAGGCGCTTCAGCCTTAACTAAAGGCACAGCCTGACGTTGCATGTTTGTTCCCATTAAAGATCTCTGACCATCGTTGTGTTCCATGAAAGGAATTAAGCTGGTGGCAATAGAAATAATCTGATTGGCGGCAACACCAACGAGATCTACTTTAGCAGTTTCTTCGGTTGCCGGCTGACCAAATTTTCTCACCTGAAATTTATTTACCAAAATCTTGCCAGTCTCATCCATTGGGATGGTGGCATCAGCGGTAATAAATTTTTCTTCTTCAAAAGCGTCAATATAAACAATTTCGTTGGTTACTCGGCTACCAGTATTCTCATGAACAACCTTGCGATAAGGAGTTTCCAGGAAGCCATAGCTATTCAGACGAGCAAAACTAGAAAGATGACCAACTAGGCCGATGTTTGGACCTTCCGGAGTAGCAATTGGACAGATGCGTCCATAGTGAGTGGTATGCACGTCACGAACATCAAAGCCAGCACGTTCACGAGTCAAACCACCAGGACCCATCGCACTTAAACGACGTTTGTGCTCAAGTTCAGCTAGCGGGTTAGTCTGATCCATGAATTGAGAAAGCTGGGAAGACATGAAAAATTCTTTGACAACACCAATAACTGGTCGGGCATTGATCAGTTTGGTTGGAGTAATACTGGCGATATCAGAAGTGGACATTCTGTCTTTAACAATACGTTCCATTCTCGCTAAACCAACGCGGAAACGATTCTGAATCAAGCCACCGATAGCGCGCACGCGGCGATTTCCCAAGTGATCAATATCATCCTCTGGCTCCTTAACAATATTTAAACGAATAACTTCCTTAATAATTAAAACCAGATCTTCTTTTCGTAAAACTCGATTTTCTTTCTTGTTGGCTAAATCAAGACCAAAGCGGCGATTTAATTTATAACGACCAACACGACCAAAATCATAGCGGTCGAAACGGCAAAACATTGATTGAATCAATTGGCGGGCATTCTCCGAGGAAGCCAAGTCGCCTGGACGGATTCTTTTGTAAACTTCTTGCAAACCTTCCTCTTCGGTTTTGGCAGCATCCTTTTCAATTGTTGCTTCCAAGAAACCGATTTCGTCGGGAGTCTTTTTTAAATCAACGTCTTTGAATAAGTTGATTAATTCTTCATCATTAACGTAGCCAAAAGCACGCAACAAAGAAGTTACGGCTACTTTTCTCTTGCGATCAATACGCACCCAGAGAACTTTATTTTGATCAGTTTCAATTTCTAGCCAGGCACCGCGATTCGGAATAATTTTGGCACCGTAGCATTTTTTTCCTTTAACAAATTCGGCAGTAAACATTACACCAGCGGAACGAATCAGCTGAGAAACAATAACGCGCTCGATTCCGTTAATGATGAATGTTCCCTTGTCGGTCATGATTGGGAAGTCTCCCAAAAATACCTCCTGAGAAATCGCCTGATTGGTTTTCTTATTCAGCAAGCGAGTCTTGACGCGCAGAGAAGCTTCGTAGGTAATGTTCTTCTCGCGACTTTCAGTTTCATTAAACTTCGGCTCATCGAGATAATAATCTTCCATATACAACTCTAGGTCACGACCGATAAAGTCAGAAATCGGATTAATCTCATCGAAGAGCTCAGCCAAGCCTTCTTCCAAAAACCAGCGATAAGAATCTTTCTGAATCTCAATCAGATCAGGCATTGCCATCACTTCTTGGTGGTCATTAAAAAACTTCCGACCGGTGAGTTTTTTCTCGGATTTTGTGTTGGCCTGGGACATAAATTTATTTAAAAAAATTTATAAACTATTTAAAAAGATGACGATTTTTGCGCGTTGTTTTCCAATCAACAAAAAAATCTCAAAGCCGTTCGGTTTGAGTTAACGAAATCGCAAATTATGATTTTTTTTGAGTAATCACGGAGCGAAAGCCACCCAAAAAAGATAAAAAACCGATTCGCGCGAGGTTTTCTATTTCTACGGGGTGGAGATATTTTCTGTCCTAAATTGTCTTGATTTCTATAATATAAAATAAATTATGTTTTGTCAACACACAATTTATCCACAAAATATCAACTGCCAAGAGCATTTAGTTCTTCCTTGGCCACCAAGCGGTCATCCCAAGGTATTTTTTCTCCATTTTTAGCGCAAATAAACTGTTCGCCGCCCTTTCCGGTAATCAAAACCAAATCTCCGGTACGAGCCTCTTCAAAGGCTCTGCGAATAGCTTCCCTTCTATCTAATATTTTTAGCAAATCTTCGCCAATAGACTTGCCGACCGATTCTGCCCCGGCGGCTACTTGATCAATTATCTCCTGAGGATCGTCATCGTATGGATCTTCGTTGGTAACGATCACTAAATCTGCTCGTTCGCCAGCAATTTTACCAAGAATTGGCCGACGCGAAGCATCTCTCCCACCACCAGTTGACCCCAAAACATTAATTGTCCTTTGGTGAGGAATGAGGCTCATGGTATCATAGAGCTTCTCCAGGGCGCGCGGCTCAAAGGCATAGTCAACCAACACAGTAAAATCCTGGCCAGCATCAATTTTTTCCATTTTGCCAACTAAGCCAGAGACCTCCTCGAGGCCAACCTGTGCTTTCTCTAGCGACAAATCTAGGCCGGCACAAACCGCCAGAGCGGCAACTGAGTTCTGAGCATTAAACACCCCCAACAATTTCAGCTCCACCGGGTGAGCAATCATCGCTTCTGGTTTTACGTCGTCTTGACTATTGGCGCGTAAAAGATCAAAAAAATTAAAGGAAGCACCAGCAGCAGAACTTGCTGCTTCACTAAAATATAATAATTCTAAATCTTTGAGAATGATTTCTGAGAAGTTGGCCAACTCGTTTTCGCCAGGATGACCATTTGTGAAAGCGATCTTTCTTTCACTCCAAAAATTGGAAAAATAAGGAGCGTTTTCGTCATCACCATTCACAATAATCGTCTTTTTTACTCTATTTAATCCTAATTTTTGTAACTCACTCTTCGGTTTCACAACTTTTTTTTGATCATCAATATACTTGGTGTGACAAAATTGTAGATGGCCAAAAAGTCGCCCCTTGGTTGCCTTATAGTTATCAAAAGTGCCGTGAGATTCCAGATGTTCGGGGTACAAGCCAGTGAACAATAAAGCGTCGAAATTAATAAAACGATGACGGAATTGGCGTATTCCCTCGGAAGTACTCTCAATGATCGCAAATTCACAACCATTTTTGGACATCCTGCGGATCATCCGCTGAGTAAAAAAACGGCCGACCATAGTCATTTTCTTGTCATTCAACCATTCTTTATTACCGTCCGAGAACATGGCAGTTGAGGTGTAACCAACCTTATAGCCCATTGCTTGCAAGGCGCGAGCCAATAAATAGACCGTAGAGGTTTTCCCCGTGGTACCAGTGATACCAATAACAATAAGCCTGTCCGACGGAAAGCCATGAAATAAAACTGCGGCAAAACTGAGAATAAAATGATATACTGGCTGAATGGCCTTAAATAACTGACGAGGGATTAATTTTTTGATTTTACTTAGCATATTGAATAATTCTAGCGCAAAGGGGTGAAAAAAGCAAAAAATAGAAACAAAAAAAGATTGACAAAACAAAAAAAATATTATATTTTACAAGGCATCAGACACCAAAAAGTATGTAATGGAAACGATAGTTCAGTTTTTTAAAAATTCAGTTGAAGCCAAAAATTTTGACTTCAACCTAATAACCGTTAGCGCCTTACTCACAATAATTCTCAGCACATACCAAATGTGGGGAGTCACCAAACAGATTGCAACAATCGAGAGAAAGAAATCTGTTGAATCAATTTCTATCCCACTGATTATTTTTGCTTTCTTTTATTTAATAGCAACCGCACTATACGGAGTGTATACCATGAAATTATCGGTGATATATAACGGTACAAATTTTCTATTTTTTTCTGTTGTATTAATAAAAGTTTGGCGTTATAAAAAAATCAATTCAAGTGACGCCATGTTTTTATTACTATTCTCCTTGATGATTCCCATCATGGTTATTTCTACCAACAAAAAACTAGCGTACATGAGCTGTGCCTCGGTTATGTTGCTAGGGATGTTGTCTCAATTGATATTGCTTATCAGAAACAAGAAAAGTGGCGCCCTGGAGCCGAAGTTAATTAATGTCTATATTGTCACCAATTCTTCGTGGTTAATATATGGAATTATTACAAAAGACTGGGTCTTTCAGCTTTCCAACGCAATTTCGGTAACGATAATAACGCTAATAGCAATTTTACTAAAACGCTACAAAGACAGATGAACCACAAACTCTGTCTTTTTTATTTACAAAAAAACACTCCCAAGGAAGTGTTTTTTGTTTTGTTTATATTAAGCTAGTGTGAAAAATAGTCTTCTTCGTCAAGCATCGCCGGCTTCTTCTCTTTTTTTATCTCCGGCTTAGCTTCCCCTTCGTCCTCATGTATTTCCTCAAGGATGTGATCCTCGTAATCCTCATTGCTGGTAAATTCCTCTTCTTCCTCCCTAAGCTCCTCTTGTTCTGCCTCAGAAAAAATTTCATCTTCCGTTAAGTCTTCGGCTTCTTCATGCTTCTCGTGACCGAAGTCCAAAACTCCGTCATCGCCCTCTTCGTCTCCCAAATAATGATCTGGCGCAACTGCACTTACGCGACTATGAACCGGCGAAACTGGAATCCCTGCTTCATAATCATTCTTGTTAATTAAAATTTCTCTTGGCTTGGAACCATTAGAGGGACCAATCATTCCCGCCTCCTCCATCATATCTAAAATTTTGGCTGCTCGGCCATAGCCGATACTCAAGCGCCTTTGCAATAACGAGGTGGAGGCTTTGCCGGCTTTGACAACAATATCTCTCGCTTCTTCCATTAAATCATCTTCATCGCCATGATTACCATCTATACCAACTCCAGCAACACCGCTAACTTTTTGCCTTTCGGTCACGCCGTCCAAATAATCAACTTCGCCGCTCTTTTCTTTGATATAGTTAATAATGTCTTTTATCTCTTCGTCACTAACATAAGCGCCCTGAATCCGTTTTGGTTTGGATAGTTCTGGTGTCGTTAAAAGCATATCACCTTGACCCAGCAACTTCTCTGCACCAGAGATATCTAAAATAGTTTTTGAATCAACCAGAGAGGTCACCGCGAAAGCAATACGCGCCGGGATATTGGCTTTAATTAAACCAGTGATAACATCGACACTCGGGCGTTGAGTAGCAAGAATTAAGTGGATTCCGACAGCGCGAGACATTTGCGCGAGACGGATAATCGCCGCTTCCATTTCTTTGCCGGCAGTCATCATGAAGTCCGCCAACTCATCGATCACAAAAACAATATAAGGCATTTTGTTTTTTGCATCGATATTATAGCTCGCAATATTTTTTTTGCCAGAAGCATTGAGAGTATCGTAACGGCGATTCATTTCGTTAAGACACCACTTGAGCGCGTTAATAGTTTTTCCGACCTCAGTAATAACTGGCACGAGTAGGTGCGGGATACCATTGTAAATTGGCAGCTCCACTCGTTTTGGATCAACCATAATAAAACGTAAGTCTTCCGGATTGTTTTGATAAAGCAAGGAAACAATAATTGTGTTTAAACAAACTGACTTACCAGAATTGGTAGCACCCGCAACCAACAAGTGTGGCATCTTGGTAATATCATAACTCCAGGAAGTGCCAGATACATCCTTACCGAGGGCAATCATTAAATTATTTTTTCGATTGCGAAAAGCATCGTCGTCCAAAATCTCCCTGAGACCAACAAGCGCTTTCGCCTTGTTCGGAACTTCGACACCAACCAACGACTGACCAGGAATCGGCGCCTCGATACGAATCGGATGAGCAGCGAGTGCTAATGATAAGTCGTTATTCAGGGTGGTGATGCGCGCCACCTTCACACCTTCGGCCGGTTTAAATGTATATTGGGTAACAGTTGGACCAACTTTGGTTTCGCCCATCTCTACCATGATGCCGAAATTTTCCAGAGTGTGCTTGATTTTCAAAGCACCAGCGGCAGTATCTCCGCCAATCGCCTTGGTGACCTTGTTGTTTAATAATTCTAAAGGAATATCAATTTTTACCGTCTTCTTCGGCCAGACAATCTTTTCTTGAACCTTCTTCTCTGCTTCTTTGAATTTTGTTGGTACAATTTCTTCCGCTTCTTCGACTTCCTCTTCGTGAACCGGCACTGGTTTCTGCTGCCAAGCAGAAAGTATCTTACTGCTCAGAGCACTAGCGCTAGCTCTTGCCATTTCTTCTTGCCCCTCACCATCATCTTCGCGCGATTCGGATTTTCCAGAAAAACTTCGAAGCGCTTTCGCCCAAATACTTTCGCGACCAATAATTTTGGCAAGCGAGGTATTAAAGACGATTACGATAGACAAAAGAGAAATACAGGCCAGAACTAATACGCCACCCCAAAAACCAAAAAGATAAAAGAAAAGGCGAGACAATTCCAAGCCGAGATAACCACCACCAGAACCAGTTGCTGCGGTTGCCTCCCAACGAAGAGGATCGATAAAAAAATGCAAGATTGTTTGAAGAGAAATAAAAAGCAGGAATAGTCCGAGATAATCGTTGAAGCGAATGTGGTGTTTCTTGCCCAGAGAGAGAAGCCCGCCCCAAGCCAAAAAGAAGAATGGCACCAAATAGCGACCAAAGCCAAAGCCAAGCCCCAACCATTGGGCAATGAATTGCCCGAATTTACCAGACAGGTCAAAGAGCCCCAAAAGGCTCAAGAGGCCAAAAGCAAAAATTGCCAAGATAATAATACTTTTTCTAGCTCTTTCGTTGAGCTCCAGGTGAGACGTCGATGGCTCCTCGATCAGCTCTTTTTCTTGGACTTTTTTTGAATTTTTCTTACTCATACCAAAATTATAGCAGTTAGCTTAGTTTATCTCAATATCAATAAAAACGATTTCCGGGAAACGATCGCGGATTTTTTTCTCAATTTCATCAATCTTTTTGCCAACCAAGCGCGGCACTCGGTCCATATATTCCACGCAGAATTTTTTAAACTCCTCTGGGTCCCCTTGCACCTCCTGATATTCATTAGCAATAAAGTGATGGCGATCAAGATCTTTAATCATTGCCGAAGCATTAAATTCAACATCGCATTTAACTAGATATTTGTCAGCATCAAACACCGCCGACTTAAATTCATAAATTTTCTCAATACTTGGGTCACCGAGTAAAATTTCTTTTACCTCCTCAGCCATTTTATGAGGGATGGACTTGGTAATCAAAAAATGACGGTTCTTATTAATCAAAACAATGGCCACCACACCTAGTAATGCTCCGATAACAATTGAACCGATGGCATCCCAATAATGATTCCCCGTATACTTTGTTAAAATAATACTAGCAGCGGCAATCAAAATACCAACTACCGCCAATCCATCCTCCATAAGCACGGCAAGAGTAGTCGGGTCGCCGTCGCGACTAATTGTGCGCCATTTGGCACGAGGAAAGTTGCGACGAATTTCCTTAAAGGCGAGCCAGAGCGTAATTGACTCAATCACCAAAGAAACCAGGAGAATAATAATCGCCCAATTACTATAAGTGAAATTGTGACCATTAATCAAAACGTCCAAGCCATGGTAAACTGTTACACCACAACCCAAAAAGAAGATACCGCAGGCAGAAATAAGCGCCCAAATATAACGCTCACGGCCATGACCATACGGGTGTTCTTCGCTGGCTTTTTTCTGCGATCTTTGTAGACCGACAAATAGTAAAAACTGATTAGCGGTATCAGCAAAGCTATGAATGGCTTCGGAAAACATCGAGCCAGAACCAGTGATTAGGAATCCAGCGAATTTTGCCAAGGTAACCACAAAATTACCGACGAAGGCAGCAATTACTGGCAAATGGCTGGAGTGGCGTCTCTTTTTCATATTATTCTTCATTATTTTAGGGTATTTAATAGTTTAACAAATTCCTCTTGACGTTTTTTAATAATTAATCTTTTTTTACTAAATCTTTGAGAATAAAAATCTTTTTTATCAATCAAATTCTTAGCGCTTGCTAGCAATTTTCCGCTCTTCAAATCCACAAGCTCTGCTACCAATTCTTCGCAACCGATAAAACGAGCGAAGTTGCGGTTGCGCAAATCATAGGCGACATTAATTTCTGGAGTTAGGGCGCCGAAAGCGAGAACACAAGAGTGTAGCATCATTCCGATCACTAAATCCAATTCGCCATAAACATATTTTTGCTCTTTGGGTTCAAGATCGACTACTTGCAAATCCTTAATTTCCAAAGATGGGTAAATATTATCTTCTCCCGGATGATGTTTCAAATAATAAACAGTTGCCCCTAATTCTTTTTGAAAATATTCAGCTACTTCGCGATAGGCGTTAAGAATATCTTCTCTCCAAGAACCAAAGCCAAGCCAGCCAGAATAATTTAAATTTAAACCAATTTTTAATCCTGGGGTCAGAGGAAAGTCTTTGGGGATTCTTTCTTCAAGCAATACCGCTGGGTCACCAATAACCAAAATTTTATCACTCCCGAGGCCCCATTGAACCAGAATTTTCTTAGTGTAATTTTCCCTAACACCAACTAATTTTGCTTTCTTGACCAACTGAATAATACTATCACGCTCCTTGTCTAATAACGCTCTTGCCCCCACCTCTCTTATGTAACCAACACCAAAAATGGCTAACGGACTCTTAAGGCCGGAAATCATTCTTTTATTAAATGGCAAGAAATAGCGATAAAAAACACCACCACCACCAAAAACAATAAAATCGGCCTGATTAAGCTCGCCTAATTTTTTGGCATCATAATTTTTTAATACTTCTATCGGAAAATCTATGATTTTAGCATTTGGGAACTCACATCTTAAGGCATCCTGGACAGCTATCACGATGGCAAGGTCACCTTTATTATCTTTATCCCAAACATGAATATGGGCAATTTTTATTTTTTTCATTTATTTTTAGCTCTTGTAATTAATCATCAAATCCTGAGCATTGCGACCAGTTTTCTGCCGTTCGTGAATAGCCGACAAGAGCTCAAGGCCGTTTACTGGAGAAGATCGATGATTTAAAAACCAATATACCGCTGTCCTGAGCGCGGTCCAATCGTAATAGAGATTGATTCTTTCCTGCAAGTTTTCGTTAAGCTCTTTCCCTGAAGACTTTAAATACTCAACCAAAAAAAGCTTCTTCATTTCTCTGGCGAATTCCAAATCTTCCGCTTTGCGAACAATTTTATATTCTATCTGCTGAATAAAGGCTCCGAGATCTCGAGCAAAATCTGCTGGAGAAAAATCCGTAAAATCAATCAAGCCGATTTTGTTTTCTCCAACCTTAATAATATTTTCCGGATGAGCATCACCATGAATTAGTGAACGCTCACCTTCTTTGGGGAAAAGATTTTTCTCTCGCGCTACACAGGAGGCGTAACAAGCAGCTAAGTCGCCATCTTCACCGTTTTTAAAACGAGCGGCCAATTCTTCGTAAATAAATTTCTCCCCAGGAACAACGGAAGATATTCTTTGATTGCTGGTATTAAATTGGAAGCTGGAATCAATAGGTAACTGATGTAATTTGGCAAACATTTTGGCTGCCCCGGAAATGAGAGCACTAACCGCCTCTTTATCCAGCTCTTTGATAAGATGCAATAAGGTTTTACCAGAAACAGCGCGGTAAAAGGTTGCTTGAAAATCTTCAATGTAAAAAAGCGGCCTTGGTAGTTTAATGTTTTCGTCAGGCAAGCCCTTATCCCAAAGATAATTGAGAGTATCCAGAACATTTTTACGCGGCTCGTTGCTATGGGCAGAACAAACTATGTGGATTTTTTTTAATTCTTGTCGGCTATTGCGCCAAAATAATTCATAAGAAAAGACCACATGATAGGTGGTCTCCCAAATCATCTTTTTATAAGGTGTAATCTTTATCTTTTCGATTTTATTAATTTGCGGATAAAGTGGCAGCACTTTTTTTAAAAAAAGCTCGGCAATAAAATCTTCATCCAACAATTTATAAATCTTATTCATATACTAAATTTAAAAATATTTTTTCCAATGCTTAACCCAGACAAGAGCTCTCAAGCGTAAAGCCAGTTTTTCTGCCAAGATTTTTTGACGACGGGTTTTTTTATTTTCTAAGGACCTCACCGAACGCAGCAAGTCGTTGGCTCCACGTTCAAGCTCGTCCGGACTCCAAGCCAGGGGACCAAAATGGCGCGAAAAATCATGACCGCTGGACCACCACCAGGCACAACTTGCTAAGCCCCTAGACAAATGCCAGCGAGCCCAAGAAGCTCCCCGATCCTTCGAGTTTTCATGAACGGTTTTAATTGCTAAATCGGCGAGACTCCAGAGGTCTTTATGGATTTCGTTTCGCTTGTCACTCCAAAGAGCGTAAGGGTTTTTGTTTAATAATTCTCTCTCACTGCTTTCCCAAGAACAAGCACGGAGAGTGATTAATTCCGGGTTGGCAGTCAACGAAATAAAATCACTCAAAGTTCCAGTGGCTAAACGATCATCTCGAGAAATTCTTTCCAGCTCAGCTGTTGGGTCCTCATGGCGCAAACCATAAAGCTCAGCATCGCTTGCAGTAACAACAGTTGTTGATCTTCCGGTCTCCAGGGCGCGCTGCAAATAGTCTGGCGCGTATTTAGTTGACCAGGCACGATTGCGAAAAACCAGCTTTAGACCGCTGGCCTTGTCGAGATAAGTTTTTAGGGCTTCAAAATCGTGAGGATTTTTGTGACTATAAGCAATTGGATCAAGAATTAAATATTCGTAGCCTAAGCCTTTAATAATTTTAGCGACGCCTGATGAATAGGCCATTTCCGGCAAGAAAAAGCCCTTCGGACGAGAGACTCCTAAATACTTTTTGAGAATTTTTTCCTGCTCCTTGATCTGAAAAATCACTTCTTTCTCAGGAAGCAAGGGGAGAAAAGCGTGATAGGCGGCGGTGCCGACAATCTCAATGCGACCAGATTTTAAAAGAGGCGACAAACGACGAGAAAAATCTGCCATCCCTCCTTCAGTCATTCTTTCTAGTAAACAGCCGGAAACATTAATAGTCATGCGCAAATTTTTGTTTTCCTCAAAAAGACGGAGTAAGCGAAAATAACTTTTCTCTGCTGCCTCCTGAATATTGGAAAATTCAGTATTTGCTGGTTGATAAAAATGTAAAAAATTAAACCATTTCATAATTTAAAAGCGCAAGGTCTTACGATATAACTCTACATACTTTCGAGCTTGGATCTCCCAGCTATTGGACTGCTTCATAACTCTCTTCAAAAATTCTCGCCAATCTTTTTTGTTTTTGTAATTTTCTAGCGCGCGGATAATCGCCCCATAGAATTGCCAAACATCCTCCGCCTTAAAAGTAAAACCACTGCCACGTTTGGTCGCTGGAGAATAGTTCGACACAGTATCATAAAGTCCGCCAATCTCTCGAACAATCGGGATGCAACCATAGCGCATGGCAATCAATTGATTAATACCGCAGGGTTCGTGGTTCGAGGGAAGCAAGAAAAAATCTGATCCAGCGTAAACCAAGGTCTCATATTTTTGATTTGCTTCATGCGAAGGAATGAGAACCATTTTCTTCGGATGTTTTTTGGCAATTTTGGCCAACTCTTTGAGATAGTTCTTGTCACCAGATCCAATAATAATGAATTGCGCGTCCAACCTCAAAAGAGCAGGCATGATTTTGATAATCAACTCAAATCCTTTTTGAAAAGTTACCCGAGAAGTAGTGCAGAAAATTGGCACACCCTCATCTTCCGGCAAACCAAATTGTTTTTGCAAATATAATTTGTTTTCTTTTTTTACTTCGGGATTTGAATAAGAGTACTTTTTAAAAACTGCTTCGTCTTTTTCTGGATTATAAGCGTTATAGTCGATTCCATTGATAATACCAAAGAGACGATCCTCGCGTTTCTTCAGAATACGATTCAAATCTTGGCCGAATTTTTTGGTCATGATCTCGTTGCGATATTGCTCGCTTACCGTGTTGACCGTATCGGCAGACATTATTCCTCTTTTGGCAAAGTTGATCCGCTCAATTGCCGGATCAGAAATATGAGGCAAGCGTTTGCGGCCAAAGTCTCTTTCTTCGGCAGGAATCTCCCACCAATTATGCCCCAGTTGGAAAATAAGGTTATGAATAGTGAAAACCGTCTTAGACTTCTTTAAGGTCTTTGAGTAACGAAAATCATTTTTTAAATAATAAGGAATGAGTCCGGTTTGCCAATCATGACAATGGACAATATCAGCTTCAAACTTCAAGAGAGACAATAGTTTCAAGGAGGCAACGCTAAAAATCAAAAACCGCGCATTTTCTTTTTCTGAACCATAAATCTGCTTAGAGCGAGAAAAATATGCAGCTTGTTCAACAAAATAAATCGGTAGTCCTTCCATGGAATATCCCTGCCAATAATTAACTGCGACCGTTTCGGTGGAGTTTAAATAAATTTTTACATCCTTAAAAAGTAATTTTAGATTTTCCTCTTCTTTGCTAATTACCTTTCCGTACAGTGGGGTAATGATACAGATGTCATGCCCGAGACGTTTTAAAGCCTTGGGCAAACTACGAGCAACATCCCCAAGACCTCCCGTTTTGGAAAAAGGAGCGACTTCTGAGGCAATATGAACGATTTTTAGTTTCTTGGCCATAATATTAACAAGCTTCCAGGCGCGCGCCACTCGCGCAAATAGCTAGCGCTAGAGCATCAGCGGCATCGTCGGGAGTTGGAATTTTTTCTAAACTCAAAATAGTTTTTACCATTTTCTGTACCTGTAGTTTTGGTGCCGCGCCGTAAGAGCAAACTGCGGCCTTTACTTGAGACGGAGTAAAATTTACAATCGATACTTTCCTTTGCTTGAGAGCCAAAAGAGCCACGCCTCTGGCTTGACCAACAATCAATGCAGTGGTGACGTTGGTATTAAAAAATAATTGTTCTACCGCTGCTAAATCCGGGTGATAACGTTCCAAAAGAGAATTCAGGTCATCGTAAAGAGTGACTAATCGTTCGCTGAGATCGGTTTTTTTTGGTGTCTTAATGGATCCGTAAGTAAGACAGGTGATTTTTCCCTTATCTACCTTGATTACTCCAAAGCCAGTATCAGCAATTCCCGGGTCAATTCCTAAAATTATTTTTGACATAAATAATGAGGGACTACCTACTTAAACTACTAATAACGTCTGCACGCTTATTGTAGCAGTCAAGCCAGTCCTCCCTGGACCAAGTCTTGTGGTCTTTGGCCATTTCTTGCTGACAGAGTTCTAGTGTTTCAAACTTATTTACAATATCTGCCAGTACTCCATCCTCACATTCGGCTTGGAAATCGTCGCTTGATGGTTTTAAATTACTGCAATAGCCCTCGGCCACCCTAACTTCCAAGGGAATAGCCCTTTCTTTTTTGATGTATGACTGAGAAATAAAAACAAAAACAATCACTAAAGAAATAATGATACCCATCATTGCCTTGCCAATGTTTTCGTTGTATTCCATCATGAAATTTTAAAATTCAGCGTTCGTATAATAACTATCAACATCCTCGTTATCTTCCAAGTCGCTAACGAATTTTTCCAGCCTCTGCACTTCTTCAGCATTATTGACGACTGATTTTTCTTTGGCAACATACTCAATTTCTGCCGACTCAGTCTTGAGATTTTTTGCGGCCAAAAAATCATTCATTTTCTGGAAGTCCTTAATGGCAACATAAATAGTGAGCCCTTCTTCTTCCTTGGAAATATCCTGAACCTCTTGGTCAATCAACTCCAACTCTAAATCATCAAAATCAACTTTCTTTTCATTAAGTTCTTCGCCGGAAATCAAAAAGACTCCCAATTGATCAAAGTTCCACAAGACGGCACCGAAAGAGCCGCCATTTTTGGTGAAGAGATGACGAACAGTGCTGGCGCTACGATTTTTGTTGTCGGTAACACATTTGACCACAAACTGTGCCCCAACTGGGCCTATTCCCTCATAATACAACTCCTCCACGGCAACACCGCCCAATTCTCCTGTGCCCTTCTTAATTGCTCTCTCGACGTTGTCTTTTGGCATGTTGGCGGCCCGCGCCTTATCAATTGCCGTTCGCAGGGCAGGGTTGGCTTCAGGATCACCGCCTTTCTTGGCAGCAATAGAGATATTGTTGGCTAATTTGGTGAAGATTGCGCCTCTCTTGGCATCAACAAGTTCTTTCTGGCGATGAGTTGTCGCCCATTTTGAGTGTCCGGACATAAAAATGCAATAGTGAATTCTAAATAAGATAACAGCCTCATCTTAACCCAAATTGAAATAAAAATCAATATCCACTATAATTAAATTATCAATAAAATTGGGTAAAAAATCATTTATGAAAAAAGAAAATCTAGTATCTTTAAGCGAGGCTTCTTTGTCAGCTTTGACTTATTTCGCTAAAAATCGTCCGACTAAATTAAATCTTAAAAACTTCAAGTTTCCCTTAGTTGTTGGCAGCGGCAACGCTTATAACGCTGGCCAAGTCATTTTTGGCGGACAAAAAGCTTTATTTGCCAATGAAAGTGAATTCAAGGAGCTGATAAAAAATTATAAAGACTTAATTTCGCAAAAAATCATTAGCGATGCGGTGATAATCTCGGCTTCTGGCGAGAAAGACTCTACCTGGGAAGTAAAATTAGCGAAAAAACTAGGAATGAAAACCTCTTTAATGACTTGTTCACCAGAATCTTCAGCGGCTAAATTGGCAGAGAGTGTTTTTAAATATAATAAGCTCCCAGAACCATATACCTATAATACTTCTACTTACCTAGGAATGATTTTAAGCGCCACCTTGGAGGATCCAAAATTGATCCTAAGATATATTAAATCTCTTAAGTTCCCGGCCCGCTTCCGCCGTTACGAATCTTTTGCCTTTATTTTACCGGACAAGTACTCCGCCCTTGCTCCTATGTTGGAAATAAAGAGAAACGAATTGTTCGGCCCAAAACTTTCTCTGCGTGCTTGCACTGAGGGCGAAGCCAGACACGCCAAATTTGTTATCCGCGATGAAAAGGAGTTGGTTATTAGCTTTTCTGAGAATCTTTACTTTGGTCACCCAAAACATCGTTGGGAAATTAAGTTGCCAAAGAATACAGACTCCGGATTAATGATGGCTCTAACCTACTTCATTATTGGCCAAATTCAGGAATGCAAACCAGACTGGTTTGGTAAAAATATCTATAATTTTTGCAATGACTATGGTTTTCCGCCATATGGAGGGAGTAAGCCATTTGAAGTGATAGTAAAATAAAATGACTAAATATATTTTGGCGGGCGGATATGTTCACAAGGCTGCCGACGGCGGAAAAGCTTTCTGCGAAGAATTGGTCAAAGGGATAAAAAGAAATCCGATAAAGATATTGGATTGTGTTTTTGCTCGCACAAGGGATTGCTGGGAAGAAACCCTGGAAAGTGACAATTTTTTACTCTCAAAATTTATCAAAAATTTCCAACTCGATCTTGCTCTGCCTGAAAAATTTCTGGAACAAATAAAAGAGTCTGACGTAATTTTTCTAAAAGGCGGAGAAACTGAAATGTTGATAGAAGCCTTAAAGAAAGATCTGGGCTGGCAAAAAGAATTGACTGGAAAAGTTTTGGCCGGCACCTCGGCGGGGGCGGAAATGATGGCTGAATACTATTGTGATTTTATCAAGCCAAAAGCGGTGAAAGGATTTGGATTACTACCGATTAAATTTGTTTCTCATTGGCAATCGAGTGATTATCAAGATATAGACTGGGATAAGGCTCTCAAAAAATTAAAAGACCACGGGGAAGACTTAGAAATTATTAAACTAAAGGAAGGAGAATTCAAAGTAATAGAGAAATAAAAAAAGAGCGATTCAATTCGCTCTTTTTTCTTATCTAGCCAATTTTTAGCTTCCCCTCCATAAGGTCGATTGCCTCTTTCAGAATATCCAGATCTTTCAATTTTTCGTCATTTGGTAGTCTGGAATATTGAGTCTTTTGTTCACTGGAAGCGTAGTTATCATTTCTGTCCAGCCACTTGTCATGAATCAAATAAAGAACTTCTTCTAGTTTTTCGGTTGCTACTTTTGCAGAAAGATAATTTTCCTCCTGCCAATCGGCTGGTAATTCTGAAAAAGAAGTATTTGCAATATCGACCTCTCTCGCCCCGTTATGTGCGCTTACCCAGTCCTCGTCCGCGGTCGCCTTTACTCTTGGCTCATAAATATTATTTTCGGCATCAAATCTTCCCTGGCGCCAACTTTCATGCATTAAGTTTGCCAAAGAATTAATCATCTCGCGCCTATCGGCCTCTAACTTCCCTTCTCTTTCGTTAAAAACTGGAATTTCATTTCTATTCATAAATTTTTTTATAAAGAATGATAATTTATTTTTTCCAACCAATTAAAATAAACACTTACCGCTCATCTCTTCTGGCTGCGCCAAACCTAATAATTGCAAAATAGTCGGGGCCACATCTTTTAGCCCTCCACCTGTAATAATTTTTCTTTGATTGAGTTCCTGATTATTGGAAATCAAAATTACTGGGACCGGGTGAGTGGTGTGACTGGTTTGGGTAGCGGCATTTTTATCCTCTGCATTCCCGTGATCGGCAAGAACTAGGCAGACATAATTTTTAGTAAGAGCTGCGTTGATGATTTGACCTTGCGCCTGGTCGACGGCTTCAATTGCTGAAATAATTGCGGGGATATTGCCAGTATGCCCCACCATGTCGCTATTAACCAGATTAACAATAATCAGGTCGTATATATCCCTTTCAATCTCTACAATTAAGCGATTGGCAATTTCAAAAACACTCATTTCTGGCTGTAAATCATAGGTAGCCACCTTTGGGGAAGGAATCATCACTCGATCTTCACCGGCACTGGGTTCTTCTACCTGCCCATTAAAGAAAAAAGTAACATGAGGATATTTTTCCGTTTCACTAATCCTCAATTGACAGAAACCAGCAGCGGAGACTACCTGACCCAATAGATTATTTAAAGAAATATTGGAGAAAGCCACTATTGCCGTGCTCGGCTCGTAATACTGCGTCATGGTGACGTATTCGATGGGGATTATTTGCCTATTAAAACCAACAAAATCCTGGTCAATGATTGCCTTGGTTAATTGTCTTGGACGATCTGTGCGGAAATTGAAAAAAATAACTCCATCGTTTGCCGCAAAACCATTATAGTCAGTGACTCTTCTGGGCTGAATAAATTCATCAAACTCTTTATTCTGGTGACAAGCCTTCACTTCTGTAATGGGATCATTAAATTCAGGACCCTGACCCAAGACAATCGTGTCATAGGCTTTTTCGGTTCTCTCCCAACGATTATCACGATCCATTGTGTAATAACGACTGCTAATAGTTACTACTTTCCCGAATCCAAGAACCGCGAGCTTACTCTGTAACTTCTCCAAGTGCTGGATGCTTTCGGTGACCGGCGCATCACGGCCATCAGTAATAACGTGAATTAAGACATCATGAAAATTTTGCTGTTTACACAAATCGAGCAGGGCAAAAAGGTGGTTGATGTGAGAGTGGACTCCTTGATCTTGGAGCAAACCGATCAAATGAAGCTTGGTTTTATTGGTCTGGCAATTTTTTATAACTCCCAGGAAAGCTGGATTTTTAAAAAAATCTCCAGTAGCAATCGCTTTATCAATACGAGTGAGTGGTTGAAAGATAATTCGACCAGCACCCATAGTGAGGTGACCAACTTCAGAATTTCCCTGATAGCCTTCGCTGAGCCCGACGGCTTCACCGCTCGTGGCAAGCAGGCCATTGGGAAATTTAGACAAATAACTATCTTCGTTTGGTGTATGCGCCTGGGCAATCGGGTTATTTTCCTGACCGGAATTATAGCCCCAACCATCGCGGATGATTAAGATGACGGGTTGTTTACTTTTCATGTTTTTTGTTTGTTTATTTCTTCCTGATTTTTTAGATAAAAATAAGTAATCTTAGGATATTTTAACAGATTTTTCAGAAAAAGAAAATTGACTACAAAGCACCCCTAATGATAGTATTAAAAGCAGAAAAACCATGGAACCAGAAAATGGACAACCGAAAAATCGGAAACTAGCGAAAGCGACAATTGATTTTTTATTGAATACAGTAAAATTTCTGTTGTTTTTGAAAAAATCAATTGCTCTCGTTGTTAACCTCCTGGTAAAATTCACTACCTGGATTCTTCGCCTAACCTTAAAACGTCCTTTAGTAAGAATATACTACTGGATTTTCCGCTTCCGTAAAGAAGGATTGATAGAAAACTCGGTTTTTGATATTGTTCGCAAAAAATTGCCACACTTTATTATTGCCCTGCTGGTACTAATTAGTTTTATTAGCAACCTTGGTCAACCAACGAAGATATCAGCGGTCACCGAAAAGATGACCAAAACCACGATCGCTCAGTTAGTTTCTGGAGAATTTAGCAATCTTGAACAGGAAAGCATGATTACTGAGACTCTCAACCCCAATAGTATCCATGACTACGCTAACGATAAATACTCACACGATCAAGGGGTGTTAACTAATGAGATTCCAGTAACTGACGACAATATTGATTATAATGAGGATCAATTTGTTCTGGAAAGAAATGTTGATTATTTGAGTAAGCCGCAATTACTTGGCTCAGAAAATGGCGGGACGAATATTAATTCTGCGCCAACTCCAGAAACTCAAAAAAGAACGAGCGTTATTTATTACACCATCAAGAATGGCGAAACGATTAGTGCCATTGCTCGCTCTTTTGGCTTGAGTGTTAATACTATATTATGGGCCAATAATCTTGGACCAAATAGCCTAATCAAACCAGACAATCAATTAATGATTCTCCCGCAAAATGGCGTGCTATACACTGTGGTTAAAGGAGACACTGTTGGCAGAATTGCCAGAAAGTACGATATCTCTGAAGCCGATCTAACGGCCAGCAATAATCTCGGTGGCAACATTTCTATCGGCCAAAAAATTATTATTCCTGGCGGACGCCGCTTAGTTGAAAGCACCGCTCCAACCCAAACACCAAAAACTAATAGCTACACTGGCATTTCGGTAATTAAAGATTTAGTTAAGGCGCCAGTAAGCAAAGTTAGCGGCGGAGGAACCATGCTGTGGCCAACAGTTGGTCATCGCATTACTCAATATTACTCTTGGCGCCACACTGCCGTCGATATTGCCAATAAGGTCGGCACCCCGCTTTACGCCGCCGCCGATGGCGTTGTTGAGTTTGCTGGCTGGAGCACTGGTTATGGTAATAACGTTGTGATTAATCATGGCGGAGGCAAGAAAACTCGCTACGCCCATGCTTCGAAGTTATTTGTCACTGTTGGACAAGAAGTGGAAAGAGGTGAAAACATTGCCGCCATGGGTTCAACTGGTTGGTCCACTGGCCCACACATCCACTTTGAAGTGATGATCAACGGAGTAAAGTATAATCCATTGAACTATATCAAATAAAAATATGGTGATTATTTTGGGGATTGTTGTCGCCTTTGGTGGCGTTATGATGATTCTGAAAACTGAATGGCTCCTGGAAAATTTTGGACGTATCGATTGGTTTGAAGAAAAGTTTGGCACCGAGGGAGGCTCTCGTCTTGGCTATAAATTACTTGGCTTAGTTGCGGTAATTATTGGTGTTATTATGATGACCGGCTCTTCGAGTTCCTTTATGCAATGGGTGACTAGCCCACTAACTAATGCAGGAATCGGAGGCTCCAGTCGCGGGGGGTCTGGACAAATTCAAAATTAAATAATAAAATCAGAGCGATGGTTAAAATCTCCATCGCATTACGGGCCCTTAGCTCATCTGGTAGAGCACCTGCTTTGCAAGCAGGGGGTGGCAGGTTCGAGTCCTGTAGGGTCCACAAACATAAAATTCCACTCAATGTGGAATTTTTTGTTTGCAGAAAATAACCCAGGACTCGAAAGCCGGAGCCGCATTTATGCGGCGAGGTCGGGTCGGGGTGCTTAGTAAGCGCAGTCCGCGATTTTAGCGGACAAGCGAGACTTAGCGACCGTGACCGAGTCCTGTAGGGTCCACGGGGTATTTAGTATTTTAACTTTTGTTGTCAATTTGCTAGGATAGTTATTGTTAAGCTCGATTTCAAAAAAGCAACCACGCGAAATAAAGAAAACTTTCAAAAACCTCCTCATCTCGGGGAGGTTTTTGTTTCTAAAAGTTAAATATCCCAAACAAAAAATATAATTAAATGACGCAACTGATAGAGAAAAACACTCTATGAAGTCAATTCTTGTGATTAAGGCAAAGAAAAAAGAAGTATCAATGATACTTCTTTCTTTATATTGTGTTTTCGCCAAACTACCCTTTGTCGCCGGCTGGTTTGATGAACTCCAGGGAATCTCCTTCTGCAAGGACATGCCCTTCTTTCACCTTCTTTCCACCAACAAATGCTTCTGCATTTTTTGGGATGTTCAGAACTTCCTGAAAATTGTTGCGGGTTTCCTTAACGGTTGACCCTGCTGCGCCTTCTTGTTCGTTGGCACCACAAATCACTTTTACTGCTTTGCTCATCTTTTCTGTTGTTTTTTTGATGTTAAGTTAATTATTTGATTTTTAATGATGAGTTAATTATAACAGTTAACTTATTTATTGTCAAGTTCTTTGTACTGACCTGCTATTATTAGTCAAAATATCCACGTACACTTCGTTGTAATCACAGCCACCGTTATAGAAATGGCTGTAAAACGCATTGAGCATTAAAGTGGCCACGGCGTTATTGGTGAATATTAACTGTGGTTCGGAGACGATTAGCTCTCCGCAACCGATTTCATCCGGCCTTCTGTCGGATGGCTTCATGATTTCTGGGTGATAAGAGTTAGCGATCGGTAAAGTTAGATTTTTATCGTCTTTTTTGATAAAAATTTGTATATTACCATCGGTAAAACTATTACCGCCAGAAAACAATACGACATTTTCGAGCTCTTCGCTACAAAAGTCGGAGATCAATAAACGGGTCTTGTGATTATCGACGCAGGAGAAAATAATATCTCCATCTTTCAATAAGTACAATGCCGATTTATCAGTGAGGTATTCTGGTTTAGCCTGGAAGACTATCCCTGGGAACTCTCCACTTAGTTTTTCTACACTAACCTTGGCCTTGTTCCCCAATCTGGAAAACAGCTGCCTGGTTTGGTTTTTATTCTCATAGTCATCGCCATCGATAATAGTGATAACTACCTGTTCGCCGCTGGCGTTTAGAAAACGGCATAGGGTCGGCAGTAAAATGCTGCCGATACCCCCAGCTCCAATAACTTTAACGTGTTTCATCGGTTGGTCTTTTTTCGTTAACAAAATCTTGTGATATTGGCTGATAAGCCATTACTGGGCGATAAACTTTCACCATCTCCAACCATTCGGGAGGAAAAGGATAATCTTCAATGACTTTTTCTGCCGGTAAGATAAACTGATATTTTTTCTCACGCGGAAAACCAAAATCAAATCGATGCAAATTGTCATTGTTAGAGTTTTCAGATCCCAAGGCCCCGGTTGCAAGCTCATCCTTATCTGCTGGAATGTTGGTAAGATCAAAAGACTCCTTAGCAAGCGTTCTTGCTTTTGGTGACTTTCTTTCTATTTCCCTCAACTCTGGCATCCAATTTAACGGTTCCTGAGGAAAACGGTTATTGTTGACCACCACTTCCATTGAAATGGAAAAACTTTTCTGATTTACGTGCCCAATAGTGATATGAAGGCCATCAAAATCAGACTCATCCTTATGATCTACGGGCGAATGGAAGGCGCCAAAATTGGCGTGAGAGTGGATTGATCCTACCAGTTTAAAACCATTTTCTTTGAAAGATGGTTCATACCTTAAGGATGCATAGCTAACTGTCTGTAATGGAACCGAAAGAAGATACTCGTTTTTCTTTTCATCAAAATAAAGTAAAACAATTGATTCCGAATGATAACGACGATAAACTTCCTTGAAAAACATTCTGGCTTGAATACACAAGTCCAAGGGCAACACGGGAATTTTTATTTTAGCTTCGGCTTGAATTGCCTCCAAAAAAGAGAGCTTTTCAACTTTGACGATTCCGGAGATAAGACCGGTATCTTTCTTCAAAAACACGCCATCTTTGGCGATAATGTAACAATTGCCATCTGGCAAAGTTACGTCTTTCCTGTAAATTACAATTTCTAACATTTCTATTTTTTTGTTTTTTTTGGTTTAAATGCAATATTTATGTTTAAAGTAGTAATTCTCGCTCGCCTCGATAAACAAGGGAGCGAGAATTAATGTTCTTAAAGGCTTTCGGAAATTAACTCATCGAATGAGATCTTCCGTTCAAGGGGAATAAGGGGTTCTAATTTCAAGAGGTCATTGCCTACCGCAGAGGCAACAGCCTTATTGATAGTTTTGACAAAATTTTTACTAATTCTGCCATCTCCAAGATTTTTCAGACAAATTTCTTTAATCTCTCCAAAAATCTTATCTACCTCTTCATCTTTTTCTCCCCTGATGTTCCTAATGGCTTCGGCATTAAATGGTCTTAACTCCACTGTGCTCCAAAGTTTTAGAATTTGCTCCCTCAGATTAGACTCATTGATGTTAAACCAAGAGTCAACCTGAGTCAGCATATTCTTCGAAAGACTAGACTCATCGCTAAAAATATCTTCGAGCTTTTTGGTTAGAGTTCCCGCTGAAGTAAAAGATACGCCCAAGGGGAATAAACTATTTTTTTCAGAATACCGTTCCCAAGCGCCATAGCTTTTGTACTGCTTTTGTGAAGCATAGGACTCACGAACGGTGGAAAGATCCCCGTTGAATGGTGTCTGCCAAAAACAAGAAACTGCGACTTCCGCCTTTTCCGCTAAAGATCCTTGAGTTCTCGAAATCTCATCAACCGCTGACGATCCCATACAAACATATCCTTCATTGCCAATATTATTAAGAGTGGCCAAGAAGATTTCGTCATCAATAGTTTTTAATGGTTTATTGCTAAAGAAGAATAAAAGGTTTTGAAAATATTCTTCTTTAAAAACTGCTATAAAAACCGTGTAGGGGAAAGCTAAGCGGAATCTTTTGCCACAATACTGAATAGTTCTGATCTGTGGCGCTTGTTCCATCACAAACAATGTAACCTTCCCGCGAGATAAGAAGAACCTAGCATTTGAAGGTAATCTTATTGGGCTAGAAGAATCGTAACAGGCAATACTATTGCAAATTTCCGATTTTAGAGAGTCTTTCAAGCTGTCCGTAATAGCTACAACTGTTTTTTCGCTGCCAGCAATTAATTCCTTGCGGAAAGATCTCAGCGCTTTTGTCGCCAAGCTGGCCATCATGAGCTCAGACACGCTTTCGCGCTTGCCGGAACCAAGAATTCTACCCTTGGCTAATTTTTTTTCAGCGTCCTTCCTAATCTTAGCGATAATCTTGTCCAGATAATTAATTGTTTCGCGCTCTTCCTGGTGGTCAAAATAACCATCAACTTTATGAGCCATTTTCTGCTGCAAACTCACGAAGGCATCTTCTTTCGCACCTTTAGTGAGCAAACCATAAAACTTGTCCAAAGAAACCGAACCAAGTCCTCGTCTTTCAAAAAATGAGATACCTCTGCTGCCTCTGCGAAGATTACGCTTCTGGATTTCTATCTTTTCCGCACCACTTTCGCTAACAATAAAAAAGCTTCCTTTGCTTTGCAAGTATTCAAGGACTTGAACATTGAAAATGTCATCCTTAAAGCTGTATTTAACCCAGTGATAAGAAAAAAAATCCATCACGATACTAATCCCCTTATGCAAATTGCTAGCGGCTGGCACGAAAACAAAACAACGGAACAAGAATTGAATTGCGACCGTAACGATGAAGATCATGCCCACTCTAACAATACTACAATTCTCACCAAAAACTTTAACAAAAATCACCAACTGACAAACAAGAAATATTACCGCAGGAAGAAACGTAACAAGGATACGGCTACCGTCATCCTCATCAAGTTCTTCAAAGAGGTACAAATTAGTTAATCTGGACTCCTTTCCGCTAAGAAAGATCAAAACGATTAAAGAAATTACATTCATCAATAACCCTTTAATAAATAAAATCCAAAATCTAGTGTCCTTGTTTTCACCGAGAACGCTCAAGATTTTTTCGTGTCGCGCATCTTCCAGCTCTTTGCTTAAAGAGGCAAGCTCTGGCGATGATGTTGTAATCCGAGGATCATCTCTTCCCGAGAGATACTCCAATTGTTTGTTGAGCCGATTTGTCTCAATCTGTCCTACTAGCGCAAGCAATTTTTTGAACTGCTTACTTTCTAAGTCGGCGTAGGGATACTTTTTCTGCCACTCTGCTTTGTAGGAATCCAGAAATTTTTTGGTGTGTTTCTCACTAATCACCTTGGCAAAATCTCCATCGGAAGCAAAGGTTGTAACATCCACGACCCAGGCATTCGTCAGAACCAAGCCATAAGCGCTCAGAAATAAAAAGATAATAATTAGCGGAATCTCTAAGAATCGACTAACTGAATTTGGTTTTTGTCCCATGTGTACTTTGTTTTTACGTTTATTTTTATTTAATTTTTAATGTTCAAGTAACAAAATATCATATCATATGAATAAGCTTTTGTCAATAGCAATATATAATACGCCCAGCAACCTTGTTTTGCAAATAAATACCTAAAATTAGCTAAAAAATAAAAAAAATACCCACCAATACGAATATCGCTACCATTTGAGGGGGTTCGCGAAAGCAACCCCCTCTTTTATTATATTTAAATAGAATTTCCGAACGAAACAATTTACTGTTTTTCTACCAAGCTGGAGTGACCACCGCAAATACTCTCCTTTCTTCCCATCCCCCTTTTTTGTGCTACAATTGATTTATGGATAAAAAACCAGAAATCTTAATAATTATCGACGGAAATGCCCTGGTGCACCGCAGTTTTCATGCACTCCCAACCACCATGAAACGCCAGGATGGCACAACCACTAACGCTGTCTACGGCTTCACCTCCTTTCTCCTGAAAGCCATCCAAGAATTCAAGCCTCGCTATGCAGTGGTGACTTTTGACGAGGCCGCCCCGACTTTTCGTCATGAAGCTTATATCGAATACAAGGCCAATCGCGTCAAGGCTCCTGATGAGTTATATGAACAAATCCCTTTAACCAAGGAAGTTCTGGAAGCTTTCGAAATTCCCATATTCTCAAAACCCGGATTTGAGGCCGACGATCTCATTGGCACCATTTGCCAAAAAGTAAAAAAAGAAAAAGATTTGGTGACCTATATCATTACTGGTGATATGGACACCCTTCAATTGGTTGATGATAAAGTGAAAGTCTATACCATGAGCCGCGGCTTAAGCGATCCAATTATTTATGACGCCACAAAGATTGAGGAGCGCTATGGTCTATTGCCCAATCAGGTTATTGATTATAAAGCATTGCGCGGCGATCCTGGAGACAACATTCCCGGAGTCAAGGGAATTGGTGAAAAAACAGCTGTCGGCCTATTAAACGATTACGGAACTCTCGAAAATATTTATCAAAATGTTGATGAAGCCGAAAAGAGTAAGAAAATTACACCACGTATTGCCACTCTTCTGCGCGACCAGAAAGAGAGCGCTTTCTTTTCCAAAGAGCTAGCAACGATAAATATAGATTCGCCATTAACTTTTGATTTAGAAAAAGCGAAATTGAATTTTTCTCGAGAAAAAGTAGCAGATATTTTCTCTATAATGAATTTTCGCTCTCTTCTTAATCGCCTGCCAAGCAATAAAGATGAGGATCAGGTGCAATCTCTCAAAATAAAAAAGGACACCGTTATCAAGTCCCAAGAAATCAACAGTGAAACAGATTTTAAAAAGTTTTTCGAAGCTCTTAGCAAAGAGAAGTCTTTTGCTCTTAGTCTGGAAGTTGGTGTCAACAACAAAGTTTCCGCGGTATCAATTGCTTGGAAAAAAAATGAAGCTTTTTATTTACCATTAAACAACTCTGCCCAGGGCGGTCTTTTCGGTAATGCCAACCCCTGGCTGGAAAAACTAAAAACCATTTTTGAAAATCAAAAAGTTGAAAAAGTAGGCCACGACCTAAAAACTACTTGGCACCATTTGATGACCGAGGGCATCAATCTTGATGGCCTAAGTTTTGATGCCATGCTCGCTTCCTATCTTCTCGATCCTGGGCGTCGTCGACATGACTTGCAAACTCTCGCTTTTTTAGAATTCGGTCTAGAAAATATGCCAAGTGAAAAGGGCGCTGAAGCTGCTCTGTTGTGGCAGTTAAAAGAAACGCTTTTGCCGAGACTCAAAAAAGAAAAGCTTTTCGATCTCTATCTAAATATTGAACAGCCACTAATCCCTATCTTGGGAAAAATGGAAAACACCGGAATTGCTCTGGATCAAAAGTTCTTGAAAGAATTCAGCAAGAAACTGGCAAAACGCTTAAAAGAATTAGAAAAAGAGATACACACACTCGCTGGCAGTGAATTCAATATCAACTCCACCAAACAACTAAAGGAGGTGCTTTTTGAGAGATTAGCTTTGCCAACAAAAAATATCAAAAAAAGTAAAACGGGATTCTCAACCGCTGAAGATGAGCTAGATAAGTTGGCCGACCTACACCCAATCATTCCTTTCCTCAAGGAATATCGAGAATTAAATAAACTTCGCAGTACTTATATCGAAGCCCTGCCACTTCTGGCTGACAAAAACAGCCGCATTCACACGACTTTCAACCAAACAGTTGCTGCCACCGGCAGATTATCCTCCACTGAACCAAACCTGCAAAATATTCCAGTCAAAACTGAGTTGGGCAAAGAAACTCGGAGAGCTTTTGTTTCCGCCCCCGGGAAGAAACTATTAAGTCTTGATTATTCGCAAATTGAATTGCGCCTAGCCGCTCACTTATCCAATGATCCCCTGATGATAAAAGCTTTCCATGACGGCGACGACATTCATACTATCACTGCCGCCGCAATTAACGGTGTAGAAGAAAATGACGTCACCAAAAAAATGCGCCGGGAAGCCAAGGCGGTGAATTTTGGTATTTTGTACGGCCAAGGACCTCATGGATTAGCACAGGGAACGGGAATTTCTTTTATGCAGGCGAAAGGTTTTATTGATAAATACTTCGAAACCTACAAGGGAATAAAAAAAATGATGAATAATTTTATCTCCCAGGCAGAAAAGGATGGTGAGTCAGTAACCATGTTTGGCCGTCGCCGCCCCTTGCCAGACATGAATTCTGAAATGGTGCAGATCCGTAAAATGTCGGAGCGAATGGCAATCAATACTCCGATCCAAGGGGCCGCAGCTGACTTGATTAAAATTGCGATGATCAATATCGACAAGGGGCTGGAAGGCAAAGAGTCGGAAATTAAAATGCTCTTACAGGTTCACGACGAATTAATTTTTGAAGTTGACGAAAAAAAAGTGAACGACTATGCTAAAATGATTAAAAATATTATGGAGAACGCTCATCACTTCTCTGTACCGATAGTCGTCGAGGCTTCTTCCGGCGATAATTGGAATGAGCTAAAAAAATTGGGCCTCAAATAAAAAAACCTCCTTTATTTTAATTAAAGAAGGTTAGTCTGGGAACATGATTCCCCAAATAATTTCGTTTATTTCCAGGAAGATAATGATCCCAAAATAAATCAAAAGAAAAGAAAAGTGAGCGATTAAACCAAACAGTAAAGAGTGAAAATAGAAAGACGAGTAAATTCCCACAGAAAAAGAAAAGAAATTTAAAGCAGTCAGATTAACTAACTCATGCTTTTCCAAAAATTTCATTTTATCTAGAAGAAAAACCAGCATGCTCCATAAAATTGCAAAAGCAAAATTCCAATAGCCAGAGACGCGCCAGTTAATATTTCCCAGGCGCCAAGTCTTTGCCACCTGCCAAAAATACTCCTGATCAGTAGATACCTCAAAGGGCTGATGCAAGACCAAGAGACTGATGAGAATAAATGCGAGAGTAAAAATTATTGACCCAAGCAGACAAAACCAAAAAGATTTGCCAAGACGAGAAATAAAAAATTCGGCAAAAAACCAAACTTTCATCAATTTTTTATTTTTCATTATTATATTAAGATTTTAAAGTATTAAGATATTTAAACACAAAAAACAATAAAAATCAATTTACCATCACTATGGAAAAACAGTTGCCAAAAAGTTTCATTTTTAAAAACTACTCTTTCGACCAAAGAACTAAATTGGCCTCTTTTTCTTACTCTTTTGATGGAAAATTAGATTTTCAGGAAGTTCTGGACTTTTCCGCCTGCAAAACCAATTGGCATCAAATAAATCTTGAGCTTCTCGATCGCGCCCTTTTTAATCTTCATCTTGCTCTTGGGGTTGGCTATTTCAAAGCCTACTGCCCGAAGAAGATTGAAATCAAAAGCGGCACCTTGAACAAAGCACAGGCAGAATTTTGGAATAAACTCTACGAGAAAGGTTTGGGTGAGTTCTTTTATCGCAACAAAATAGATTTCCGCGGTCTAATAAATCTCCCCGCCCACGGGAAAAGCATAAAACCTATAGCTGCGAAGTTTAAAAAACACAGCTTGTTGCCAATTGGTGGTGGAAAAGACTCTTGCTTAAGTGCTGAAAAATTAAAAAGTATTGGCCAGCAGTTTTCTCTTATTAGTTTGCGTGATAGCAAAATCCAGAAAGATACCGCGCAAATTGTCGGTGCACCACGAGTTATTATTGGTCGAGAAATGGATGCGCGTCTTTTTCGTCTCAACGAAAGCGGCGCTTACAATGGCCATGTACCAATTTCGGCAATTTATTCCTGGACTTGCGTGGTTGCTGCCATCTTGGGTGATTTTCAAAATATTATTTTTTCAAACGAACATAGTGCCAACTTTGGTAATGTAAGATATTTGGATACGGAAATTAACCATCAATACAGCAAAAGTTTTGAATTTGAACAAGATTTTGCTAACTACCTGCACAATTTTTTGACCCCCGATTTACAGTATTTCAGTTTGCTAAGACCATACTCAGAATTAAAAATTGCCCGCGAATTTTCCAAGTACCCACAATACTTTGGCTCCTTTTCCAGTTGTAATCGCAACTTTAAAATTAACGGCCAGGCAAAAAAACGCTGGTGCGGCACTTGTGCAAAATGCGCCTTCTCTCTAGCGATCTTCGCTGCCTGGAATAGTCCAAAAACTAGCATTAAAATTTTTGGCGCTAATCTTCTAGACGACAAAGAATTGCTACCGGTGTTTCAAGAACTGTGGGGAGAAAAAGCTTTCAAGCCTTTTGATTGTGTTGGCACACCCGAGGAAGTGAAGGCGGCCTTTGTCTTAATTTGTGAAAATCATAGCTGGGACAACTCTTTGATCGTTGAATATTTCCGCAAAAAAATCTTACCAAAAATAAAAGATAAAAATTCCCTAATTAACTCCGCTTTAAGAAATAATCCAGAGCACCTAATTCCCGATGGTTTCCAGAAAACCCTGCTCCTGGGATTTGGGAAGGAAGGGAAATTTGCTTTTCACTATTGGCGCAAAAAAAATCCTGGCTTAAAAATCTGGCTGGCCGATAGAAATAAAATCATTGCCCCAGATAAAAATTGCGAAGTTCTTGAAGGAAAAAAATACTTAAAACATTTGGAAGAATTTGACTTGATCATTAAAACGCCAGGAATTACCAACCAATTTCCAGAAATTGCCAGCGCCAGAATTCGAGGAATAAAATTTACCTCAATTACTGAAATATTCTTAAAAAACTGTCGAGGCACTGTGATTGGTATTACCGGCACTAAGGGCAAGAGCACCACTGCTACCTTGATTTTCCGCGCGCTAAAAGCTGCTGGAAAAAAAGTTTATTTGGTTGGTAATATTGGCAATGATCCCCTGAAATACCTAAAAAATAATTCAGAGAAAGACTTCTTTGTTTATGAGATGTCGAGTTACCAATTAGAGAACCTTCAAGCTAGCCCGAAAGTAGCGGTCATGATTAATATTTTTCCTGACCACCTCCCTTATCACGGCGGCTTTCAAAATTATTGCCGCGCCAAAGCTAATATCACTAAATGGCAACAAAAAAATGATTATTTCGTTTATGATAGCGCTTCGCCGTTCGTTAAATTGGTAGCCGGGGAAAGTCTTGCCAACAAAAAAGATTATCATGATTCCTGGAAAGAAGATGGCACCTATTTATTTTTCGAAAACGAAAAATTAATGCCACTCAATGAAATAAAGTTACCAGGAAAGCATAACCTAAAAAATATCACTGCTGCAGCCACAGTAATCAAGGCGCTGAAAATTCCTCTGTCGTGCGTGCGCGCTGGCGTGAAAAATTTTCCCGGGTTGGAGCATCGCCTTGAGCTCGTTGGTGAGAAAAACAATTTATATTTCTACGATGACGCCATTTCCACAACACCAGAATCCACTTTGGTTGCCATTGAATATCTGGAAGGAAAATTGGATACAATAATTCTCGGTGGCGAAGACCGCGGTTATGATTTTTCCGAATTAGCCAAAAAATTGAAGAAGATAAACATTTCCAATATCGTGCTCTTCCCCTTCTCTGGAGTAAGGATTAAAGAAGCGTTAGAAAATATTTATCGAGGCAAAAGCTTGCCGAAAATTCTAGAAACCAGCAGTATGAAAGAAGCGGTAATCTTTGCCGCCAAGAACACTGCTGATAAAAAAGCCGTTCTTCTCTCTACCGCATCTCCTAGCTATAGTATTTTTAAGAACTTTCAAGAAAAAGGCAGACTGTTTAAAGAAGCAATTAAGAATTTATGATAATTTTTCTCTATGGCGCCGACACCTTTCGTAGCCATCGAAAACTTAAAGAAATCCGCCAGAATTTTCAAGACAAGGTGGACTCTGGCGCCTCCAGTATTAGTACTTTGGATGGCGCAAAAATTGGCATCAAAGAAATCGCCGAACAGATAAATACCGGCTCACTTTTTGTCAACAAACGCTTAATTATTATTGAGGACTTTTTTAATAACAAACAGGAAAAAATCTTTACTGAACTAAAGGATTACTTAGAAAAACAGAAATTAGCTGACTTAGATGACCGCAATGTTTTGATATTCTTAGACGGTGAACTAAATACCAAAAACTCACCACTAAAAACAAAAACAAAAACCCTTTTTGGATTCCTAGCTGGACAGAAATTATCACAAGAATTTAAAACCCTCAGTCCACTCCAATTAAATAATTTTGTTAAAGAAGAATTGGCAAAAGAAGGAAAAACAATTTCACCGGCAGCTGCAAGTGAGTTGGTTGCTCGACACCAAGGAGGTCTTTGGCAAATCAGCAATGAAATAAAAAAACTCACCTACTTCAAAACTGAAGGAAGAATAGAGAGCAAGGATTTGGAAGAAATTGGTAGTCGCGCCTACGGAGAAGACGTCTTCTCTTTTACAGACGCCCTCGGGTCAAGAAATAAGAAATTAACAGTCAAACTTTTTGAGGAGCAAATTTCTGCCGGCATCGACATCGAACAAATGCTTGCAATGATGATTCGCCATTTTAAAATTCTTATCCAGGTCAAAAGTTTTGAAGGAAAAAAGACTTCCGGTGCAATCGCTAGTGAAGTTGGTTTGCACCCCTTTGTGGTTTCCAAGTCGCTAAACCAAGCAAAAAATTTTTCTCTTTCCGAATTGACGGAATATTTTAATCGACTAGTCCTTTTGGACTACGAGAATAAGACTGGGCAGAAAGATTTAATGAATGGCTTGACACTATTCATGGTTTCCTTATAGAATCGGTGAGAAATATGTATTGCTTTTTTGTTTTGGGTTTGTTATAGTGAAAAAGTCAAAAAATATGGGCAATTAGCTCAGTTGGTTAGAGCGCAACACTGATAATGTTGAGGTCGGAGGTTCGAATCCTCCATTGCCCACTTGAAAAATAAAAGTGGCGATGAGAATTTATTTTATTGCCATGAGTTTTCGCACATAATAGCGGGATAGAGCAGTTGGCAGCTCGCCAGGCCCATAACCTGGAGGTCGTCGGTTCGAGTCCGACTCCCGCAACAATTTCAGGAAAACTGAAAAACAGGAAGCTGAAATACCGCCTCGGTAGCTCAGTGGTAGAGCAAAGGACTGAAAATCCTTGTGTCGTCAGTTCGATTCTGACCCGGGGCACAAAAAAATAGACCCATGAATTTCGCATGGGTTTATTCATACGGGGTGTCGTATACCGGTAGTACGCATGCTTTGGGAGCATGTTGACTGGGTTCAATTCCCAGCACCCCGACCAAACAATAAACTGCTTTTAGGCAGTTTTTTTGTTAAATGCCCACTGACTGGGAACCAATTCAACACAAATCTCGTTTTATTATTTTATTGAAAATTAGCAATATGTACGTGCATATTACCGCTACATATTGACATATACGCTATTTTAGTGTATATTTATTGTACGTGCAAATTATGGCCAGTAAGCCGCTAGGATAAGATGCACAGTTCTTTAAAAAATATAAAATGGAAAAAGTAAGAGAAAACGATCTAAGCAGTCAAGGTAGATCGGAATTACTAGAATTAACGGAATTAATACAAAATAAAAATTTACCAATATCACAAGTTATCCGGCTTGTTAAAAATTTAGAAAGCGAAAAAATAATCGAGTTCAACCTAAGAGTTGATTACACAAAAACAGTTGAACAAGCTATTGCCGCTGGCAATTATGCTCGAGATTATTGCAAGTTTACTTCTTTAAATTATTCCATTCCCTCGGAAATGATTGGAAAAAATGTAAAAATATCTGCTAGATTATTTCATTTTAACAATCGTCTGATTAGTGCCGAAAAAGCTGAGTGGGAATTATCTGATAAAGGCTATCGTCCGGCGAACCTAATGGAACTATTGGCTTTGGGCGCTACTCGTCCCGGGCTACAAAAAAAATTTTCAATAATTGCTCTTGGTTCTATTTGTGAGCCTATAGATGGAGGTCCACAACCAAGGACTTGCCTAACGACTCATGGGACAGAGCGCTCAATTTCAATATCTTGGCCAGGAGGTACCTGGGGTGAAGATTATCGATTTCTTGGTGTCCGCAAATAACCTTTGCTTATTTCAAGGAAACCTTTCTACAAAGAAGGGTTTTTTTATTTATCACACCTGCCACCCACCGGACTATGCACCTGGCAAAAAGACATATCCGTAGACCTTGTTTTTTCTGAACATTTATGCTACCATCTTATTACTTACTAAAAATTACAAAAAACTAATTATTTTTTGCCTAATAAAAGCAAAATTATTCTATGCCAAACAAGAAATCGGCTCAGAAAGAGTTGCGCAAAAGCATCAAGCGCAACGTAGCCAACAAAAAACAGAAAGAAACCGTTAAAAAATTGGTGAAAACCAATTTAAAGGCAATCGTTGCCAAGGATGCTGGTGTTAAAGAAGCTTTACCAAAAACCTTCCAGGCTTTGGACAAGGCGGCAAAAAATGGCGTAATCAAGAAAGGAACCGCTGCCCGCAAAAAATCTCGCTTGATGAAAAAAGTTAACGCTTTAAGTAAATAATTATAAAAAAATAATGCACCTTTTCTCGGAAATAACCCCCGTCTTAGGGATTATTCCTTGGTTTAGGCGAAGAATTTTATGATGACCAAGAAAGACAAAGAAAAATTAATTAAAAAATTCCGCACTCACGACACCGATACCGGTTCCCCTCAAGTCCAAATTGCTATTTTGACTGAGGAAATTAAACAATTGACCGACCACCTGAAGATGCACAAGCATGATTTCTCTTCCCGCCGCGGTTTACTCAAGAAAGTCGGCGAAAGACGAAAACTACTTAAGTACCTACAAAAGGAAAACTCTGCCGCTTTTCAAGAACTAGCCATCAAATTGAAGCTGAAAATTGCTACCAAGTTGATCGCCGAAGAAGAGGAGGCAAAAGCGAAGGAAAGGAAATATGTCGTTGCGGATGAAACTGAAGAAATCGTTCCGGAAGAAATCGTTCCGGAAGTCTAAAAAAAATTATGATCAAACATCCTGAACAAAGAATCGGCGTTTTAGTAGATATCTCAAATATTTATCATTCTGCTAAAAATCTTTACGGTAAGAAAGCCAACTTTAAGGAGATCCTCAGCACAGCAGTGGCCGGTCGGAAACTTATCCGGGCCACTGCTTATGCTATTCGGACTGAAAACGAAGAAGAGACTCCTTTCTTTGAAGCACTTATCCAACAAGGTTTTGAAGTCCGCATGAAGGACTTGCAAATATTTCCCGATGGTTCAAAAAAAGCTGACTGGGACGTCGGGCTAGCAATTGACGCCGTGAAGTTATCCGAAAAATTAGATGTAATTGTTATCGTCTCGGGCGATGGCGACTACTTGCCATTAGTCTCTTACTTGCAGCACAATAAAGGTTGCCTGGTGGAAGTTCTGGCTTTCAGAAAAACTACTTCCTCTCGCCTAATTGAAGAAGTTGATGACTTTGTTGATATCGGCAGTGACCCAAAATTCTTGCTGCGTAGTCCGTACTCCAAAACTGCACTAAAAAATAAACACAAAAGATAAGTAATGTTTTAGTGTTTTTTAAGCTCATGTTTTTTTTCGTTAGTAAAAACTAATTATTTAAATTTTTGCCCCAGAAAAAGACCGAGCGACTAAAAACATTAAAACGTAATTAATTTAAAGCCTGACCACTAGATAGTTAGCACTGTAATTTTTTTACAGTTCTCAAATTTACTGGCCAGGCTCAAAACAAATATATGGAAGAGAAAATTTTCTCTGGAGAGTGGCTTGGCCGCACTCTAACCATCAAAACTGGCAAGCTCGCCCTTCAGGCTGACGCTTCGGTTTTGGTACAATACGGCGAAACCGTCGTAATGGCTAACGTCGTTCAATCAAAAACCGAGAGGGACGGTATTGAATTTTTTCCACTGATGGTGGAATTTGAGGAAAAGCTTTACGCCGCCGGAATCATTAAGGGTTCTAGATGGCTGAAACGCGAAGGACGCCCAACTGATGATGCCGTTTTAACCGGTCGCATGATTGACCGCTCTATTCGCCCGCTTTTTAACCAAGAAGATCGTCGCGATATCCAAGTTATTACTTCGGTTATGTCTTATGACCTAGTCAATGACTATGATGTTACTGCTTTAATCGCGGCTTCCGCTGTTTTGGCAATTTCCGGAATTGATTGGAAGGGGCCTCTCGGCGGCGTTCGCGTTGGTTTGATTGATGGGCAACTAGTCTATAACCCGACCATGGAGCAACAAATCAACAGCACTTTGGATCTCATCGTTTCTGGTACCGAACACAAATCAATTATGATTGAAGCTGGTGGCAAAGAAATCCCAGAAGATTTAGTTTACGAAGCGATCGTCGGCGGACAGAAAGCCATGCAACCAGCGATTGAACTCATCAAAAAGATGCAGGCTGCTTTACCAAAAAAGATAAAAACTGAAAAGAAAATCCTCAAGAGTGAGGCCGAACTTGAAAAAGAAGCTGCAAAGAAAGAATTGCTAGTAATTGGCGAGGCTTGGCTAAAAGAAAATATTAACAAAACTTTATTTAATAAAGAATTCTATACCACCAAAGGCGAAAGAAAGGGTGCGGTTGTTTCCATTAAGCAACAATTGGATGAATTCCTATTTGAAAAAGGTTATGAAAAAGACCAACGCGCTTATGTAATTAAAAAATTAGTGGAATCGATGGTTGACGAGGCAGTTACTTCGGCAATCGTTAACGACAAACGTCGCGTTGATGGTCGCGCCCTAAATGAGATCCGAAATCTTTCCGCAGAAGTTCAGATTATCCCTCGTGATCATGGTACTAGTTTATTCTCACGTGGCGAAACTCAAGTAATGTCTATCGTTACTCTTGGCGCCCCTGGTCTTGAGCAATCTCTTGAAGGCTTAGATGGTCAAAGCAAAAAGCGTTATATGCACCACTACAACTTCCCACCATATTCTGTTGGTGAAGTCTCTCCGCTTCGTGGCACTGGTCGTCGCGAAATTGGTCATGGCGCCTTAGCTGAAAAAGCTTTATTGCCAGTCTTGCCAGAAAAAGTTGATTTCCCCTACACTATTCGCGTCGTTAGTGAAACCCTTGGGTCAAATGGCTCTTCTTCCATGGCTTCCACATGCGCTTCTTCTCTCGCTTTAATGGATGCTGGTGTCCCAATTAAAAAACCAGTAGTTGGCATTGCGATGGGTCTTGCTTCCAATAAAGACATGAGCAAATGGGAAATTCTAACAGATATTCAAGACCTAGAAGATGGTGACGGTGGCATGGATTTCAAAATCACTGGCACTGACACCGGCTTAACCGCTATTCAACTTGATACCAAGACCGACGGTTTAACAATTGAGATCATCAAAAAAACTTTGACTCAAGGTCGTGAAGCATTAAATAAAATTTTAGAAGTTTCAAAAGCGGCAATCGCCACTCCTCGCGCTGAATTATCCAAATATGCCCCACGCATTATTAGTCTAAACATTGATCCAGCCAAAATTGGCTCAATCATTGGTCCCGGCGGTAAAGTTATCAACGGCATCATTGAAGACTGCGGTGGCAACATCAGTATTGATATTGACGACGATGGCTTAGTAATGGTTTGTGGTGTTGACGCTGCAATGGTTGAAAAAGGTGTTAACCAGATTAAAGAAATCATTCATGAGTTCGAAGTCGGTGAAATCATCAAAGGAAAAGTTGTTCGTATGCTAGACTTTGGTGCATTTATTCAACTAAACGCCAACCAAGACGGCATGGCTCACGTTAGCGAGCTAGCTCCTTACCGCGTCGACAAACCAGAAAATCTCTTAAAGCTTGGCGATATTGTTACCGTTAAGATTAGAGAGATTGACGACCAAGGAAGAATCAATTTGACAATGAAAGGTCTTGATGACAATTTGCCTTATTGGAAGGACGAAAAAGGAAAATCCACTGGCATGGGTAGCGCGGGTGGCTTTGCTCCTCGCGGTGATCGCGGTCCAAGACGAGATGACAGGGGCCCAAGACCACCTTTTAGACCACGCGTCTAATTCTTGACTTTTACTCATAGATAAGCTAATATTTTTTAGTAAATTCACTAAAACTATCAGAAAATTATGTTAACCATCAAACTCGCAAAAGTAGGAAAAACCAACAAAAAGGTGTTTCGCTTGATTATCGCCGAAAAAGGACGTGATCCATATGGTGATGTTTTGGAAATCTTGGGTTCTTATAACCAATATGCCAAACAATTGCAGGCCAAAAAGGAGCGCATTCAATATTGGTTGGACAGAGGCGCCCAGATGACTCCTTCTGTTAATAATCTCTTGATTTCCCAGGAAATTATTGAGGGATCTAAGGTTAAAGCCTCAAAAAAAGGTGAAACCAGCGAAAAACGCAAAGCTCAATTGAATGCCAAAGCAAGCAAAAAGAAGGCCGCTGAAGCTAAACCAGTTGAAGAAGTTAAAGAAGAAGCTCTGGTTGAAGAGACTGCGACAGAATCCGCCCCAGAAGAAGTTAAAGAATAGTTTTTAACTAATCTTAAACAAAAATTGACAAAAATAGCTCTTCTGCTATAATATCAACAGAGCCGCTTGGCTGATGTTTTATAAAAAGTATAAGTTCTAAAAAATTGGCAATAACTCCAATTCACAGAACCGACAAAAACCACTATGGAAAAAGACAAACAGTTTTTGGAAATGATCGTGAAGTCCATCGTCAGTGTTCCTGATGCCGTCGTCGTTGATCGCACCGTTGATGAAATGGGCGTTCTGCTAACCTTAAAAATTGATCCAGCCGATATGGGCTACGTCATTGGCCGCCGCGGCCAGACTGCTCAGGCTATCCGCACTCTTTTAAAGATTGTCGGTGCTAAGAACAATTCCCGCGTTAACTTGAAGATCTATGATCCAGAGGGCGGAAAACATGTGAAAGTTGAGCGCGAATATAGCAATGCTCCTCGCACTGAAACTCCAAACGTACCAGAAATTGACACTTCTGCAATCGATGATTTGAACATCTAATCTCAAAAATTACCAAGCAAAAGACCCGAGCCAAAAGCCGGGTTTTTTGTTATCATATTAGATATATGAAGATAGTACTAATCCACGGCAAGAATACCGACCCCACAGAAAAGTGGTACCCCTGGCTCAAAGAAGAGGTAATAAAAAATGGCTTTGATTTTATTGCTCCGATACTGCCACGTCCTGAAGACCCAGTAATGGACGAATGGCTTGTTGAAATTGACAAAACCAATCCCGAAGATGATACTATCTTAATCGGCCACTCTCGAGGTGGGGTCGCGGTTCTACGTTGGTTGGAGAAGCAAAAAGAGATAATAAAGGTGAGAAAAGTTATTTTAGTTGCCACCAACTCCGGCCGCTTGCGCGATAAACCCATTGCTAATGAGACAAACTACGGCTTTTATACTGAAGAAGGATATGATTTTAAAAAAATAAAAAACCACTGCCGAGAGTTCATTGTTCTCCACTCCCAAGATGACCCTTGGGTACCTTTTTCCGCCGGCCAATTTAACGCCCAGGGATTATCGGCAAAATTCTTAAAATTTGAGAACTACGAACATTTCGGGGCAAAAACCAAAAAGATACCAGAGCTATTAGAAGAAATAATCAGCGGTCAAGAATAATATGAAAAAATTCAAAATAATCACCATCTTTCCAGAAATCTTAAATTCTTATTACCGCGAGAGCATTATTAAACGTGCTTGCGACAAAAAAATAATCGACATTGAGAATTACAACCTCCGCGACTGGACTACAGACCATCATAAAACAGTTGACGACACTCCTTACGGTGGTGGAGCCGGAATGCTAATGAAAATTGAGCCTCTCTACAAGGCCATACAAGCGGTCAAGAAAGGTTCAACCAAAAAAACCCGTAAGATTGTCTTGATGGCAGCTAGCGGTAACACCTGGAGTCAAAAAAAGGCAAAAGAGTATGCAAAATTAGACGAATTAATTATTATCTGCGGTCGTTACGAAGGTGTTGATGCCAGAATTAAAGAATTCGTTGATGAAGAGATATCAATTGGTGACTATGTCCTTACTGGCGGAGAACTTGGCGCGGCAGTAATTATCGATTCAATCACTCGACTACTTCCAGGAGTCCTGGGAAATGAAGAAAGCGCAATGGAAGAGTCCCATAGTGAAGAAGGGGTTCTTGAATATCCACAATATACGAGACCAGAAGTTTTTAAAGTGGGTAAAAAAAACTATCCCGTACCCCGAGTACTGCTGGAGGGAAACCACAAATTGATTAATGAGTGGCGAAAGAAGGAGCAGAGGAGAAAATAAATAAATTTTAAAAAAGCGTCTTATTAATTTAAGACGCTTTTTGTTTACCATTAAACTTTTACCAGTTTAAGATCAACTTTCTTTTTCTTCTTTGGAAAAATCCATTCCTCAATAATAGCGTTGGAGCCCTTCCTCTTCCAGATTTTTACTTTCCAGGAAAATTTTGTAGCCCCTGAACGAATCATTGAAACATCAGAATACGCCCTTAATCGATAGAGGTCGTGCATTTTTCCTCCTTTGTCAGCAAGGCGGTTAACATCAATTTCGCAAGTCTTCGCAAGCTCAAAGGCAATCCCTTGGTTGGAATCTGCGTCCAACGGTTCGGCAAACCATTCGGTTTTAACTTCCGGTTTTTCTTTTTTTAATTCTGTCATTACTTCTGTTATTAAGTTGTTAAACAATATTTTAATTATTAATCTATTTGCTGTTTACTGTCTTGCATAATATTTTCATCAGGATAGCAGCACAAGACATTATCCAAATATTTGATGCCACAAAAATATTTGCAGATGGAAATATTTTTTACCGCACATTTATGAGTACCTACCTCTTCGGCCTCATTCCATGGGCATTTTGCTTGCTTCCAGGAAGTCTTATCTCCCGAAATAAGATCGATGTCCATATTTGCTCCATCTAGAATAATGGTCTTCATAATATTAAAATTATTTTTGGCAAAATTTAATTTTAAACTAACTTCCAGCCCTCATCAGTTCTCTCAAGGTCGCCAGCAAGCTCGAAGCCAGATGATTTAGCATGTCCGCCACCGCCAAGCTTTTTGGCGAGAAGAGAAATATCAATTTCTGGACTAGCCGTGCGCAAACTGCCCTTTATCTTCCCTGGAGCATCCTGGCGAAGCAACATCACTGCTTTTGCCCCAGAAATATTACTTAAAAATCCCGAGATATCACCAAATAAATCGCTATGTAAAATCTTGGAAAAATTTCCCTGCGCCACAGCTTCTTGATGTCCCGAGGCCATCATTGCAGTTTTTAAATCATCACGAGTTAAAACTGAAAACGCAAAACCGTACCTGGAATTAAACCGCAAATTCTCCAAGGCTAAACCCCAGAGCTTGATGGTGAGTAGGTCCTGATTATTTTTGATCAGTGCAGAAATTTTAGCAAAACGAGCCCCAAACTCCATCATCTTAGAAGCAATACTGATTGTTTCAGAGCTAGTGTTGGGGTAAAGGAAATTTCCCGTATCGGTCAGAATGCCCGTTAGAATACTATCCGCTAAATCACGAGAGAATTCAATTTTTTGACTTTTACAAAAACGGTAAAGCAATTCGCAAGTGGCAGATAATTCTGGTTGGCGAATTTCCAGGTCGGCCCAGGCGTGAACCTGCGGATGATGGTCAAACTCAATAAAGAAAGGACGGGTACTAATTGGTTTTTTGAGTTCCTCTTCAATTGCATCTTTAAACCCCGTGCGGCTAAGAGCGCCGCAGTCGACAACGACTACCGCCGAATAATCACTAAAACTTCCCACAAAAGAAGGGTGTATTTTATCGGTAAAAGGTAGAAAACTATAGGTTTCATTTTTCTTTTCCATACAAAAAGCATCAACTGGCACGTTGAAGCTTTGGGCGATTAAAGCGACCGTATTAACGGAGGCAATCGCATCGCCATCAGGATTAATGTGTCCGATAACCAGCAAGCGCTTAGCACTCTTTATTTTATCGGCGGCGATTTTGTATTTATCCTCAGAACCCATAGTCATCATCAGTGATTTCGTCTTCCCTTCCTTCGCTGATTTTCTGAAGCAGGTTTTCTATTTTGGAGGCCTCTTTTTCTGTTGGGTCAAAAACCCAAGATAATTTAGGCACTTCACGCATTTTGGTTTTGGCCTGTAATTTTTTGGCAAAATTGGCAGACGATTTTCTCAGGGCACTTAAAGCGCTACCGGTAAATTTCTCTGGAAGAACTGAAACTCCCACTGAAGTATAACGCTGATCGGAAGAGCAATTTACATACAAGACTGTCACTAAGGCTTCAGGAAATTCCAACTCGCGGGAGATAATAGCAGCTAATTCTTGCGACAGTAATTCATCAAAACGGATTTTAGACATATTTCAACTTATAGTTTATCAATAATTTTTTCTTCGCGGTACATCTTTAAGATGTCGCCCTCTTCAATAATCGGGTTGCCCTCAAAGCGCAATCCGCATTCTAAGTCTTTCTCAACTTCTTTAACGTTCTGCTTACCAGATTGGAGTTGGGTTAATTTGCCAAGAGCAACCATGTCGTCGCCACGCATTACCTCAATTAAGGTATCGATTAATGCTCGGCCATCCAAAACTTTGCCACCGACAATTTGTGCTCGTGGTTCAGTGCGGAAAATCGCCAAAATTTTAATTCTGCCTTCATCAATGCGATTAATTTCAGGCTTAATTAAGAGTTGCATTTCACCCTTAACAAATTTAATCAAATCATAAATCACGGAGAAGGTTTTTACTTTTACACCGCGCTCGCGAATCAAATTTTCAATCTGCGGTGTCAGGCGAATATTAAAGCCGACAAGTAAAGCGCCAGAATCTTCAGCGCGCTTCACATCTCCTTCGGTAATGTTTCCAAGTCCCTTGGAAATAATCTTGGCCTTAACTTTTTCGGTATTAATTTTGAGTAATGACTCTTCAATCGCTTCTGCGGAACCCAAGAAATCAGCTTTAATCACCAAATTTACTTTTGGAACGTTCTCATCGTTAGCATTATCACTAATAACTGGGCCAGCACTAGCGCTTGGACGCATATTTCTCATTTTTATTTTTACGCCTTCGCCGGTCTCCAAAATATCACCAACTGCCGGAGAAAGTTTTAGTCCCAAGATCTTTACCGGAGTACTTGGTCCGGCGGCCTCAATATTTTCTCCCTTATAATTTTTTAAGGCTTTTACTTTTCCGTAAATCACCCCGTTAAAACAAAGCTGGTCGCCAAGGAATAAGGTGCCGTTTTGAATTAAAATAGTTGCAACTGGTCCAGCAGTTTTATCAACGTTAGATTCCACAACTGTTCCTGCAGCACTAGCGCCCGGATTGGCTTTCAGAGAATCGCCAAGTTCAGCCTCGGAAACCAAAAGTAGCATGTCCAAAAGATTCTCAATACCAGTACCTTCTTTCGCAGAAATCGGCACACAAATGGTTTTTCCGCCCCAATCTTCAGGAGTAATGTTTAGCTGAGTGGCTAATTCTTGTTTGGTGCGATCGAGGTCGGCATCTTCTTTATCAATTTTATTAATTGCGACCACATAAGGAATTTTTGCAGCTTCAATAATACGGAAAGCTTCCACGGTTTGAGGCTTAACGCCATCATCAGCGGCTACTACCAAAATTGCGATATCAGCGACTTTCGCACCGCGACTTCTCATTGCTGTAAAGGCTTCATGCCCAGGAGTATCAATAAAGGTCAAGACCTTCTCTTTTCTGGTTACTTGATAGGCACCAATATGCTGAGTAATACCTCCCGCCTCACCAGCAACAACATTGGCCTGACGAATAGAGTCGAGTAATTTGGTTTTACCATGATCAACGTGGCCCATCACAACAATAACCGGCGGACGTTCCAACAAGTTTCCAGTTTCTTCTTTCCCTAAAATATCGGCTAATTTATTTTTTTCATCAATAGTTTCGTCTTCGCCGACTTTTGGCTGAACATCTAGGAAAAGATCGCCACCAATAATCATCGCCGTGTCGAAGTCAATTTTCTCATTAATAGAAGCAAAGACTCCGTTCTTCATTAATTCTGCCAAAACCTTATTCACTGGTACCTGAGAAATTTCTGCAAAATCGCGAACAGAAAGAGCATGTGGCACAAAAACCACCTTTTTCTCGCGCTTGGCGTCTTCTTCTTTTAATTTCTGAGTCAGGGCCGCCTTTTTGATGTCTAATTGGTGCTTCAAAACCTGCCAATTCTTAATAATTTTTTTGGCAGTATTGTTATCAACTTTAATCGCCCGTTGGCCAATATTAAAGCCCAGTTGTGGCAAAAGATCTTTTAATTCCTGAGGACTAATTCTCAGGGTTCTGGCCAGTTCGGTAATATTCATAAAAAAATGATTAACTTAAGTAATTATTGGCTAAGCGTGTTTTAATATTACTTTATTTTTCCATATTCGTCAACCCATTTTTTTCCAAATACCAGCCAATAATCACACTTTACAAGGACCTAAATATCTGATAAACTATTGTTAAATCCCTGATTTCAGGGTTTATAAATAATCTACTGTTTTCGAAACCTAAAAAGCGGTTTACGGAAGGCTATCTCCAGACGACAAAAAAATAAAACTCCGCCCCCTTAAATTTCAGAAAAAACACCCAAAATGGTTAAAAATATTCAAAAATTAGGCTAATTTTAAAACTCTCATCAGAGCCTTGTTTTTAATCAAGTAAGCAAAAATAATTTTTTTATCGCTAGACACGCCCCTTCCGTTCGAAATACAGACGCGACTATATGATTTATCTCATCTCAGCGCTCTGTCTTGTCGGCGGTTTTTTTGTTGGCTTTTTTGCTTATCGCAGTTCTGCGGGTAAAAAAGTCGGCCATGCCAAAGTGCAGGCTGAAAAAATCATCAACGAGGCGAAAAGCAAGGAAAAGGAAGCCTTACTGAAGGCTCAAGACAAGGCTCTTAGTATCATCAATGAAGCAAAAACCGAGGAAGGCAATCGCCGCAAGGAAATCTCTAACCTCCAAAATCGCTTAGAACAAAGGGAAAGTGCCTTCTCGCAAAAATTATTAGAACTACAAGAAAAACAGCAACAGCTCTACGACAAGGTGAACGAGGTTCAAGAAATTAAAGAAAAAATTAAAACCATTAAGGAGGAGCAGGTTAGCAAATTGGAGGAAGTAGCAAAACTTGATCAAAATGCTGCCAAAGAATTGCTCTTTAAGCGCGTTGAAGAGCGGGCCGAAGAAGATTTAAAAGCTCGCGTCAACAAATTAGAGCGAGAAGGCGACGATGTTCTAGCTGATAAAGCCAAAAATATCATGGCACTCGCCATGCAACGCATGGTTTCTGATTATACAGTAGAATTAACAACCACTACCGTTGACCTACCAAATGACGAAATGAAGGGTCGTATTATCGGTCGCGAAGGAAGAAATATTAAAGCAATCGAACAAGCAGTTGGCGTCGAAATCATCGTTGATGACACTCCAAACGCCATCACTGTTTCTGGATTTTCTCTTATTCGCCGCCATATCGCCAAAAAAACTTTGGATTATTTAATCAAAGACGGAAGAATTCACCCAACCAAGATTGAAGACGCAGTTGAAGCTGCCAAGAAAGAAATTTCGGTTGATATCAAAAAAGCTGGTGAAGAAGCAATGTATGAAGTTGGTGTGGCTGGCTTTGACCCAAAACTAGTTCAAATTCTTGGACGCTTGAAATACCGCACCAGTTACGGCCAAAATTGCTTACGTCATAGTGTGGAAGTCGCTCATCTTTCCGCAATGCTTGCCGAAGAATTGGGTGCCGACGTCACCACTGCAAAGAAGGGCGGATTACTCCACGATCTCGGTAAAGCTGTTGATCATGAGGTACAAGGAAATCACACTGAAATTGGTCGCGACCTTGCCAAGAAATTTAATTTACCACAAGAGATTATTGACCCGATTGCCACTCATCATGATGATCACCCAGCATCCTTGGTTTCCGTGATCGTTAAAGTGGCCGATGCGATTTCCTCGGCTCGACCAGGAGCGCGCAGCGATAACTTTGAGAACTATGTTCAACGCCTAGAAGAGTTGGAAAAGATTGCTACTTCATTTGATGGCATCGACAAAGCTTACGCTATTCAAGCTGGACGCGAAGTAAGAATCTTCGTCAACCCGGAAAAAATTAACGATCTCGAAGCTCATAATTTGGCTAGGGATATTGCAAAGAAGGTAGAAAATGAGTTAAAATATCCAGGAGAGATAAAAGTGAATGTTATTAGAGAATCTAGAGTCGTTGAATACGCTCGCTAGATTCCATAACGTCTAAAAATATGAACAAAGCGCAACTCATTGAAAAGCTCCATCACAAAGTGACTGGGCTTACCAAAAAGCAAGCAGAGGAAATGGTGGAGGTTTTCGTTGATACCGTGATCGACGAATTAAACAATGGCCGCGAATTAACTATCGCTGGCTTTGGCACCTTCTTGTCCCGCGTCCGCTACTCCCGTGGTGGCGTTAATCCTCAAAAACCATCCGAGAGAATCACTATCCCGGAAGTGCGTGTCGCCAAATTCAAAACTGGCTATCACTTGAAACAGGTTTTAAAGGGTAAGCGAGAAGCATAAAGACATTAGTGAATTTATGAACCGAAATTAGCCTTGCAAAGGGCTAGTTTCGGTTGATAGCGCCCGTAGCTCAACGGATAGAGTGCTTGGCTTCGGACCAAGTGGTGTGGGTTCGATTCCTGCCGGGCGCACGGTTGACAATGGTGAAAATGTTGTTTATAAATAAAGAGGAAAAGAGGTAAAAAATGGCTGGGTAGCTCAGTTGGTTAGAGCGTAGCACTCATAACGCTAAGGTCGAGGGTTCGAGCCCCTCTCCAGCCACAGAGCACCTAAAAACATCTTGCATCCATAGCTCAGTTGGTAGAGCAGCTCCCTCTTAAGGAGATGGTCGTGGGTTCGAATCCCCCTGGGTGCACAATTTAAAAACCATGAAATTAGTAAGGGCTCCCGCCCTTATTAATTTTGCCCTTAACCAAGAAACAAAAAACTATGCTAAACCTCATCATCATCGGCGCCCCGGGATCAGGGAAAGGAACTCAAGCGGAACTCATTCAAGAGAATTTTGGTCTCAGACATTTTTCTACCGGCGCCCAGATTCGTCGAGAAATTGCTGCTGGCACAGAAATTGGCATCTTGGTAAAAGATTGTGTGGCTCGCGGAGAATTAGTTTCTGATGACCTGGTGAATAAAGTAGTGGAATCGGCAATTTCTCAAGACAAAGAAGGCTTGATCTTCGATGGCTACCCAAGAAGTATCGCTCAAGAAGAAATTTTGGATCAACTTTTGAGCAAATACCACGAAACACCACTCAGAGCTTTCATTTATCTTGATGTTCGCAAAGAACTATTACTAGAAAGAATTATTGAGCGAGGAAAAACCAGCGGCCGCGCCGATGACACACCAGAAGTCTTTGAGGACCGCTACCGGGCCTACCTGAAGGAGACACAGCCACTTATCGATAGTTATCGCAAAAAAGGAATTTTGGTTGAGGTAGACGGCAATGGCACACCGGAAGATATTTATAACAATAGTGTTAAACCGCTAATGGAATCCTATTTGAAATAAATAAAATAGAAATAGAAAAGACCATCTTATTGATGGTCTTTTTGAAACAAAAAAAGAGAACAGTTTTTAAACTGTTCTCAATAAAGTTTTGGTGTTTTTCTTGTTTTAATACCCTGCTATCACCAGACCCGCTGGCAACTTATAGGTAAAAACAGATATCCTGGATTCAATGTACTGAGGCATTACCTCGTGAGACACTGGATCAAGCATCATCACCCAAGTTCCTTCTGCGGAAGATGGAGTGAATAA
>JAPLVY010000005.1:180906-213014 GCA_026396875.1 Candidatus Falkowiibacteriota bacterium | reverse complement strand
GTAAACTGGGTGGCATAAGGAATGCCGTATCCAATGGTTTCGCCAAGATAAGTATATTTTCCAGTATATTCACTGAAAATATAAGTATAAGTTACCAAACCATTTTGATCACGCAATTCGTAAAGATCTTTAACAATCTTTCTTTCCCTGAAATTTTTTATTGCCGGCATTCCGACTTGAGCTGAGCCTTCAGCTAAGATTTTTTCCTGCTGTTCTTTTTGAACGATATCACTGCTCTGTGGTGCTTGGCCACAAGAAACAAACATGGTTAACCCAACCAACAGGGCTACTAAATAGGTGAAACTGTTTTTTCTTTTCATTTTTTCTGGTCTTAAAAATTTGCAATACTTACTTTTACTGTTAATACTTACTTTTGTTTTTCTCATTTTTTAATTTCTGAATAAAACTTGCCAAATCTGCTGGCAATTTTGTTTCATCGTAATCAGCGGCGCGATGTAAAATAATCGAGCCAAGAGCTGTTTTGTGTGCCGAATCAGCTTGTTCATATTGAAATTGCATATTTTGCAATTCCTGAATCATACCCTGATTGTAGGCCTTTGACTGCTCAAAAGTTTCGCGACGAACCTGTTCGGTTTTTGGAGCAAAAAATTTAAACATGAAGAACTCATTACCGGCAGCAAACCAACCAATAATTGCGAAAGCTACCAATACGCCGATAAAAATACCGACACCTTTTAAAAAATTTCTCATCTTTTTGTGTTTTAATGACTATTAATATTAATTGTTTAAGAATTCATAAATTATTTACAAACTCAAGACAATTAACATTAAAGTCCTTGACACAAATTTTTAAAGAACCATTTTGTCATTAAATATAATAACAAACTTTAAATGTTTTGTCAATAGTAGGACGTACTGGGTTTTAAAAAATTTTAATTATTACCTAAAATTAAACAAAAAAGAAGCCGAAATGGCTTCTTTTTTTATGTCTCTCGGATTTTAATGTTTCAATTATTTAGCCGCCTCTTTCTTCTCGTCAGCCTCTTTCCCCTTAATCACGGCCCAAATTGCCTTGCGGATAACTTCCATTAATTTTGGATCGTCTTTCAGGAATTTCTTGGCATTTTCACGGCCGGTACCAAGTTTGGTTTCTTTGAAAGTATAGGAATTACCACTCTTCACGATAACACCATACTCCACGCCGGCATCCAGCATGTCTCCAGAAAGAGAAATGCCTTCATTGTACATAATATCAAATTCACAAGTTCTGAAAGGAGCAGCAACTTTGTTCTTTACAATCTTTACTTTCACGCGATTACCAATAATATTTTCTCCTTGTTTGATTTGAGCGGCCCGACGGATTTCCACACGAACTGAGGCATAAAATTTCAAAGCGTTGCCACCAGTGGTGGTTTCTGGATTACCAAAGAAAACGCCGATTTTATTTCTGATTTGATTAATAAAAATTACCACGGTATTTGTCTTTGCGATTGAGCCGGTCAATTTGCGCAGAGCTTGACTCATTAAGCGAGCCTGAAGACCCATGTGAGAGTCGCCCATGTCGCCTTCAATTTCTTTCTGAGGAACTAAGGCGGCAACGCTATCAACCACTACAACGTCGACAGCATTAGAACGAACCAAAGTTTCGACGATTTCCAAGGCTTGCTCACCAGAATCTGGCTGAGAAATTAAGAGTTCTTTAATGTTAACACCGATTTTGGCAGCATAATCAGGATCAAGAGCATGCTCAGCGTCAACGAAAGCAGCAATGCCACCGAGCTTCTGAGTTTCGGCAACGATGTGCTGAGCGAGAGTGGTTTTACCAGACGATTCCGGTCCATAAATTTCAATAACGCGGCCACGTGGCACGCCGCCGATTCCAAAGGCGACATCCAGAGACAAACAGCCGGTCGGAATTGCATCGACATCGGTTTTTCTGGCATCACCAAATTTCATGATTGCTCCTTCACCGAATTTGGTTTTAATTTGTTCCATCGCGGACAAGGCAGCAGCAAATTTTTTGTCACTTGCACCAGATTCGTTTTTTACCGGCTCAGCGGCGGCGGTAACTTTTTTCTCTTTTGGCATAAAAATTAAATTAAAAAATAAATCAGCTCAACACCACTCTGATTATAGCAGGGGTGCAATAAAAAAATTATAAAAAGAAAGACAAAAAAATATATCCTTCTTAATATCTATTATACAACATTTAGGGCTTTAACGAAAACAATTTCACTGGTCCTTGGTCGGTTTTATAGCCAAAATCCCACTTTTTGTCACTTCCTTCTGTGAAATAAAATCCTCGATCCGCCAAAATAAGCTTTTTTTGGCTTAAATAACGAAAAATAACCCCCTTAAAGCCACTCGCAAATTGCAAATCTTTTGGGGCAGCCGCAAGGGCTTTTTGGGCGGCCTCCTTGGCTTTTTGGCTTAAGTCCTGCTTGGAGCTGCTAGTTATTAGATTAGTTCTCGGCAAAAGACTAGCTCCTAGCTTCGTTTCCACCACCGGCACACCGGCTAAAAGTTTTTGGGCAGCATCATTGTTCTTGTCTGAACGGGAATAATAACTACTGGCGAAAGTAGCAATTACCACCATTACTATCGCCACGAGCAAATAAAAAAACCAGCCCTTAAAAATCTTCATAAATAATTAGATTATAATTATATTTTAGCATTTATCACCAGAAAAATAAAAAAACCTTTCTTCTTCGGGGGATAGAAAGGTTTTTAGATTTTGCGTGGTGCTTAGAGCTTGATGTCTAAGCCGTAGGAAATTCGGTTAATTCCGAACTCCAAGTCTCGTCCAACGTTTACCCATGGGCTAACGCCGAATCTGACGTTGTTATATTTCAGAAATAATCCGGTATTATTATACCTCCAAGACATTAAGCCTAGGGAAATATTTTTATTTACGTTGTAGTTAGCAACGCTTTTATACCACCAGTTATCCCTGCCTTCGCCCTTTTCAACGCAGGAAAAGAAGGAAAATTTGTCATTACCAAGCCAAATGCTGGCAGATACCCTGTACAAGGAAGAAACACTTTCGATCCCAGCAGAGAGACCAATTTCACACCATTTTACTGGTGTGTAACTAACGCCAACCAATCCTTCGGCCCATTTCTCTTCTACAAGAGCGAAATAGGTCATCTTGAATTTAGCGTTAGCCGAAGTGTCTATTTTCCCGTAACCGAAGAAATTGATGTCGATGGCGGGCTTGGCACCTTTGGCGATTTTTTCAAACACCTGGATTTGAGCAAAAGAATTTAAACTAACAATAAACAACGAAACTAACATAACTAATTTTCTCATGAGTCAAAGGTTTTAAAAGATTTAAATAAAAATGTGAATTAATTGCCAAACACAACTTTTGGCTTGCAAATCGTACTTAGCAATTAATTCAATTTTTATCTATATGTTAAATAACCATTTTTCACTTAGTTTTAAGTATAGCACATGTTTATATTATTGTCAATAGTAAGGCAGTTTGAATTTATTACATAACAAAAGAGCCCTCTCCGGGGCTCATTTATTTTGGCTAATAATATGATTATTTGCTGGTTTGGCAGATATTTAACTGCCAATTAACCCCTAATTTTCCTTTCTTGAGGGTTGGGTATTTTTTGCTATTTTGATCGACAATCGACTTCTGCTTATATTTACCGCCCAAAGTCTTGAGAGCGATGGCCGGCAAGCTGTCACCCTTCTTAACCTTGTACACGATACATTTTTCTGGAGCTTTAGCGGCCACCCCTCTCTTCGCCGGCGGGGTATAAGTAATTGCGGAACAAACTACGTTCAAATAAAGACCAAACTGATTAAAGAATTTGGCACAAACCATATGATTTCCAATTTGCGAACCAATATCCCAGCTTATTTCTTCTTGATATTTGATGATGTTCAAATTTTTCGACTCCGGATTATTAAAAACCGTCATCCTATTAATATCGTTACCGACCACGAATTTTAACCTCACATTTTGTTTATCGGTTTTTCCCTGACCATCATTGATCATCAGTTTATAGCCTCCTGTTGGCGGTATGGGCTTGGTGATGAGCATCCCGCCAGTGCTAGACAGAGCGACAGTTGTTTCTTTCATGGAGAAGGCAAAGCTGGAAGTACTGTTAGTGTTGTAACTAGCGACTTCAAAATAATAATGAGTGTAGGGAGACAGACCGTTAACTGGCAAGGTATTAATGTTTGGACTGGTGGTGGCAAGATCGGTAAAAGTATTTCCGTCCAAAGATTTTCTCACCAAGAAACCATCTTCATTATCACTGTTATCAGTCCAGGTCAAAGTGAGAGTGGAAGTGGACAGATTGGAAACCAGGAGGCTGGTTGGTGGCAGCGGCGGAGTGGCTGGCCCAATATTCATGGTGTAAACGGCGCGATCAAATAATTGACCAGTATTGAAATTGTCATCAGCTTCAATAGTAAAAGTACTGGTAGCCACAGAAGTTGGGGTACCAGAAATAATACCAGTTGAAGTGCTAAGGGATAAGCCTGCTGGCAGTACACCACTCACCAACTGGAAGCTCTGAGAACCCTGAGAAAAAGAAGTACTGATTGTCTGAGAATATGGCCTGCTTACATTCCCATTGGCCAGAGATGCGTTATTTATTTTGATCATGGAAAACTGAAGCATGCGATTGTTGTGCTTATCGGCCACAAACATCACGTTGTTTACTGGATCAAAAGTGGCGGTGCCATTAGGATCGCCGAAGGTACTTTGTGACCCACTCAGTGAATTATCCGTAAAATTACTTTGGCCGATTACGTTCTGAGCATTCTTACCGTTAGCAATGGTGGATGTGGAGACATCAAAAATCATTACTCGGTTATTTGAGTCGTCATCAATAAATAATCTTCCAGTAGCTGAATCGTAACCAATGATATCGTCTGGGTTATTCAATCCATTGATAGTACTAGCCGCGATGTTAGAAGTAAAGTTACTTTGACCAATAACATTTAGAGAATTTGAACCATTAACAATGGTTGAAGTGGCGGCATTAAAGAATAAAATTCTATTATTAAAACTATCATCAACAATCAAGCGGTCATTCGCTGAATCATAAGCCAGGCCGGTAGGGATATACATCCCATTGATTGAAGTAGCTGCACTGCTACTGGCAAAATTGTTCTGGCCCAAAACATTAACAGCATTCATGCCGTTGCTAACACTTCCTGGAGTAACATTGAAAACCAAAACGCGATTATTCCAGGCATCAGCCACAAAGAGTCGATTAGTTTTGCTATCATAAGCCATATCATCCGGGGCATACATTCCCGATTGTGTGGCCGCTGAGACTTTGGTGGTAAAACCGGATTGGCCAAGAACAAAACTGGCATTCATGTTACTGCTGATTGTTCCCGGGGCAACATCAAAAATCAGAACTCGGTTATTATTCCCATCGGCCAAAAATAAACGATTATTATTTGAGTCGTACAAAAGATTAAAAACACTGCCACCAAAACTATTTCTACTCAGGCTCGGCCCAATTCCACTAGTAAAATTTGACTGACCCAAAACATAATTCGGAGTAGTAGTCGTCATCTTATTACTACTGCTTAAAGGATAAACTAAAACTCGATAATTAAATTTATCGGCCACAAAGAGACGATGATTCACTGTATCGATAGTAGCGCTGGGAAGATTATTAAAACCAGAGGCATTAGTCGGTGAGTTATCGAAAAGCTTGGTTGTGTAATTTTTGCTTCCATCAGTATTTGTTTGCCCGAGCAAATCAATGGCATTGGCACCGTTTGCGATTGATGAGGTGGCCGCATTAAAAACCATGATGCGATTATTATACCAATCCGCCACAAATAGATGCTTATTTGTCGGATCAAATATTGCTCCCGCCGGACTGTTTAACCCATTCTGAGTGGTGCTTACTACTCCAGTAGTAAATAGCGTCTGCCCTAAAACATTGGAGGCCGCCTTATTGTTCACAATTGTTGAAGTGGCAACATCAAAAACCATTAAACGATTGTTAGAATTATCAGTGACAAAAAGACGGTTACTTAGAATGTCGTAAGTTGAATTTTTTGGCCCCCAAAAAGAAGTTTGAGTGACATTGGCAACTCTAGTAGTAAAAAGCGTCTGACCTAGTACATTTACTGCACTGGCATTATTTACTGGCAAAGTTCCTGAGGCGGCATTAAAAACCATAACCCGATTATTATACCAATCAGTAACGAACAAACGATTGTTATTGGTATCATAAGTAGCGTCGGCCGGATAATAGAGCTTATTGGCTGCTGTACCAAAAGTAACAGTAGTAAAATTAGCTTGACCAATCACGCTAGTGGCATTTTCTCCGCTAGTAACTATGGCCGGATTAACATCAAAAACCAATACACGACTATTATAGGTATCGGCCACAAAAAGACGATTAGTTGCCGAATCATAGTCGAGGCCCATCGGAAAATACATTGTGCTTTGAGTGGCACCACTACCAGAATTGGTAAAGTTGCTTTGACCAAGCACGTAGTCAGCGTTTTCGTTGTTGGTGATATATCCGGGGTCAACATTAAAAATTAAAACTCGATTATTTTGAGAATCGGCAACAAAAAGTCTACGATTAACACTATCATAAGCCAAACCCCAGGGATAATTTAAAGCCGACCTACTAGTCCCAGCCTTCAAATAATCAAGATTATTTTGACCCAAGACATTAATCGGAGTTTGAGAAACAATGTTATCGTTGCTATCAAGCGCAAACACCAAAATACGGTGGTTATAGGAGTCAATGGTAAATAATCGGTGATTGACCGTATCTACGGCGCCACTATCCATTGGGTAATTAAAGCCGTTAGTGGTTGTCGTATTATTCGGTCCTTTTTCGGTATAATTAGTATTATTGTTAATATCGATATGACCGATTACGCCGTCAGCGTTAATCAGCGCCGCCGAGGCCCTTGGAACAATAATAAAAAACGCTCCAATTAAAAAAGGAACGAATAAGTATTTATGATGAAATCTTGAGAATAAATTTTTCATCGTGGAGAAGAAAAGCCCCTTAGAAAGCTCGAAATTATTAATTTAGATAATTATTAACTTCTTAAAATTTTACCATACCTTCTAGAGGTAAGTCTATACATTTTTTCTTCAAAGTATAGAAGACGGAAAATTGAAAATAATTTTTTGGGTACAAAAAAACACCATTATTCTGGCGGCGACCTATCTTCCCAGGGCTCAGGCCCAAGTATTTTCGGCGCTGAAGGGCTTAACTGCTGAGTTCGGGATGGAATCAGGTGTGTCCCCTTCGCTTCAACCACCAAAATGATGATGTTTTTTTGTTACTTACTGTTGACCATAGCTTCCAAGGAAGCCACGAAAAAAGTAAGAAGATCTTTGTATAAAAACAAAAGTGTGAGGAAATCAAATGGTTTATTAGTACTCCTCGGCTGAATGTATTGCTACACTTACACCTAGAGCCTATCAAGGTCATCGTCTTTGACCAACCTATGAAACCTAATCTTAGAGACAGCTTCGCGCTTAGATGCTTTCAGCGCTTATCTTAACCGAAGGTAGCTACCCTGCGATGCACTTGGTAGTGCAGCAGACACACTAGAGCTTCGTCCTTCCCGGTCCTCTCGTACTAAGGAAGGGCCTCTTCAAGTTTCCACGACCACAGTGGATAGGAGACCGACCTGTCTTACGACGGTCTGAACCCAGCTCGCGTGCCGCTTTAATGGGCGAACAGCCCAACCCTTGGGAGCTTCTCCACCCCCAGGATGCGACGAGCCGACATCGAGGTGCCGAACCAGGTCGTCGATGTGGACTCTTGGACCTGACTAGCCTGTTATCCCCGGAGTAGCTTTTATCCGATGAGCTTCCGCCGTCCTATATCGAACGGTCGGATCACTAAGTTCTGCTTTCGCAACTGCTTGACTTGCTGGTCTCGCAGTAAAGCTGGCTTATGCCTTTACACTATCTCCCGGGTTTCCATTCCGGGATAGCCAACCTTTGTAAACGCCTCCGTTACATTTTGGGAGGCATCCGCCCCAGACAAACTACCCACCAGACACTGTCCCGCATACGCGGTTAGAATTAAAAACATACAAGGGTGGTATCTCATTGGTGCCCGAAGGCTCCCACCTATACTGAACATGCATGCCCCTAATTCAATATCAAGCTATAGTAAAGCTTCACGGGGTCTTTTCGTCCGACTGTGGTTAACGAGCATCTTTACTCGTCTTGCAATTTCACCGAGTCCTTCGCTGAGACAGTGCTCAAGTGGTTAAGCCATTCGTGCAGGTCGGAACTTACCCGACAAGGAATTTCGCTACCTTAGGACGATTATAGTTATCGCCGGCGTTCATCCGCGCTTCAATTCAAAGCTTCGTACCGAAGTACTAACCTCTCCTTTTAACGTTCGGACACTGGCCAGGCTTCACCCCCTATACTTCATCTTACGATTTAGCAGGGAGCTGTGTTTTTGGTAAACAGTCCCTTGAGCTCTTTAGCTGCGGCCCCAATTAAATGGGGCAGGCCTTATCTCGAAATTACGGCCGCTGTTTTGCCGAGTTCCTTAGCGAAGGTTCTCTCGTACATCTGAGGCTTCTCGCCTCACCTACCTGTGTCGGTTTACGGTACGGTTACCGCAACCTTAGCCCTAGAAGTTTTTCTGGGCGACTCTGCTACTTGAATTGATTCCGCCTTGCGACTTCATCTGCAGACGACCTCTTGAAACTGTTGATCCGGATTTGCCTAGATCGTTTCTTGAAGCAATCAACGTACATACCATAGATACGCTCAAACTTTAGAATCGCGTCACTCCTTCGGAAAATTGCGGTAGTGCTGAAATATTAATCAGCTCTTCCATCGACTACACCAGCACTACACTGGCTGTGCCTTAGGACCGACTAACCCTGGGTCGATTTTCGTTGCCCAGGAAACCTTAGGTTTTCGATGGGCGTGGTTTTCACACGCCTTTTTGCTACTCATGCCAACATTCTCTCTTCTGTCCGCTCCACCATGCCTCACGACACGACTTCAGTGCTGAACAGAATGCTCCTCTACCACTCCCTAATAAATTAGAAAGTTCGCATCTTCGGTACTATGCTTGAGCCCCGATAAATTTTCGGCGCGAAACAACTTGATTAGTGAGCTATTACGCTATCTTTAAAGGATGGCTGCTTCTAAGCCAACCTCCTAATTGTCGTGGTCACAACACCACCTTTTACACTTAGCATAGATTTAGGGACCTTAAATGGCGATCTGGGCTGTTTCCCTTTCGACTGATGAACCTTAGCGCCCATAGTCTGACTCCCGGATTCTACCCGTGGGTATTCGGAGTTTGATTAAAGATGGTACCTTGCGGCCCACCCTCATCCAGTGCTCTACCCCCCACAGTCAACATCCGAGGCTAGCCCAAAAGCTATTTCGAGGAGAACCAGCTATTGCCGAGTTCGATTGGAATTTCTCCGCTAACCACGAGTCATCCCCTAGTGTTGCACGGCTAGTGGGTTCGGTCCTTCATAACGTTTTCACGCTACTTCAACCTGCTCATGGCTAGATCACCCGGCTTCGGGTCTTGTCCATGCGACGTGTACTTCACTTTAACGCACTAAACTAGTTAATGCGTAAAAGTGAAGCACAATGCGGGCTATTAACCCTCGCTTTCACTGTGCATGCTCGCCAAGCGGCGATTATGCAAGCCACATAGAACAAACTCGTTGGCTCATTCTTCAATAGGCACACCGTCACCCCAGTAAACTGAGGCTCCGATTCCTTGTAAGTATATGGTTTCAGGTACTATTTCACCTCCCTCATCGGGATGCTTTTCACCTTTCCCTCACGGTACTGGTTCACTATCGATCATAAGAAATATTTAGCCTTGGGTCATAGTCGACCCTGATTCAAACGGGATTTCACGAGTCCCGCCCTACTTAAGAATCATTACCGCAAAGAGTAGATACATTTCGTTTACGGGGCTATCACCCGCTCTGGCAGAGCTTTCCAGCTCGCTTCAACTATGTATAAACTTTTTTGACTTTGCCGCGTCCTGTTGAGTAACGCACGTAATAATCTTGCAACCCCCGTGGAACGTATGGTCCCAACACCTTCAGGCTAAAACTTAGTAAACTAAATCTTTGGCCGCAGTTGCACGGGTTTAGGCTCTTCCCCTTTCGCTCGCCACTACTCAGGGAATCACTATTGTTTTCTCTTCCTCCGGTTACTAAGATGTTTCAGTTCACCGGGTCTTCCAGCTCATCTTAAAGATGTAGCTCATCCCGTCTTCAACGGGATAGGTTTCCCCATTCGGAGATCTGCGGGTCAAAGGTTGCTTGCCACCTCACCGCAGCTTATCGCAGGCTGCTACGTCCTTCATCGTTTTCTTATGTCAAGGCATCCGCCATATACTCTTGTTGAGATTTCCTCACACTTTTGTTTTTAAACTTTCTCGAAAAGTTTTTGATCTTGATCTATGACTGAAAATTAGACGCTGCTAATTTCAGTCTGCTTCATTATTGAAATTGCAAAAAATCATAATGAAGTTTTTATTCTGATTTTAATGGTCGCACACGGTCTATAATCTGATTGACTTACCGGTTCCGCACACCGCTAGGCGATGAACGAAATGAGTGCTTCAATCTTTTTTCAAATTCTTCAGTCAGGGACTAAAAAAACCGCCGAGGCGGTCTACAACACAAGTGAAAAAGGCATTGTGTAGTCACCGCTTTAAGTGGATATGAAAAATTTGATTACGCATATCGTATCTCTTGTTTTTTAAAACTGTTTTAATTATAGCTGATAAAAAAATAATGTCAATACCCCGTAAACACAGGGAAAAAGCCCTAAATTTCCTTATTATTTTCCAAATACTCCATTGCTGTTTCCTTGGTGATTAATCCTTCGCTATAAAGCCTCTTCAGGTCATGATCAAGACAGACCATTCCTTCGGCAGCACTGGTCTCAATCACGTTCTTCATTTGAGAGGCCTTATTCTCTCTAATCATGTTACCGATTGCTGCATTGTTGAGCATAATCTCTCTGGCAGCAATTCTTCCGCCATCAACTTTAGGAATTAAATGCTGAGCAATAACAGCGCTCAAAATATTGGAAACTTGTGATCTGATTTGATTCTGTTGATGAGCTGGAAAAATATCAATCATACGGTCAATGGACTGGGCAGAATTAGCAGTATGTAAAGTGGCAAATACTAAATGCCCGGTTTCCGCGATAGTAATTGCCGAGGCAATGGTTTCTAGGTCGCGCATCTCACCAATCATGATGACGTTTGGGTCCTGACGCAGAACATGAGAAAGACCTTCTGGAAAACTTAGAAAATCAGTACCATATTGACGTTGGGAAATAATACTTTTTTTAGGGGTAAAAATAAACTCAATCGGATCCTCAAAAGTAATAATATTGTAACGATAATTTTCGTTAAGATAATCAATCATCGCCGCCAAAGTGGTTGACTTTCCCGAACCGGTCGGTCCAACTAGTAAAATCAGGCCTTGGCGCTGATCAAGAATCTTTTTAATACTATCTGTAAAACCAACTTCTTCCAGAGTGGGCTGGTGACTATTAATTACTCTCGCCACCACTCGTAAGTGATCGCAGGCAAAAGAAACGTTGATGCGGAAACGAGTGCCATCCACACCGAAGCTACAATCTAATTCTCTATTTTTTAATAACGCAGCCTTCTGTTCTTTGTTTAGAAAAAGATCCAGGGAAGCACTTAAATCTTTGTCTCCAAGGACAGAAAAAGACATCCCCTTAAAGGCGGCGAGATTGTCAGTACCAGACAGCACTTCGTCGATATCAAAAAGCTGACCACTCAAACGAAGCATCGGCTTTAAGCCGTGAATTAGGTGTAAATCGGAAGCTCCAGTGGCAGTGGCGATTTTAAATAAGATTGTAAAATCCATATAAATAAAATTTACCAATTTTTAACAACTAAACCTTTGGCAGCAGCATCAATTTGTGCCTCCTGCTTGGATGAACCGACACCCTGCGAAATAAGTTCTTCGCCCAAGTAAAGACCAACTGTAAAGGTTTTGGCGTGGTCTGGCCCTTCTTCACTTAGAATTTGGTAACTCGGGGTAACTGCCAGAAATTCTTGAGAGGCCTCCTGAAAACGAGATTTCGGATCTAAATAGGTTTTGTTCTTTAAAATGTCCGCCAACTTAACAACAATGCGACCAAGAATAAATTTCTTCGCCGGCTCAAGTCCCTGATCCAAATATATAGCGCCAATCAAAGCCTCGACGGCATTGGCCAGAATATAGCCGCGCGCCTTCTTGTTTTTGTCTTTTGCTTCACCGCGAGATAAATACAGGTAGTCATCAAGACTAATCTCTTCCGCCACCACGTGTAGCATTTTGGCATTTACCAAGCTAGCGCGCCAATTAGTCAAATCTCCTTCGGGAGTTTCTGGAAAATTGAGATAAAGATATTCGGTGACCACAATTTCTAAAACCGCATCACCTAAGAATTCTAAACGCTCGTTATGCCCGCAAGGAAAATCTGGATGCTCATTCAAATAGGAACGATGAACTAGGGCTTGTTTTAATAAGTCCTTCTTTTCAAAAGTGAAATTTATTTTTTTTTGTAATTTTTCAAATTCAGCCATAGCTTTAGAATTTTGGACTTTCATCGATTTCTTTGGTTTCTTCTTTTAACTCCTCCGTGATTTCCTTGGTGATAGTTGCATCATCGATTTCCTCGGCGGGTTTTTCCTCTTCATTTTCCGGAATAAAATCAGCTTTACGCAATTCTTCTGGCAAATCATTAAAAATCGAACCCAAAACACCGTTGACGAATTTACTTGAGGAATCGCTACCAAAAGCTTTAGCAATTTCAATTGCTTCGTTGATGGCGACTTTTGGCGGAATTTTTTCTGCGTGGATTAATTCAAAAATGCCGAGACGCAAAATATTACGATCAACATAAGTAATCTGCTCCAATGGCCATTCCGTGGCATACTTGCGAATATAATTATCGATTTCTTCCAGGTGCTCAAAAATACCATCAATAGTATATTTTACATAGCCACTATCATTAAAATCGGGAGCAAAATTAGCAAAATTATCCTTGATGATACGATCAATATCAGAGTTATTGCGATGATTGAAGTCCCAGACAAATAAGGTCTGCATTGCAATAGTTCGCGCTAAATGTCGATTACTCATATATTAGGCAATATTGAAAGCGGCGGCCTGAAACCCCTTCAAGAGTCAAGCCGCCGATTTCAAAGTCTTATTTTTTGGTTTTCTTAACAGTTTTTTTAACAATCTCTCGGCCCTTATAGGTACCACAGAATTCGCAAGCCGTGTGTGGTAATTTTGCTTTACCACATTTTTCGCAGGTATTGAGGGCGACTGGCTTGAGGGCCAAATGGGCGCGGTTCTTACCGACGGCTGATTTTGTCTTTCTTTTTTTCGGATTAGCCATACAATTTATGAAAATATATTAATTACTTCTTCAGTATAACGAAAACTGCTAATTAGTCAACTTTACTGGGCTTAACGCCAAGCAAGGCATCAAATTCAACTTTCTCTAAGGTCTCTTTTTCAAGCAAAACTTCGACAATTTTTTCTAAAGAATCGTGATGAGCAGAGATAATCTTTTTTGCCTGCTCGGTGGCTAGAGATAATAGTCCGGAAATTTCTCCATCAATGTATTCAGCGGTTTTTTCGCTATAATCACGATTTTCATGAATTTCACGACCAAGAAAGACCATCTCTTCCTTGTCGCCAAAAGTTCTAGTGCCAAGCTTGTCGCTCATGCCATATTCAGTAATCATAGCACGAGCCAAAGCGGTTGCGCGACGCAAATCGGAGGTAGCGCCAGTGGTTACCTCACCAAAAACATCCTTTTCAGTTAAATGTCCACCAAGTAATACTGCCAACTCTTCTATAAATTCGCTCTTTGAGTGCATGTGACGATCTTCGAGTGGCACTTTCAGGGTATAGCCGCCGGCATTACCACGAGCAATAATAGAAACCTTCTGCACCGGATCAATTTGTGTAGAAAAATGAGCAACCAAGGCATGCCCGGCTTCATGATAAGCAGTTATTTTCTTTTCTTGATCCGTAATCACTCGGCTCTTTCTTTCTGGACCAATCATTACTTTCTCAATGGATTCAAAAAGATCGTCCATGCTAATTTCTTGTTTATCCTGACGAGCCGCAAAAATCGCGGCTTCATTCAAAACATTGGCCAAGTCAGCGCCGGAAAATCCTGCCGTTCTCTCAGCCACAAACTTTAAATCAACATTTTTGGCCAAAGGTTTCTTGGTGGCATGAACCAATAAAATTGCTTCGCGATCTTTGAGATCTGGATTGTCGATAATAACTCTCCGGTCAAAACGCCCTGGGCGAAGAAGAGCTGGGTCTAAAACATCTGGGCGATTGGTAGCAGCAATTACAATGACATTATTCGTAGTTTCAAAACCATCCATTTCTACGAGAATTTGATTAAGGGTTTGTTCGCGCTCATCATGTCCGCCACCCAAGCCAGTACCACGACGACGCCCAACAGCATCAATTTCATCAATAAAAATAATGCAAGGTGAGGTTTTCTTGGCTTTTTCAAAAAGAGAACGAACCCTGGAAGCACCAACGCCAACAAACATTTCTACAAATTCAGAACCGGACATGTGAAAAAACGGAACACCAGCCTCGCCAGCGACAGCACGCGCCATCAAGGTCTTCCCGGTTCCTGGTCCGCCAAGAAGCAAAACGCCACGCGGGATACGTGCACCAAGATCATGAAACTTTTTTGGGAACTTTAAAAATTCCACCACTTCCCTTAATTCCTCCTTCGCTTCTTTAGCCCCAGCAACATCCTTGAAAGTAATTTTTTCTTTCTTTTCTAAATTAAATTCTTTTGCCTGACTTTGACCAAAGGACATGGCCTTGGAATTCGCTCCAGCCATGCCTCGCATCATAAAGAATAAAAATACACCCAAAAGAACCATTGGGATCAGAAATGGTAAAACCGAGGAAATAAAGATGTCCATGCCGCTTTCTTCTTTAATGGTTACACCAACGCTCGCCATTTGTACTGGGTCGATCTTATAATCAGACATGAGAGAGACAAGCGATTCGCCAGTTTCTTTTTTGACGGTCTGTTGTCGTCCGTCCTGCAAGGTGAGTAGTAGATTGTCGCCAGAAACTTCAATTGTTTTTACCTGGCCCCCCTTCACCTCTGCCACTAAAGTTTCTATACCCGCTTTTTCAATTTTGCTTTTCGTCTGGAAAGAAGAAAAAACAGCGGCAATTACCAAAAAAATGAGGAAAAACCAAATAAAATTACGAATCAGTTTTTTCATACAGAGAAATAAAAATTAGTTATTATTAAAAAAATCATAGCACCAGAAGGGGCTTTTGGCAAATGATTCTCAAAAGAAAAAGCGCTTTTAAAGCGCTTTTTCTGTGAAAAAATTGATTTCAATTAAGCCTCGGTTTCCTCGGAAGTAACTTCTTCGGCTACTTCTTCTTTTTCAGCTTTTTTCTTGGAAACTTTTTCTTTCTTTGGTGCAGCTTCTGACTTTTCTTCGCCAGCTAATTTCAGACCCAAGCGATGTTCGCTTGGTGAAATGTTAACAATCTCAAAGTCTCTTACTTCGCCGGACTGGAATAAATCGGTGATTTTATCCTTAGCGGCAAGTCCGATTTGAGAAATATGAGCAAGTCCGTGAATTTCTTCATCAAGTTTCACGAATAAACCAAATGGATTAACTTTCAAAATAGTACCTTTGACAACCTGACCAGCCTGATATTTTGCACTAGCTTCTTGCCATGGGTCACGCATTAATTTTTGAAATATGGATTAAGCCTTCCATTCCTTCATCAAAGCTAACAAATAAACCAAAGTTGGTAACAGCAGTAATTTTACCTTCAATCACCATGCCAATCTGGTATTTATCCAGGGCTGGCTTCTGGCGCTTGGTCCAAACATCTTTCTCAGAAAAGATAATTTTGTTTTCTACTTCATTTAAAGTCATGACGTTGACCTCAAACTCTTGACCAACAAAACCTTTTAATTTCTCGAGAATTTTACTCTTATCACCGCCACTGATGCGTGGATAGTTTTCTGGAGCCAATTGAGATACTGGTAAAAATCCATTAATCTGACAATAACGAGCAAGTAAACCGCCCTTATTGGCGTCGATAATTTTAACAGTAACGGTGCTCTTATCTTTACTAGCAACACGTAAGTGTTCCCAGGCTTTCTCTTGTCCGACTTGGCGGAAAGACAATTCTAACTCACCGTTTTCATTTTCTTCTTCGATAACTGCAGCCTCGACTTCGTCGCCTGGTTTTAAGTTAGCGAATTCAGGGACTTCAACATAAAGTTCTGGTCCACGAACAACGCCCATCATGATTCCATCAAAATCGAGCTTCACTTCGGACTTAGAAGCAGAAACTACTTTTCCCTTAATGATTTCACCAACCTGGGGAACTATTGGAGGATTTTCATCCAATAAAGCGCTAAAATTCTTTTCTTCAGACATAAAAAAAATACCCTTAACCCTCAAATCACGAGAGCTCATCGGTCACCTTGAAACCGACGAATTTATAAAAGGTGAGTATTTAGTTAATTAGACTCTATCACTTATCGACAAAAAAAGCAAGAGAGACCTCGTAAAAGGTCTCTCTTGAAAATAATCTAAATATAAAGCATTCTAGACTGCCGCACTGTCTTCATTATTTTTCCGTAATGCCACCATTTGATCGATTTCTTCATGGCTTAATGGTTCCCCTAATTCATTGACTCTTGAGCGGGAAATCCCGTGCAAATAATCTTTTAGGGCTTCATCCTTGATCTTGCTACCAAAAAATATCTTTTTTAGTCTGCCAATGCCTTTCGCTTCGCAGTAATTATCTCTGATCTTATCAGTTAAATACGAACCGTAGCGATTTTCTATTTGGGCTAAGGTCAAAATTGGCACTGCCAACAAACCTTCGCCAACCAAGGCTTCGCTCTTTTCCGAAAGAACCTCCTTTATTTTTGAAATAATGTTCTTCGTCGAAGACCCTAGCTTGCTATCCAATAAATCATTAGCCAAATCAATTAAATCTTCGAAAGTAGCTAAATGAAATTTGGCTGTTCGAATCTCTTCTGGGGACATGAATTTCCCCTCTAGTGACTTGAGATTAATTTTAAATTGTGAAAACTTTTTTTCTGCCTTCAAATCTTTCTCCTTTTTTTCAGAGCTTTCGCCAATCTTTTGCTTGTTAAGGACGCTACGTAAAATATAAAGTTAGTACTTCGGGTTTGGCCATAGTTTTGGAGTTTATTTTTTAGAGATGCCGCTTATTATAGTGATATTATAACATGAAAAACCATAAAAAATCAACCGCGGATTTTTGGGTCACGCGGTTGATTTTTGGTCTTAAACTTTAATGATTACTGGCAAAACCATCGGTCGTCTCTTGGTTTGGTTAAAGAGAAATTGGCCAATATCGTTGCGAATTTTGTTCTTAATATAGTCATCATCGGCAGGAACTTTTTTGTCCTGTTCTTTGACGATTGCCTTGACTTTCGTTCTAGTTTTCTCAATTAAATCACGGTTTTCCTTCATGTGCACGAAGCCGCGAGAAATAAGGTCTGGGTTACCAATCAGGTCGCCAGTTTTGGAGTCAATAGTGGCAATAACCACAATCATCCCGTCCTCCGACATCATACGACGATCACGCAAAACAATTTCTGAAACATCGCCAACTCCTAGACCGTCAACCATCACGTATTCAGTCGGTACTTTTTCTTTGGTAAGCACGCCAGAAACGCCTTTTGCGCCACGATGAAATTCGACAACTTGCCCATTGTCGGCGACAAAAATCTTTTCTTTTGGAATGCCAACCTGTTCAGCTAAGTCTGCGTTAGCTCTCAACATATAGTGGTTGGCTTCTATTGGCATGTAGTACTCTGGTTTTACAAGACGCATCATTAACTTCAAATCTTCCTGCTTGGCGTGACCGCCGGCATGAATATCTAACATTTTATAGTTAATAATTTTTGCACCCTGACGCACCACGATGTCCATTAAATTTTGAATGGTTCTTTCATTACCTGGAATAACCGAAGAAGAGAATAAAACGGTATCACCGGTCTTTAAAGATAAGCTGCGATGTTCACCGCGCACCAGACGATAAAGGAAAGCGTTGCTTTCTCCCTGTGCGCCAGTGCCGATAATAATCACCTTATTGTCTGGTAAACGAGAAAGATCCTTGTCCTCTACTAGCAAACGAGGGTCAAACTTCAAATAACCAATCTTATGCGCGACCTCCACATTACTACTGATACTTCGCCCTTGGAGATTAACGCGACGGCCATATTTGGCGGCTAATTCAAAAATTTTCTGAATACGAGAAAGTTGAGAAGCGAAGGTTCCGATAATAATTCTGCCGTCTATTTTCTCAAAAAGTTTTCCCATCTCATCACCAATTGCTGATTCAGAAATTTGATATCCAGGATGGGTGGCATCAGTCGAATCGGCCATAAGCATTAAAACGCCACGAGAACCGATTTGAGCAATACGATTTAGATCTGCTGGCTTATCATTAACCGGTGAAAAATCGATTTTAAAATCTCCCGTATGAATCACCGTGCCGACTGGGGTATGAATAATTATGGCAAAACAATCAGGGATGGAATGATTGACACGCAAAAATTCCAAATTAAAAGAGCTGCCCAATTTAACATTACTATGATCATCAATTTCTTTAATCTTGAGAACTGGAGCGGTTTTGTATTCCTGATGGCGCTTTTGTACCAAGCCAGCAGTTAATTTGCCCATGAACATTGGTGGATTACCAATTTCGCCCATGATGTGCGGGATGCCGCCGATGTGATCATAGTGACCATGAGTAATGACAACACCCTTGATCCAATCTTTTTTATCTTTTAAGTAAGTAACATCTGGAATAATATAATCAATTCCTGGCATGTCTTCGTCGGGGAACATTAGCCCCATGTCAATTACAATGATCTCCTTGTTATATTCAATAACGGTCATGTTGCGACCGACTTCTTCCAAGCCGCCAAGCATCATCACGCGCAATTTACCCTCTTTGCTTTCATGCGAAAAAACTTGCTTAGAGGCGGTTCTCATTGGCTGACGACGATTCATTGAGGGGCGGGAATTGCCAGAATTATCTGATTTTTTAATTTCTTTATTTTCTTTATTTTCGGGATGAAAGCTCCGAATAGCTGGGCGACGACGGTTAAATCCGCCTCCTTGATGAGGGTTGGTCTTGGGCTGGTCATTTGGCGAAAACACCAAATCACTTGCCGGTTTTTGGCCAGAGTTAAAACTGATCATAAAATGAGTACGAGTTATTAAGATTAATAAAATATGAGAAGGTATTTTTTGCCCTACCAGACAAAGCTATGCCTGACGCGCAAATACCAATTTGATATAGAAGCAAAGCGGTCACTTGGTTCAATAATTGAGGTGCCGCTAAAACCGTGTAATTTTTTTACTTGCAGATACAAATAATTAGGGGAGAACAGAAAAATTGCTCCCTGGTCTTCAACAACTAATTGCTGAAAACTGCGATATTTTTCTAAGCGATCGTTTTCGTCGGTGGATACACGCGCTGCTTCCAATAATTTATCTGCGTTGGTGTTAGCATAGCTAGCGATATTTAGTCCTTCGCTGATCTGAGAAGAATGCCAGAAAGCATAAACATCTGGGTCAGCACCAACATTCTCACCAAAAAGCAAGGCTTCAAAATTCTTTTCAATTGCAATCTCCGAGGCAATCTGTGAAGACGGTAGCGGGTTCAATGAGGTTTTCACACCAATGGCCTGCCAATATTCTTGAATTTTTCCAGCAATTAAAGCATTGTCTGCAGAATCTGGGTAAGTTAAGGAAATCACCAAAAATTTATTTTCTGGCACCTTCTTGGTTGCTTTCTTAACTAACCAAATTCCTACTGGGTCGACACCGGCATCACTAGCTTTTTCTTGAAAATCGCTGACAGTGATTCCTTCGATTTCTTTGCTCGGATCTTTTAAATCATCATCACTTACATTTACTTTTATGAAGCCTTCGTCGGCAATAATCTTTTCTGCCTGCGCGTAATCATAAACCGTTTTTTTGAGGTCTGCATTAAAAGCTGAATTATTTTCTAAAATCGGTCCGCGAGATTCTTGAGCTTGACCATTAAAAATTCCCTTAATTAAATAGCTTCGGTCGATAGCGATATTTAAAGCCTGAAGAATATTCTTATTGGTCAAAAATTCATTGTTTTTCTGATTGAAAAAAATTGCTTCTAGTTGCGGTTGGTTTAGGTAATGGAAACTCAGGGAGCTTTTGGCAAGAAGATCTTTGCGGGCACTGAAGGGCAGGTAAGAAACGCCATCCACTGAATTGTCATTCAAGGCTTTGACAATAGATTCGGCATCTGAATAAAAACGGAAGGATACCTCTTTAATAAATGGTTTGGCGCCATAATAAGCCTCATTCACTTCGAGAGTATACTCTTTGATTTCACCATTTTTATTTTTTACCAAGGACTTAAACTTATAAGGCCCGGAACCAATTGGTTTCAAGTTTAACTCAGCTAAAGTAGCGGACTCCGGAATAACCGCACCCCAAATATTTTTTGGCAAAATACCAAAAGTAAGTAGTCCCAAAAATGGTGCGTAAGGTTGACTGAGTTTGAATTTAACTGCGTAGTCATTCATTTTTTCTACTTCCAAGCCAGAGAAGGCACTATGCAAAGGTGAACGGAACTTTGGGTTCTTAATGGCCTGGACAGTAAAAATAATATCATCGGCGTTAAGCTTTTCGCCGTTATGCCAAACTGCATTATTTTTTAAGACCAAGGTGTACTCCCTGCCATCATCACTACGCTGCCAAGACTCCACCAAATCACCGACCAACACTCCTTTTTCGTCATACTTGAATAACGAAGAAAAAATTAAACGAGAAATATCGGCATCAACATCACGATTACTTGAATAAAGAGGGTTAATGTATTTAGGTGCACCGACTAAGCCCTCAATATAACTTCCACCAGCAAGAGGTGTGCTGACGATGTGTTTATTAAAAAATACAAATCCTAGATAGACAAAGTTAAGTATTAAAATTAACGCGCAAATTCTCACAATCTTTCTTTCTTTGGTTGTAAGGAATCTTCCTAAGTGTTTTAACTGTTCAGCATTTGGCAACTTTTTAGTGGAAAGAGAGTAGACTAGTTCGCGATTCAAATCCAAGTGATTCAAGTCGGCAGATTTTTTATTTTTTGAAAAGAAATTGAGATGCACAAAAAAACCAGACAAAGCATGCTTAGCCTTCTTCAGGGAGCGAAAAAAATTATTTTTCGTAAATTTCATTGGGTTGCGAGAAGCAAGATAAAAACCAAGCGTTATTTTAACATAACGCCGGCGAGGGAAACTATGAAGAAAAGAGCAGCGAGGATAATCGTTGCATAGAAAAGTTTTTTCTCTGCGCCACGCTTAGTCAGATAAACACTAGAATTACCGCCAAAAGCACTGCCCAGACCAGATCCTTTGCTTTGCAAAAGAATAACAATAATCAAGAGTAAGGCGACAATAATTTGAGAAATTTTAAGCCAAAACATATATGAGTATTATTTTTTCAACCGTTCAATGATTTTAACCAAAACTGTCTTGTTGTTTACGGCTAAATCAGCCAAAACTTTGCGGTCCAAGGCAATATTTTCTACCTTTAGGGCGTGAATGAATTTTGAATAGGAGAGACCATGTTCGTGAACAAAAGCACCAATCTTAATTTGCCACAAAGCGCGCGCGACTGTCTTCTTCTTGCGGCGATCAGCATAAGCGTGAGCACCTGCTTTAGTACGAGCAGTTTTGGCAACTTTGATTAAATTCTTGCGGCCCCATTTAAAACCTTTGGTCGCTTGATGAAGTTTGCGTCTTTTTTTGACATGGGAAGTACCCCGTTTGACTCTAGGCATATTCTAAAAATAAAAACTAAATTAATTAAAACTGGATCAACTGTTTAATGGTCTTCTCCAAGGTTTTGGTTGTATTAATATCAGAACGCTTGATGCGCTTTGTTTTACCAGTTTCTCGAGCATTAAAATGGTCCTGACCAGCCTTTCTTTGAACAAGCTTGCCGCTGCCAGTTTTTTTGAAGCGTTTAACGGTCGCCTTGTGAGTTTTGATTTTAGGCATATTTTCTAATTTACGATAAAAAAACAGGCAGTAAGCACCTGATTAATCTCTCTTAGGTTTACTTCTTATTGAACAGTATAATATTAAATCTTCCTTCCTGTCTTGTCAAGGGCTGCTCCACCTCAATATTCAAGCCTTCGCGGGCTTTTAGGGCATCAACAAAACGAGTTACCGATTCCATGGCTTTCTGAGGGTATTGCTTTTCACGGCCACGCATCATGATTTCGATCTTTAATTTGTTATCTTTAGCCAAAAATTTCTCTGCTTGGTCTAGGCGGAAGTCAAAATCATGCTCACTAATACGGACTGAAAGGCGAATATTCTTGGTTTCCACCTTTTTTTGCTGTAATTTCTGTTTATGGGCCTTTTTTTCGCGTTCATAGCGGAATTGGCCAAAATCCATGATTTTTACTACTGGCGGGTTAGCCTTTGGATTTACCTCCACCAAGTCCAAGCCAGCATCAACCGCCATCTGCAAGGCAATAGATGTTTCAACGGTACCGATTTGTTCTCCTTCTTCGTTAATAACTGAAACTTCCGGCACGCGAATTTGGGCATTACTACGAAAGATGATGGTTGGTTTAACGGGTTGAGCTTTACGCCATTTAATACGCATGGTGGTATAAAAAAATTAAAAGTTTGTTTAGCTTTTCACTAATATTAATAGCAAGAATAATATGAAAAGTCAAATTTATGAAAAACAAAAAACCCGCATAAACTTGTTATGCGGGGGAAAAGTTTTTTAAAAAACTTTTAGAACGATTAGTTGCTACTCTGGCTGCCTTTTTTCTTGATATACTTCCACCACACAGAAGTTAGCCAAACGAGAAGTAGGATAAAGCCTACAGCATAAGCCCAATTAATCCCGCTCACAATTGAGGGGTAGGACTTCATTAATTGATAAGACATGGTGTCATCACTTACCTGATTAGGGGCTACACTGGTTGAATATTGCATATCAACTAAATATTGGGCCCAGGTGCGAAGAAGGTGCCAAACGATGAATAAGACAACAATCAAAACTGTTTTAATAATTGGTTTTTTCATGGTGTTACTTCTTTTTTGTGGTCACTGGATTTGCTACTGACTGTCCGCCCAAATTTTTAACACCCCAGATGTCCATTAGGCTCATTCCTTGACCAATCACTAAAGTAGTTGGCCAAGTAATTTTTCCGGCACGGATATAATCCGCCATTGCATTGGTTAAATTAATTTCTGCGTCCAATCTTTTCTGGGCTTTAATCGCTTCTGCCGCTGATGCATATTTTTGAGCGGCTAAAACTTCTTTACCTGCAGCATCATTTTTCTTTTCAGCGATGAATTCCAGATTGATGGCATTCTGAATTTCCTCATTTAGATAAGTAAATTCTCCACTGGCACCAATGTTGTCGATTCTTAAACCTCTTTCACTAAACCATTTTCTGGTAGCATCTTTCATGAGTGTGAAAACCGCAGCTCTTTCCTTCTGACATGCAGTGAGCTCTCTTTTGCCAAACTCGCTGGTTAAAAAGTCGGCAACAAATGAACGAACATTGTTGTCCAATACTTCAGCAATTGATTTGCCAGAATACCAATAAAGAAATTTCGAAGCATCTTCTTCCGGAACAGAGGCAGTAACAGTAATACCCGTTGAAAAACCAATCGAATTACTCGATTCAACAGTAATTTGTTGCTGAGTCTGGCTGGTTCCCGTCGATGGATCTTTTGTCCATTCCCTGGTTACGGGGGATCTGTTTACAATAATTACTTCCATAGTGGGGATCCATTTACCGTCATCTGCCCAGCGTCCAGTTTCGTGCCAGATAGTTGGGATATAAACCCTTTTTGCTGCCACTTTGTTTTGTTCCAGATATTCAATCGACTTCAGCTTCTTTTGATCGGTTTTAGTACCTTGTTCCAATGGAACTAAAAAAGCGGTTTCATTAAATCCTGTGGCTTAGTAGTTATCGGAGAAGTAGTAAATGGCAAAATCTCTAAGGGAGATCAGGCGAGTATTGCAATGAAAGGGAAAGGGACAATTTGCGATGAAATATTGCGAATTGAGATGTTCCATGAAGAAGTTTTGGAAGCTTCCACCAATCAGCAGGTTGGTGTTTGTCTGCCAAAAATTTCAAAAGAACAATTGCTTGCATATCTCAATTGTAGCAAAGAAGGACAATTGAATTGGAAGGAAAAATAAAAGAAAACAGAAACATCATATTAATGATGTTTTTTTATTTTGGATATTTTAGGATTTTTAGCTAAATGGTATAATGCAAGCACGCTATATTAACTGCTTAATTCTATGAAACAAATAAATCAGAAGATGAAGGATGACAACGTTATAACTCCGTATGCAGAGATTCTAAAGAAAAGGACTGATAACGCTAATCCTTCCAGCAAGTACAAAATGATTTATGATTTTCCGACATATGGTAGCGGGGTGGTACAAGACGCCAAGCAACAATGATGGTCGCCTTCAAAAAAAGCTTTTTGTATAAAGCCCTATTATTATTGATGTTGGGTGCCTTATAAATAGCGGGTGGCTTTAATATCAGCGATAAAACTTTATTATCAAAAAACTGGCTAAACACCACTATTATATTTTCTGGGGTAGCTATTGTTTGTGCCTTCCTTCAGTTTATAGTTCGCCGCCGCCTCATCAACAGTCTATCACCAGAGGAAATCCGAGAAATAAATAAAGGTATCGAGACTAAATACAAGAAGTACGGTAATCGAATGTTTCAAAAAGTTTCCTGGAAGATGATTTTGCTTTTTCTACTATTTATCTTCGTCTTCTTTGTTTTAGTTAACCTAGGCAGTATCTTCGGCTTAGGAGGTCCTAAATAAATTTTTTAAAGACATTTTTCCTTTCCAAATCGCAAACTAAAAAACAGCCCTGAAAGGCTGTTTTTTAGTTTGGAGCGGGTAAGGGGAATCGAACCCCTCTCTCGACCATGGCAAGGTCGCATAATAACCACTATACGATACCCGCCTTAGTGCTATAAACGCTTCGGCGCTATGACATTTCGGCTAGGTTCACGCTCTTCTTTTTTAATCTAACAAAAAAATGAAAACTATACAAATTAACGGGTGCCGCGGGCGGGAATCGAACCCGCACTGTGTCGCCACAACTGGATTTTAAGTCCAGCGCGTCTACCAATTCCGCCACCGCGGCAACGATGACGGCTGAAAAAATCAGCAGCACATCAGCTTACCGTTAAATAAGCTATGTGGAGATGATGGGAGTCGAACCCATGTCCAATAAATCTTGGCCGCAACGGAACTACAAAGTTAGTCTGACTTGAATCTTGGCTAAGGTGTAAAAGCCAAACGAAATCACCTTAGAGCAACCCCTTAAGTTTCGGCTGGCAATCAGAAGTAATCTTGCCGACCTATCCTCGAAATATAACACTCGCGACCCAACACCAAGGACTAGCTGGACGAATGGTTGCGGCTATTAAGCGGCAACTGGAGCAAACGCTGGAACCTTCCAAGAGAAGGCAGCGCCGCTTGTCTTTGCGACATTTATGTTTTTGATCACTTTTACGTGTTAATCGGCACGCTTTGCCCGTTGAGGAAATAATCTACTGTCGATGCCTGGCATCCCCAGTTTTCCTTTTTGTGAGAGTACTAATTTGTCGTTCTGTTTCGCGTTTTTTGATAACTTCTCGCTTATCCGTTTTCTGACGGCCGCGCCCAATACCAAGTTCCAGCTTCACAAAACTATGCTTAGTATATATTTTCAATGGCACCAATGTCAAGCCTGTTTCTTGCCTCTTCCCAATTAAACGGCTAATTTCTCGACGGCCCAAAAGTAACTTTCGCTCGCGCGTTGGCAAGTAATCATCAACCTTTCCGGCCTGCGGATAAAGAGAAATATGAGCCCCAACCAAATAGACCTCTGGACTGCCATGCAAACTTCTTATGGAAACATAGGAGCCGCGCAAGCTAATGTGGCCGTTTTTCACAGACTTCACTTCGTAACCTTTGAGCGACAATCCCGCTTCGTAAGTTTCCGAAATATCGTAATCAAAACGGGCACGCTTATTTATTGCTAGCGTCGGCATTTAAAAATCTAATTATTTTTTGATATTCCACTCCTTCAAAAGATTGAGAGTTTTTTCATGGACGATGGCATTGCGCAGATAACGGCGATAAGACGGCGTCTCAACGGTTTTTAGGGCCTCCGCATCCTTGCTATAGTGCTCTTTCAAATCAGCGATCTTCGCATCAATTTCACTTTCAGTTGCTTCAACTTTTTCGATCACTGAAACTTCACGCAAAATCATGGCAATTTTTACTCGCTTCACTGCTCCTGGCAATAACTCCAACATGATTTCATTCTCTGTTTTTCCGGTATGCTGCAGATAGTCAGAAAAATTCAAACCCTGATGTTCAAGGCCATGTTTCATTTCTTCCATCATTCCTTCGGCCTCATGGTCAATCAAGGTTTCTGGCAAATTACCAATTTTAGCGTCATCAACAATTTTTTCCAGCATTTCGAGTTCTGCTTTCTGACCGTTCTTATATTCGGTTTCGGAAACAATATTTTTGGAAATTGCCTCTCTCATTTCCTCCAGGCTTTTAAAATTAAATCCGGTAGCAAACTCGTCATTGGCTTCTGGTACTTCCCTACGATAAATTTCTTGAGTTTTAATTTTAAAATCTACTAGCTTGCCGGCAAGATTTTTTTGATGATGATTTTCTGGATAGTGCAAGGCAAATTCACGTTCACCGCCTTTTTCGATACCCTTAATTTGGTCGTCAAAACCTGGGACCAAATAATCTTTACCAAGAATCACAGCCACGCTTTTGCTAGCGCCACCTTCGACTGGTACTTTATCCAAGAAAATTTCGATATCCAATAATACTTTATCGCCAAGTTCTGCTTTATGTCCGGCATCAGCCAAAAATTCTTTGGTGCGCATTTCTGCTAAATCTTTGATGGTCTTTTCTAGCTCTTTCTCGTCAATTTTAGCTTCTACTAGTTTCACCCCCAACTCTTTATATTTACCCAGAGCTACGTCCGGCAAAACGGAAATCACTACCTTGCATTCTACTGGGTTATTTGGCGCTAATTTGGTGATATCAACACGCGGACCACCGACAGTTTGTTTGCCAACTAATTGTTCATTTAAAACACCGTCGATTTTTTTACCAATCAGCATCCTGGCAGCTTCTTCCCAAAGGCTCATTTCGCCTACTTTTTGCTTAACAATCTCAAGAGGCGCCTTTCCAGGTCGAAACCCTTCAATTTTCAAGCCTTCAGATATTTTTTCAGCAGCTTTAGCTAAATTTTCTGAAACTTCTTCTACGGTGAACTCCAGGGTAAATTCTACTTGGGAATTCTCTAATTCTTTTTTATTTACTTGCATAAATGGTTAATCAATTAATTCTAAGCTTTTTTATTTTAATGATATTTGAGGAAAAAAGCAAATTTTACACATAAATAACAGAAAAGACCCAGTCTTTCGGCTGGGTCTTTAATTATCTCTTTGTGAATTTAGAAACTAGAGCAATAAACCAACAATTAGCAGAGCGACGATATTTAGAACTTTAATCATTGGATTAATAGCTGGACCAGCTGTATCTTTGTATGGATCACCAACGGTATCGCCAGTAACTGCTGCCTTATGAGCATCGGAACCTTTACCACCAAAGAAGCCTTGTTCGATATATTTCTTGGCATTGTCCCAAGCACCACCACCGGAAGTCATGGAAACAGCAACAAAGATACCAGTAATAATTGAACCGACCAACAAACCGCCAAGTGCTTCCACGCCATGGACTTTACCGAAACCAAAACCAACGATAATCGGTACGACTACTGGAATTAAAGCCGGCAAAATCATTGCTTTTAAAGCGGCCTTAGTAACAATGTCAACTGTGCGACCATAATCTGGTTTTTCTGTATTATTCATGATTCCTGGTTTTTCTTTGAATTGAGCGCGAACATCTTCAACGACAGAACCAGCGGTTTTGCCAACCGCACTCATCGCTAAAGCGCCGAAATAATAAGGCAACAAGCCACCCAAGAATAGACCAATTAAAACGTAAGGGTTATTGATCATGAATTCAGCGTTGCCACCGGCGGCCTTGATCTTGAAAGTAAAGTCAGCAAACAAAACGAGAGCAGCTAAAGCGGCGGAACCAATAGCATAGCCTTTAGTTACTGCTTTAGTGGTGTTTCCAACTGCATCTAAGGGGTCGGTGATGTTTCGAACATCATCGCCGAGTTCAGCCATTTCTGCAATACCGCCAGCATTGTCGGTGATTGGTCCATAAGCATCGATGGTAACGATAATTCCCGCCATCGAAAGCATGGCCATCGCTGCGACAGCAATACCATAGATACCAGCCAAACTATAAGCACCAAAAATTGCCAAACAAATAACAATTACCGGCCAGGCGGTGGATTTCATCGAAACGGCAAGACCAGCAATCACGTTGGTTCCATGGCCAGTCTTACTAGCCTCAGCAATACTCTTTACTGGAGAGAAAGCGGTGGAAGTATAATATTCGGTAATAAATACTAAGGCGCCAGTAACCACCAAACCGATCAAGGTCGAGAGATAAACATTCATCGCCATTACTGGGTCAGAAAACATCATCTTGGTTAAAGGATAAAAAGCAATCGCTGATAAAACGCCAGCAGCAATTAATCCTTTATACAAAGCGCGCATGATATTGCCACTTTTTCCAAGGCGGATAAAGAAAATACCAACAATCGAAGCGATAATGGAAAGAGCGCCAATAACCAATGGGAAGATAATAATATTGGCATTATCAGCAAACATCAAGGAGCCGAGAACCATCGCCGCAATCGAAGTTACTGCATAGGTTTCAAATAAGTCAGCGGCCATACCAGCACAGTCACCAACATTATCACCAACATTGTCAGCAATTACTGCTGGATTGCGAGGATCATCTTCTGGAATACTAGCTTCAACCTTACCAACCAAATCAGCCCCGACATCGGCAGCCTTGGTATAAATACCACCACCTAAGCGGGCAAAAATGGAAATCAGAGAGCCACCAAAACCGAAGCCGATTAAGGCGTGCAAATCGTGAGTCAAAAAATAGAAGCCGGCAGTACCAAGAAGAGCTAAGCCGACAACGAGCATGCCGGTCACACTGCCTCCTTTGACGGCGACATCCAAAGCCTTTTTCATGCCGCCACGAGCGGCCTCAGTAGTTCGCACATTAGCGCGAACACTGACGTGCATGCCGATATAACCAGTAAGGGCAGAGAAAATTGCTCCGACCAGAAAGGCAACGGCAGTCATCCAGCCCAAAACTGGGCCAAGAATGATAAATAATGCGACCGCAACAATCGCTACAGTGCGATACTGACGATTCAAAAAAGCTTTGGCGCCATCTTGAATCGCGCGAGCGATTTCCTGCATTTTTTCATTTCCAGCAGGGAGCTTAAAGATACTGCGGATAGTGACCAAGCCATAAACAATGGCGAGAATCGCTGAACCGAAAATAAGAAGGGTGGAGTTCATAATTTTATATTAATTATAAATTGATTATTTTTCTTCTTCGCTGCTTTCTAGTTTTTCAACTACTTCTTCAGCGACAGCGACTTCGCCATTTTCTTCACTTGTAACAACTTTTACTTCTCCTCCTTCGGAAGATTCGATAATATCGATTTTCCAATTAGTGAGATGAGCGGCCAAGCGCACGTTCTGCCCAGCCTTACCGATAGCGAGTGATAGCTTGTCGGCACTGACTTTAACAGTAGCTTTATGCTCACCTTCGTTCAACTCTAGACTGATGATTTTTGCTGGAGCAAGAGCGTTGGCGATAAATTTTTCTGGGTTTTCATCATATTCAATAATATCAACCTTTTCTCCTCCTAATTCTTGGATAATTGTCTGGATACGAGCCCCACGTTGACCAACGCAAGAACCAACCGGGTCAACATTCTCTACGTCTGTCCAAATAGCAACTTTGGATCTTGAACCAGCTTCGCGAGCGACAGCCTTTATTTCTACTAAGCCGTTGGCAATTTCTGGGATTTCCAAATAAAATATTTTTTTCAAAATTTCTTCAGACTTACGAGATAGAATAATTTCTGGCCCCTTATTTCCTGAGCGAACTTCTTTAATATAAACCTTAACTCTTTCACCCGGATTATAGCGTTCATTAAAAATTTGTTCCTCGGCAGGGAGAATGCCAACTGCTTTCCCGAGATCAACCAACACGAAGCGACCTTCGCGACGCTGAACAATACCAGAAACAACTTCTTTTTCTTTTCCTTTGAATTCAGAAAGAATCATGTCTCTTTCTACCTCGCGTAACTTCTGAATAATAACCTGCTTAGCAGTTTGCGCGGCCATTCGACCATAACTTTCAGGAATTGGTAATTCGGTCACAATTTCTTCGCCAACAGAAGCGCCGTGCTTCATAATTCCAGCCTCTTTTAATTGAATATCGGTTTTTGGGTTGAATTTTTTTACTTCTTCTTCGCCAGGAACATGGGAAATCTCCTCTCTTCGTTCTTCTTTCTCAACTCGACGGATTCCTTCTTGTTGCTCTTTGAGACGTTCAAGCATTTCTCTTTCCTCTTCTTCCGGTAAGTTTTCTACCACCGTTTTGACATCAAAAATTTTTGATTTCCCGGTAGCCGGATCAAATTCGACACGAATATTTTGATTTTTTTCACCGTAATCTTTGCGATAAGCTGCCGCTAAAGCGAGCTCGATCGTGGAAACTACGACTTGAAAATCGAGGTTTTTTTCTTCGCAAATCTGCTTGATTGCGTTGGTTAGTTCAGACATATTAAGTTTTGTAAGGTCTTTATTTAATAAAAACCAGTAAATTATAGAAAAAGCTAATTGTAGAAACAACTAGCTTTAATAAAATAATATTAGCATGAGGCGCGTCCTTTGTCAAAATTAAGGAACCAGAGTCCCGGCAGTAACATTGATTAAGCGCTTGAAGATGAAAATGGTCAAACCTTTGGAAATCAAAATAATAATCAGACCGATAATGGCACTTTTGAGATACCCCGTGGCTGATTCTACTTTTTTGGAGTCACCGCCTGCGGTCATCCACAAGAAACCGGCAATAATTGTCAATACCAGGAAGATGATTGCCAATAGCGAAATGACAAAGTTGATAATTTTATACACGGTAATTTTGATATCTGGTGTCCCGGAAGATTGACCAAACCAAGAACCGATAGAATCTTGCCCTTGGGCGCCGATTTGTGCATCCCAAATACCAGCCGCAGAAACCGCCTGGAAAGCGAAGAAACTAAAAAACAAAAAAATGCCCAGAGAAGCTAAAATTTTTTTCAACTTAAGAGTTTTCATAAATTTTGATATAATTTAGATATAGGTTATTATAACACACATGAACACTTCCGCAAAAATTGCCTACAACACCTTCCTGCAAGTAGCCGGCAAAGTCCTGTCTACTGTTTTAAGTTTGGTGGCTTTAATGCTCATGACTCGCTATCTCGGTCCAACGAGTTTCGGCGAATACACAACCGCTTTCACCTTTATTTCTATTTTCGCTATCTGCGCTGATTTTGGCCTAACTTTAGTGACCTCTCGCCTACTAAGCGCTCCCGATGCCAATGAAAAGAAGATCATCAGTAATCTTTTTGGTCTAAGAATCGCTTTAGCAGTTGGTCTGGTTGGCCTAGCTCCCTTGATTATTTTTGTTTTTCCTTATTCTTGGGCAATTAAACAGGCTGTAATGATTGGCACTATCGCTTTTATTTTCCCACTACTAAACCAGATTTTTGTCGGCTTTTTCCAAAAAAAACTAAACCTCATATATGTAGCGCTGGCTGAGGTCGCTAACCGCGTTATTTTCTTGGTCGCGGTAATTATCACAATTAAAGGCAATTTTGGCCTTCCTGGAATTATGCTCGGTCTTGGGTTGGCCGCCCTGATTAGCTTCTTGATTCATCTCAATTTTGCTGGGGAAAAAACTGACGTTCGCCCAGCCTGGGATTTTAAGTTCTGGAAAGAGATTCTTCGTACCAGCTGGCCACTGGCGGTAACGATAATCTTCA
>JAPLVY010000005.1:160337-180881 GCA_026396875.1 Candidatus Falkowiibacteriota bacterium | reverse complement strand
ATCTTCAATTTAATTTATTTAAAAGCTGACACTCTAATTCTATCTTTATTTAAAAGCCAGCAAGAAGTTGGCATGTATGGAGCTGCTTATCGGATTATTGAAGTTCTCAGCTCCTTACCCTTCATTTTTGCCGGTCTGATATTGCCTATTCTAAGCGCTGCTTGGTTGACTGGCGATAAAGATAAATACCGCAAAATCCTGCAAAAATCCCTTAATATAACAATCATCGCGATTTTTCCGCTGATTATTGGCGGTTGGTTTTTAGCTGACGGAATCATTTCCATTATGGCTGGTTGGCAATTTGCTGGTGCTGGAATAATTTTGCAAATTCTTTTGGTGGCCGCTGGATTGGTTTTTGTCAGCTGTCTTTTTACTCACGCCATCATTGCCATTGATAAGCAAAGAAAAATAATCGGCGCTTATGCTTTTACTAGCATTAGCTCTCTCGCCCTTTACTTAATACTAATTCCGCGCTATTCCTATTATGGCGCTGCCATCGCAACTGTATACAGTGAGTTAGCTATAACCATTGCTGCAATCTATTTTGTTCGTCGCTATACCGCTTTTCGTGCCGACCTGAAAATAGTCCCAAAAGTTTTATTTTCCTCTCTTGCAATGTCCCTGTTCTTGTTTTTAGTATCAAGCACTTTCCGCAACTCGAATTATGGAACTATCGCCTTGATTTTTCTGGCAACCATCGTTTATTTCGTAGCCTTGTATCTCGTAAAAGGGGTGAAAAAGTCCGACGTCGAAGCCATCCTGAATAAAAATAATAATTAGTAAAACCCATGTATAAATTAATTGAAGAAGACAAAGATTGGTTAGTTATTGAGAAACCTGCTGGACTCACGGTTCATGCTGGCGCAGGGATTAAAGAAAAAACTTTGATTGATTTTTTATTAGAAGACTATCCGGAAATTGCTTCCGCCGGAGATGACCCAAAAAGACCTGGTATTGTCCAACGCCTAGACAAAGAGGTAAGCGGATTAATGGTGGTCGCGAGAACAACCGAAGGATTTGAATACTTAAAAAAGCAATTCAAAGAGCGCCGAGTTAAAAAAGAATATACCGCCCTTGCCTTTGGGGTTATCGATGTCGACCACGAAATTCTGGATTTCCCAATTAAACGATCTAGTAAAGGCTATAAGATGGCGGCTTTGCCGCGAATCAGCGAAAAGAAAATGGCCAACAGAAAACCAACCAATCGAGAAGTTGGCTTGAGAGAAGCGCTTGATGGAGCAAGAGATGCCTGGACTGAATTTACCGTTCTCAAGCGATTTACTGGTTCAACGCTAGTAAAAGTGAGAATTAAAACTGGACGCACCCACCAAATCCGCGTGCATTTTTATGCTTTCAATCATCCGTTAATAGGCGATAAACTTTATGCCAACAAAAAGAGTAAGGCAAAAAACCAAAAAATATCTTTGAATCGAGTATTCCTTTTTGCAGACCACTTAATCTTTAAGGGATTAGACGGAGAAAAACATGAATTTTTTCTACCTATGCCCGACGAACTTACTCAGTTTATTCAAACTTTAAAAGAAAAAAAATAAAAATTTATCTTTCCTCAATTAAAATAGAACTCTTATGAAAAGAGCTCTATTTTTTATTATTCTAATTTCCAGCCTTTTCCCGTTAATTGCTGGCGGGAAAAGTGTTGTGATCGAAGCTGTTGGTATGGTTATTGCCCCACCAGGAGAATTTGGCAAGCAGTTTTTTTATATTATTGATGGCAAAAATACTTGGCAGATTTATAGTTATCAAAAAAAATTTCCACAACTCAAGAAAGGAGACATTGTCCGAGTGAGAGGTGAACAAAGCGAAACCCATGGCCTTTCTCGCCTCAAAATAAAGGAGGCGCGCCAGATAAAAATTTTAGATAATCACAGAGTCCCTGACCCCATCTCTATTTCACTGACAAAAATAAAAGAAAATTTTGGGAAATTAGTATTACTAGACGGAGAGGTAAGAGTTGATGCCGATAAAAAATTTTATTCGGAGGCTGGCGGCAAAAAAATAAACCTAGTTAGCCCAAAATTATCCGGCACCCTTAATCTACCTTTGGGAAATTATCTCCTAAAGGGAATTCCCCTACAAATAAATAAACTGCCCGCACTCCTTATTGTGTCCTCCACCCCAAACACCATTAGTCAGAACAAAAAAATAATAGATGCTCCATCAAGTGATTTGGTTCAGCCACAGACTCAATTAATAGTGGCAAAATCCTGTCTAATCGTATTGATAATTTTCTTGCTCTTGGCAATTATTCGAAAAATCATTAAAAAAGATAAATAATTTTGACGCCTAGCTACTTTTTTATTATAATAATAAAGCTAAAACTTAATTTAGATAAGTCATAATTAAAGGATCAATTTGATCCAGTTTTAAAAAATATGCAGAATAAGAAAATCATCGGCTTGCCGAAAAAAACTCTCTTCGCTATTGTTGGCGGATTGATTGTCATTGCTGTCGTTTTGTCGGCAGTTTTTATGAACAAAGGAAAGACCTTAAGTCCAGAGGCCGCAAAAATCAAAACTGAAGCCTACATTAATGAAAATCTAATGCCTTCAGGAAGTAAAGTAAAAATTGAGAGCATCAAAGAATACGAAGGAAATTTATATCAATTAAAAATCAATCTCGGAAATGGTCAGACCGTTGATTCCTATGTCTCCAAAGATGGCACCAAGTTTTTTCCACAATCAATGGATATGAAGGCCGCCACCGGTGATGACGCCAATAAAGCTCCAAGCGCAGCAAAACCAACAACTAAAGCTGCCGGTTCCTCGGTGAGTACAAAAACAGCCAAACCAGTTGTCGAGCTATTTGTAATGAGTTATTGCCCATACGGCACTCAAATTGAAAAGGGAATCATTCCAGCAGTTGAAGCTCTCGGCAATAAAATTGACTTCAAACTAAAATTTGTTAGCTATGCTATGCATGGAGAAAAAGAACTGAAAGAAAATTTGGTTCAATATTGCATCCAAAAAGATTCTCCAAGCAAACTTTTGCCTTATTTGAACTGCTTCTTAAAAGAAGGGAAGTCTGCTGACTGTCTCACCCAAAATAATCTCAATGTTACCGCTTGCGTTGATAAATCTGACAAACAATTCAAAGTTACCGAGAACTACACCAATAAAGTGGGTTGGCAGGGAAGTTTTCCTCCATTTGACACCGATAAAGCGGACAACGAAAAATACAATGTTCAGGGCTCTCCGACTTTAATCATTAACGGTGAAGAAACCTCTTCCTCTCGCGATTCTGCAAGCTTACTCACTACCATCTGCAGCGCATTTGATAAGACCCCAGAAGCTTGTAACACTAAATTGCCTTCCACTGCCCCATCGTCCGGTTTTGGAACTGGCAGCGCTTCCGGCGGCGCAGCTGCTCAATGTGGTAGCTAATTCTTAAAATTCAGAAAACACAAAAAACATCACCCTTCGGGTGATGTTTTTTAATTAACTAAAAGCTTGTATTGACTAAATGAGCTGTATATGATATAAATTCCAATAGTTAGAAACTTAACAAATAGATCATGCAAGGGAAAAATTTTCAAGATTCAGCCCTCACTTTCTCGGAGTTTATCGCTCTAAATGAGAATAATCGGGCAATATATAGTAATTTCTTTATGAATCTATATAACTGCAAATATTATACTGGCAGAAACTATCAGAAGCTTCAGGCAGTTGATCCGATGTTAGCGGAAGAACTATCAGAATTCTATCATCGCTATTATGAAAATAAACTATTAGAGGATGAGCAGGAAAAACTTTTTGGACACTCTTTTCCGGAATCAATTATTAAAAAAGGCTATCAGGCTTATTTACTACTAAGAAATAATTTTGCTCATGATCAATCAATTATTGACCACATGTCGCTATATCGCAGCCATCAAACTTGTGAAGTGAGCGATGACTGGGCAGCATTATTTTCCTAAAAACAAAAACAGAGTCAACCAAGACCCTGTTTTTTATTTTTAAAAATTCACTATTTGATCCGACCGCGATATTTCTCGGCAGCTAAAATTCTTTTGATTGCCAAAATGTAGGCGGCTTGGCGCAAAGTGATTTCGCCATTTTTTTCTTCGAACTTTTCCACCACTCTCTGCCAACCAGACTTCATCTTCTTGTCTAACAAATCTCGCAAATACTCTTCATCTAAGATTTGCCCGGTGCGGTTCTGAGCCCATTCAAAATAACTAACAATTACTCCACCTGAGTTTGCCAAAATATCTGGTACAACAATAGTTTTTCTGTTTGCCAAAATACGATCTGCCTCCAAGTTTATTGGTCCATTAGCTAGCTCGACAATACAAGGAGCCATTATTCTCTCGGCATTCTCGGCGGTAATCTGGTTTTCCAAGGCCGCCAAAACCAAAATATTTACTGGCAACTCCAGTAATTCCGCATTAGAAACTTTAGTCCCGCCAGGAAAATCATTAACGCTATTACCAGAGTGCTTCCAGGCAGATAAAGCCTTGACGTCCAGGCCTTGATCGTTATAGACTCCACCTTTACTATCACTAGCGGCAACTATTAAGTGTCCATCAGCGGCTAATTTTTCCGCCATAAACAAACCGGCGTTACCATATCCTTGGACGGCAATTTTCGCCGAATCCTTGCCAATGAGAAATTTTTTCATCATCTCTTTGGTGACTAGATATCCACCCTGAGCAGTTGAATCTCCTCTTAAGGCGATTCCTCCTAATTCTATCGGCTTCCCGGTAATCATTCCTGGCTCGTGATGTCCTTGAATTTTTTCAAATTCATCAAGGATGTAGGCCATAATCTGACCATTAGTATAAACATCTGGAGCGGGAACATCTTTGTCTTGCCCGAGTTTGTCAGCAAAGGCCCTGGCATAAGCTCGACTGATTTCTTCAATCTCTTCTGGAGAAGATTCTTTGGGATTAAATTTCACTCCACCCTTTGCTCCACCATAAGGAATATCTGCCAAGGAGTTTTTAAGGGACATCCAGAAGGCTAAAGACTGAACTTCATCTTCACTAACCTCCGGATGAAAGCGAATACCACCCTTTCCTGGACCGAGGGCGCGGTTGTAAATAATACGCCAAGCGGGCAATTGCTTACCATTAACCGACAATTCAGCATAAGATACCTGAACCGGATTCTGCAAAACCTTCATGTGTTCATCGGAGATATTTTCTAACTTTGCCGCTTCTTTTAAGCGTTCCAAATTTTCTAAAACGATACTCATATTTTTAGGAATAAGCTCGGCGTCAAACGCCGCGTCTATTATAATTACTACTTTAACAAGCTATCGATATCACCCTTCAAAGTTTCCTTGTTTTTTAAACCGATAAATTCACCAATCACGACACCATTTTTAAAAAGTTTTAAATTGGGAATGCTCTGGATTTGATAATTCATTGCCAGTTCCGTATTACTTTGATTTTCGGTATCCACTTTCGCAATTTTCACTTTACCAGCTAGTTCGCTAGCTAGTTCGTCCAAAATTGGGGCCATCATGCGGCAAGGCATGCACCAAGGAGCCCAAAAATCTACCAAAACTGGAATCTCGCTTTTAAGTACTTCCGCCTCAAAATTTTCTTTGGTTAATTCAAGTGCTTGTGACATAATTTTATTGATTAATTTTTATTATTTTTTATTGATTTCTTCGAATAATTTTTTTACCTTGTCTTGGTCGGAAATTTTTCCCCTTCTGAGACAGGATGACAATTCTTCCTCCATAACCTTTGACATCAAGGAAGCGGTTGCTGATTTTATAGCTTTTAACTGTACAAGAAGTTTTAAGCAATCGTGTGATTTTTCTCCAGAAGAAATAATTTTTTTTACCCCCTCTAGTTGGCCGATAATATTATTGATGCGCTGTTCAATGGTCTTCATATATTTAATATAATAGCACACCCCCAGGGGGTGTCAAGATGGCTGTTTTATTTTTGAATAATCACCAGAAAATTGTGCTCATCTTCAATGAATTCAGTAATCCTAAGCCCGGCCCGAAAAATTAAATTCTTAAATTCATTTTTTCTAAAGGCATGGTAGTAACGAGGACGTGATTCTTGGTTTTTTATTTGTCCGTCCCAGTTAAAAATAACATCGCCAAAATCAAGCCTGGAAATGAAAAAAAATTTTTTCCAGAAACTACTTCTCAAGGCCTGCGAAAATTTTTTATTTTTTCCGGGACGCCAAACCGTCAAAACCAGTCTCCCTTGTGATTTTAATTTAAGCGCTAAATTTTTCAGAGCTTTTATGCGCAAATTATCACCAGGTAAATGGTGCAAGGCCGCCACACAAAAAATCCAGTCGAAATTTTTATTTTTTGCAAAGTCGAGAGCTAGCAAATCATCTACTAGAAACTCCTTGTCTGGATAATTATTTTTTGCCAACATTATTAATTCGCTACTATTGTCTAAGCCCAAATAATCAATTTTCTTATCCTTAAAAGCTTCTAGCAATCTGCCATTACCACAGGCCGCATCTAGTATAATTTCTCCGTTGTTAACTTTACTTGCCGCATATGTCAAAGCTGGCCATAAAGGTTTCTTTCTGGTCTGATTAAAATCTCTAGCAATAGAGTTGTAATTATCCTTTACTAGCGATAAAATTTTTTCTTGAACTTTTTGCTTCATATCGAAGAAAGGTATTCCCTTTGACGGTGATCCGTTTGTTTATTTTTTTCCGCTCTCTTGGGATTTAAGCAATTGTCACAGACGCCGCATGAGCTGGCTTCGTCATCGCCAAAATATTTGAGGATAAATTCACTACGACAAGTTTCACCAAAAACATAGTTTTCCATTTCATCCAACTTATCATAAGCGCGCTCCAATTTTTCTCTTAACGCACGAAAGTTTATTTCTAAATCTTCAGGTGCTACACGTTTTAAAACGCGGATTTCTGTTCCTCTGAAAGGAGGTTCATATTCAGCCAAGTCCGCCTCTTTAAGCGTTTTGATTAATCTTTGCACGCCCTCTTTTTTTTCACCAATGATATTAGCTATTTCTTCAAGATTAAAGTTCCAGCCCTGGCGCAAATCGGAAGAAAAACGTTCTTCTAATTTCTCCAAGGCAGCCAATTGCTTCTTGGCACGCTTTCCAATAGCGGCTGCCAAAGTCTCGTAATTATTTTTGAATTTCAAATAAGCATTGGAGGTTTTTTCATTGGGGCGAGACAAATAACCTTCTCTTTCCAAAATCTTCAAAGCCGTGCCAATCGCCATTTCCGGCAAGCTCTCGGTAAGTTTTTTACCTAATTCGGAATAAGTAATTAGGATCGATTCTCGGCCAATGCTTTTTTGTTGATCATCTTCGTCTAATAAGATCTGGTACAACTCCAGAATCGCATTAGCTGGTGGATTATCTCCTTTAATAAAAAATTCCCGTAAAAAACGGTCTTTCGGCGAATATAGGAGCAAGCAAAAACTCTGCTCACCGTCACGCCCCGCCCTACCAGCCTCTTGATAGTAAGCCTCGATAGTCCCGGGGATGTCGTGATGAATCACAAAACGAATATCCTTCTTGTTAATTCCCAAGCCGAAAGCGTTGGTGGCTACTACCACCTGCGCACCGCCAGACATAAATTTTTCCTGCACCCAATGACGACTATCAGTGTCCATGCCGGCATGATAAACTACCGCTTCTACTCCATTATCAAGCAAAAGATGTACTAACTCATCCGCCTTTGATCTAGTGCCGACATAAACAATACCACAAGCACCGTTAAAGCCTTTAACCGCCTCACTAATAATTTCCATTTTATTGGAATCGCTGCTTTTAACCACGCCAAATTGTAAATTTGGGCGAGCAAATCCGGTCACTACCCGAGTGGGATTTTGTAGCCCCAGTTGTTTGATAATGTCATCACGAACCTCTGGGGTGGCGGTGGCGGTTAGGGCTACGCAGGGCGGATTGCCACAGAATTTTATCGCCTCCCTTAATCTCAAATAGCTCGGACGAAAATCATGACCCCACTGACTAACACAATGCGCTTCGTCAACCGCAAATAACGAAACTTTTAGTCCACGCAAACTCTCCATAAAAACCTTGTTGTAAAAACGTTCTGGAGCAATATAAATAATTTTATAATAACCATTACGAATTTCTTCTAATCGCCTATTGGTTTCCGTGATAGAGGTGGATGAATTAATAAAAGTGGAAGGAATGCCAATTTTTTCCAAAGAATCAACTTGGTCTTTCATTAAGGCAATAAGTGGTGAAACCACCAAGGTAATTCCTTCCAAAATAAGCGCTGGCAATTGATAAATCAGAGATTTTCCGCCGCCAGTTGGCAAAACAACCAGGGTGTCTTTCCCTTGAAGCACTGACTCAATCGCTGCCTCCTGCCCACGGCGGAAGCTACTGTAGCCATAATGAATTTTGAGCAGCTCTAGGAGCTGCTCTTTTTGTTTTGCAATATTTAACATGAATTTTTATTTTTTATGGTTATAGATCGCCAGGACATTTTTGAAGAGCATGGCGATGGTCATCGGTCCAATGCCACCAGGCACCGGAGTGAGCCAAATATTTTTTTCTGCCAGACTGTCAAAATCGGCATCACCCCTGGTTTTTCCATCTACCTTGCTAATTCCAATATCAATAACTACCGCTTGATCGCGCACGAAGGTTCCGTCAATAAAACCAACTAAACCCAGGGCGCTGACTATTAAATCCGAAGCGAGACAGGTTTTCTGCGCTTTGGAAAAAAGCTTCTGTTGCTCTTCCTTATTTTTTATTGAAAAATCTTTTAGAGAAACTGCTTGCACTTCTAAGCCAAATTTCTCCAAAGTCTCTTTCACGGTGGCACCAAAGATATCGGAATTATGAAGAATGCAGGCCTTTTTCCCTTGCGGAACAAAGGCGATCTCTGACAAAATACGCAAAATTGAAGCTACTACCGGAGACAAAACATAGTCAGGCTTGTTAGCTAAAAATCCATCAGCATCTTTTTCTGGATCAAGCTTCGCCAAAATTTTATCAGTATTTAGATGCTTAGGTAGGGGTAACTGAATGAGAATCGCATCAATAGTGGAATCGTTATTAAGAAATTCAACTACTTGCAAGACTTCACTTTCCTCAACATCTTCTTCGAGTTTATATAGATGAGTATCAATGCCAACCTTCACGGCCTCTCTTTGCTTTAGTGAAACATAGAGTCTTGAATCTTCTCTTTCACCAATCAAAATAATTGCCAAATTAGGCCGCGGCAAAGCGGCTTGAGCAATTTTAAAAGTCTCAGCAACTATTTCATCCTGTACTTTATCAGCAATACTTTTACCATCAATAATAAACATTTAGAAAAATAGAAAAATTAATTATAGACAGGAAATTCTCTGCAAAGATTCTCAATCTCACCTTTAACGATCAAGCCCTCACCTTCATCTCCTTCAAGAACTCTTGCCATCAAAGAAACAAGCTTCTTAATTTCCTCCTCCTTAAATCCACGAGTAGTAACCGCAGGTGTCCCCACTCTGATTCCAGAAGGATTCATCGGCGGATTTGGATCATTTGGGATAGTAGACCGAGACACTGAAATCCCAGCTAATTCAAGTTTTTTTTCAGCATCCTTGCCGCTATAACCGCATCCAGAAAAATCAACAATAAATAAATGATTGTCAGTACCACCAGAAACTACCTTATAACCTAAATTTATAAATTCCTGAGCCATTACTTTTGCATTTATTATTACTTGCTTGGCATAGCCTTTAAATTCTGACTGCAATGCTTCGCCGAAAGCAACCGCTTTAGCGGCGGTCATATTATCATGAGGGCCACCCTGCATTCCGGGAAAAACTGCCCGATTAACTTGTGCCGCATATTTTTCCTTGCACATGATAATCGCTCCGCGCGGTCCACGCAAAGTTTTGTGAGTAGTGGTGGAAACGACATCAAAAATTGGAACTGGATTGTTTAATTCACCGGCAGCAATCAAACCAGCAATATGTGCGATGTCAGCGAAAGTAAAGGCGCCAACTTCATCGGCAATATCTTGGAAGGCTTGCCAGTCGATTTCCCTGGAATAAGCGCTAAATCCAGCAACAATCATTTTCGGTTTATGCTGAATAGCCAAACGACGTACTTCAGCCATATCGATTAAGCCGCTTTCCGAATCTACTCCGTATTGAATGAAGTTATATAATCTACCAGAAAAATTAACCGGATGACCATGAGATAAATGTCCGCCGTGATCGAGTTTCAGGCCCAAGATAGTGTCTCCTGGTTCCAAAAAAGCCATATATACCGCAGCATTGGCCGGGGAACCGGAAAGAGGTTGGACATTTACGTGTTCTGCGGAAAAAAGCTGTTTTGCGCGACTAATTGCCAAATTTTCTAATTCATCAATAATCTGATTGCCCCCATAATAGCGTTTCCCTGGATAGCCTTCACTATATTTATTTGCCAAGGGAGTGGCTAGTGCCTCTAAAACAGCGGGGGAGGCGTAATTTTCCGAAGCAATAAGTTCAATTTCTGAGTTTTGCCTAGCAGTTTCTCTACTAACAATAGAGAAAATTTCTGCATCTTGGGCTTTTAAATCATTGGTTTTCATACTCTTTATCTTAATTTAGCCGACTGTTTTTGTCAAAAAAATCCATTGTTTAAAAAGATCCCAGTTTTGTGAAATGGGATCCCATAATTGGGGCTTTCTGCTTTTTATGTTAATAAAATTTATTGCCCAAACCAAGTCTTACTTTTCTCATCTATCTGACTAGGTAAAAAATCTTCATTTAGCCTACTATTATCCTGCTCGCCACGCACAATATACAAACGTCGGTTTTTGGTATCCAAATAGGCATCGGTCATACTCAGGGCTAGATTGGGACCGGTCATCACCGTTGGCTCAAAGCCAATTCTTTCTTGCAAGATAGCGCCCATGGTTTTAATTGATTCCTTGTATTTATTGCCGCCGCGATGACCACCAAAAATAACCGCATCAACCGTATCCTTATCAACCTTGCTCAAGAAATCATTTATCCTTTCGCTGAGATCGTTCTCAAATTCTTCTTTTTTTGGTCCAAAGGCATTTTCCGGCTTTTTGTGACTCATCAGACTAATTTCTTTCCCCTCGGCGTCTTTCCCGACCATCGCAAATCCCAAACAATCGCCATAACCGAGAGAAAATTTATCTTTTTCATTGCCCTCGGAAATTATATATGAACCCTGGCCAGCATTCTTCATGTTGTTTTCCAGGTGGACTTCTGCTCCAGCATCCCAATCTAGATTGTCACCCCGTTCCTTAATAAAATCCAAATTCACCTGATCATAAGGACTAATAGCTTCTTCATCCAGGATGCAAGCCAGAATCTCTTGGCGATATTTTTTTTGTTCAACACTGTTTTCTAAAATCTCGTTCATATTAAATAAATAAAAATTATTTACTTTGAATTAATACTGACACTTCGTCACGTTTTTTCTCCATGGTTTCAAAATCTAACGCTTCCAAGTTCAAACGTACAACATTTTCTGTGTTAGAGGCTCGCACATTAAACCAAAATTCTGGGTATTCCACACTGACACCATCTAATAAATTTATCTTCCCGTCGGCATATTTTTTCTGAATGTTTTGCAAAACCTGATCTTTATCTTCGACTTTAAAATTAATTTCACCAGATTGAAAATATTTATTATACCGGCCAAAATATTCGGAAGAACTTAGACCGCTAATACTGATATCTTTGAGAAGTTTTAGAGTCATCACAACTGGCATCTCGAAACAACCAACCGACTCATTAAGGAAGAAGTGGCCCGAAGATTCGCCGGCAAAGTAGGCTCCCTCTTTTATTGCCTGATCTTTGATCAAGGAATGACCAACTCTTGTGATAATCGGAATACCACCATTTTCCTCAATGAGATCGCGAGTGATGCGACCTGGACGAATATCATAGGCAATTTTTGATCCCGGGCGATCAGCCAAAAATAATTTCGCCAAAACACCACGAATAATTGCCGGATTAATGACCTGCCCCTCGTTATCGACAAAGAATATGCGATCACCATCACCATCAGTAGAAATACCCAAGCTGGATCCAGCGCAATTATCATGGGTTTAATTGCATCTTTATCGACCAAAGAAAAGTCATGAGCAATTTGCAAGTCTAAAAAATCTTGACGCTCGGTAACCATTCCTTCCTCCTGGCTTTCTGGCAACTTATCTTCGGTGATCATTTTCTTTAATACATCCAAACCGTCTTCGCCTGACACCGGCAATGCCTTGTTGCGAACAATTTTGAAACCATTCCACTCCTTTGGATTATGAGAAGCGGAAACGATTATTCCACCATCAGCCCCTGAATCTGATACCGCAAAGTAAAATGTTGGAGTAGAAATAACCCCGGCATCGATAACGTCTGCACCCGCCTCACGCAGGCCCTTGATAAGTTCCTCTTTTATTTCCGGAGAAGAAAGGCGCATGTCAGAAGCAACCAAAATGGTGAGTTTTTTGTTAGATAATTCCTGTTTTCTCAGGGCAACAAAAGCTAAGCCAAGTTTGCGAGAAAATTCAGGATCAAAATCCACCCCAAAAACCCCCCTCAAATCGTAAGCTTTAAAAATACTTGGATTAAACATAAAATTTTAAGCTAATTTCTCTTTTAAAGTTTCCGCTAAAGCTCCCCCGCCCATGATCATTCCCGCGAGAGAGATGAGCCAGCCAATAAATGGGATGGCGCAGAAAAGCCAAACTACCACCACACCAATGACCAAAGCACCGACTGGGTATTTCTTTTTGGTAATAAATTTTAGAAGCAAATGACCGACGAAGATGGCGCTGATAATTTTTCCTAGAAAGAAAAAAACCAAACCAAGAAGCAATAAAATCGCGGCCAGTGGAATTCCTATTAGAGTAACAATCAAAATTACGCTCGCCACTGGGATCAGCGCTAAAATAATTAAACCATTTAAAAGATTAAGTCCCCATTTCTCCTTAATACTGCGTAGACTTTTTTCGACGCCGTTGCGCCACAAAAACCAAATAGCCAAACCAATAAATAATGCCGAGAAAATACCGAATATTTTCCACCAGATAAAAGCGTTCCAATCAAAAGATTGATGTTCGGGCTGACTTCTATTAATTTGTCCAGCGATCGAAGACTGGCTTTCGATATTAGCATTATTAGCTGAGGTGTAATTGAGATTTCCAGCAATTACTGCCTCTTTATCGATTGTCAGGGCATTGCTAGCTTTTTTGTTATCTATTTTTAAATCAACATCGTGACCAATCTTGCCAGCAATCACTGCTTCAGAAACACCACCGTGCAAATTTCCTTCAATAATACCACGGACCTCTGTGGTGTTGGAAAAAATTAAAGCATCCCAAGCAATATGGGAATTTTGGGACAAGACAGTTACTGCGCCGAAAGCATTAAGATTGCGACCAACAGAGCCATTGATATTCAGATAGTTTGCCGCTGCCCGAATGTTTCCCTTTACGTCTCCGTTAAAATTAAAAGCCTGGGCGGCACCAATGACATCACCATTCACCGTTCCGTTAACAGTAATGGTTTGGGCGGCACCAATAACATCACCGTTTACTGTGCCATCAATGGTAATGCTCTGCCCGGCGGCATAGAGATTTCCATCCACGGTTTCATTTTTCCCAACATAAATATTATCGCGTGATTCCACTGAAAAAGCCTTGGCTGCAGCAGGTAAAGAAAGCAAAATAATTAGGGAAAAAACAAAAAACGGAATTTTTTTCATATTTGTCTATTTTAATAAATTAATATAAGGTTATTATAGATTATAACTCAAATGATGGAAGAATCAAAACGAAAATTAAATAGTCTCCGTCAACTAATTGACAAATACGGGCAGACAATCAAGGATGGCGATCAGCTATCGGCAGCAAAAAGGGCTATTTGCAAAGAATATGCCCTGGATTTTATTTTAAACTCAGAGCTTTTAGCGATAATTAAAAAAATGCCAAAAAAAGAAATGGCTAATTTTAGCAAATTAAGCAGTGTGCTAAAAAAAAGAGCTGTCCGCACCATGTCCGGAATCGCCCCGGTGGCAGTTTTAACCAAGCCATACCCTTGTCCAGGAAATTGCGCCTATTGCCCAAATGAAAAGGATGTTCCCACTAGCTACTTATCCAATGAACCAGCAGTGATGAGAGCAATTATGTGCGCCTATGATCCTTATCGTCAGGTCATCACCAGGCTTGGCTCCCTAGAAAATAATGGTCACGAACCTAATAAAATTGAATTAATTGTGATTGGCGGTACTTGGAGCTACCTCCCTGAAAAATACCAATATTGGTATATTCTCAATTGTTTTAAGGCGGCTAATGATTTTTCCAAAATCAAAAAAAACCTCATTGTTGTTAAGAAACTAAACGCTCCTTATAAGAAATCTTTATCCTTAGTAGCCCTTAAAAAATCTTTAGCAGCCGAACAAAAAAAGAACGAAGGTGCTAAATATCGGCTCATTGGCGTTACCCTGGAGACTAGACCTGACTATCTGAACGAAGAGGAGTTGCTCAGGATGCGGGATCTTGGTTGCACTAGGGTGGAAATTGGTGTGCAGGCGGTTGATGATGAAATCTTAAAAAAAAATAAGCGCGGCCATTTGGTTGATGCGATTACCAGAGGAACCGCTCTCTTAAGAGATTTTGGTTTCAAAATCACCTATCACATCATGCCAGCTCTTCCTGGCTCAACGCCAAAAAGAGACTTCGAAATGTTTCAGGAATTATTTAACGACTCACGCTTCCAGCCAGATCAAATAAAATTTTATCCTACAGTAGTGACCGAGGGAAGCCTGCTTTATCGTTGGTGGAAAAAGGGCTTATACCAACCATACAGCGATCAAGAATTAAAAGATTTAATTATTGCCTGCAAAAAAATAGTTCCAAAATATGTCAGAATTATCCGATTAATAAGAGATATCCCGGGAGAATCGATTATCGCTGGCAATAAGATCACCAACTTGCGACAAATCATGAAGCAAGAGGGGGTGGCCTGCCACTGTATTCGCTGCCGCGAAGCTCACCAGGAAATTCCCGATCAGAAGAAAATTAAAATTAATCTAGAAAAATATCCAGCTGGACAGGGCGTTGATTATTTTATTAGCGCTGACAGTTTGGATGGAAATACTCTTTTTGGTTTCTGTCGTCTAAGCATTAATCCTAGGAGCCCAATTTCTTCAGCCATCATTAGGGAATTACATGTTTATGGAGAATTGGTGCCGATTGGCGGGGAAAGTAAAATTCAACACACTGGCCTGGGAAAAATCCTCCTCAAAGAAGCTGAAAACATTGCCACGCAAAACAAAGTAAAAAATATCAGCGTTATTTCTGGAATTGGTGCAAGAAACTATTATCGCAAATTTGGTTATCGTCCAGGAAAAGGAAAAGCATCTACCTACTTAAACAAAAAACTCGCCTAATTGGCGAGTTTTTAAAATTCTAATTTCAATAAATTATTTTTTTTTCGCTTCTTTTTTTTCTAAGAAACGGAAGGCCAGAAATAGCAATTCTAATTGATTAATAATGTGGGTGATAAAAAATTTATCATCACGACCCTTAATTTGTAGGGGGACGATACAAAAGGCTTTAATATCAAGACTTTCTTGGTTAGAACGGATAACCGTGCAACTGTCGCCACACTCCCCGGAAAATATCTGACGATTATCAAACTTATCAAACTTGATATCCTTGCCGCCTCTAGCCAAGGCTGTATAATGAATGGTTTTTCCAGAACTCAGGTCAACAATCTTGATTATTACCCAATCAATATTAATTATGGAAAGGATCTTTTCGGCTAATCCGCTCATCAAACTAATAAATTCCTTCTTGCTTGACGGGTATTTATTAAAATTAAAAAGATTTTTTCTAATTTCTTCCAGTTGAAGATTTACTGTCCCAATATATTTAAAGGAATCTAGTAATTTTTCCTCCAAATCTCCTTGGTAACGTCTTAGCTGCTTTGTTTCTTTAAAGTAAAAAAAGTGCGTCAGATAAATTACCAGAAATAGTCCAAAAATGACCAAGACTTCAACCCAATTATGGAACTTTACTGGCATCACAAAAGGCACCAAGATAATCAAAATGGTATTTACAACAATTAATGCGACAAAGATTGCCTTGATGATTTTCTTTCTTTTCATAGGTCTTCCTTTAATTATCCTTTATTTTCCTTGCCCTGTCCATACCTCACTGCCATGATCGTGGCAATCGGCGCAGATAGACAAAGACCAATAACCCCAACCAAGGTTCTAACAATTTCGGTGGCAATTTCTTCATTATTTATTACCTGGGAAAAACTAATAAACGGTTCTTGATGAAGATTGAATAATAAAATCAAGGGAAGGGACGCTCCAGCATAGGCTAAAAATAAAGTGTTAATAATTGCGCCCAAATGTGCTCTTCCAACCTTCATTGCCATCTTAAATACTTGTGACTTAGATAAATTACTATTAGCCTCTCTGATCTGGGCTACTGCCTCAACTTGTCCAACCACAACGTCATCCAGAACGCCCAAGGTTCCAATAATTATCGCCGCTAACAGCAGATTATGAAAATCAATTGCCTGTTTTGAAGCTTCAATCAAAAAAGTAACTTCCTCCTGAGTGGCGCCAGATAAGCGAGACCAATCACTAAAAATATAAGCGAGAAGTGCAGTTACAATCAAAGAAACGGCAATGGCCAAAACAGATAAATGCGCCTTGCGGTTCCAACCTTCAGTCAAATAAATTAAAGCCATTAACACCAGAAATGAAACCGCAATACCAACCAAAAGCGGGTCATAACCCAGGAAAACCAAAGGCACTAAAACTTTCATTATCAGAAAGAAACTAACCACGAGAGACATCAGTGCTCTAAGGCCCATTTTTCCACCAACAAGCAAAACTGCTACAACAAACAGGATGAGCAGCCATAGCAAGCTATTGCCGCGGACAAAGTCGGTGACATAAAAAATATTATGACCTTCCTCATCCTGACTCCTGGCAACCAACACCTTGTCGCCGACCTGATAAGTGTTTGCGGAAACTACATCGACGTCAGAGATACCATTATAGACTACTCTCTGGCCCTTGAGTTCGCCGTCCAAAATTCCTACTTCCAAGTTTTGCTGCTTCACTTTCTGGCCATTATCTCTGGCAGCATACTGCTCTTTCAAAATTGTGAGAACCTCGCCACGAAAAGTTACTGGCTTGCCAGCAGTGTTTGATCCACCGTCGTCCGCTAGAACAAATGTCCCGGGAATAATCAGGAGGGTTAAGAAAAAAATGGAAAATAAAAATTTATTTTTCATACATAATTTTTTGGTAATCCTTAATGGCCCGCTCGCTGCTAAAACGATAGGCATTTAATCTAATCGTGCTGGACATAATCTTTCGCCATTTTTTTGGATTATGATAGAAAATTGACAAAATTTTATTTTCCAAGACATCAAGCATTGCTACGTTATCTGAGTAATTATTTATCGAATCAATTTTCCAGCCAGTTAGTCCCTCTTTATATCCTTCCAACCACCAACCGTCAAGCGTGCTGAGTTGTGGCACCCCATTTATTGCCGCTTTCATACCGCTAGTACCAGAGGCCTCATTCGGTGGCAAAGGAGTGTTGAGCCACAAATCCGCACCCGCAACTAGGAGTTTGGCAAGATTCAAGTCGTAATTTTCCAAAAAAGTAATGCTAATTTTACCATGATACTTTTTTTTCAAAGAAATAATTTCTTTAATGATCTTTTGTCCTGCAAGATCTTTAGGGTGAGCCTTCCCGGCATAAATAATCTGAATTGGCCCGCATTTTTTTTGAATTTTAAGCAGCCTCCCCATGTTTTCCAGAAGGAGCGCTGATCTCTTGTAGGGAGCGAACCTTCTAGCAATAACGATTGTGAAATCATTAAGTGACAAAAACTCGCCATTCAATGAGAGAACGCGCGCCAATAATGATCTCTTTGCTTCCAGATGACATGACCAAATATCTTCTTCTGGTAAATTTTTTCGGCTTATTAGCTTGTTGTTGGTGCGCCATTTAGGGAAGTACTGATCATAAAGAGCTCTCATTTCATCGCTAGCCCAAAATCCCACATGGATACCATTGGTAATTGCTTTTATTCTCGGCTCAACGAAAATCTCTCGAGAAATTTCGGCATGCTTTTTCGAAACACCATTAATGTGACCACTAAAATGCATGGCAATTTTTGCCATGTTCAAGTTATCATTATCCGCCAATCCCTTAAGCAAGGGAAAATCAGGAAAATTGTTTTTCACCTCTGCTAAGGTAAAAATATCATTAGCCTCTTTAATTGGACTATGCGTGGTAAAAATACAACGCTTTTTTAGTGCGGTAAGATTTTTTTCCTTATCTTGAAGAAATAGTTCCACCAAAGCGAAGGCTCCATGTCCTTCGTTGATATGAAATTTATCTGGTTTTGCTTTTAAAGCCTCTAAAATTTTAATGCCTCCACGCCCTAAAACAATTTCTTGCTTTAAACGATAAAGGTGATCTCCGCCATATAATTGATCACAAAGTTTTCGATGCGCTGGCTTGTTCTCAAGAAAATCTGTATCCAAAAAATATATGGGCACCTTACCGCTTTCTCCTCGCAAGAAATAGCGCCAAGCGCCAACAACAATTTTATCTTTCCCAATAAAAATAGTGACCTTGGTTTTCAATTTTTCTAAGAGGTGTAGGTTATTTTTTTCAGGAGCACTCTTTTGCCCGCCATCTCTTCCGATTGTCTGCTTAAAATATCCAGAACGGTTAAGCAGAGTCATGCCGATCATAGGAATTTTCTGGTCAGCCGCTGAGCGCAATAAATCTCCCGCTAAAATTCCTAGTCCGCCAGCATAGTTGCTCAGCCTTTCGTCGAAGGCGATTTCCATACTAAAATAAGCAACTAAATTTTGTTTATTTTTACTTATCATAAAATAATATTATCACCAGCCAAGCGACCAGTGCTCCAACATAACTGGAGATTGAAGCCACCAGTGGGGCCATCCAAATTTAATACTTCTCCAGCAACCAATAAATTTTTAATAATCTTCGAACGCATGGTTTTGGGATCAATCTCCGACAAATCCACGCCGCCAGTAGTTACCATGGCTTTATGATAACCAACTACATCGGAAATCTTCAACTCAAATTCTTTGAGCGCGTGACAAATTATCTGGCGGTCAATTTTTGTGATTTGATTAACTTCGGTTTCCAATTTAATTTTGGCATTAACTAAAATCTTAGAGATCAAGCGTTCCGGAAGAAGTTCTATTAAAACATTTTTAATCTGTTTATTTTTTGCTTTTAGAAAACTGTCCCTTAGCCAAACGTCTATCTCATCAAAACTTTTTCCTGGGAAGAAATCAATTATGAGCTGTATCCCGGGTAAAGCCCTAGCAACCGCACCACTGGCGGCAAATATTGCCGGACCGCTCAAGCCATTGGCCGTAAAAATTGCATCACCGAGGCGAGAATCAATAATCTGGTCATCTTTTTTAAAGATAAATTTTACATCTTTCAAACTAATTCCCTCCAACTCTCTAGCCGTATCATTGTCAACCACCACTGGAGTTAGTGCTGGGTGGGTTTTAATTATTTTGTGTCCAACATCTTTTAGCCAGCCGTAACCGTCACCAGTAGAACCAGTTGTCGGATAAGACTTCCCGCCCGTACTAATTAAATAATTTTCTGCAAAAAATTTTCTACCATCAGCTATTTCGATGTTCGAGATCTTATCTTTTTCAATAATAATTTTAGAAACTTCGGCTTCGAAAATAATTTCCGCTTTCCCGCTATTTAGATATTTCATAAGCGCCTGTAAAACATCGATCGCTCTATCACTTACCGGAAACACTCTATTATTTTCTTCAATCTTGGTTTCAATTCCAAGATTTCTAAAAAAAGTAATTGTATCTTCTGGGGTGAATTGAGAAAAAGCGGAAAATAAAAATTTTCCTTGATCACCAAAGGCCTTAATCATTTCTCTAAAACCAATTAAATTAGTCAGATTGCAGCGCCCATGCCCGGTAGTTAATAATTTTATCCCCAAACGTTTATTTTTTTCTAACAATAAGACCCTGGCACCGCGCTCCGCCGCCCTACTCGCCGCCATCATTCCGGCTGGCCCACCACCAATTACAATTAAGTCATAAGTCATAAATTTATTATGCCATTTATCCCCAAAAGGGGGTAGGGTGTCACCGAAAAAACATTTTTACGTATTTAAAAACCGTACAATCAGATTGTACGGTTTTATTGTTTGATGTAGACGCTCAATTAGCTTCCTTTTACGTCCCACATAATAATACGAAAGGCAGCCAATATAGTTATTTAATCACTAATATTAAACAAATAAAAAAGGCAGTATTTTTAAAATACTGCCTAATAAAAACTTAAGACTGTTCAAGTGATACAAGATTCATTACTTGCTGATTAAACTCTTTGGTAAATATTTTAGGCTTAGCAAGGCAGCCAATATTTACCCTCGATTCTTCTTGATAGTTTTTGGTTTTGGTCCAAGCCCAACTCAAACCATTACTAAGAAGTTCCTCTGGAGTAACTTGATCTCTCCAGTTTTTATGATCCGCCCCTGGACAACGCAATAATTGCCCAGTTTCTCTAATCATTAAAC
>JAPLVY010000005.1:124594-160309 GCA_026396875.1 Candidatus Falkowiibacteriota bacterium | reverse complement strand
GGCATATGGCGATGGACCGAGCTTTTGTAGATACTCATGCGAAATAATACCCCTCTTTAAAGAATAGGCGATCGCCTTAGCATAGTAGCGCTGAAAGTCATTAAGAAAATTTTTATCAAGGTCTCCATAAAGCTTTCCGCCACAACCACTTTGCATTGATGTGGTTGATAAAACCGGAATTCCTCGATCAAAAAAATAGGTGTAGATTTCAAAGGCCTCGGCAATTGTCTCGCTGATTATTGGTGTATTTATTATAATCAAGCGCGACTCCCTACCTTTCTCTATCTCTGCTTTAGTGAAATATTGATATAAAAGCTGAAGGGCACGAGTTTGAACTAACTTGTAATTTCCCTGATAATCAGCTTTTCCAACATATCCACCCCTAACCAAATCATTAGTCTTTTCGTCATCAAATGACCGAAAATTAAAAAGAATTCTTAAGTTCCTATAAGTTGCTAGTTTTTTAATTAGCTGCTCTGAACTGTGTATTCCTATCCGACCAAAAAGCTCCTCAACTTCATTGTCGTCGCCAAACATTGGATCCTTCACGAAGACCCCAAGAATAACGTCCAACTTAGCAAAACGATCAAGATATTTAAAAATATCAGGATCACGAAAAAATTCTGATGGCCCCAAATACTTAATGGTTTTAGTGCCAAGTCTGGTAACCGCTTCCTCGATCATGTCCATAATCATGTCTGGGTGAATTAGGTTGTGATCCTTAAAAAGATCATCCTGTTTAACGTAACAGCCCTTACAGTTTAAACGGCAGTTACTGTAGACTCTATCTTGATGTTTATAGTATATTTTATTTGACAAAATCATGTCTAGGTATTACTAAAAAACCATCTTTATAATTGACAAATTTTGGCTCATATTATACAATAAAAATGTTGAAATATTTTCCACAACATTATGATAAATTCTGTTTTAAAACAACTTAATTTTTCCGAAAAAGAGTCGGCCGTCTATTTATCACTTTTAGAGATTGGCTCAGAAAAAGCCAATGAAATATCCAAAAAAACTGGTTTGAATCGGACTACGGTTTATGATATCTGCGAAACCTTAATGCAAAAAGGCTTGATTAGTAAATACAAAAAAGGGGCCGGCACCTATTTTAATGCTCTGGACCCAAAACATTTATTAACTTACCTGGACCGAGAAAAAGAAGAAAAGATAAAAGAGATTGACAAGCAAAAAAGTAAAGTTAGTGACTTGTTACCACAGTTTATCTCTCTGCAAAATATTTATGGAAAAACAAAACCACGTGTTCAGTTTTTTGAGGGGGATAAGGGGATGCGTGAAGCTTATGAAGACACTGTAAAATCCAAGGAAATTATTCGTGGCTACGCAAACGTGCAGACCATGCATGAGGGGTTGCCTAATTTTTTTCCAGAATACTATAAAAGAAGAACCGCCAACAAGGTTTTCGCCAGAGCAATCGTACCGAGAAATAAAATGTCAATAGAAAGATCTTTGCATAATCAAGAAGAGATGCGTGATACCAGATTTCTTCCGGAAGGCGAAATGACCTTTTCTCCGGAAGTTAATATTTATGACAACAAAATGTTAATTGCCTCCTGGAAGGAAAAGATTGCGATTATTATTGAATCAAAAGAACTGGCTGATCTGCAAAAATTAGTATTTGATTTATTGTGGGGAGTTTTGCCTAGTAAATAGAAGATAAACAAAAAATCTCGCTTAAAGGCGGGATTTTTTTGGGGAATTAAACATAACCACAATTTAGAGCAACACGAAGGAGTGAGAAATTTGTGATTTAATAAACATATTTATCCAATATATTCAAGCCAATCAGACCAATCGCGACGAATACAAAAGTGGTGATAATGGAAATTATATCCTGTTTATGTTTAAACGATATTAGGAGTATTAGTGCTACTATAGCCTCAAAACAAATGGACATGCCAATCCAATCCCATGTGATTGCCGACCTATCAAACATTAGCACCAGAGTAACCGCCACAACAAATAAGAAAGAAAACATGATAATCCCTGACGATGTTCTAAAAAATTTTAAGAGCTTCGAATCACTAGCGCCAGTTTCCCTGTATTTTTTTATCAGTCTTCTTGAAACAAAAAATGCCAACAGAGAAGAGAAGAAAAAAACCCCAGAAGCAGCAAACATCACCATCATAGGAAAATCACTTGGACTTGGTGAGAGTGGAATAGAACAAACCGACTGTGCATACGCTCCTCCATACTCCGTGTGACAAATTGGTGGGGTATTCTTTGTTGTTTGCCCCCTTCTGAAGTTATATGCCTCTGCCGACATCACCACGACAATACTTGCAGCTTGGATTAATAATAAGAACCATATTAGTAGGCGCCCTTTAAAAACTGGCTTGCCTAAATTATTGTTGGGTGGTTGTGGTGTGAGATTAGGGGGTGCCAAATTTTCTCTAGCAATTGCAATGTCATCTTTCGCCCAACCTTTATCAGTTAGTGTATTGACTATTAACTCCTCACTAATCCCCTGTGCTTTTTGTTGTTTAATATAATCAAGAAGTTCTTTGGTGACCATATTTATAATCGATAGTTTCTTATTTAAATATTATACTCTTTTTTGTTACTAAGTGGCTACAATTTCTGAGACGGGAAATAATTTAATCACTTTTCCAGCACTAGTTCAGTCACAATAAATCAAAAAACCCCAACAAAAAATAGGCTTTCACCTACTTTTCTATCTGGGTGCCCATCGGGAATCGGACCCGAAATAACAGGACCACAACCTGCTGTGTTACCACTACACCATGGGCACCATTATCTGAATTCTACCAAAAATCTTAATTATTCGCGATCACCTTCTTCATTTTCTTCTTCATCAGAACCACAATGATGATGACAATGACTACAATCACAGCCATCAGCCATTTCCTCCTCAACGCCTTCTTCTTTGTTTTTGTTTTCTTCCATAAATTTAAACTTAATTTATAATACAACGTACGCCCAGGGGGAATCGAACCCTCATGACCAGCTTAGAAGGCTGGTGTTCTATCCATTGAACTATGGGCGCGTATTTTTACCTCACAGGCAATTCTGATATTACACAATCCCCTGCTTTTAGTCAATTAAAGCTTGCCTCTCTGCCGAAGAGCCTCAAAAACCACCAAAGCTGCACTAACCGAAACATTTAGTGAATCCATTTCTCTCATCATTGGTATTTTAATTAATTCACTAGCACTATTTTGCCAATAATCGCTCAGACCATCGGCCTCCGTACCAAAAACAAAGGCGCTTGGTCCGGAATAATCGGCTTTTATATAGGATTTTTTCGCCCGCAGGCTGGTTGCAAAACTTTTTACTTTATTTTTAGCAAAGAAATCAATTGTTTCCTTGGTGTTGGCCTCCACAACTGGGATCGCAAAAACAAAACCCTGACTAGCACGAATTACATTGGGGTTGAAAATATCCGTCTGCTGATTATTTAAAATTATTCCACTCACCCCTCCCGCTCGAGCCGTTCTTAAAATTGCCCCAAGATTACCAGGCTTTTCCACCGCCTCCAATACCAAAAATATAGAGTTTTTGGTAACCTTCAAATCTTTCAGCGATTTACTCACCGCTTTGGCTAGGGCAATAACACCATCTGGTGACTCTTTATAGCAAACTTTAAGAAAAGCTTCCTTGCTTAATTTTGTTAATTCTTGGCCAAGATTTTGAATTTCCTTGAAGTTATCAACAAGTTGTTCACAATAAAATAACTGCTCTATTATTAAACCATTTCTTATCGCCTCCTTAACCTCTCTTAGACCATCAATTAAAAATAAACCAGCCTCTTTGCGCTTAGCGCTTTTGGTTCTTAAGGTCATTAGAAGCTTTATTTTGGGGTTACTAATGCTAGTAATATTTTCCATAAGGCTATTATAACGATAAAAAACCAATTTGACAAAAACAGGGTCTCATCATAAGATATTGGAGTTAACAACTAAATAATTAAACGAAAAAAAATTAAGAAATGGAAAGAATACAACAAATTTTTAATCGCCTAGACGAATTAGGCAAACAACCAAGTAGCCCAGCTAAAGTTCAAGAGTTAATGGCATTAGAAGAAGAATGCAAAAAACTAATTTTGGGGCTCGAGTCAACCCTGACCAAAAAATATCAAAAAGCATTGGAGCACTGTAAGTAAGACACTAAAAACAAACGAAAGGACTGAAAAGGCTCCTTTTTTTATTGAAAATTCACAACTACCATATTCTAGGATATAATAGTGTTAATAAATTATAAAAAATATGCCGATAAAACATTTTCAAAATAACCAGAACGCCTATAAATATTCGGTAACAAAAAGAACCGACAAACCCCAGCCAGAAAACCGGGGAATTTGGCGTAGGATTTTTAATAAAAGAATGCTAAAAATTTTGGCATCCCTTTTTTTGCTTGGAATTCTCGCTTTAGCTGCCATGGTAATCTGGTTTTCCCGCGACCTACCAAACCCAAATCAATTAATCAACCGCGAGGTTGCCCAAAGCACAAAGATTTACGACCGAACAGGAGAACATCTCTTGTATGAAATTCATGGGGCACAAAAAAGAACCCTGGTTTCAATTAATGAAATTCCAGACAACGTTAAACACGCAACCATAGCCATCGAAGATAAAAATTTTTATAAACACGGGGGAATTAGTCTTTGGGCAATGTTTCGTACAATAGTAACTAATGTTATTTATAGACGTTCCGCTGGTGGATCTACTCTGACTCAGCAATTAGTAAAAAACGCTATTCTTACTTCCGAAAAAAGTTTGCCCAGAAAAATTAAAGAAATGGTTTTGGCGCAAAGAATTGAAAAAAAGTTTAATAAGGATCAAATTCTTCAGATGTATTTAAATGAGATTCCTTATGGATCAAGCGCTTACGGCGTTGAAGAGGCTAGTCAAAAATATTTCGGAAAAAAGGTTGGTGAAGTCGATTTGGCTGAGGCTGCTATTCTTGCCGCCCTACCTCAAGCCCCCAGTCGTTATTCACCATATGGATCACACAAAGACTTGTTGCTCGGAAGAAAAGACTATGTTCTCGACTTAATGGTTGAACAGGGGTATGTCACAAAAGAACAGGGAGATCAGGCAAAAAAGGAGGAGATTAAATTTCAAAAACCGGAAGCCAGTATCACCGCCCCACATTTTGTGATGTATATCAAGGATATTCTTTCTGAAAAATATGGTGAAAAAGTAATGGAACAGGGTGGATTAAAAGTAATCACTACCCTGGATTATGACAAGCAAAAAGCTGCTGAGGAAATACTAGTTGAAAAAACAAAAAATTATCCAGAAAAATATAACGCCCACAATGCGGCCCTAGTTTCAATTGATCCGAAAAATGGCCAAGTTTTAGCCATGGTTGGTTCACGAGACTATTTTGATGATTCTATCGATGGACAGGTAAATGTTGCCACTAGCCCAAGACAGCCGGGTTCATCCATGAAACCTTTGGTTTATGCCACTCTTTTTGAGAAAGGCTATACTCCAAACACAATTCTTTATGACGTAAACACTAATTTTTCCACTGACCCAGCAAACCCATACGAACCAAGGGATTATAATCTCAAGGAAAATGGTCCCGTAAGTATCCGCCAAGCACTGGCTGGATCACTAAACATTCCAGCAGTAAAAGCTATTTATTTGGCTGACATCAAGAATGTAATCAACAACGCCAATGATCTTGGTTACACAACCCTAACCGACCCAGACCGCTATGGTTTAGCTCTGGTTCTTGGTGGTGGGGAAGTAAAACTACTTGAGCACACTAACGCCTTTAGCGTTTTTGCAACAGAGGGGAGAGTCCCAGAGATTACTACTATCCTTAAAATAGAAGACAAGGACGGAAAAACCCTGGAAGAAAACCAATCAAAAGTAAAAGACTCTCTGCTTTCCAAAAAAACTACCCAGATGATAAATAGTATCCTATCCGACAATCAGGCACGTGCTTATATTTTCACCGCCAATAACTTTTTAAGTCTTGGAGAAAGACCGGTTGCCGCCAAAACAGGAACCACCAATGACTTTCGAGACGCCTGGACCATTGGCTACACACCATCACTAGTTACTGGTGTTTGGGTTGGAAATAATGACAACACAAAAATGAAACCAGGATCTGACGGCAGCGTATTGGCAGCACCAATTTGGCATGATTTTATGAAGGAAGCTCTAAAGAATTCATCGGTGGAAAATTTTACCCCATTTGATGATACAAAAACCGGTAAAGCAATTATTGATGGCGACCTTGCTGGTGCGAACGTAATCCGGGTTGATAAATTTTCCGGATTACTGGCTAGTAGCTCCACGCCACCAGAATTAATTGAAGAAAGAGCTGTTGGCGCCCCACACTCAATCCTGTATTATGTCGACAAAGACAATCCCCTTGGTCCAAAACCGGAAAACCCAGAAAAAGACCCACAATTTATTGGCTGGGAAAAGGGGGTACAAGATTGGTTTAAAAAGAACAACAAGGCAACGAGCACACTAGAAGTAATACCTACTGAGTATGACAACGTTCACACCGAAGCCAATAAACCAATTCTAAGCATCTCTTACCCTGCAAACGGCCAGAGTGTCGCAAAACCACAAATGAACGCCACAATAAGCGCCAGTGCTCTCAGGGGAGTATCAGCAATCGAATACTCTCTTGATGGCGGTAGCTTTATTTCCACCAACGGGAACCAAAATGCAATAATCAATCTATCTGGTTTAATTAGTGGTTATCACAAAGTAAGTTTCAAGGTTTGTGATGACGTTTTAAATTGCACCATTTCCTCAAATGATTTTAATTTAACCGACTAGAGTAAAATAAAAAAACACCGCCAAATTGGCGGTGTTTTTTTATTGCCTAATTGGCATCACGATATAAAAATAATTTTCTTCCTTCGTTGGCGACAACATGCAGGGAGAATTATCACTAATAACTTTTAAATTTATCTCCTCGTCACCAATATTATTTAAACCATCTAATAAGTAGCGAAAATTGACCGTAATTTCATTATCATTACCATTTTTTTCACAGGAAAGCTCAATTCTACTTTCGCCACTTTGCCCCGAAGAAGAATAAACAACAAGTTTGTCGCCCTTAAATTCCAAACCAACATCATTAATTCCACTTTTAGAAAAAATTGATGCTGCCTTTACCGCGCGCAACAATTCGCCGCGACTTAGTATTACACTGGTATTAAATTTTTCAGGAACTATCTGTCTGTAGTCCGGAAAGTTTCCATTAATTAAACGAGAAACCAAATCTGTTGAACCAACCGAGAACATAATTTGGTTATCAGAGATAAATATTTTTACCTGATTGTTTTTTTCTTCAGAAGAGTCGGATTCAGAAAAATTAGAAATCATTCTTAAAAACTCTTGAATGGTTTTTGCTGGAACAATGAATTTCTGATCTTCAATTGGCACACCGCGCCAATCAATGGTAATTTCTTTTTCCGCTAAGCGATAGCTGTCCGTGGAAGCAAGAACTAGTCTTGATCCAAAAAAACTAAACAACACCCCAGACAGCTCAATTCTGTTTTCATTAGTGGAAACCGCAAAAATAACGCGAGAAAGCGCCCGCTTTAAGTCTTCGATATCACACAAACAGAAGTTTTCCCCAGACAACGTGGGGATAAGTGGAAACTCCTTGGCATTCTCTCCCTTTATTTTTGTTTTATAGTTATCGCATTCTATTTTTAACTCCTCGTTACTTTCAGAAATATCAACATTATCTCCAGCTAAAAAATTAACATATTCCGAAACCATCTTGGAGTCCACCGTAAACTCTCCGTCCTCCTCAACCTTACCCCTAAGACGATGAACGATACCAATTTCCAAATTAGTGCTCACCAACTCTACACCACTACTGTTAGCCTTAATGAGTACGTTATTTAGTATGGGGAGATTAATACTTTTTGTGGTTATGTGTCCAACTATAGATAATCCCTTTTTTAAATTTTCTCTCCGGATAATGAACTTCATATTATATTAATAATTTATATACTTTAAAACAATAATAATAATAAGCGAGTGGATAAGTTTTTATTTGTTTATTTTTTGTTTTACATTAAATCAAAACACCTGTTAATACTGTTGTGTGACGGCGGTGGGGAAAAAATAACAACTTGTTAAGAACTGTGGGCTATGGAAACTTATTCACATTTTATCATTTACTAGACACAGGATAGCAACAAGCAATTAACAACTTTTCAACAGAAATTAATAGACGGATCCGGCAAGTAATTGTTTAATGGACTCAATTTCTTGCTTAACTCTTTCATTTTCCATTTCCTTAACCTCTTGATTAATCTTATTGTAGGCGTGCATTGCTGTGGTGTGATCACGACCACCAAGCTCTTGTCCAATGGTTGGGTACGAGGTGTTCAACTCTTCTCTTATTAAATAAATAGAAATTTGTCTTGGCCAAACCAACTCCTTCTTCCTGCTATTTCCCGTAATATCCTTGTATGAAATATCATAGAATTTAGCAACGGTTTCGATAATCTCTTTTGGGGTTAGAGACTTCAGTTGAATGTTAGCAATCAAATCACTTAACACCTCCTTTACGCTTCTAATTGTTGGGGTGCTATTTTTTAGTTGGTGGTGAACTATTACTCGATTAAGAGCTCCCTCAAGTTCTCGAATATTGTTTTGGATGTGGTTGGCAATGAAAGATAGCACGTCTTTATCTAATGGGAACCCCTTTTCCTCCGCTTTTCTCTCTAGAATAGCCAGTTTGGTTTCAATGTCTGGCTTACCAACATCAGCAACCATTCCCGACTCAAAGCGGGATATTAGTCTTTTCTCGATTGCTGGAATTGATTTTGGTGGGCGGTCAGAGGTGAGAATTATTTGTTTGTTTCCTTGCTGTAGTTCGTTGAAGGTGTGGAAAAACTCTTCTTGAGTACCATCTTTTCCACCCATAAACTGAACATCATCAACCAGGAGCAAGTCAACGTTGCGGTATAGATTTTTAAAATCTTTTCCTTTTCCGGTTTGAACAGCTTGGATATAATTGTTTGTAAACTTCTCACTAGTGGTGTAAAGAATTTTGTCAGTGAACTTAGAGGCCTCATTGCCAATGGCCTGTAGAAGGTGGGTTTTACCCAAACCAACGCCGCCATAAATGAATAATGGATTATAGGCCTTACCAAGGTTTCTTACTACCGCTTGGCAAGCTGCGTATGCCAACTCATTGTTTTTGCCAACGACAAAATTTTCAAAAACATATTTAGGGTTTAGACCAAAACGATTATAGACATTTTTTGTAGCAGTGTTTTCTCTTGGGCTTTCTTCGATTTGAGTGTTTGTTGGCGCCGGCTGATTAACTATTGGTTGTGTGTGTTGATTACTGTTCGATTGTTTTTTATTTTCTAGGTGATACTCAATTTTAATAATTCTTTGTTGGGTAACTTTTTCTAGAGCACTCAGGATATTCTTGTGATATTTCTCCTCTAGCCATTTTTTTACAAAGGCATTTGGTACGCCAACCACAACTAGCTCCTCAGAGAAAGAGGAAATAAAAGTATCTTTAAACCAGGTTACGAAATTTGCCTTTGAAAGACTAATTTCCATCTCGCCCAAGACCGCTTGCCAAATTTGTTCGTTGGTCATATTTGCTTTGATATTATCTAAAACTATTATATTCAATTCACTACTTTTCCACAAGCCAAAAAACGAAAAAACTGTTTAAAAACTGTTAATAACAAGTTGATAAGTATCAAATATCTAGCTGTTGACCTCTTTTAATAAAGATGATAATGTTAAACCAGGCAAAAAACTTGCTCAATTTTTATTTATAATATATAGACGTATGTCCACCAAAAGAACCTACCAGCCGAACAAGCGCCGCGCCCAGAAAAAGCATGGCTTCATGAAAAGAATGGAGACAGAGGATGGTCGCAATGTTTTAAAAAGCCGCCGCGATAAAGGAAGAAAAGTCTTATCAAAATAAATACCACGAATGCTGCGAAAAAGCCTTCGATTATCGAAAAACAAAGAGTTTGACCAAGTATTTAAGATTGGCCATTCTTTTTTTGGTGTTTTTTTGGGAATAAAGGTCGCGGAGAACCATAAAAAAGTTAATCACTTTGGGGTTTTGGTGGGACTGAAGGTTAGTAAATTGGCAGTCGAAAGAAACCTTATAAAAAGAAGGCTGAAGTCCATTTTGTCGGGAGAAAACAAAAAGCTAAAGCAGGGCTATAATATAGTAGTAATAACTAAAGCCGATATTTTAGTGGAAAATTACCAAGATATTAAAATTGAGTTAAAGACAGGCTTGCAAAAACTTAAACTTTATGTTTAAAACTTTTAAATTTTATCCTCGCCACTTGGTGATCTCAATAATTAGGTTTTATCAAAAGACCCTCTCTTTTGACCATGGACCACTAAAATCTGTTTATCCTCATGGTTTCTGTCGCTTTAATCCTTCTTGTTCGGAGTATAGTGTTCAAGCAATTGAAAAGTATGGTATATTTAAGGGTGGAATTAAATCCTGCTGGAGAATAATTCGTTGCAACCCTTTTAATAAGGGCGGCAACGACCCATTAATCTAAATTTTATGGCCAATTTATTTCAAGAAATTTTTTATCGCCCAATCCTGAATTTATTAGTATTTTTGTATAATACTATTCCTGGACATGATTTAGGAATTGCAATTATTCTTTTGACCGTAGTAATCAAGTTGATTCTTCACCCATTTTCCTTGCAGTCATTAAAATCTCAAAAGGCTTTACAGGAATTACAGCCCAAAATTAACGAATTAAAAGAGAAATATAAGGATGATAAGCCGGGTTTATCAAAGGCAACCATGGAGATGTACAAAGAGAACAAGGTGAACCCTTTTTCTTCTTGTTTGCCATTGCTTATTCAGTTGCCCTTCTTGATTGCCGTTTATCGTGTTTTTAGAGACGGTTTGGCTAGTAGACTGGAATTAGTTTATCCATTTATTTACAAACCAGAAACAATTCACGTTCTTTCTTTTGGATTTTTAGATCTATCAAAGCCCAATATCGTTTTAGCGGTACTAGCTGGCGCTGCTCAGTTTTGGCAGGCTAAAACTATGATGGCTAAAACTCCAAAGATAGAGAAAAAAGAACCAGGCAAGGAGCCAGACATTTCCGCAATGATGAATAAGCAGATGTTATATTTAATGCCAGCCTTAACTATCTTCATTGGTATCAGCTTGCCTGGAGGCCTAACCCTTTACTGGTTTGTCCTAACTCTCTTGACCGCATTACAGCAATGGCTGATGTTTCGCAAAAAGAAAGAATAATATTTTTAATGAAATTAAAAAACTCACCAATTGGTGAGTTTTTTGTTGTTTAATATTTTACTCAAAGGCTCGATCCTTGCCAACAATAATTTCTAGTCCCCCTGGAATCACTCCAAGCTCTACGGGGGTTTTAATCTCTACCGAGGAATCAAGCAGCAAATCTTGTCCTTTGCTAATTATTTTAAAAGATTTAACTGAGAAAAATGATTCATTGCGAGACCTTGTTTTAATATGGATATCCAGTCGCCCATCGTTCGGTTTTGGTTTTTTGTCACCGATAATATTAGACTTTTCTGCTAAATTAATAATGGAAATAATTCCCTTTTCCTCTATTTCCACCGTGTATCCGTCTATTTCCAGGATAGCCCCCTCTGCCTCCATCTCCGCTTTTTCAATAAAATAATTTCTTCCAGCAACACCAATATCTACTTTTTTTATCCTTCGCGCCAGGAGCGTGTTACAGGCATCCTCCTCCTTTTTAATTCCCAGGGCGTTGGCAATACTGTTGTCCTCCCTGCCAATGGGAATAACAAAGAAAAGAGTTTTTTGTGGGATAAAACTTAGGGCCTGGTGTTCGATTACTGCCGCCGCCGTTTTAAAAACAGTTTCATTATTGCCAACAGCAACAATTGTTTTGGCGCCATTTTTTATTTCACTCTCCACCGCGTCATGAATATTTTTGATTGCACCCAAACGAACGATCTTGCCGTTAAGGCCAAGGTCGGTAAGTTTAATTTCTAGACGGTTAATCGCTCGGTTATATTTGGATTTGTTTAAAAAATCATCGTAAATGTAGACATTCATATAGCCCTTTTTAAAAAAGGATTTCTTACGCCGCCCCTTCTTCGCCCGGCAACTCTTCTACTTCTTCTTCAATTATTGCCTTTTCTTTTCGCTTATTGTCTTCAACTTCAGCTTTTACGGTCAATTGACCATTGATAGTTGCACCATGTTCCACGGATATTTCTGCGTATTGAATGTCACCAAAAATTTTAGCAGTTGATCCAAGTGATAAATATTTTTTAATTTTAATTTCTCCGTAAACCTCACCGTTAATAATAGCATCTTGAGCTTCGATATTAGCTACGATTTTTGCCTGTTCACCAACAAATAAGCTAGCGTTGGTTTTTAGAGATCCTTCAAGACGTCCTTCAATTACGATATTGCCCTGTCCATGAAAGTTGCCCTTAACTTTTATGGAGCCGCCAATGATCGTTTCGGCGTCTTTAAATTTTTCGGCACGATTGTCTTTGTTGAACATATATTTGTTTATTATTTATTACCCCCTAGTTTTCTCTTCTATTTTAAGCCAAAACAGCTTATTGGTAAAGAGCTGGAGTGGGAAATCTGATAGTTTAGCTTGTCAAAGGTCAAAAGTTCCTGTAAAATGTAGCTTGTAGTTTTTTTACCTTGTTTCCTGATGCTTAAAAACTTAGGAAGTCCCTGTAGTTTAATGGATAAAACAAGAGCCTCCTAAGTTCTAGATCCAGGTTCGATTCCTGGTGGGGACACAATAAAAATATTATTTTGTCAAGTATTTGACAAACATTGTTCTTTGTAGAACTTTTGGGCCATTAGCTCATCTGGTAGAGCGCTTCCATGGCATGGAAGAGGTAAAGGGTCCGAGTCCCTTATGGTCCACCACGGAAGAGGCACACTTATAAGGTGCCTTTTTCTATAGGTTTATTTATCAAAGTCCACAATAACGTAGACTTATCTAAAAATATGTACGATACAATTATTATTGGTTCTGGGCCAGCTGGTATGACCGCCGGTATTTATGCGGTTCGCAGAGAGATGAAAGCGCTGGTTATTGGTAAAGAATTGGGGGGACAATTAGTTTGGGCTAACGAAATTGAAAACTATCCTGGGTTTAAGAAAATAAATGCTTTTGAGTTAATTCAGAATATGAAGGATCAAGCACTATCTTTTGGGGTAGAAATGAGAGACGGAGAGGTGAAAAAGATTGAAAAAACAGAAAATAATACTTTTTTGGTTTATTTTGGTGCTGAAGAGGTTGTTGAGGGGAAAACAATCATTCTAACCATTGGTTTATCTCCTCGTCGTTTAGCCATTAAGGGCGAGGAAGAGTTTAGTGGCAAAGGAGTTTCTTATTGTGCTAATTGTGATGGACCATTTTTTAGAAATAAAAAGGTAGCGGTAGTTGGTAGCGGAAATTCCGCCTTTGATGCTGCGGAGGTGTTATCCAAGATTGCTAGTGAAGTTTATTTGTTGGTTCGCAACGAAAGCAGTATTAGGGCTTTTGATTCCCTGGTTAATGAAATCAAGAGTCGTTCCAATATTAAACTATTGCTCAACTCAGTGATTGAAGAAATTGTTGGCGACTCATCAGTAAAAAAGATAAATTGTGCTAATATTAAAGAAAATAATAAGTTTGAGATTGAGGTGGATGGAGTGTTCGTGGAAATTGGCAGGATTGCGCACACCGATTTGGTCGCAGAATTGGTAGACAGAACGCCAGATAATAGAATTATGGTCAGTAAAGATTGCGCCACCAAAACCCCGGGTATCTTTGCTGCTGGCGACGTCAGCGATCTTAGTGAGTTTAAACAAATTTCTATTGCCACCGGACAGGCAACAATTGCTGCTCTGAGTGCTTATAAATATTTACAGCCATAAGTTATTACAAAAAATATTTTTTTATAAAAGGCGTCTCAGTTGGCGCCTTTTGTATAAGAGAGAAAGATAGTATAATAGAAATATAAAAAACATCTTTATGAAGAATAAAAAAATTAATCTAATCGCTGCTGACATGGGTTACGGCCATCAACGTGCTGCCTATCCATTGCTTGATTTGTCTGGTGGAGAGATTTTAACACTAAATAATTACGATGGTATTCCGACTTGGGAAAAAAAATATTGGGAAGATAGTCTAAAGTCATACGAAGAGGTGTCGCGTTTCAAGAAAGTGCCAATCATTGGTCGTTTTGTTTTTTCAATCATGGACTACTTTCAGAAAATTGACCCTCTCTATCCATTTAGAGATTTGTCCGAGCCCACCATTCAGCAGAGGTACTTTTATCGTTTTATCAAGAAGGGCTTGGGTAAGGATTTGGTGAAAAAATTAAATAAAGAAAAGTTGCCTTTTGTCACCACGTTTTTTGTTGCCGCTCAAGCAGCTGAATACCACAATTATCAGGGTGATATTTTTTGTGTGATCTGTGATACTGATGCCTCAAGAGCTTGGGCACCGCTGGAACCAAAGAATAGTCGCATTAAATACTTGGTGCCTAGCGAAAAAGTTAAGCAAAGATTTTTGATGTATGGACTCAAAGAGGAGAATCTTATTATTACCGGATTTCCTTTGCCAAAAGAGAATATTGGTCAGGAGAAAGAAATTGTTAAGGCTGATCTTTCGGCTAGACTAAATAATCTTGATCCAGAAAAACAATATCAAGAAGAGTATCAATCATTAATTTCTGGAGAACTATCACTTGCAACTCCAAGCCCGAAACACCCGCTAACAATTACCTTTGCAGTTGGCGGCGCTGGTGCACAGAAAGAAATTGGGGCAATAATTATTAATCAGTTTCTGGAAAAACTGAAAAGTGGGGAAATGATTATTAATCTGGTTGCCGGTAATCGTCCCGAGATTAGGGATTATTTTCTTGAGGAAATTTCCAGGGCAAATTTAACTAATCAAGTGAGAGTTATTTTTGCTCCCGACAAAATTAGTTATTTCAAAAAGTTTAATGAGTGTTTGCGTTCCACAGATATTTTATGGACTAAGCCGTCAGAACTTTCGTTCTATTGCGCTCTAGGCTTGCCGATTATCATTTCTTCCCCGGTCGGTTCACAAGAGGACTTTAATCGCGAGTGGTTAATTTCAGTCGGAGGTGGTGTCGATAGCTTGGAGCCAGAATATGTCGCCCAATGGCTTACCGCGCTTCTTGATTCTGGTCGCTTAGCCAGAGCGGCGATGGATGCTTTTTTGAATGCGGAGCTAATGGGGGTTTATAATATTGAAAAAATGTTTTCGAAATAATTTTATATGAATTGGATATTTATTGCTGCTATCTCCTATCTATTGCTAGCCATCGTTAATTTGACGGATAAGTTTATGGTGGATAACGTGGTGAAAAGTAGTCGTTTGTATATTTTTTTGGTTTGTACTCTGGGGTCATTAATTATTCTACTTGCACCGTGGTTATTGGTTTGGCCCGGAATAAATGTTTTTTTATTAAATATCTTGGCGGGCATTTTATTTGTAGTCGCACAATATTTTCTTTACGAATCACTTCGTTCCGGCACGGCCTCCAAATCTATTATTTTAATTGGCGGCTCTATCCCGGTTTTTACTTTTTTATTTTCTTTTGCCTTTTTAGGAGAAAGCTTTTCACTAGTTCAAATAGTTGGTGGTGTTTTTCTGTTGGCGGGTATATTTTTGGTAGCATTTTTGCCAAGTGAAAGACATTTTTGGGAAAAAATATTAGCCAAATTTAGAACCAATGATGACGTTGCGAATAATTTTAGATATATTTTCTTGGCTGCCTTTTTTTATGCCGTATTTTTCACTCTTACCAAATATATTTATAGTTTGCAATCATTCTGGAGTGCATTTATCTGGGTCAGGATCGGTTCGCTGTTTTTAGTGCTCGCACTTCTTTTAATTCCCAAGTTTAGAAAAGACATTCTGTCGATTTTTAAAAGAAACAGAAAGAAGACTAAACATCAAAACAAAAAGACTAGTATAATTTTTGTTTTAAACCAAGGCCTTGGGTCGTTGAGTTTTGTTTTACAAAACTATGCAATATTTCTTGGTTCAGTGGCAATAGTTAATGCTCTTCAGGGAATTCAATATGGTGCTCTTTTGCTTTTGGGATTGTTGTTTGCCCCAATCTTACCAAGAAGTATGAGAGAAAATTTTTCTTTTCGTATCTTAGCTCAGAAAATTCTGGCAATTATTTTAATTAGCTTGGGATTTTATTTTATTATTTAATTATGAAAAAGACCACAAAAATAATTGTTTTTATTGTTTCCGTCACGGTTTTTATTCTCATCTATAACTTGAAAGTTGCTCGTAATTTTCCTAGCAAGATAGACCTTAAGCATAAAAATGATTTTTTTGGAGTAACCTTCTCCAAGAAATTTTGTGGCGAATTAGGTTTAGATTGGAAAGAGGTTTATGCGGCCTCTCTTAAAGAGTTACAAGTGAAGCAAATCAGAATTCCTATTTATTGGGATGATTTAGAAAAAACAGAGGGGGCATATGATTTTACCGACTACGACTATTTAGTTTCCGAGGGACAAAAAGAAGGCGCTAAATTTATTATCAGTATGGGGCGGAGAGTGCCGCGCTGGCCAGAATGCCATAGCCCGGCCTGGCTGAACACCAAAAGTGCAGTTGCTCAGCAAGTAGCCACCCTCAAAATGGTAACCGCAGTAACGGAACACTATAAAAAAAATCCTAGTGTTGTATATTGGCAAGTAGAAAACGAACCATTTCTTGGCAGTTTTGGAGTTTGCCCAGTATTTGATGAGAATTTTTTCAGGATGGAAGTGGAAAGGGTCAGGAACCTCGATAATAGGAAAATTATCGTTACTGGCTCAGGGGAACTTGGTTGGTGGAGAGAGGAGGCGTCGATTGGTGATTATTTTGGCACCACCATGTATCGAGTAGTCTATAACTCTTGGTTCGGTTTTCTTCGTTACCCAGTGCCAGCTGAAGTTTTTTATAATTTGAAGGCCAAAATTCTCGGAGTTCCGAAAGCCAAATTAATGGTAATTGAACTGCAAGCTGAGCCTTGGGTTCCCGAAGGCAGTATGATGTATTTAACGCAGAAAGAAATAGATAAATCTATGAGCGTTGATCAGTTTAAGGCTAATCTCCAGGGAGCAATTAATTTAGATTTTAGCAAAACTTATCTCTGGGGGGTGGAGTGGTGGTATTGGCAAAAAAAATACGGCAATCCGGAGTATTGGCAGATTGCCGCAAAATTGTTTGATTAGATAAATTAAAGATTCTCCAGTATTTCAAAAATTTTATTGTTTTCTCGATTAACCCAGTTTTTAAAAATCTCTCGATTTTTTTGAAACTGGGTTTTTTGTTCTTCCGTGATTAAATTAAAGTCAAAATGATCGGCGCTATTGGCTATGCCAGCTCTTTTGGCATCAATTGCATTAGTTAGTTGTTCATAATGATTTTGAGTCGGTACCATTAAAATGTCTTTATCCAGATAGGCGGCCTCGCAGATAGACTCAAAGCCGGCCGTACTCGCATAACTCGCACAATTACTAAGAGCGCGGGCAAACGCCTGGTCATTTATTAAGTGGAAGTGCAGGTTTCTTGGAACAGTTTCTTGTGAGTAATCGTGGTCACAGAAAGCTTCGACTAATGAATTAGGATTTTTCTGACACCAACTAATAATCTCTTCGCTATAGCCATGATTAAGAAAGTAGGTGAGCGAATAATCATCTCGTTGCGGCTTGGCTTCAAGGATTTCTTTTTTAATTAATGGCGGACAAACAAATAGATTATTTTTTTGTAGGTCTGGCTCTTCGGTAAATGAAAGAGCAATTTTTTTCACTTTTCCCCTGGTCAGTAAAAAATTATAAAAAAGGAAAGAATATTTGCCAAAATAGTGTTTTTTTGGAAAATCAAAGATTGGATGACCGCTCATAAACTGATGACCAATAATAAAAAAAGGCTTCTTTCGGTTAACAAAGACGTGTTGCCAGGAAGATAGGGGCTCGTAGAAATTTATTAAAGCATCCGGGTTTTCCTCTTTTATTTTTCGTAATATTTTTTTAAGAGAGCTTCTCCATTTTGGTAGGCTAAGAATGGTTTTAATGATGGTACGAGAAGCACTGACCCTTTTGTTATTTTTGCCAGAGGCCCATACGGGGCCACTAATTATTTCTGGAGTCAGTCCAAGGCGTGTACTAAAAAATTCTGGTATTTTTCTGGTGGGGTTGATACCGACAAAAACAGCGGTGACCTGGTGACCGCGAGATTCCAGCTTGTCTTTTAGTGTGATTGCTTGAGAAAGGTGGCCACGACCCTCTCCTTGAACGAAGAAAAAGTATTTCATAAACCTAGAGATAGCATGCTTAAAAAAATAATAGTAGCTACTGTTATTAGACACAAAATTGTTAAATAAAATAATCTCAAGGCTTCTTTTTTTGCACCATCAAGATAGAGTAGTATTGGTCTTCCGAAAATAGTAGCACCCATTACCGCTGCGGAAATAACGAATAATAGAAGAATGGCTGTTCCACCGAGAACAGGATTGGTTTTGCCAAATAGTTTTTGCCCATTAGACATTAGATACGCCACCGCGTAAATATATATTACGGAAATGAGCGCATTCATGAGGGCGATTATTGCTAGTTTTTTTGTAGGCATACCAGTGGCATTATTGGGGGCAAGTACTGATATTATATCAAAATATCCCTATAAATAAAACAAAAAAGAGCGGAATTTGGTCCGTTCTTTTTTTATTTGGAGCGGGTAAGGGGAATCGAACCCCTCTCCTCAGCTTGGAAGGCTGATGTAATAACCACTATACAATACGCGCATGGGCTCATTTATTTTAGCCAAAAACATTATTTTAGTCAATTTATCCCTGTTTAACGTCTTTTATAAAGAATAAAACCGGAAAAGACAGGCACATTAGAAAGGCGCCCGCCAGGAATAATTGGTTCAGGGGCATAGAAATAAGCACTACCCCGCCCAATAGAGCGCCAAAAACATATCCCAGGGGGGCGGTTGCTCGGAAGAAATTAATAAAATCGACATCTTGAGCACTAACTGTTTTGAAAAAGTATGCCTCCCTCATTGATTCTACTAAGGCTGCGCCAAAGCGACTAAAAATTAACACTATCGCCCAAAGCCAGAAGTCAGCGCCTTTTACTATGGAGCAGAGTAATAAGGAAACGGAAAGAATAATAAAGCCGATACTCATCAATTCCTTTTCACCCAAATAACGATCAGAGATAATTCCCGCTGGTATTTCCACAAAAATAAAGGGCAGCAGCATTAGGGAGAAAAGCATTCCCAGGGATTCCCAACTGAAGCCGATAACCTCGTTTAGGTAAACCGGTAAAAAAACCACCACCAGACTGTAGAAAACACTCAAAATGAAGGCCAAGAAAAAAATTGATCTCAGTTTTTTATTTCTCCAAATGCTCTTAATAGTTTGAACAAAGTCTTGATCCCGATAACTATTTTTATCTTTAAGATTTTTGGCTTGAAGGACAAAGAAAAAAGCAAAAATCATGAGACAGACTAATGATGCGGCATAAGTGAGCTTAAATCCACCAAGCATAATCAATTGGCCGGCAATAAAAGGAGAAATTATCCAACCAAGATTCATGGCGGTAAAGTACGTGGTGTGGGTGGTGCCGATTGCGTGTCTGGATGCAAAGCTTTCCACAAAAATATCCATGTTAATAGCAATTAACCCGATACAGATATTCATCGACCCAAAAAACGCAAACATCAGCCAGGGGTTTTTGGGGGCCAAAGTGAGCCCAATAAGAGCTAGTCCGTAAGCAAAAATTACCCGACGCATACTGCGGTAGTTCTTGATTTTCTTAATCATTTTTGGAAAAAGCAGGATAGCGGCAAAAGTCAGGATATTTGCCAAGAGAAAAAAAGTACTAACCAAACTCAATCCAACAGTCTCGGTTAAAAAACTGGATTGACTATAGGCGGGGATTGCTGAGGCAATAGAAATAATAAATCCTAAAAAATAAAGAATAATTAACTTTTTTTTATTCCCTCTAGTTTTTGGTTGTTCTTTTTTCATGGCGATGATTAAAAAAATTTAGATAAAGTAGGGTACTACCGATAATAAACAAAATAATGCTGATAAATTGTGGCCAACGCAGGCCAATAAATTGCGGAGTTAGGTCTATTCTTAAGTATTCAAGGAAAAATCGAATGAGTCCATAGCCGCAGAGGTAAGAGCCAATTACTAACAGATTTTGATGGGCAAATCTTTTTTTAAGAAGAATCAATAGTAAAAAAAGGAGAAGACACAACATGCTTTCGTATAGGAAAGTTGGCTGGAAGAAGGCAAACTGCTGCAGTTCAATTGGTCTATTTTCTGGAGAGATAAAAATACCCCAGGGCAGGTTTGTGGGCCAACCAAACAATTCTTGATTAAAGTAATTTCCAAAACGGCCGATTGCTTGTCCAAGGGCTAGCCCAGGTACAATAATAGCGCAGATTTTCGCAAGACTCAGGCGATGCTTCCTTGAAAACCACCACAAAGCCAGAAAGGCACCAATAATTGCACCATGAATAGCTAGACCTCCATGCCAGATTTTCAGCAATTCTCCAGGGTATTGTGAATAATAAGGATAACTGAGAAACCACTCATAAACTCTGGCACCTATTAGGCCAAAGATTATTAATAAGAAAGACAAATCATCGAACAATTTTGCTTCGAGACCGACTTTTTTCCAGTAGTGACGAGCTGTGGCCATAGCAGCTATAATTCCGGAAACCACAAAAAGGCCGTACCAGTATATTTTAAGCCAGCCAAAAGAAAGGAGAATTGCTTGGGGGGCAAAATTATGAAAAAAACTGAGCATATCAAGATGGTGCGGACGGAGAGACTCGAACTCTCAAGAGTTGCCCCGCTAGCTCCTAAGGCTAGTGCGTCTACCAATTTCGCCACGTCCGCGTGTTTTTATAATATCACTTTTATTTTTTAAAATCAAAAAATGCCAGTCGACGAAGCGACGGGCATTTTTTGTGGCTTATATTTGAAAAATATTTTTACTCTAAGACCTCGATTTTAGCAACCTTCACACCAAACTTCATAGCGCTTGAGCGGTCCTTCATCCAAACGTCGACGCGGGTAGCGTGACGAGCGTTCATACGATCACGAACAGTAAACACACGATCACCAAATAATTCTGGAATACGGACCTTGGTGCCCATCTTTAAAAAGTTGGCAGCAACCGTATCTTCGGTACCGTGTTCACAGACATTGAAGCCGTTAGCTGTAATACATGGAGAATTATCGGTTTGACCGACTTCGGAGTTATAAGCGGTCATTTTGTGAACGCTAGTGCTGATGACTTTATATTCTGGTTCCTGGGGAAGATGGTTGATATCAAGAGTCGGAGTGCTAGCATCAGCCTTGATATTAGCTAGATCAATACTATTAATAGTGTTGCTTTGAGCGGCCTCTGCTTGAGCGACAGCTTCGTCGGCAAGAGCCGGCATAGGGAATAAAATGAATTGAAAAACGAGGGTGACCACCAAGAAGGCCAAAATTCTCTTACCCAGGTTTTTCATTGTAGGGAGGGGTATAGAACCCTCGGAAGGATTGATAATTGTTTTCATATAGTTATAGATTTGGTCAAATAAAAAATTCCTACCGGATTATAATTAATAGCAGGAATTTCTACTGACCCTATATCATAGCATTTATATAAATCTAGGTCAAGGGTGACTTGTGGATAACTATTGACAAAGTTTAAATAATATGCTATAATTTTAATAGTTAAATTGAGAGTTTAAGAAATAAACAACAAATTTAGCTAATAATTAATGTAAATTAAAAACAAAATAAACATAAAAAAGCAAGAAACATGAAGAAAATCATCATTTTGGCCATAGTAGCAATGATAATTGCTCCAGCCGTAGCATTTTGCCAATTAACCATCCAAGACAATGAGCAAATCTCTATCTTAAACAATCAGATTCGTGAACAACGGATTAAAGTTAAAAAAGCTCAAGACAAAATTGTCGAAGTAGTCGGTTTAAACAGTTCCACCAGACAATTAAAAGCTCAAATTAATAGTTTGAACTTAAAAAATGCTGAGTTGGATGCCGACTCAAATCTTATTGGCTTAACTCTTAAAGAAACGAGGGATTTGGCTAAGATGGAAGCTCAACTTCAGGAAAATCAAAAGAAATTTCAGAAATTGGATTTTGACAGCACCTCTGCTGTTGAAAACTTCAATGATGAAGATTTTCAACTGAATCAGCTGGTAGCTCAGAAGAAATTAATTTTAAGTAGAGCTACCACCAACACCGACACTCCAACCGAAGTCGGTTTTAGGGAAAAGACCCTACGCTACAATGGTTTGGATGTGAAAGAAAAAACCGGTGACCTGAACTACAAGCAGGAACTTCAAAGCGAAGCCCTAAAGCTTCTAAAGAAGGAAAAAACCGACTCTACGGTTTATCAGGTATTACTCAAAAATGAGTCAAAAACTCATGAACGCAGTTTTACACTGAAAGGCGTGGAGGGCAACAGATCTTTTGTTCTTGCTCCAAACAGCAGCATGGTTGTTTCCGTTCTTCCTCAGCAATATCTCTGTGATATTGTTGATTTATCCAATCGTCGCTGTATTGTCGGCCAAAAAATCACCGTTGGTCTGCAAATGCACAGTATAGATGGTAAAAATTACAGCGGCTGGGCAGTAGCACCAACTTTCTGGTAAAAATTTACCGACATCTATCAAAAAAGGACTTTGTTTCGACAAAGTCCTTTTATAATATCTTTTAACAGATTTTAGCCGCTGGTAACTGGTCCAGCTGGGGCATCCTGAGAGGAAGGAGCGACGCCCTCAAAGGGCATATTGCTAAACACTAAATAAGTAATTCCATAGGATCCCAGAACGATAATCAAGCCAATAATCGAGGTTCGGAGAGTTGCCTGTGCCTTCTTGATATCATCGGCATCTCCAGCGGCAGTCATCCACTTGAAGCCGGCATAGATTGTGTAAGCAAGAAAGATTATTGCCAATAGTCCGAGCAGTCCAGTAATAACAAAATGTACTACCCCGAGGATGTTATTGTCACCAAATCCAGCGGAGGCGTTGAACTGTGTGGTATTATCCTGTAAATTACTTTTTAATTCAGGAGATAAAACCCTCGCTTGGGCGCTAAACCCAAGCAACATTAGGGATAGGAGAAAAATAACAAAAAATAACTTTTTCATATAATTTTATAGTAAGTAATCGGCAATGAATTTCCAGAGGGCGTAAGCGGATACAGTCACAATTAAGCCAATGATCGCCATTCTAATGGTAGCTTTGGCTTTTTTGATATCATCGGCATCGCCGGCGGACATCATCCACTTCAAGCCAGCATAAATCATTAGCCCAACAAAGATAATGCCAAGCATACCTAGAATAATGGCAATAAATTCGCCAGCATAAGTCAAAAGAGAGTCAGAAGTAACTGCTTCATATGACGGTTCGGCGACTGCACGCATCTTTCCAATAACTCCGCTATCTCCCGATGGGGTAGAACTGGCAGCAAAAACAAAGTAGGGGAGACAAAGCAGTAAAGACAAGAAAACTAAAACTAGTAGTTGTTTGATTTTTTTGTTCATATTAAATATTCCTAATTTTATTTTGCAAGATGTTCTGAATAACAAAGGTACTAATTGCATAAGCTAGAACCACAATCACAAGTCCAATAACTGCAGCGGTAATGATTTTTTTTGCGCGCTTAACGTTATCTTCATTACCACTGCCAGTCATCCAAATAATGCCGCCATAGATAACTAGTCCCAAGAAAGCAACTCCGAGAAATTGAAGGACAGTTTGAATGATACTACCAACTAAAACTTCCGGCTGTACTTCGGCTCCTGTTTGGTAGCCGCTTTTATCGGCAAAGGTTTTAATACTACTCCCGAAGGCGTCTTTCAAATTTGCCATATTATTTAATATAAGAAGAGAAAATGGAGAGAATGAAATAACTAATCGCGTAAGCCAATGCCACAATAATCAAGCCAATAATGGAATTTTTTAAAATATCTTTGGCTTTCTCAACAGTTTTTTCGTTGCCCTCGGAGGACATCCAGGTGATACCGGCATAAATCGCCATAATTAAGAAGATAATTCCTAGGAATGACAAAACATAGGTGATGCCGGTGGCAACAGCATTTTCTGGTGAAAATGGAGCCCCAGAAACTGGGTAACCCATTTTGTTGGCGACTTTATTTAGACCGCTATCTTGGCCGAAATCGTAGGCGTGGACCGTTTTAACAAAAAATATATTCATGTTTTTAGTTGGCTGGACCATTATAGCCACCAGAATTAGGAGAATTAACCGGGGTTTGATCAACTGGGGTGCTTGGGGTTGACGGGGTGGTGATGGTTTTGCCGATATAAGCAGTAATGGCGTAGGCAAAGATCACAATGATTAAGCCGATTACACCATTAATAATAATATCCTTGGCTTTTTTGATTTGAGCGGTGTCCCCCTGGGAAATCATCCATAAAATGCCTCCATAGATCATGAGGATTAAGAAAGCGACACCAACAAATGATAAAACAGTGCCAATGACCGAGGCCACGCTATTATCAATACTGCCCATGTTTTTCATAGCTGTTCCTGCCGGGCCAACATTGTTTACTGTATTTTCTAGTCCTGCATCATTATAAGCAAAAACTGGTGACAACCCGAAGGCAAAGCTTAAGGTCAAGAGACTAGCGATAGCAAAAATTTTGAGTTTCATAAAGTAATCCTCGTTAAATTTTAGTAGCAAGTTTACTGACAACAAAGCGGGCGATACCCCAAGACGCCAAAATAATAACCAAGCCGATAATTCCCGCACTCATCATGGATTTTGCTTTCTTAATGTTGTCGTCATTACCCATGGCGGTCATCCATTTGAAACCACCAATAAGCAAAATCACCACCGCACCAAAAGCGAGGAAACTGATTATCCAGTTAATTAAGCTGATGGCAACAGCAATGGGGTCTCTGGACGACAAATTAATACCGCCACCAACCCCAGTTTCTATTCCGCTAGGACCACTAATTCCGACATCATTTGTGCTGAGTCCAGCCATGGCAATTCCCGGAAAAACCAACAGAGAAAAAGCGAAGAGAGATAGTAAAGTCTTTTTCATAGTTTTAATCATTGTCCCAAAAACAAAATATTTGTTTTCAGGACAACGATCCCCATCGTTGATGAGGATCGGGATTTTAGATAGTGGTAGCGAGCTTGTTGACGATAAAGCGGGCGATACCCCAAGCGGCTAAAATAATGACCAAGCCGACAACGCCGGCGCTCATCAAAGCTTTAGCTTTTTTAATGTTATCATCATTACCCATGGCGGTCATCCATTTGAAACCACCCACCAAGATAATCACTACTGCAAGCAGACCCAAGAACATCATGGCGGTGTTGATTAGGTTGGTTGCGGTGACGATTGGATCATTCTGAGAAAGTGCAATGTTAGCACTTTGCACATTGGTGATACCTACAACGTCGTTAACGTTCCCAGAAACAGTAGCGTAAGTCACTGCTGGTAGAACCAATAGGGACAAAGCAAGCAAAGAGAATAAGAATTTTGAGAATTTTTTCATAATTTCACCACCTCTCTAGATTTAATTTTTATTAGATGTATTTATTGTAGCATATCACAAAAAACAAGACAAACCGGATATTGTGGGTTTTTGGTGGCTAGCGGCCAATGTTTATCAGGTGTTCTAAGGTTGCCAAATTTTTGTCTGGTTTAATTAAAATTAGATCTAAACGGGTTTTTTCCAGAGGAATGGAGTTGATATGGCAAAATTTTATTCTGGCTTTGTTTAAGCTTTTCAATTGACTTTTCTTGAGCGGGGCATCTGTAAGCGAATGCAGCCCCGTTTTGACCTCAAAAAAGATTATCAGCTTGTCTTTCTGGGCGATTAAATCAATTTCTTGATGTCCCAGGCGAACATTCTGGCCAGTGATTTTATGACCCTGGCTACACAGCCAATTTTTAGCTGCCAATTCGCCTCTTTTGCCCAATTGTTGATTTTTCATAACTATCAAAAAACGGGCAAATTGCCCGCTTTTGTTAAGAGATAATTGTTCTTTTAAATTTATGGCAGATATTTTTTGAATTCGTCTTGCTTCTTTGCGTCTTCTATTGTTTTGGGAATTTTTTTGAAAACTTTTGCTAAAGAAAAAAGCCAAAGTAGCATGCCGATTACCCAGAAGGCCAGAAAAAAGCGAGCGGTGAAGAAGGGAATAATTTCGTAATTACAGAATAGTAGAAAAACTCCTAGCAGAGTATTGGTAAAAGAGAAATTAAAAATCTTTAGCCAGAGGCCGTTTTTGGCACCACTTCTGGTTTTTAGGTAGTAAGCGGTGGCTCCAAGGATAATTAATAAAAAAATAAAAGCAATAAAAAACTTGAAGGTTTGGCCTGTGAGTGGTTCTGGGCGCAGGTTAAACCAGTATCCAGGGTAAATAAATCTATCCATATCTTTATAATTTTTTGAAAATCAGAGCATAATGCAAGGCTCCGGCTTCAAATTCATCAATTAATTTTAGTCCCAATTTTTGAGCTAAAGCTTTTAAATTTTCTCGATTAATTCTTTTTTCCGTTTTTGGACCAAACAACAAGTCATGTTCCTTCCACTCAATAATTAGTAATTTCCCGTCTCTTTTGATAATTCTGACCAATTCTTGTAGAGTTTCATTTCGCTTTTCTGTTTGATTCAGGGTATTTACCAATAATACTGCATCCAGAGTACCGGCAGAAATTTTAGTTCCCTGCCAAACCTCCAGGTTTGTCCAAATAGTTGTAATTTGTGGCAGATTATCAGTCCTTTTCTGCCTCTCAATCTCTTCTAAGTGGGACTTAATGATGTCGGCGGCAAAAACCCGCCCCTGTTTACCTACTAGTTTAGCGCTAGGGAAAACAAAGTGACCAAATTGACCGCAGCCGGCTTCTAGTATTTGCCAACCCTCGGTGATTCCTATTTTATTCAAAATTAAATTTATGTCAAATAATTTACTCATATTTTTATTCCACCAAAATTTGGCGGGTAATCACTTTTTCGCGGCTATATTTTTTTTTGGCCTTAATAGTAATATTATTTATTCCCTTTTTGAGACTGATTTTTTGGGAAAAATTGTTTTGCTTATCTTTCGGTATTGTTTCGTCGTTGATTTTTAAGTCCGATTCCGCCTCCACTCTACCGGAAACAGTAATGCTTTGTTCTCTGGAGATCAAGTTTTTTTCCGGATAATAAATAATGAGGCTTGGTGGAAAAAACATTTTTTTGAAATAAAGCAGTAAGTATAGAACGCAAAGGAAAATTACTAGCACCAGAGAAATTCTTCTTAAAATTTTGGGGAAAGAAATTAATTGGCGGCGATCAAGAATTTTTTTTTCAAAGGGCCCCTGACTTTTGTTTGCGACCTGACCTTCAAAAAAATCGGGGTAATCTTTATCAAGTGTTATTTTTAAGGCCTTGGAATATTTCTTGAAGTATTTTGCCGCGTATAATCCGCTAGGAATTTGATCAAATCGTTCTTCCTCCAAAGCTTTTAAATAAGCAATGCTGATTCCGGTTTTTTTGGCAGCATCAGTAATTTTCCAGCCAAGATTTTCTCGGGCATTTTTAAGTTTCAGCCCAGGGCCATCGACGTTACTTATGTCTTTAAGGACGGAGTGGTGCATCTTATTTTTTCACCTGAAGACCATTCATGGCTTTTCCAGTTATGCTGCCGATAAAGAATTGAACTAATAGGTAGCTAGTAAAGACAATTATGAGCCCAACAACTGCGGCAAGTAAGATACTCTTAGCCTGAGAGACGGTTTTTTGGTTGCCAGCAGACATTAAAAACATAAAACCACCATAGATAAACATGGCGAAGGTTAAGACTCCAACAATCTGCAAAATTATATTAGCCACTCTCACCACCAAAGCCATAGCATCTGGCAATTGATAATCTCCGGTTGCGTAGTTCGCGTCTTTATTGTTGACAATATAAATATTGGTACCACTAGTGGTAGTTGCCGCCTGGGTCAATAAAGGGGTAAAAATTATCATGGCTAATGAGAAGATAATTACCGAGAGCTTTGATTTCATATTATTGAATAGTTTGCTGAACCTGGTTAGCACCAAAGTCCAAAACTTCTTTTAGCTGTTCATAATTTTTAGCAGCATTGGTAATCATGTCGCCAATTGCAGTTTCTGCGGCTAGCGGGTTAGCTCCGTGATACCAACTCTTGGCGGTTAGCACTTGACTCACAAACGGGGCAAGTTCGGCATCGCTCTTTTGTTCATCAATTAATGATCTTAGGGCAGTGGGTTTTTTTGTTTTTGCCAAATAGAGCTTGGCCTGTTCTTTTTTTGTTGCATATTGAACAAAATCCCAGGCTTCATTAGGGTGTTTACTTTTTTTGGAAACGGTCTCGAGCCAATAGTTGGCAAAATTTATTTCTGGGTTTCCAGCAATTTGAGGGACCTTAACAACGGCAAAATTCATTTTTGGCGCCCGGGCCCTGATTGTTGGCAAATCATAAGAATAGCCAAAGGTCATTGCTAAATTGCCGCTCATAAACATTTCTAAGGAATTTGGCAGGGCATCATTCCAGGAGTAAACCTCTTTGATCGGGTTGCTAAAATCAGTAAAAAAGACCAAAGCTCCTAATCCTGGATTGTATCCACTGCCACTAAGGTTCTCAGGGACCTCGTTAAAAATAACTTTTCCGCCATCAATAATTTTACTGCCGTTTTGCATCATGAGAACCATCAAAATATCACTAAAGCGGTTAATATTCTTACTTACCCCCAGGGAGACACCGGACTGAATGATTTGTCTTTTGGTGTCTTGTTTGGTAAGTTTCTTCACGTCTTGCTGAAATACTTGATCCCAGAATTCTGGAGGGTTGGCGATACCAGCGCTATTAAAAAGGTCTTTGTTGTAAAATAAGGACAGAGTGTCAACTGAAAGTGGAAGGCCAAAGATTTGGTTGTTTGAAATAGCATCGCTGGCGACAACATCAACAAATAGGCTGCGAACATCGCTAGGTGTTAAGCTATTAGTGGTGCGCATTTCCGGCACAACCTCTTTTTGAATGCCGGTTTTCTCCACTTGGTAGGCCATGGAAATTTGTGCTGGTAAAGGAATGATTTTATTTTCGTATTTTTTTGTCCAAGTGTTATGAATGGTGAACATGTCTGGCCCGCGGTCTTCAGCAAGAGCATTGATTAATTCGGTCTCATATTCTTCGATGCGGTATTTGTGGTAATTAATTGTGATATTCGGGTGCAGTACTTTATAGCTATCAATTATTTCCTGAAAAGAATCAGAGTCATCAAAAACCCGCCAATATTCCAGAGTAATCGGCTCCATGGCTTTTTTTGTTTGCGTGCTGACAGTTTTGCAGCCAAAGCCAGAGGTGATAATAAAAGTAAAAAGGAGACCAAGGGCGACTAATTTTTTGCTCATATGATTCACAAAGACCAAGCACTCGCTAAGAGGGCATGAAATAATTAATACTTAATCTAATTATAGCAAATTGTATCGTCACTCCGCAAACTAAACGCTTCCGCCAGATGGCTTATTTCAATTTCTTTTTTTTGATCCAGATCAGCAATTGTTCTAGCAATTTTAATAACCTTTGTTTTTGCTCTTTCTGAGCAATTTAAAGACCGGGAGGCTTGCTGAAAAAATTCCCCCTCTTTTTCTCCGAGTTGAAAAATTAATTCAATTTTTTCTTCCGGGCATCGGCCATTTAGAAAACCTCTTTCTTCTTGGATTAGTCTGGCTCTAGCGATTTTCTCTAGTGATGGCGAGTAATTTTTTGTCTTACGATCATCCGCTCTTCGCACTTTAATTTGCAAGTCAAAACGATCGATAATTGGCCCAGGAATTTTTTGGTGGTAGTTTTTTAATTGATGAGGATGACAGTGGCAAGCCAACTCCTTATCACCAAAAAAACCACATGGGCAAGGGTTGCAGGCGGCCACCAGGATAAAAGAACAGGGGAAGACGCAGGATGTTTCGGCGTGAGAAATAGTAACACGCTCCTCTTCCATCGGCTGCCGCAAGGAGTTTACTATATCTTTGGGGAATTGAGTGAATTCATCAAGAAATAGAATGCCATAATGGCTCAAGGAAATTTCTCCTGGACGCATTTTTCTTCCACCACCAAGGATTGCCATGGCCGTTGTCGACGGATACACCACCCTAAACATTCCTTGAAAAAAGGTTTGATTATTTTCAATATTTAGACCAGATAAACTTTTTATTTCAGCTAGCTCCAGAGATTTTAAGAGAGTATTCTTTGGTAGAGATTTGGACATTGCCTTGGCAATCATAGTTTTTCCACTTCCTGGTGGTCCGACAAACAGGAGATGGTGTCCACCCGCCAAGGAAATTTCGGCCGCCCTTTTGGCTTGATTCTGACCAGTAATTTTGAACCAGGGATTCTGTGGCAAGGATTTATTTTTCTCTGGTGGGCCTGGTGCGACTAAGAATTGTAGAGTTAATTTTTTAAAAATGAAGCCAGCCAGTTGATGTAAGGAAGCAATTGGAAAAATTTGTAGGCCTTTAAAAATCAAGACTTCTGATAAATTATCAGAAGGAATAAAGACTTCAGTGAATCCTTGCTGTATGGCCAGGATAATTAAGGGAATAATACTTTTTATTTTTTTGGTTTTCCCAGATAAAGATAATTCACCAAGTACAAATATTTTTTGCCGATTATTAGTGTTCTGGTTTTTCAGAGATAATATTGCTAGTGCAATCGGTAGATCATAATGAGGTCCATGTTTGGGGATTTGGGCGGGTGCCAAATTGATGGTGATTTTACGACGAGGGAAGTCATACCCAATATTTTTTATAGCACTGCGGACTCGTTCGCGCGCTTCATTAACGGAATTATCCGGTAAACCGACAATGCTTATTTTCCCAAATTCGCCACCGCCTTGGTCGGCCTCCACTTCTACTAAAAGAGCTTCTAAACCAACAAGGGAAGCGCTAAATATTTTACAGCCCATATAATTCTTTAATTAAAATAAAACTGCCTTTGAATTTTGGCAGTTTTATTCTAGCAAAGGGCTGATAAATTTTTATTAAACTATTTCTAGCGGATATTGTCTGTGTCTTCGAGGCGGATGCTCAAAAGTTTACTAACTCCGTCTGATTGCATAGTTACACCGTAAAGAATATTGGCCTTTTTCATTAATGCTCGGTTATGAGTAATTGTGATGAATTGGGTTTTATGAGACAAGTCATCAAGAATTTGCGCCAAACGTTCGGAATTTGCTTCATCCAGGGCAGCATCCACTTCGTCCAAAACGACAAATGGTGATGGGTTGGCGCTAATGATGGCGCAAATCAGAGCGATTGCGGTGAGCGCTCTTTCTCCGCCGGAAAGCATTGCGACATTTTGGATCTTTTTTCCAGGAGGGATTGCCTGAATTTCGATTCCGTTAGAACCAGTAGCATTGAGTTTGCGCAGAGACTTAATAGTTTTTAGTTTCTCTGCTACTATTCCAATTTCTTCCTGATTTTCCTGCCCCTTTTCCTCTTCCCCGCTTTCCACTTTAACAATCTTAGCATCGCCACCGTTAAATAAAATCTTAAAATATTCGTTGAATTTTTGAGAAATTAATTTGAACTCTTCCTCGAAACGGCTTTTAATATTAACATCAAGCTCATTAATAATTTTTTCTAAGGACTTAATTGCTTCGTTCAAATCTTCAGTTTGAGCACTCAAAAAATCATGGCGAGATTTCGTGTCTTCATATTCTTTTTCGGTTTCCGGATCCAGCCCACCTATCTGCTCCAATTGATTCTTTAAGTCGCCGATTTTTTTACCAGCTTTTTCGCGGTCTAGCGATTCGGGAGCTTGATGACTCTTGATTTCCCCGAGATTAAGTTCATCGCCGCGAATGTTGTTTTCTAAGTCTTCCAATTTTGTTTCTTGTCTCGCGGCGCTTATTTTAATTTCATTTAACTCTTCATTAATTGTGTTTAGTTCGCTCTGGATGGCCTGAATTCCTTTTTGAGCGGTGAATAATTTTTCCTTCTCACCCTGGCGCACTTCTTCAAGGGCGTTAGATTTTTCCTTGAGAATACGAATTTTTTCGTCTACTACAGCGATTTTTTCATTTATTATTTTTTTCTCTTGATCAATCTTTTCGGAGTCAAATTTCACTTGGCTCTTGGTTATTTTGGCAGCGATATCTGTCAGCTCTCGATCGATACTGGTGATCTGAGATTTTAGTAAGCGAACCCTTTCTCTTTTCGCTGACAGGTTAAGGCGCGCCTCGTTGATCGTGGAAATAATTTCTTGACGATCATGATATCTCTCTAGAGCATGAATATTTTTTTCGCTATTTTCAATTTCTTCGCTAAGTAATTCTGACTGCTTGAGAAGTTCGGCTTTTTCTTGGTTAATTTTTTCAGAATCGAATTTCACCTGGCTTTTTACTAGCTTGGCAGTAATATCGACAACCTCCCGAGAAATATTAGCCAACTGATCGCTTAATAATCTCAGGCGCTCTCTCGCGGATGATTCTTTTAGTTTTTCTTCGTTTATCTGATTAATTAAAACCTGTTTTTCGGTGGTTAAGGAGATGATTTTATCCTTATGATTTTTTATTTCTGACATTTTTTCTTCGTTCTGTCCGGTAATCAGCTCAGTGATTGATTTCTCAAAATCATCCTTCAATTTTTTTAGTTCTTTCTTGATTAAATCTAAATCACTTTCTTTCTCCAAATTTTCCAGGCCAGCCAAGAATTCATTAATAAGTCTGCTTATTTCTTCTTTGTTGTCTCGGTTTTTGTTTTGTTCTAGCCAACGATTAGCCTCTCTGATTAAACTGTTTAGGCTGTCAATTTGTTTTTCTACTGCCTGTAATTGCTGGTTTAGTTCGCTATTTAGGTTGCCAAAATTATTATTTTTTAATTCTTCAATTTCTTGCTCTAAATTAATTTTTTGTTGAGACAGTTCTTCGTGTTTATTGCTCAACCAGCTGACATCAAATTGTCCTTGAGCTTCCAGGTTGGCTTCCAGGGATGCTTCTAGGCGGTTTATTTGTTTGACCAGTCTTTCTCGCTCCTCTTTTTTTGTGTAATTTGCTCTTTTTAACTCCCCCGCTTTTCTGATGTCTTGGTCGATTTCGGTCAGTTTGATATTGAGATTTTGTTCTGGAGTATTTTCTAGATCAGTTTCCAAGCTAGTGACTTCAGCAATTATTTGACTCTTTTGTTCGGTAAGTTCGCCTTGTTTTCTGTTTAACCAACTAACATCAAATTGTCCCTGGGCTTCCAGGTTTATTTCAAGTTCCGCCTGCAAGCGAGCCAGCCCGCCAACCAGGTTATTACGTTCTCCTCGTTGCTCTTCCAGTGAAAGTTCAACGGCACGCAAGTCTCCGGAAAGATCGTCGGTTTTTATTTTATTGAGTTCTTGATTTAATTTATCGAGGCGCTGGGCTTTTTCGATTTGAATTTTTTCTAGTTCTAAGAATCTTTTATTAAAACCGATAAGGCGCTGATCAATTTCTTGCCAAATAAAACTGTAGTATTCTAGTTGATATCCTTTCAGTTCACTTTCTAGTTCGCTGCGTTTTTTTAATTTATCTACTTGCCTGGTGAGAATTTTTAGACGCGGACGAATTTCTGTGAGTAGCATGTCCACTTGTTGTAGATTTTCATAACTACTTTGAAGTTTGCTCAGAGAGGCTTCGCGCTTAATTTGGAATTGCTTTACCCCGGTAGCCTCATCAAAAAAGTCTTTTCGCTCCGAGGCATTAGTATTTAAAAAACCCTCAACCATACCTTGGCCGATGACGCTATAGGTCCTCTGGCCGAAATTAGCTTTGGCAAGTAAAAGTTGGATGTCAGACAGCCTCACTCTTTGGCCATTAATCAGATATTCACTTTCGCCACTCCTAAAAAGTCGGCGAGTAATCACTATTTGCGAATATTCAAGAAAGGAATTGCCTTTTTCATCCTTGACTTCCTCTTCGCCATTTTCAATTATGTTTATTTTAAGAGCGCTTTTATCTTCGTTGTTTAAAATCAAAGAGACCTCCGCCATGCTCAGCTTATTTTTCTGGTCCGATCCGGAGAAGATAACATCTTCACTTTTTTTGCCACGCAAAGTCTTGAGGCTTTGTTCGCCAAGAACCCAGCGAACGGCATCGGCAACATTGGATTTTCCAGAACCATTCGGTCCGACAATGGAAGTGATGCCTCTTTTTTCTCCACCGATAATGCCGGGAAATAGCAGAGAGTTCTTGGTGGCAAAAGATTTGAAGCCTTGAACTTCAAGTTTTTCTAAATACATAATTCAAAAAAATAAAGGCAAAAGATTTGCCGTCCGTTTATCTTACCATTATAATATAATATATGATAATTTCAATTGGCGGTGCTCATGGCTCCGGAAAGAGCACGATCGCCAAACAACTCGCGGAAGATTTGTCTTGGCCTCGTTATTATATGGGTGGTCTGAGGCGGGAAGCGGCCAAAAAACGAGGACTCACTCTGGCGGAATATAATAAATTAGGAGAGAGCGACCCGCAGACCGATTTGGAGGTTGACGAATATCAGCGCTTATTGGGTGAGACTAGTGATAATTTTGTGATTGAAGGGCGCACCTCTTGGCATTTTATCCCTCACTCGCTGAAAATATACCTGGATGTCAATGAGGAGGAAGCAGCAATCAGAGTGTTTTCTGATCTAGAAAGTCGTCCCGAGGAAGCGGGAATTGACGCCAGTATTGAGGAAATTTCCAGAATATTGATAGAGAGAAAGACTAGTGACGAGATCCGTTATCGGAAATTTTTTAATATTGAGGTTTATAACCCAGAAAATTACGATTTTTACTTAGATACTAGCGCGCTCGGGATTGAAGAGGTAAGACAAAAAATTTTGGAATTTGTCAAGAATAATTTACCTCAAACAGATATTGAATAATTAAGTTCCCGTCCTTGACATCTGATATTATTCGTTATAATATTAGACAAGACTAAGATAAACCCTAAGCTTAAGGCTGGTGGTTTTATTGTTTAAATAAATAAATTAGCAATCATATGGCTGAAAAAACTACTGCCGTTTCATCCGGCGCAAAGAGAGACAAGACCATCACCCAGGATTCAGAATTGAAGCCAGGAATGACTGTGCGTATCCACCAAAAAATCAAAGAGTTGAATTCTAAAGGTGAAGAAAAAGAGAGAATTCAATATTTTGAAGGAATGATTATTGCCCGTAAACACGGCAAAGAAAAAGGGTCCACAATCACCGTTAGAAAAACTTCTGATGGCATTGGTGTTGAAAAAATCTTTCCGTTGAATCTGCCAACTATTACTAAAATTGAAATCAAGAAAGTGGCCGAAGTTCGCCGCGCCAAGCTCACTTACTTGAAAGGAAGATATAAAAAACGCTTGAAAGAAACCGTGGTTAAGGCTGTTAAATAAGTCTTTCCCATTTTGGGCGAATGGTGAAACTGGTAGACACGCAAGCTTGAGGGGCTTGTGGCCGCAAGGCTGTGGAGGTTCGAGTCCTCTTTCGCCCACCACCACAGTCATCGTTAAAATTTTGATATAATATCTTTAAAAAGCCTGTCGGCTTTTTTAAAGGGCGTATAGCTCAGCTGGTTAGAGCACTTCGTTTACACCGAAGGGGTCCGGGGTTCGAATCCTCGTGCGCCCACATTAAAACCAAATGTGGTTTTTTTATTTTTTAAAAACGAAAATTAACAATTTATCAAAGA
>JAPLVY010000005.1:0-124552 GCA_026396875.1 Candidatus Falkowiibacteriota bacterium | reverse complement strand
AAAGTATCAAGGTATGCTTTTAGCCTTTTGGGGGCGGAGATTACAAAACTGAAAGATGAATTGGAGGTGCTAAAAAAATTAGCCATGAATCATCCGGACGACCATGAAAAAGAGATTTTTAATTTAACAAGAAAAATCGACCTGCAAACTAAATTGCAGAATAGTTCGGAAGTTGTTGATGTGGTTGAAGGTGGAAAAACTGTTCAGATTGGCTATACGGTTAATTTGAAAATCGGCACCAAGAATGTGCAGAAAATTTTAGATGGCTATGCATATAGCAATAAAGTTTGTACGATCGGTAGCCCGATTGGTAAGGCAATTTTTGATCAGAAAAAAGGCTATCAAAATGGACATTTTGAAATCGTTGATTTTTTCTTGGAAAAAGTTGAAGGAGCTATCACTAATGGTTAGCCGCTAAAGTCCTGAAGGGGGTCTATTTTTTAAAGACTTCCCTTTTTTTATTCCTTAGCCTACAATTATTGCATGATATTTAAGAGTAAAAGCGAAGAAGATACGCTAAAAATCGGAAAAGAAATCGCCGCCCTACTTATTGGTGGTGATATTTTGTCATTGGTTGGAAATCTTGGTGCCGGTAAAACAGTGCTGACTCGAGGAATTAGTGATTCTCTGGGTATCAAAAAAGGAGTAAAAAGTCCTACTTTCACCTTGATGAATATTTATTCCACCAACAATAAACAAGGAATTAAATTTATTTGTCATATTGACGCCTATCGTTTAAATAAAGCGCAGGACCTGCTAAACATCGGCGCTCAAGATTACTTCTCCGATCCGGAAGTTCTAACAATCATCGAGTGGGGTGATAAGGCAAAAGATATATTGCCCAGGAGGGCCAAGACAATTACCATCGAGACAACCAGTGAAAGTGATCGCAAAATAAAATTTGGCAAATAAAAAATACCTCTTAAGAAGGTATTTTTTCGATCTGATACTGAATCATTTTTTCCCCGTCGTGACAGGTGATGTTGCAGTGATCGGACACAAAATATATTGTTTGGTATTCTTTATCGGAATCTCCAGCTATTTGTTTAGCTCTTTCCAGATCGATTTCGTGGATTACGCCACAGCCAGTGCAAAACACTTTTGCTACTGCTAGTTGATTGCGAAAAGGTTTTTTAACCTCCTCCAAATTAACAGGAAACGGCTTCCTGCTTTTTCTGACTAAAACTTTTTCGGTCGTCTCCATCCGCCATCTTTTTATTTAATTGTTCTATGATGTTATTTATTTCCTTGTCGGTTCTTTCCTCCAAGGCCTGTTTGTTAAATGCTTTATTAGTAACTGAATGATCATATAAATCTTTTTGCTCTTTGGTCACTACCCAGAGCAAATCGGCTTTTTGGTTTCCTTTGTCCATCTGCGATAAATCAATAGTGACAATAAATTCTAGGCCGCTCTCTGCGTGGGTGACTTTAAAATAAGCATCAATGCCGTGCATCACATCAAGGTGGGTGCCAACGGCAGTAAAATACTCAACGTCAAAAGCTGGCTGAGCAAAGTCGGCAAACTTTTTTCTGATAGTTGCAGCAAAAAATACCAAAGGATTATGACCGTCCTCACATCTTTCAATCGCCTCCATCGCTTCGCGACGTGTTAGATATGATTCCTTGAGTTTTTCAAAAGAAGAGGTGCAGGAGCTAGCATATTCGCGCATTTCATAAGACAATGCCAGGCTTTTTTCTGGAGATAAATCCTCTATTTCTTCCTCGGATAAATGATTTTTTATTTTATAGACCTCTTCGCCATATTTTATTTTGGGCGCATCACCAAGAAGTTCTTTTTCAAAAGTAGAACCCATTCTTTCTACGTAGCTGGTACTTCTTTCGAACTTGTCATAATTAATCATATTTTTTCTTGTGTTTGAGGTTCTTTAAAATAATGGCGGCAGCGCCAAGGCAAATCATGGCATCAGCGAGATTGAAAACCGTGAAACTTTTAAGGTCCAGGTAGTCAATAACAAAGCCATAATTGATTCTATCCGTATAATTACTTATAGCACCAAATAAAATAGTTGTCAATAGTACAACCTCTAAACTTTCTGACTTTTTGTTTAATATTAAGTAAATAATGTAGGAAACCAAACCAAGCATGATAGCCCAAATTAGAATCATTAGCGGCCAGCCTGACAAAGGTAAGGAAAAAGCAATAAAACTATTAGGAATAAAGGCGAGCCGAAAGAAGCCACCGATATCGAAGCCTGGCAAACGATTATTTACTGCCAAGCTTTTTAGCACTCTGTCGACAACAAAAAACATAGTCGCAATTAACGCTATGTTTTTTGGATTTTTGAAGAAAGAGGTTTTATTCATTTTCTTGTAATTCGGTTTTACATTCAACACAGGAACTAGCAGTTGGCCTGGCGATTAATCTTTTTGGAGCGATTGGTTTGCCGCAATATTTGCAGACACCATAAACACCCTTTTGAATGCGACTCAAAGTGCTGTCAATGTCTTTAATGGTGCTTTCCAGGACCTTTTCGGTGGCTAAATTGGTGGTATAGTCGGAAATCTCCTGAGCGTTTTCATCTGGCTTATCGCCGTATTCAGGGAATTTGGCGCCAATGTTGTCAGCTTCATGAGAGTCTTCACCAGAAATATCTTTTAAATCTTCCATGATTTGTTTTTTTTGAGCCATTAAGGCTTTTTCAATCTTAGTAATCTCTTCAGCGCTAATCATGGTTGTGTTTTCTGTTTGTTCTTTCATATTTTTGGATAAAAATAATGACCCGTTAGTGAGGTCCCTTATGTCTCAATAATAGAGCATTTTGCGATTTTTGACAAGACCGAAACTAGCCAGATTTTATTTTACAAAATAAGCTATTTTACGGCCTCCAGAATGTTTTAACTGCCTTTTGACAAGGGAAAAACTTTTTGCTATTATTCCAATGACCACCAGTGGTGGTCTAATATTTTGGATCGGTAGCTCAGTTGGTTAGAGCGCTGCCCTGTCACGGCAGAGGTCGCGGGTTCGAGTCCCGTCCGTTCCGCAAAAAAACAAGACTGACCTGCGTCAGTCTTGTTTTTGTTATGTATCAAAATAAAGAGAGTCGAAATTAGTGGGCTCAGTTTGTCAATAATTTTGGTTACCAACAAATTTCTTTTTGACCATTACTTTTTAAATATTCGTTACATTGAGAAAAATGTTTGCAACCGAAGAATCCGGAGTAAGCCGAGAATGGCGAGGGGTGAGGAGCTTCCAAAATTAGATGTTTTTTACTATCAATCAGTACTTTTTTGCTGCGGGCATAGTTCCCCCATAAAATAAAAACCAGATTTTCGCGTTTATCAGAAAGAGTTTTAATGACAGTATCAGTAAACTCTTCCCAGCCTTTTTTGCTGTGCGAAGCGGGTTGGTGGGCAACAACAGTTAGCATCGCATTTAAAAGGAAAACTCCTTGTTTTGCCCAGGGTTCCAAATTACCATCTTGATAATTTTTTTTAGTGCTCAGGTCATCTTCTATTTCTTTGTAGATATTTTTTAAAGATGGTGGAGGAGCAATGCCGTCTGGCACAGAGAAACAGAGTCCATGTGCTTGTCCGATCCCGTGATAAGGGTCTTGTCCGAGAATTATTACCTTAACTGAATAAAATGGGGTGAGCCAAAATGCCTTAAAAACTTCCTCTGGTTTCGGATAAATTTTTTTACTTAAATATTCTTGCCGCACAAAATCAGCTAAATTAGAAAAATTTTTGGTGGCAAAAAAACAATTTAGAGCTTCTTTCCATGAGGGCTCGATATTTATTTCTTTATTCATGTGGTCTATTTTTTATGCTGGCTCGTTTCTTAATCAATCGACTGAAAGAAATCGCAGTGGGCATTTGGCGGCACGGGACTACTGGCTTCACTGCAGAAACCGGACTCGTCAGTCACCTGAAAGCTGGTGCAATTTTGGCACTGAGTGCGTTCATCATACCAATCTTCTTTGTAATCAGATTCAATTTCGTGGGACATAGAAATAAGCTTATAATTATGACTTTATTTTAGCAAAAACTAGGAATTTTGATATGCCCGAGGTGCTATTGACATTTATCATCGTTTTTGTTATAAATTTAAGTTAATTGAACGAACATTAATAATTTAAAATAAAGGAGAAACACCATGGAAATCATTGGCCCTAGCGGGCATAATTACGTCGTGGGCGATAATCTTAGTGATCAGGAAGGATTCAAACTTTATGCTTGCCGTTTTGGCGAAAATGAGGCATGTATTCTTAAAATTGCGAAGAAAGTTGCTTTTAATGGTCTCTTGGATAAAGAGGCATTTCTACTAGAAGAAATGAAAAAGTCGGCTCTTGCTTTAGAAGAATTTCATCAAAAAAATTCAGACGGCAAGTACCCGCTTAATTGTCATTTCTTTTTTCCTGAACTCGTGGAAACTTTTATTTCACCGGAGCAAGGGAATTCAAGAATCAATATTTTGAGTTTTTCGCATATTGCGGAAAATTTATCATCATTGAGCAAAATTAGGGACTTAAGTGAGGAAGAAAAAATCAGAGTTGACCCAAAAACCAGCGCTTGGATTTTGGGAAGGATGCTGAAGCTTCTGTCTTTCACTCATGGCCAGCACATCTTAATTGGTGCCTTAAGTGGCAGCAATATTTTAATCAATCGGAAAGGACATCACATTGCTATCCTGGACTGGGCTAAGGCCAAAATTTGTAATGGCGAAGTGCCAAAGGATTTGGCTGCTGAAGAAATTTCGGCATTGGCCAGAGAAACATTAATTCTTCTCGGGGCGAGCCAAAAAACCGGAGAGCTTTTACCGGATAAGCAATTGGTTGACGATAAGTACGAGAAGATGATTCAAGAGCTTCTATTTGGGAAAATTAAAGACTCAGTCGAAGCTCATCAGAAATTTTATGAAGTTATTAGGTCTATATGGCCCAGCGAATTTCATAAATTTACTAGTTATCGCATTTAACACAATTATTCACTAAACATTAATTAATCACAAAAAAGCAAACAATGGGAAACAATCCAGGATCGTCGGAGAACCTTAGAAAGTTCTATCGCGAAACAACAAGTAAGGGGTCCGCAACAAAAGCGGCCGAACAAAGAATAGAAGCAGGGATAGGCCTGCACGAGTATGTTGACCCTAAAGGAAATGGGGTCATCAGAAGGTCAATCAGCTGGCTTGAGCCAGATGGAAAGGGTGGCTTCTTCCTTTTTAGAGGAACAGCAATTTTGGTTGAGAACCGGTTAGACTCAACTGGTTCAATGAAGGGAAATGTTAAGGTGGCAATGAGAGTCTTGCCGCAAACTATCCGTTTATTAAAAGAAGTGCCGGGAGCTGTATTGGACAGATATGACGTTCAGATTATTACCGGAATTTTCGGAGATGTGGTGGACAAATTTATTTTATGCCGCTCTCAAGCTGAATTTGATGAGCGCATTGCTGAGCAAATGACTCATCTTTTTCCGGAAGGAAAAGGGGGGGATGAAACTGAAGACCCACAATTTGGACTTTTCGGTGCCGCGTATCTGACAGCTGCCACAATCAGGGAGCTTGGTTTAAAAGGTTATGATTTTACCATCACAGATGCTCCCGGGAGAGATTATGTTAGCATGGAAAATCTGGAACGAGTGTTTGGTCCAGAAGTTCTGGAAAAAACCAAAGAAAATGGTTCGCCTTTGTACTCTTGGTGGGACCGGAGCCTCATGTTATTCGTTATTGGGAAGGAATTTTTGGTCCAGAACGAGTAATTGTTCTTCCGGAAACAGAATTATTACCAGAAGTTCAGGCCGCGATAATTGGCCTGACTGAGGGGACTCTTACGTTGGAAACGGTAGAAGAATTTTTAACCAGTCAGGCAAAAATAAACTCTACTCAGGCTTCACAAATCAAAAGAGCGGTTGCCGGAATTCCACTTTGTGCTCAGATGTTATTGCCAAATTTCGAAATTATTCCAATGAAGGGTGATAAGTTCGCCAACAAAAGAGACCTATGGCCGATTAAGGCGGAAGATATCACTGAAGAAACCTAAAGATTTTTTCTTGATTATTTATTTTTTAACCAAGGGGCAATGCAAATTGCCCCTCTTAATTAATTTCTAATGAAAAAATTATACACAGTAACAGATTTAGGTGGTGGTGACGGCGGCAAAGGAGCGGTCGTTCACAAACTTAGTTCTCTGAACAAAGCTCACACAATTATTAAGGTTGGCGGAGCGCAAGGCAGTCATGGTGTCAGGACTAGTTATGGGGAAAATTTCAATTTTTCTCAATTCGGTTGCGGCACCTTTGAGGGGGCCAAGACCTATTTATCTGAATTAATGGTTATCGACCCCTACTTATTGCTTGATGAAGGAAGACGTTTAAAATACCACTGGGGCATCGGCAATATTTTTGATTATATTGCGATTGATGCTCAAGCTCTATGTATTACCCCCTTTCATCTGATTGCTTCTCAACTGACGGAGATGAGCAGGAAGAAAAAACAAAAAGGAACAGTAGGAATTGGTGCCGGTGAAGCAGTCTTGGGTGCCGAAAAACATCCGGAGTCTTCAATTAGAGCAAGGGATTTTGGTAGTCCGGGGCTTAGAGACAAATTAGCTGCAATCAGATTGCAAAAGACCGAGGACCTTCAAGAAATAATTTCGCTGGTGCCAGAATTTTGGAAAAAAGATCAGGAACAAGCCAAAATATTATTAGAACTTTTGGCTGATGATAATTTTGTTGATGATGTTGTTGAAGCTTTCAATTTAGTTGGATCTTCCGTAAAAGTTTTTGATCGTGATTATCTGAGTCAACAAATTCTTGGGCGCGATGGTGTGGTAGTGGTGGAGAGTTCTCACGGAATTCTTACCGATCGTTATCACGGCTTCTGCCCCTATGTTAGCAGACTAAGAACAGTTCCAGAATTTTCTTGGAAACTTTTAGAGGATTGTGCTTATGACGGTGAAATTGTTAAAATCGCGTTAACGCGCGCTTATCAAATTCGTCACGGCGCTGGCCCAATGGTGACTGAAAATTCAGACTGGTCAGAAAATCTCCTGCCTGGTAGCAGTAAACAGGACAATCGTTGGCAGGGAAAGGTGCGCATTGGTCCATTAGATTTTGTTTCACTCAGGTATGCCTTGGAAGTATGCGGCGGCCCTCAAATGTTTTCCGGTCTCGCTTTAACCTGGTTTGATCAAATTCAATCAATGGGAAAGTGGGATTGGTGCGAAAAATATCAAGGAGAGTTAAACGATGAATTTTTTACGTCCAGTGGGTGCATTAAATTTAACCCAGAAATTGGTCAAGGAAAAACCAAGCATCAAGAAGGACTAAGCGCTGAACTGTTTAGGGTTCGGCCAGATGTTACTTCTTATAAAATCGGTACCAAGAATCAGAAGGAATTGTTTGATTTTAGCAAAGAATTGATTAACAATCAGTTAAATATGCCAATTTCGATGATTTCTTTCGGACCAACCGAAAAAGACAAAATATGTTTTTAACAATAAGCGGTATTACCAAAATACCGCTTTTTTATATCTATTGGTCAAGATGTTGACAAATCTTTGGTAATAGTATATAAAGATATGAATATCTGAAGTTGGATATTCGCTCGTTTATTAAAAATATATTCACCAAAAATGTAATACAATGGATGTAAAAGACTACCCGGAAGGGTGGAAAAACACAGTGGGCTTATTCGCTGAAGCAATCGGCAAGCCAGTTGAAGAAGTAACTGAGGCTCTTGCCAGCATCGTTGGCGAGCCTAGCGAAGAAGCCGTTTTGCTTCTAAGCGACACCAAGGCGGTGCCAGACATCGACTTGAAAGAAGCATTTAAAAGCATGAACATTCCAAGTGGAAAACTGAATGCTCATTTGCAAAAATTACGTGGCGACTTGAAAATTGAAGAAGTAGCCGAAAAGAAAGTCGGGCAGATTGTTAACGTACTACCGGTCATGCCAAGCAACGAATCATTTATCGAAATGTTGAAAGTTGGCGGCACATTGAAGGTTGGAGAAACAGAAGTATTGTCTGCCGTGAAGGCGGCAATTGCTAAAAGCTTTGGCCTGTATTCATTTCCCAAGCTACTCTCCAATAAAATGGAAGAGTTTGCCGAAGATCAGGGTGAGCCCTGTGGTGAAGAATTCTTCGCTATCCAAAGATTACTCACCGAACGCACCTATGCCGAAGTGTTATCAGTTATTAAGGTAAAAGGATCCTTCATTTCAGAAGGTAGAAAGAACACCTTTTTGCTTAAACTGGACACAAATTTTTGGCCAGCCCTATCCGATTTTCACAAACAACTCAAAGCCTGGTACGACAACTGGGTTCAGGGTGTTTCTAATCCGGGTGTGATGATGATGGCGATGTCGCAAGGTAATCTTGGTGCAGCAATACCGGGACTCGCTGACCCTCCAGATCCAGCACCAGTAATTGCTGCAGCCGAAGAAATGGTTAATGTGATTAACAAAGTTTTTGCTGGACCAGGAATTCCTGTGGCTCGTGCAATGGCGTACGACGCAACAAAAATAATGGACATCATTAACGATCCAAAAGTTTTAGTTCAGGCGGGTTATTCCACTAAAGATCAAATGCTAAAAGGTCTTGGCGTGTCTATTGGCAGTGAAGCGGTAATCATGGAGAGAAACGTAACGCAATACGCACTTTCCATTATGTCACTTTCAAGGGTAGAACAGGAAATGCAAGCCATTTATCTTACTGCCATGCACCGTCTGGGAAATACCATCCCCTGGGATAAACTGGGCGGAAAAGGATTTGCCAAAAAAGATTTGCGCGAATAAAATTATTTGCCAACAAAAAAAGCCGAACCATCAAGTTCGGCTTTTTCATATTAAAAACTATAATTTGGGAATAAAGACTTTTTCCACAAAAAGTTTGGTTGCTAATTGACGATAACCAGAGTCCCAAAAAGCGCTATCGGCATCAATTTCTGTAGGATACTTCGTGTTGATGCCATTTTTTTCTTTTTGAAAACGGAAATACCCTTTGTGCATTAGGCGATATTGGAGTGTGTCTCGCTCTAATTCAGAAAGCCAAATATTTCTTTCTGCTTCGCCGGCATTATTTTCCAAGTACGGGTTCATTAATTTTTCGTATAATTCCTGAATTACTTTTTTGTCGCCGCACCAGGCGCCATTAAATAAAACGTGAGTGCACCAGCTATTTCCGAGAGTCTTGTCCGCACTGTCATGATTTTTTATTTTTAATTTGTTTTCCGACTCTTCTAGCCAAAATTCCAAAGGAGTCCCGGAAATTTTTTCATGGGTAAGTACTTCTCCTAGTGATTTTTGCACCTCTCCTCGATTTTCAGATGACGTTTTCGGCTTGATAAAGAAAGCGAGATCCAAGTCAGCCTCTTTTGCCCCATAGCCTTTAATTTTCGAACCGTAGACAATCGAAATTGGGTAAAGTTGTTTGCTTAATTCTGGATCAGACTCTATTTTTTTGATCACTTGTGAAAGCTCTTTGAATTCCTCGGTATTTAAAATATTTTCCGGAGAAAATTTAGCGCCCAGCTCGGTTACCGGAATATTGAATTTAGACAAGTACTCTTCGTCTATAATATTTGCAGAAAAAAGTCGAGACAAAATACTCTCCATTGATTCTTTGACTAATGACTCTTGGTTCTTGGCCATCGCAATGAAAAGCGGTTCGCTCTGAATGGCTAATTTCTGTGCCTCGTTAATATTATTGGTCGCAGTATTTTCTAAAAATTTTTGAATGGTTCCAAGATTTATTAAAGTCGAATTTTTTTCTTGAGTATTGTTTTTTATCAGCGCCTCAAAATCTGTCCAGTTCAATTGATTCTTGGCGAGAGCGTCGGCTAACCGAGAAGAGTAGCCGCTTATAATTTTATTTTTTTCTTGCTGACCTTCCCATTTTACTCGACTAGCTGGCAAGGTTTCTAGTTTTTTTTCAGCTTTTTCATCGATTGACGCCAGAAGCTCATTGGCTTGTGGCAGTAATTCTGTTAACCAATTTTTATTCTTGACTTCATCTTCGTTTTTCTCAGTAAGGTGTTCGTTCTTAATTTCATTCTGAATAATTATTCCAACATTCCTTAATAATTGTTTTGGCGATTTAGTTAAATCTGCTATTTCATCCTCAGAAATCAGCCTGAGATCAAGGAGCGTTGGAATGGTGTCCATAATACTGTCGCATAAGATGCTGTCATCGCTGTTTTCGGTCAAGGCGATAACCTGAGCAAAGGAAAGGAGCTTTTTTTCAATAAGAATAGGAATTAGATGGGCAGCCTTTGAGACCTGGGGCAGTGAGCCGCGACGGATTTCTCTTTCGGGGATATCGCCATTAGAAAAATTACTGCGGTCATCGTGTTGGCTTAGCAGCTTTTGCCATTCCTCTAAATAAAAATCGCGAAAGCCATTTTTTGTCTCTGCTAGTTGTGTATCACTTTTTGTTTCAGTTGGTCCAGGAATCATTTCAAATGGCAAATAAAGCAACAACCTGGCGTTATATGGGTCAGATTTTATAAAAGCTTCTAGCTCTTGATAAGTTGCTACAGTTTCTTCTTCTTGGATATTTTCAGGTGCAGACAAGAATAAAGTCTGTATTTTTTTTGATAATTCCAATCTTTTCTCAGCTTGAGCAATCAACTCCGGATCACTTTTAATGTCCTCTGACCAGTAGGAATCCTTACTTCCAGGATAAATTGCCTCATTCGCTGGAGCGGAGATAGCTAGCTCAAAAGAGTCAGTTCTTTCGTAGCTATTATTTGAAAAATTTTGTTTTAGTTTAAACATATAGTTAAATTTTGGCTTATTTCATTATAACAAATGTAAATTTAAATAAAAAGTCAGGTATATTTTAGAAAGTATTAAAAAACCTCGCATTTTTTGATGCGAGGCTCAGATTTTTAAATGATAAAAAGCTTATGGCTGGTATTCATTTAGAGTTTTAATAAAAGAGTATTTTTTAACACTGAAGGCGTATCCTCGCATAATGTCTCTGAATCCTCGATATTCTTCGTCATACCCTCCGTTATATGTTAACAATTTTTGAAAAAATTTTAATTGGCCATTTGATTGGTGATTATCTTCTTCAGTCAAAGAAAATGGCGATCATGAAGACGGTCCCAGAATTATCTGGTTATATTTGGTGCATTTTACATAGCGTTATTTATACCATCGCTATTTGCATCTTTGTTTTCCCTGCAAATCCGTTAATTATTTTATTTATTTTTCTTAGTCATTTTCCGGTAGATCGCTGGTCTCTCGCGGCAAAGTGGTTGAAATTGATTAAAGGGAGATCAATTAAAGATGCTTTTCGGTCGACAGAAAATAGAAGAGAAATAGATTTATCCTTTTCGGTACTAGTTTATACGATAGTTGATAACACTATCCACTTATTACTAATAATTATGGTTTTTACCTGGTGCTAACACCAGAAAAAACAAAAAAATAAGGAAGCTCAAATAAGCTTCCTTTTTAAATGTATAAATTTTAAAAATTATTTGACCTTCGGACACTTTGACCAGACAAAATTAAACCAACTCTTCATCATTACTGAAAGCGCCTCATTTTCGATTAAAATTCCGAAAGGTTCATCCCCTAAGGAATAAACCGCCAAATAATTGTCCCAAGTCATCATATTTGACTTGAGTGAAATTTCTCCTTCGGGACGTAGTCTTATTTCTCTTAGATATTTTTTGTCATCCCGAAAAACTTCGTCGTTCCCCCTCTTTATCCCCGGTCTAAGTGATTGGATCTGCACCTTTTTATCTGCGCGCCTAAGATGATAGTTAATCATAAACTCCTGTCCCAGTTTTTCTATTAAATCAAGTTCCGAGCCGGCGGCCCGAATCATTTTTTCTTCGGCATGCAGGGTAAGATTGATCAACTTTTTTAGATTGGCTAAGCCATAATAGTAGGCAACATTTGGCTTGGTATGACTTTCAATATTGGTTAGAGAATTTAGGGCATCGGAAATTGAAAAAAAATCATTTTTCAAAGATTTTAACTCTCTTTCTTTTTGATCAATTAAATCACCGATTTGATTTACCGAAAGTGCCTGAATTTTTTTACCATATTCTGAGCCGAGGGAATGACTTAGTCCAAGTGATTCTAAGTGTTTAACGATGTCATAGGCATGAGTACGGGTCAAGCCGCAGCCTTTAGCGAGAGAGCTTACTAGCTGTGGTCCGCGGGAAAGGAGAAAAAGATAAACCTTAATTTCTTTTTCGTTCAACCCTAGTTTTTCAAAATAATCTTTGATTTTTACTAAATTATCTGCGTTCATACCTCTTGTTGTCTAAATTATTACGACATATTTACAAGTATAGCGCCAGTCTGATAACTTGTAAATAATAAGTTAAATAAATAGAAATCAAATCTATGAAATTAGAAGAAAAAATTAAACAAAACATCTTCTACCCCGAAGTTTATGCCTACCCCACTCCTCGCTGTTATCGTCCGGGAAAGAAAATTGATATCAAACAAATTGATTTTGGGAAAAATCTCAATTTATATATTCACATCCCTTTTTGTCGGAGTATTTGCGCTTATTGTGGTTATTTAAAAACCATCAGTAATGAAAAAATGCAATCAGATTATATTGAAGCTTTGTGTCTAGAGATTATTGCCTATCAAGGTATTTTAAAAGATAAAACTGTTAATACGGTGCATTTCGGCGGCGGTACCCCCACCCTCCTCTCGGTTAGCCAGATCAAAGAAATTATGGATGCATTGGAAATTGTTTTTCCTAATTTTAAGAAGACAGCCAAAGAAATCAGTATTGAAGCTACGCCAGATTCCATTTGCAAGCTAAAAGTTGATGATTACTTGCTCCTCGGCTTTAATCGATTTAGTTTGGGGGTTCAAACTTTTTGTCCTCAAGAACTCTTACTAGCTAGACGTGGCCATCAAAATTTTGATGTTAACGAGGCCTTTAAGATACTTAAGGCCAAGGGGGTGCAAAATATTGTCTTTGATCTAATGCTAGGAATCGCTGATCAGACCATTAATTCATTTAAAAGCTCAATAGATAAAGTAATTTCTCTTCGTCCAGATACGGTGGAAATCTATGCCCTAGGAATTATGCCGAATACTCTTTGGAAACAGCAGAAGACAAAATATATGGCCAATGGTGACAAATATGCTTGTTATAAATTGGCAAGGGATTTATTTCTGGCCGCAGGTTATCGGCAGGATGATTATAATCGTTATATTTTGCAGGGAAGTGGTGGTTTTTTGCAAGAAGATAATGTTTTTAAGGGCGAATCATTAATTGGTTTTGGTTCTGGCGCTAGGACATATACGTCAAATATTAATTACAGAAATACTTATTCAGAAAATAACCACCAAGGAGCAGTCTTGCGTTACATTGATAGGATTAAAAATAGGCAAACATCAATCGAAGATACTTTTTTGATGACCAGGGATGAGAAGATTAGGCAGTATGCCATCTACAATATTAAGAAATTAAATCTATCCGAATTCGAAGAAAAATTTAAAACCGCCTTTGAATCAATCTTTGGTAAAACAGTTAAAACTTTAACCAAGCACAAGCTTGCTCGTGTAACTAAAAAATATTTTTATCTTACTCGTGATGGCCTGATATACAAAGATTTGATTGCACATGAACTTTACTCCTCATCCACAAAAAACATCGAAGAGAGTTATCGTCCAACAATATGAAAAAAACCATCATTATTTTTGGTTTCTCTGGATCGGGAAAAACCACAATGGCCAAAAGATTGAGTAAAAATTTGAAGCTCAGGTTAATTCATCCTTCCGGAATATTACGCGCTATTTGTCTTGGGGGAGACTGGAAAAAGTACCAAAAATTAAGTAATCGGGGATTTTGGGAAAATGAAGTTGGTAGAAAAATTCTCCAGGCGAGACTAGCCAAGGACACTCCTCCGGACAAGCTATGTGACGAAATTATTCTTAAAGAGGCCAGGAAAAGTGATGTAGTCATTGATAGTTGGAGCTTGCCTTGGATTTTTCAGGGGGGTTTAAAAATATATCTCAGGGCATCTTTAAAAACCAGAGCCAATAGGGTGGCCAGGAGAAGCAACGAAGAATATCAAAAAACCCGTCGATTAGTGTGGCAAAAAGATCGTGATACTAGGTTTTTGTACCAAAGAATTTCTGGTTTTGATATTGCAAAAGATCATGAGGTTTTTGATTTAATCATTAATACGGAAAATTTATCCAAAGAAGAAGTTGAAGAAAAAATATTAAGTTACGTTAAGAATTACTAGCGGTTATTATAAAAAATGTTATTTAAAAATCAAAAAAATCAGTAAAATGAAAAAAGAAAGTAAGAGTGAAAAGTTTTTGCGAGTAAGAGCGGAAGTTCGTGCCGAAAAATTAAAAAACTATAGTGCCTATGAGGGACTGAGAAGAGAAAGAAATTGGCCATCCAGGCCAGAAATAGAGTTCGAAAACTATGGTTGGCTTGGTTGGGAAAATTTTTTATTGTTTGAAGTAAAATTAGAAAAATTCCTCCGCATAACCAAAGAGGTTAAACTAAAAGGGATTTCTAACTATTCAATGTATGAAAAGTATCGCGCTCAGTACACTTGGCCGTCTAGGCCGGAACGTGAATTCTTTAGCTATGGTTGGAGTGGTTGGTCCAATTTCTTGGGGCAGACTCTTAAATTAAGAAAAAAGTCTGCCAAAAAAGAAAGAAGAGTAAGTTTTGATGATCTAAAGAAACAAGTATCATTTTTGGGAATCGGTAGCTTTTTCGCCTACAAAGAAGCCGTTGCTCATCATGATGACTGGCCAACCTATCCTAAAGCGGCATATAAAGAATTTGTAAATTGGGATGATTTTTTCGGAGTTAATCATTCAATTTTGTCTTTAATAGATCTCAGGAAAGAAGTTCAAAGTCTTGGTCTATCTTCACAAGAAATTTATCGGAAAACCAGGAAACTAGAATGTAAAAAAAATTGGCCGACGAACCCGGTTAGGCATTATGTGGACTGGGTTAGTTGGAGTGATTTATTCGGAGTAAAGATAATTGAAAAAATAAAGAGGGAAAATTTCATTTCTTACATTGATCTTCGCGCGCAACTAATCATCCATGGTATTAGTTCCTATGATGAATATCGCAAGAAGAGGATAATTAATGATGGCTGGCCATCAAACCCTTATGTGCATTATAAGGTTACTGGAGAGTGGATTAGCTACGCCGATTTATTCGGTGGCAAAAGCAGGATTCGTCAGTAAAATTAATTTCAAAAAAGGAAGCTCAAACAAGCTTCCTTTTCTTTTATAAGTGGTTAATGATCTCCAGCAACTCGCTAAATTTGCTTGTGCATCTATCGGCTTCTGGAAATTTCTCCGGAGAGTACATAATAATTTTCATACCAGCACTTCTGGCGGCTTGCAAATCAGTTTTCTGATCGCCAACATAAACAATATCTTCTGGCGGCAAGGAGAGTTTTTCAGCGGCCAGAAGTAGCGGCGCAGGATCTGGTTTATGTAATTTTGTGTCCTCACAGGCTACTACAATAGGAAAAAATTCTTTAAGGTTTTTTAGGCGCGGTGATTCAAAGATACTAGCGGTTATTCTACTGGTCACTATCCCTAGGGAATATTTCTGGTTTAAGGAATGAACTACTTCTTCTAAACTTTCCGGGTATGATAAGAGTTCAGTCGGATAGCTTATCTTGCCGACTGCTCTTAACTCACAAATTTTTTTGAACTCTTCCTCGGAAGAAATATGAGTGAATTTTTTTAGTACCCCAATCATGTTGAGATTAAAAATTTCTTGGTATTCCTCTCTGGTCGGCGGTTGGTGGCCAAGATCACTAATTAAAACCTGAAAAAATTTTAAATTAGCCTCAAAAGAATCGAGGAGCACGCCGTCGACATCAAATAAAATTGCTTTAACCATAGGTGATTTGTAGTTTATATATTTTAAAGGGTAGCACTTAATTGCCGAAAAATAAACCGTTTTCAGCCATCTTCGCTCGCGGTTTTAAAGGTTGACAAATCGCGATAAATCGGGTAAGATTAGGTATTAAACTGGTATCTTAAAAACTCAAAAATAGAATAAACCATGGTAATAGATGTACACGCACACACCTCGGACAGTAGGCTTCACGGCTTGCATACCGATCAAGCAGATCTGGATTATCTTAGAATGCAAGCTGAAAAGTTTGGTATCGAGAAGATCTATCTAATGGCCACTTATTTTCCTCTCAAAAAATCGGGATTATCTAATTCCGTTCTTTTGAAGAGAATTGATGGCAACCCTATTTTCGGCTGCTTCGGTAGCTTGGACATGGAAAATAAATTTGTTGAAGGCCTTGTGGAGCTAACAGACTTGGCTGCCAATAAATTGATTTCTGGAATAAAAATTTACCCTGGTTATCAGGAGATATTTTTATCAGACCCAAAATTTGATCCGCTATTTCAATTAGCGGAAGAATATCAACTGCCGGTGGCTTGCCATCTTGGAGAACTACATCATTGTTGTTCACGTGAATTGAAGGATGGTGAAAATTATCGTTGCGGTTCCACGCATTGCTTGTTGGACCATCGAGGATATCTTTCTCACCCCAGACAATTTGGCATGATGGTGAAAAGATTTCCTAAGGTTAATTTCATTGCCTGCCATCTCGGTAACCCTTATTTTAGGGAATTGAGAAAGGTGATGAGCGAATGCGATAATGTGTATACCGATTTTTCCGGACAATTTTTGTCTGGAACTAATGAAGATTCGCCTGACTATCGCCTTAAGTTAAAAGCGGAGATTGATAAATTTCTGCTTCTAAAAAATGGCCCTGATAGGTTGTTGTTTGGTACAGATTTCCCAATCCAGTCCTACGAAGACACTTTTCAGTTGCTTGAATTATTAAACATTAATGCAGAAGAAAAAGAAAAGATAACAAGAATAAACGCAGAAAAACTAAATTTGTAGAGTAATGGCAAAAAAGTTAAAAGTTTTGGTGACAGCTGGTTCAACCACTGTCCCAATTGATCAGGTTAGGAATATATCCAATATATTCCGCGGAGGAACGGGCGCAGCAATCGCTCGGTTATTCGAAGAACACGACATGATGGATGTTACCTTGGTGACCTCCAATCGTGACATTTGGAAAGAAGAGGGTTTTGGCTGGGTTTCAGACAAAATCAAATACTTCAACACTTATGATGAGCTCATCCAAATTATGTGGTATGAGATTAGAAACGGTAATTACGACGTGATTATACATTCCGCCGCAGTTAGTGATTATTATGTCCATGATGTTTGCCTTTTCGAAGGCAATAATTTGATTTCGCTCGACAAAACCACAAAAGTCTCTTCAAATCACGAAGATGTTTTTCTTCGTTTAAGGCAGACTCATAAGATTATCGATTTGATTCGCAAGCCTTGGGGGTTTAAAGGTTATTTGGTTAAATTTAAACTACAGGTGGGTATTGATGACGAAGAACTGCTGAAGATCGCCACCAAAAGTCGAATAACAAGTGAGGCGGATATGATTGTGGCAAACTGCCTGGAATGGGCCAAGGAGAAGGCTTATGTAATTACCGACAACGAAACGGTTGAAGTCAGCAGGGAAATCTTGCCAGAAGCAATCTATAAAAAGGTAAGGGAGGCTTTATCATGAAAGTGCTATTAGGTATTACTGGTAGTGTTGCTACCGTGCTGACTCAGAAGCTCGTTAAAGCTTTATTGGATGGCGGTCACGAAGTTAAAATTGTGGCCACTAATCCGGCGCTTTATTTCCTTAAGACACCTCCTTTCGATCCGGAAAAATTAATTATGGACGTGTTCGGACAACAGGTAGAGGTTTATTTGGATAAGTATGAATGGCCCGCTGGAGGCTACCACAAGGACGACCCAGTCCGTCACATTGAATTTCGTGACTGGGCTGACGTGTTACTTATCGCTCCGCTTTCTGCCAATAGGCCGAAAGAAAGACCAATGATTATTGCCCCAGCAATGAATACGGAGATGTGGAACGACCCTATCACCACGGAACAGATCAAGGAAATCAAACGACGTTACACTAAACTTCTTCTGGTTAATCCAATCTCCAAGGTCTTGGCCTGTGGAGACGATGGTATTGGCGCGATGGCAAACATTGAAGATATTGCGGAAGCAGTATTAAAAATCTGAAAAACATTTTTTAATAAAGGACGAAAAAAATTCGTCCTTTTTAATTTTTAGATATTGAAAAAGGAGATCTGTGTTTAAGATCTCCTTTTTTTGTTGCGGCTTTTTAGGCAGCTTGTTTTTTGATTATGGAAATTTGTTCCAGAATCCCCTCCACATGGCTTTTTACAAATGCGCCAGCCTGGTAATCATTAATGCAATACCAGGTAGTGACTGGTTGATTGGGGTTTTTTGTGAGGTCATCACGGAATACCTGCTTCAATTCTTCTTCCCGGCTCAGCCAGTAAGCGGCTGTTTTGGTCCAAATGCCGAATACATTTCCCAGATAAACTTTTTCCGAGGTAACTGTTTCGCCTTTTTTTGTTCGGTTTAATCCGTATTCAGATCTGCCGGCATTGTGAATGTGTGATTGCAGAATACTTAAGGCATCAATCTTCGGATCGAGTTGGCCGTAATTCTTTTTTTGCAATTTATTGATCAGATTACTGAATCCTCCAGCATCCTGAATCGGAGAAATCACTTGGAATAATTTTACAATTGCCTCAATTTTGTTGGGCATTGCTTGAATTTTTTCGACTTCTTTCCTTAGAAAATCAATCTGCTCATTTTTGTTAATGTCTTTCTGTGGATTTGCCAAAATGGCATTGATACTTGCTAAAACTTTCATTATACGATTTTTTAAGATTACTATAGTTTTGATTAATTACTAATGACGCCTTTTTGGTGAGCGTGACTAGGTGTTCTTAGTAATTAATCAAAGCCGAATCTTGTTTGTAAAAGGAGTGTTCTTATGTAATCAATATATCACATCATTAGTATTTTGTCAAGTTTAATAAATAATAAAGCCTATATTAGGCAAAAATTAGAGATAAAGGCTCTCGGTTGTTGTCACAGTTTATCAAATAAATCTATTGCTTTAATAATCTCCCCTTTTATTCCACCGATACAATCATAGTTTTCCACCTCTTCTCTGTTCACCCAAACGTGGCTCGTGAAGGCGCCCTGTTCAAGCTCGACTTCTCCTGAAAGATATTTGGCGGTAAACTTCTGCATCATTACCGGGATGCCATCTGGCCGAACGAAACCGACACTATTAATATAGTGAAAATCATTTACTACTTCCAAGCCAGATTCCTCACGCACTTCTCTTCTTAACAAATTTTCCAAAGTATTTTCAAAATCATAGACATCGCCATTCATCCTGGTAGGATTTTTTAAATCAAAGTTTTCCCCCTCTAACTTTCCTCCAGGAACACAATATTTGTCTGGATGGACTTTTTCTTCGCTGCTTCGCTTTAGAATTAAGCAGCGTTTATCACTTTCTCTGTATATTATTAGATTTGCGACAAAATAAAAAAGTTTATTTTCTTTAGCGTTTTCTAGGCTTATTTTTTCTGCTTTCATAGGATTTAAATAGATGAAGAATTAGTTACTTTCTGGATTGCGGTTTCAAGTTCTCTTGGGGCATCCGTCCCCATTCGATAGATTTTTCCATTCTTCATGGTTATCTCAACGGCATCAAAACCAGAAATATTAAAAATCCACATATATGGCTTGAGACATAATCTGATGCCCCAGCCGTAATACCAGTGGTTCTTTACTGCTTTAGCTGATGCTATTTGGTTAAGCACAAACTTCTTGGAAAAAATTCCGTAACCAAACCTTATCCGCAGATAATTTTGATCGATTGATGTGGTTAGCGTAGTAAAAGACACAAGGATAAAAATGATTAATCCCATGATGGCAGAGATGGCAAAATTTGGTCCAGAGTTAATCGAAGGAGTTTCGCCTGAGGCAGTAATATAAGTCCACACAAAGAGTGCTAACACAATCAACGTGACAACCAGCATTAGATATCCTATTTGAGTATGTTTATAAGAGTTCATAAATTTATCTTTAAAAGCCTAAGTTTCGTGGTCAGTTGCAATAAATTTTTTGAAGTTTTCTATATCTTCTGGAGAGTTTAATACATGAATTTCATCTTTAGATAACATATCAACCACGTTATCGTTTCTTTTGAGCCCGCTTATACTAAGTGCGATAAGAATTGAATTGTATGTATCTTCAGGGTTTTCAATACTGCTAAACAAATAATTTTTTAATTTTATGGTATCTCTAGCAGTTCTAAACCCAGTATTTCTATCAGAATCATTCACGGAAACTATGTCGTTATTAAGATCTTCCAAGCTGTTTATGAAAGGGATAATTTTTAAATCTATAAGTCTTTTTTTGAATTCATTAATGCCTTCTTCGGTTAGATTTCCAGAGTTATCTATGTATTCAGACGTTATATTAACCAAGGCAGATACAACTGCCCCCTTTTCAAAATTATTAGTCCAAGCCTTCTCCGTGAAGAAAGAGGCGATTTTCCCCATATAGCCAAGATTATCGCCACTTTTATTGAGGTCAAAGCCTTCTTTTAGTATCGAATTGTAGGAATCTACACTGGTACCATGGTAGACGATGTCTTTTATTTTACTATCAGGAAATATGGTATCTAGATATTGTGAATATTGTTCTATTGTTCCGATTTTTGCAAGCTCTGGATTTTGTTCAAATACAAAATCAGCTCCTTTTCTAATTTGAGGGTTTTCAATCTCGTTTTCTTTCTGAGGTATTGCTTCAGTTTTTTTAGAAAAAATGTTTTCAAAAATATTTTTCATATTCTTACTATTTGTTTAAATATTAGCACTAGCTGCTCCAAAATTCAATCTCTCTACCAAAAACAGTTCTAATCTTAGAACTGTTTTAACCTGCGGAGAGGGTGGGACGCACTTGGAACGGTTTTAATGTCCGTCCACTATTAAAAAAGAAACTTTATCCGCTTAGAATCCTTTATTAAAAATTGGCCATTGATACTTTCTAATTCAGCCCAAGCGCAATCGCCAATCTCTTCTAATTCACCTTTTTTAAGAATATCTCTAAATAAAACTCTCATTTTTCTACCAAATCAGGAAATTGATTTTTAGCCTCACTCTTAATTTTACCTGTTAAGATGCCATACTGATTGCGTTCCTTAAAGCCTGGTTCAATAACTATGGGACAACCCAAATTGGAAATTATTTTAGCAGTTTCAAGAGCTCTAATAAGCGGACTTGATATAATAGCTTTGATACCTTTATTTTTTAACTCTGAAAACAATATTTCTGCTTGTTTTCTGCCATCTTCTGATAATTGGTCGTCATAATCACCGCCATAGCGATCTTCTAAATCGCCGGTAGTTTGTCCGTGTCTGATAAAAAATATTTTCATAAGTAAAATTGTTTAATTTATAAAACTATTTCTGATTCTTGACCGATTAACTCAACCTTATCATCTCTCACTAAAATTGCCTGATTATCTGTTAAAATTCTCGTTTTATAATTAGCCTGGGAAATTTTATCTTTTAATAAATCATGAAATTCTGGAATATAATGTCCTCTCTAAAATTGAAAATAAAAGCGATTTTAACTCAGTGCGGAGAAACAGGGATTCGAACCCTGGATACGATTGCTCGTATACCGCATTTCGAGTGCGGCGCTTTCGACCACTCAGCCATCTCTCCAATTGCCCTTGCGGGCGGTCTATTTCTTTAATCTTTTAATTTCCTCTTCGCTCAACGGCCGCCATTTTCCTTCGGCAAGTGAACCAAGGTCAATGCCAGCAAGATTGATGCGAATCAAATCCTTTACGGCGTAACCTAGGGCTTCAAACATGCGGCGAATTTGGCGCTTGCGACCTTCGTTTAAGGTTATGACAAACGCGCCATTTTGTAAATGCTCAATTTTTACTGCCTTCATTGGCCTTTCTTCTTCTGGCACTTTAACGCCACTAAGTAGTTCATTCTCAATCATTGCCATGTCACGCAGATTCCATTCGACATCTCTGGGGCTGGCGAGGTTTACTCGGTAGGTTTTCTCGTGTTCATATCTTGGGTGGCTTAGGCGTTGAGCAAAATCTCCGTCGTTAGTTAAAATTAGTAAGCCACGACTATCTTTATCCAATCTGCCGATAGCAAATAATTTTTCTTTAAAAGGCACGAGAGAAAAAATATTTTGTTCGCCAGAAAATTGAGCGCTGGTACAAGTATAACCAGCTGGCTTGTTGAGCGCGATATAGGTAAAATTTGTTGGAGCTTGAGCTAGACGACGTCCTTTGATGCGAATTTCTGCATCTTCCGGAACTCTTCTTCCCGCTTCAGCAACCACATCATCAACCTCAACTTTGCCTTCTTTAATCAAAGCTTCAGCGTCGCGACGAGATAGGCCGCTGCGGCTAGCGATCACTTTTTGTAAGGGGAAATCCTTCATATTTTTAGACTTTTTCAGTTGGTTTAATAAGAATGACAGTAAGAGCGATGATGACCCAAAAAATTATTGCCAAATCATTTTTAAAATAAGGTACGTCAACTAAGCCGTGAACAATAATCGCTGTCATTGCTGTTCCGGCACCGAGAACGAGAAAGCGTTCACGATCTTTTATTTTTGTTGCCCCTCTGAATGACAGGAATAGTTGTTTAGCGATCAGCCAGAGGAAGAATAGGAGACCAAAGAAACCAATTTCACTCCAGAAGTTCAGAATAATGTTATGAGGGTAAAAATAAATTTCTACTGGTTGCCACACCTTGTCGCGATATTCTTTATTCCACAAGACTTTCTTGAGCCAGTTGGGATCATCATTTTTTACAAAAATACCTGCTTGATGAAAAGGCTTGATAGCACTCTGATAGCCACTCAAACCAGCACCAGTAAGCAGGCGCCCGTTATTTAGCATCTGCCAAGTTTCAGTCCATTGTTGACGGCGAATTTGACCAGATAAATCCATGAGAGTAGCTTTTTGGGTGCTGTAGTGCTTAATAGGGGAAAAACTAGCGATGCCAATAATTCCAATGACCGCTATCGTGACGGCAGTATAGCGTGACTTTTTGCCGGAGAAAAATAAAAATACCCAAGAACTAAAAGCTAAAGCAATCAAGGCTCCCTCAGATTGAGCAAATAGTATTGCCAGTAAAGAAATGATGATTGCTAGTAAATAGGCGATTCTTTTTAAAGAGTCACGGAAGTTATTACGAACCGGGAAGGAGAAAAATCTTCCGGCAAGCAACATGGTGAGCGGTGCTAGAAATAGGCCGACAGCATTAGGGTAGGAGAACCAGGAAACCACGCGACGAGTTTCTTCGGCTGCCCAGAATGGGTTGCCGATAAAGTTGCCGCTGAATTTTTGATAAACTGCAAACAGGGCGGTGAAGAAAGCGGAAACACCGAGCGCGGCAATTAGCGCTTTTGCACCATCTTTTCCTTTAAAGGTTTGAGTAATAACCAAGAAAAATAAAATCGGTTCAACAAAATAGGCTTTCCAAACTCCGAGAGAAGCACTTCCAAAATTAACTGCCACACCAATACTAGCGGCGGCAATAATCAGGAGTGCTTCGCGCCAAAAATCAGGCGCCTTCCAGGACTTCGGCTGGCTTATTTTTTTTCTATTTTTAATCACCCAGACAGCAAAAATAATTAGCACCATTAACTCCAGGGCGGTTAAGGGAATATTTAAAAGTTCAAAACGCAATAAATAAGTCGGCAGAAAAACCAAAGTCAAAAGAATCGCCTTTTTTATATTTAAGAAAGATAGAGCGGCGAATAAGATGGCAAAACCAAAGACAAGGAAGTTCATATAATAAATATTCTTGCACAGATAAATTAATTATAGCACGAGGAAACTGCTAAGTGCCAAAAAACCGGATGATGCCGGTTTTTTGTGGGGTTTTTCTTTAAGCTCTCTCAACGTATTCGCCGGAATCAGTATTAATGCGAACGACATCGCCCTCGTCGATAAATAAGGGAACGTTGATCAAGGCGCCGGTCTCTAATTCAACTTGCTTGGTGACGTTACCCGCAGAATTACCGCGGACGCTAGGTGGGGCAGAGACCACTTTGAAATCCATTTTAATAGGCAAATCAATGGAAACTGGTTTGTCATTAAAATAAAGAACGCTGACGTCGGTGCCTTCTTTCAAGTAGCCGACTTTTTCGCCGATAGACTCCAGGGAAAGACTAAACTGTTCAAAGTTTTCGTTATCCATGAAATAAGCTTCCTCCTTGTCTTTATACATGAAGTTAGCTTTCTTGTTTTCGGTTTCAGCTTCTTCAGCTTTTTCTGCGCCCTGGAAAGTTTTTTCCAGAGTGTTTCCGTCAATAAGGTTGCGGCATTTAACTTTTAAAACTGCTCCCCCTCGGCCCATTTTGTGATGGTCGGTTTTTACAATGACATACGGCAGGTTATTAACTTTAATCACTTTGCCGGTTTTGATTTGGTTAAAGTCTAGCATAAGGTATCTTAAGCTTAAGAATTATTTGTGAGTGTGGGACAAGAGAGCCATGATTCTGGCGCGCTTGATGGACATGGAAAGTTTTCTCTGGTGCCAGGCGCAAACACCAGTGCGGCTTCCAGGGAGCATTTTCATATAGAAGTTTACGAAGCGGCGCAAAGTGCGGGTGTCTTTGTAGTCAACATCCAATTGGTTTGCGCAGAAATAACAATCTTTGTGTTTTTTGATAGCCATATTTTTTCTTAGAATGGGATATTTTCAACGCGGATCTCTTCTTCAGAATCATCCATGATGTCCTGAGGAGCAGAATTGTTTTGAGGAGCGCGAGGTGCGCCGCCTTCAAAGCCGCCTTTACTATCCAACATGATTAAATTTTCAGCAACGATTTCGGTGCGATAGCGCTTAACGCCATCTTGACCAGTCCAATCGGTTGTTTGTAAGCGTCCTTCAATATAAATCTTGGAACCCTTATGGAGGTATTGTCCGCAGATTTCGGCCAAACGGCGCCAGGCAATAATATTATGAAATTCAACTTTCTCATTCTTTTTGCCAGCCTGATCGTTCCAGACAAAGTTTGTGGCGACAGAGAATGAGGCAACCTGCTGGCCAGAAGGAGTGTTACGGATTTCTGGTTCGCGGGTTAAGTTGCCAATGATCATCGCTTTGTTTAAGTTCATATGTTTTGGTTTGGATCTTTGCTAAGAGTGCATGACTCTTGAGAAAAGTTCCGATTAAAGCAAGTCTTGAGCACTCAAGATCCCTTCCATTTTTTCATCCAATTCTTTTGAGGAATTAGTTTCTTCGGAAACGACACTTGGAGTTTTCTTGATTTCTTCTTCGTTCGCTTTTGCTTTCTTCTCGCCATCTTCTTTTTTAACGGCAAGTTTTTCACTCAAAGATTTTTGGCGAGCGCGTTCTTCTCCTGAAAGAACCGGAGTAACCACGATCTGGTGGCGCAAGACATCTTTGGATAAGCGAAGATCGTTATCGATTTTAGCAATTGCTAAGCGGTTGATATCAAACTCGCACAAGGAATAATAACCGTAGTGGTTCTGTTTGATTTCGTAGGCCAAACGCTTTTTCCCCCAATACTCACGGTAAGTGATTTCGCCGCCCTGGGAAGCGATTAACTCTTCCACCTTGGAAACCTGCACTTTGGCTTCGTCCTCAGTGAATTTGTTTGGAATGATGAAGAGCATCTCGTAATGATTCTGCTCAGACTTTTTGGTTTTTGACATAGTTTATTATAGAAGGTACAAGATAAATTTTTTACTAATAACTTATCAATGCAGCACCTTATTTTATTTTTCTATTTTTATTTAATGGATATGGGAATATAAAAACCCCAGTATTCCAGAAAAAGGCCTTGGGGCGAGTTACGGAATACCTTTGGTTCCAGAAACTATTTCTGGAATCATCGCCTATAAGGGGCGATATGGGAAAGATATTGATCTTCAGTTAAGGACAACTTAGCATAATTTTTTATAAATTGCAATACCTAGGATATTGTTATATAGTATTTTTATGTCAAACTCCAAGAAGCAACAATATTTTTTCATTTTAGGTTCCAACCCGGAGCTTTCTTTCGCGGAAATTGCCACAGTTCTTGGCATTAAAGAAAAGCGACTCATAAGCAAGGAGCTGTTAGTATTAGAAACGGAGAATGAAATCGTTCCTGAAAATTTAATCAAAAAACTCGGCGGAATTATTAAAATAGGCGTTTTTCAAGAAGAATTAGATAAACCGAGCGACTTGGACCTTCAGCTAGCTTTGGCAAAAATTGCCTCAAAAGCGAAGGGGGCTAGTGGTGAAGGAAAATTCTGTTTTGGTATCTCGGTTTATGGCGAGACCATTTCAAAACCGCTAGCGCTTGGACTAGAATTAAAGAAATATTTTCGCGAGCAAGGACTTTCTTGCCGTCTGGTAACCAGCCGCGAGCCTCAGCTCTCCAGTGTAGTCGTTACTCAAAATAAGCTTATTGGTAAAGGAATTGAGCTAGTAATCGCCAAAAAAGACGGGAAAGTTTTGCTTGGTCAAACCTTGGCCGTCCAGGATTTTAAGGACCTGTCCAAGCGTGATTATGGTCGTCCGGCTCGTGATGATGAATCGGGAATGCTTCCGCCAAAATTAGCGCAAATAATGATTAATTTGGCCGGTCAAAATAGTTTGGACGCTGTAATCTTGGATCCATTTTGTGGTTCTGGGACCGTGGTCACCGAGGCGATGCTCATGGGGTATCAGAACCTAATTGGCGCCGATTTATCGCCCAAAGCCGTTAGTGACACTAGAGAAAATGTTAATTGGATGAAAAAGCGTTATGGCCTGGATAGGGCTAATATTAAAATAATTAATCGTAATGTCATCAATTTGTCCAAAGTTATTAAAGCTTCTTCAGTTGATGCCGTAGTAACGGAACCGTACCTTGGTCCACAAAGGGGCTTGAAAAATGTGGAGCTAGTTATCGAGAATTTGGAAGACTTATATACACAAGCTTTGAGACAATTTGATTTGATTTTAAAACCGGGTGGTCGAGTGGTAATGATTTGGCCGGTATTCTTTGGTAAGAGTCATATTGAGCCAAAATTAGGTAATTTTACTAAGGTATACTCGGTGCTATATGGACGAGAAGGACAGAGGGTCTTTCGTGAAGTGGTAGTTCTCGACAAGAAGTAGACTCGGGCCAATTGTTATTGACAATTAGCGTCTTTCATGATATTATTATAATGTAACTAAATGTTAATTTATAATCAAAAAAGCACTAATGAAAAAATTTCAGATTTTCTGTATTCTGTTTGTCCTGGTTTTTACCTCATCATGTTCACACCACGAAGAATCACTGAGCGAACGTCGGGCCAAAAGATTTATTACTTTTGAATTTTCGGACGGGAAGATGGCGACCCTAAGCGGCTATTCATTATTGGATGATATTGATGAAGACCCCTTTGTCGTTCAAGAAATTGTTTATGTAGAATTAAATGACAGCACTTTAGCTCCTGGAGCACTTCGTCATCTCAGAGATGTTGTTGAAAAAACTGATGAAAAAGGCAATCGTCAATTGGAGGCTTTAACTAGATGTTGTGGCTCTTATCCTGCTAAATTAATTTTGGCAACAGTGAAGAAGATAGAGCAAAAATAACAAGCTATCGCCAAGCCACTAAGGAAATTAAAAACCCGTTTAAGAAAGCGGGTTTTATTATATAAAAAAGTCTTATTTATTGATCAAAAAATTACAAATATCACCATCTTTGACCACGTAATCTTTTCCTTCAACGCGCATCGTGCCAAGTTCTCTGGCTCTTGCCTCGCTACCAGCGGCTACAAATTGTTCAAAACTAATCGTTTCGGCACGGACAAAGCCTTTAATAAAATCAGTATGAATAGTGCCAGCAGCGTAAGGCGCCTTAGTTCCTTTTTTAATAGTCCAAGCCCTGGTTTCATCGGCGCCAGTGGTGAAAAAAGTATCCAGCCCGAGAATGTTATAGGCACTGCGAATCAATTTATCCAAACCACTCTGCTCTAAGCCCAGCTCTTTAATGTATTCTGCTTGTTCTTCTTCGGGGAGAGAGGCAATTTCTTCTTCTATTTTGACATTCACTGCGATGACTTCTTCTTTTCCGGCATGTAAAATATCTTCTCCGCCATAAGCCTCGTCAATATTTAATAAGTAAATCATTGGCTTTATGGTAAGTAGGCATAGAGATTTTACAAAAACCATTTCTTCCTCGGTGAATTCCATTTCTCTAGCTGGTTTTCCGGCTTCCAGGTGGGCAAAGATTTTTTCGCTGACTGTGTTTTGAAAGATAATTTCTTTATTGCCGCTTTTGGCTTCACGGCGACTTTTCTCTAGTCTTTTTTCGACCGTGCCAAGATCGGCCAAAATTAATTCTAAATTAATTGTCTCTTTATCACTCTCGGGGTCAACTTTACCGTCAACGTGGATAATATTGTGGTCTTTAAAATCGCGAACAACTTCGCAAATAGCATCACATTCACGAATGTGAGCCAAAAACTTATTTCCTAGGCCCTCGCCTTTTGAGGCGCCAGCAACCAGACCGGCAATATCAACGAATTCGATGGTGGTATAAATTACTTTTGCTGGTTTTGATATTTCCGCTAATTTTTCAATTCGATAGTCTGGCACCTTAACCACGCCGACATTCGGTTCAATAGTACAAAAAGGATAATTAGCAGCTTCCACGCCTTTTTTGGTGAGAATATTGAAGAGAGTGGATTTTCCGACGTTTGGTAGACCGACAATTCCGATAGATAATGGCATAATAGCTTTCTAGTAAATAAAAAGGTCCGAATGGACCCCTTTATTATATATAAAATGATAATAAATTCAACTGGGTAATCATCCGAACCTTTGGTCGTCTCAAGAGAGATGACAAGATTTGGTGCAAGAGGACTGATTTTTCTCTCGCAATTTTTTACCGGGCTTTGAGCCAAATTTCGGACAAATGAGTAGCTACCCCTTAACTATCTATTAGTTATGGAACAGCTATCGATTGAGAAATTTTTGTTTGTGGCTGGCAGCTCATCATATCAGTGCTGATAAGCAAAAGAACAATAAAGAACGAATAATGTTGGAAAGCCAGTAAAAAATTGATTAAAAAGAACACTTATACACATAGTTTAGCATTATTTGTTTTTATGGTCAATAAATTGTAAAGTTTTCCTTATTTTTTAATAAATTTAGATTATTTGTTTAAATATTAGTTAAAATATATAAATAAGATAAATTGATCAAAAAAGATAAGTCCACAATTTTGTGGACTTATCTCGGTGAATTAGCAGTTTTCCACACAAGTTATCCACAGATTTTTCACCAAACAAAAACTGCCCCGAAAATAGGACAGTTTTGCGCTTTTTGACTTTTTTAAATTGAGGTTCGAGTGGGAGTCGAACCCACGAATGGCAGTTTTGCAAACTGCAGCGTTAGACCACTTCGCCATCGAACCGGCTTATAAAGATAAGTTTAGCTCAACTTTTTCTTTTTGCCAAGGTTTTACTTTTGTATTTCGACTTAAGCGGAAGTAGGCAGCCGAAGCAATCATGGCGGCGTTATCAGTAGTGTAAGACATCTCCGGAAAATAGACGCCCAACTTGGAATTGGCGATTTTAGATTTATCAAGAAATTGTTTTCGGAGCCTGGAGCTAGCGGAAACACCACCGCTAACAATAATACTCTTGGCTTGGTATTTTTTGGCGGCCTTAAGAGTCTTGCCGATCAAAATATCAAAAATTGCTTCCTCGTACTCATAGCAATACTGCTCAATCTTCTTCGCCCAGTTCTTATCAGCTTGTAGTTTGTATAGCAGGGATGTTTTGAGGCCGGAAAAAGAAAAATCAAAATCACCAGAATTAAGCATCGGCCGAGGAAAACCCAAAGTTTCTTTTGGTTTTTCGGAGAACTGAGACAGGTAACTCAGGGCAGCCCTGGAAACCGCTGGTCCGCCAGGATAAGGCAACCCTAGCATTTTTGCCCCCTTGTCAAAAGCTTCGCCAGCAGCGTCATCGCGGGTGTCGCCAATTATTTTTAGTTCACCATGCTCTTTCATCACTGCCAGGAGAGTATGTCCGCCGGAAACTGTTAATACTATTGCCGGAAATTGCACTTTTCTTTTTAAATTTAAGAAGGCGGCATAAATATGACCCTCAATATGGTTAAGACCGAGCAGTGGTTTGTTCCAGGCATAAGCCAGGGTACGAGCAGTCTCCATTCCCGAAATGAGAGAAGTGATTAGTCCTGGACCCTTAGTAACAGCAATTGCGTCCAACTGAGAGGGTTTGGTTTTTGCATTCGCTAAAGCCGCCGCGATTACTGGAATAATATTTAAGACGTGCTCTCTGGCCGCTATTTCTGGGATTACTCCGCCATATTGGGCGTGAATTGCAATCTGTGAAGAAATAACGTTGGAGAGAATCTTTGGTTTTTGGTTTTTATTAGCTGATAAAACTGATGCGGCAGTTTCATCACAGCTACTTTCAATTGCTAAAATTCGCATAACTTGACGAAGGTCGGTTTATTATTTATACTAATTTAAGTATTAACACAGATTAAAGAAAAAATCCATCATAAACTACTGGTCCCTTCGTCTATCGGTTAGGACACCAGGTTTTCATCCTGGTAAGAGGGGTTCGACTCCCCTAGGGACTACTAAATAAAACAACACACGAAAAGTGTGTTGTTTTATTTAGCCGACCGGAGGTTGGAGGAGGCGAACCAGGCCAGAAGCGAATCAAGCCCGAGCTGCTATTTCGAGCAGCGAGGGCGCAGACGAGTGATCGTCAAGCATTCAAGGGATGCTTGACGCTGGCCCCGGATAAGTGAGCGATGCGGAAGCAGAACGAGCGCGATAACTCCCCTAGGGACTACTAAATAAAAACACTCGGCTTTGCTGGGTGTTTTTATTTAATTGAAAATATATTTAAAAAACCAGTCCTTTTTTGAACTGGCTAGAATGGATACTAAGTGAGCTGTTACGCACTCTTTAAATAAATGGCTGCTTCCAAGCCAATATCCTTAGCGCCAAACCTTAATGAAATATTAAGTTATATGCATATATTTGTCAATTTAAAATTTGGCTAGGATTGACACTCAAAATCGCTTTCTATTGACATTATTATAATAATGTGATATAATAAATTTAGTTAACTATTCAACATTTTAGAGACTCTTTCCTATTGTTGCTTAATGTTTGATGGCGCGAGAAAAATATTTACTTAAACAATCAAAATATGTTAAAATTAATATTAACCATTTCCGGTTAATAATAATTAAATTTAAAATTATGAATCACGAAACAATGCTAGCAATCGCGGAAAAAATCAAAAACCAGACTGCTACTCAAGAAGACATTGAAATGTTCGCCAAAGCTTTTGCCGAAATGACAGAAGAGTTGAAAAATGAATTAAAAGATTAATTTTTGCGTAACATTAATTTTAAATAATTAATTAATAAAAAATATGAATTTTGAAAACAGCACAGGCAATAGCTTAGCTAAAGAATCAGTTGTTGAGGGCGAGCAGGGAGTTGAGATGACAGAGGCCGCAATAGCTGACCTATCGACAGCTAATGCCAATATTGAAGAGATTAAAGCTATGGATCAGGAATTGGTTCAAGAAAAATTAAGTGACCCAGAAAAGCAAGATAAGGTAAGAAACTTACTTGGAAAATTGAAGGAATATGGCGCAATTATTGCCTCCGGCGCAATGCTTGCCGGTTCATCCGTTTATGCCGCCCTTAATGGCTTGGAAGTTCCAGAAACAGAGCAGTCCATGTTAACTCCCCAGAGCATCTCCGCCGCCTTGATTCTAGTATCTACTGTTATTGGAATCGTCGCAGTAATGCACAAAAAATTAGTGGTTGATGAAAGAAAAGTCAAGGCTTAACTCTAAAATAAAAATTTGATTCTTAAAAAACTGTCAGGAATTTTCCTGGCAGTTTTTTGTAATAAAAAAAGACCATCATTTTGTGATTATGATGGTCCATGGATCTTTATATAACTCTGCCGAGCATGCACCAATTGATTATGAATATTGGGATAGCTATTGTGGCGATAATTAATATCAGCCCTCTGGCAATTGTTATTTCAGAGAAAGTCTTTCTGTTTTTCTTTTGCAATACTATGAAGCTGGCAATGCAGGCCAAGCCGACTACTGAGCTAGTGACGGATGAATTTAGACAGCCGTATAGCAGGCAATAAATTCCAGTAGTATTGATGTAGAAGAAAAAAGTTCCAAAAGCAGCTTTTTGTTTAGCAACTTTTTGGTGATTAATATCTATGAAGAAATAAATTGCGGCAATTAAAGCAATTGCTGCTACTCTTGGCAAGGTGAATTTCATCTCTTGCCCGATTAACAAATGTTTGCCGTCGACAAGGATTTTGGCGACGAATAGAAACATTCCGTAGCTAATGGCATTAATTAAAATACCCCTAGCTACCAGATTTAGATAGAAACTTTGATTTTTCATTGGTAAATTACTAGGTGATTAAAATATTGTATAATGTTTATTTATATTTGTCAATAGATAAAAATTGGGCTTAAATAAGGAATTTTAACGAAAAAACACGCCAATGCGTGTTTGTGTAAAATAATTAAAATTTATTTTTTGATTACTGACCGAATAAGTGACCGATAAAATAGCCGGCCAGAGCTGCCCCCATGCCGATTAAAACCATTTGTAGGCCGGTTTTTAGAGGGTTGCCAACGGTAGTTTTGGCCTTATAGATGCCAACAAACAATAAAACTATTGCCGAAATAATCAAAGAACTAATAACGGCCGTTTTTATTGGTAAGAAGAAAAAGGGGAGAAGCGGCACAAAAGAGCCAACTAAGGCCGAAAAACCAACCACAAAAGAGCCAGTATAGATTTCTTTGTTTTTTATTTCGGTTAATTCTAATTCTTCTTTCATCATGAACTTCAGCCACTGCTCATTATTGCTGGTGATTTGCGCTACAATATCTTCTAATAATTTTCCGGAAAATCCTTTTTGAGCATATATTTCTCTAATTTCCGCTCTCTCAACTTCTGGCATTTCTTTGATTTCCCGTTTTTCCCTCTCCACTTCAGAATAATAGTGATCACGTTCTGCCATTTTTGAGGTCAGGGCCACGGCAGCCATGGAGATGCTCTCAGCAAAAGTCGCGGCCATACCGGCGGCAATAATTATTTTGTGGTCGCTAGTAGCGGCAGCAACACCTAAAATAACGCCCAAAACGTTAACCAAGCCATCTTGACCACCAAGGATAATGTCGGCTAGCGAAGATTTTTTGCCGACTTGTGACAATTCTTTGACATGCATAAGTATATTATAGGAGATTATTCATTTTCTTGCCAATTGTATTGACAAACATTGTTTTTTATGAGATAATTACTAGTTACCAAAAATGGTAAATTATTTAAAAAATTAATAGAAATAGATAGAAATGAAAAAGTTCTTAATCCCGAGCTTAAAGCTTGGACTGGCACTGCTTTTTCTTTTCAATATTGGATTCTTTTCCTTGTTCAATAATCTCGGTAACGAGGTTAGTCCACCAATCAAACAAGATGGTGGCAGAGGAGATGTTCAATATTTGAATGAGAAAGTAAGACGCGCTCAAAATTTGGGCGACAACTACGGGCCAGAAGAATATTTTTCTGACCTGACGGAGATCAAAATCAAACAAAAAAAGAATGATTTTGACCGTTTCGCGATAATGTCCGTTCAGCATTCTATTAATAGTATGTTGGAGGTATTTAATCGAAACGTGCAACGCAAACACGCCTCTTCTGACGAGGAGTATGACAAGTTCATGGAAAGACTTTCTGTGGCACGCACTAAATTAGAAAAGACGATTGATCCGGATGCTTACCAAAAAAATTTGCTTAGCGAAAAAGAAATGCATCGTTCCGGTTATTGGTCGGGAGTGCTAATGAGCTTGCTCTTGTGGCTATTTAATTTTTGGTGGCAGAAGATGCCATTTGCTTTTATTCTTCTGTACATTTGGCGCTATCAAGAACAAGAAACTCTCTGGATCAAAAACCCTTTGAGCTTCCTGATTTGCCTCGCCATTTATCCCATTGTTATTATTCGTGTCTGGTTGAAAATATTTCAGCAAGAGACTAGAAAACTGGCAATGAAAATAGAATTTAAGCGAAGAGAAATTAATATCTTTTCACTGATTTCTAACGACGAATTATCAGACATTCGATTATTCGCTAAGAGCAATATTAAGCTTAGTGAATATCGCGATTATTTAGACAATCGCGGACTTATTCGCAGGCACTATTTTTTGCCAGTAGCGATGGTCACGATGCTGATCGTTCTTATTCCTCGAACTGTTAGCTGTGGTGATAATTTTCATCATCAAGATGATAGTAAGTGTCAGATAATGACTAAGGCGCCGCCAGGAGATTTGGTGCAGAAATGTTTTGATGGCGGAGTGAGTTCTCTGGTGTCAGCCACTATTGAAAAACAAGATTTTTATCATTTTTCTTCTGTTGTTTGGCAGATGCTTCTGCCTCCACCACAGAAAGAGCGAAAAGGATTTAAAACAAATCCCGATCCGATTCCTTTATTTGTTTAATAATTATTCGATATTTTGCCCTTTTTTAAAAAAGGGAAATTATTTTAATAAATTATTAATCAAATAATAGGAATTAACAATGAAAAAAAGTTTTGTAATTATTTGCATTATTATAATGCAATCAATGGTTAGTGCTCAGAATATTAACTTGGAAAGTTCTATTCTGGCTGATAGTGTTCACAAACCAACCGTTTCTCTCCAGAGAGTTGAGTTAAAAACCAAATTTATCAACCTCAAGTACGACTACAAAGCCGAAGGTCGTGACGTTCTTGGTCTAATTTTCCCAAAGATCTGGTCGGACTCGGCAAATACTTGGAGTGCCATGCTGGTAAAAACTGGCGATGGCGGCAAGGGTGATCAATTCGCCTTTGATACTTGGGTCCAAAATAGAATTGGTAAATTTAACAGCCTCATTGAGATTGGTCGGGTGGTGGGACAAAATTCCATTCCCAAAGATTACTTCGGTGGTCGCTGGAACTATGGCAATTTCACGGTAGAATTCTACGAAGTTCTTAGTCATCCTATTGGTCAAAAGTTTAACGGTAAAGACGCTGATTATACTTGGTTAGCTTATCACCCCAAACACGCTTTTATAGCTTTGGGGAAGCAATANTACTGGGCTTTCGCTGGCACCAAAAATTTAAAACATTTTGGTATCTTTAATTTCCTGAATTATCAACCAAAAACTCACAATTTTTGGTTCCGCTCACAAAGTGGGTTTGGCGAAATTAATCAGGGATTTTTCTCTCAAGAGACTTATGTTGACGGTACGGAGTACCTGGTTGTACCCCTCTTTTATTTCAAACATTTTTCTCCTATCTGTGCTAAAGGGACCTATTCCTTGCGCATCGATGGTCGCCAAACTAATGGTGTTCAAAATTATGAAGTAATCATGGGGAAGCAAATAGGTCCGGGTTGGTTTCGTCTAGCTGCGGGAATTAATAGTGAAGTGCGGGATTATGTTCGAGTTGCTCCATCCTTTGAAGTTTACAAGGACTGGAACAATAAGCACGGCCGCTTAATCACTGAATTGAGGTATGATTTTTTATATCATGCCTTGAGTGCCTACCTCACTATTCGTTACTAGAAGGTATTTTTTTAAAGCTGCAAAGAAAAATTGCAGCTTTTTTATTTTTTAATCATCACCTCCTAATTTTACCCCAAATCTGTTATAATATCTAAACGGCATTTAACTTATTTTAATATGAAAAAGAGAAAAACGGTAGGATTAGCCTTAGGTAGCGGCGGTTTTCGTGGGTTTGCTCATTTGGGGGTTATTAAAACTTTGGAAAAACATGGCATTCCAATCGATTTGATTAGCGGCGCTAGTATCGGTTCCTGGGTAGCGGCCCATTATGCTCTACATCGCGACATGGAGAAGATGGAGCGTGAAATTACCGAAAATCCCCGGGAAAAACTGCCGATTCTTTTTGATCTAAGTTGGCGTGGAGGAATAATGAACGGTGAAAAATTTGAGAAATTCTTACGCAAAGACCTTGGGTCTGGCGATATTTCTCAGACACCAACTCCCTTGTTTATTGTGGCAACAGACTTGGACAACGGCGAAGAAGTCGTTTTTGAGAAGGGAAAAATATCTTCCGTCGTGCATGCTAGTTGCGCCGTGCCTTTAGTTTTTAAGCCGGTCGAGTATCAGAAAAGAACCTTGGTCGACGGTGGTCTTAGTAATCCTGTTCCTTGTGATATTCTAAAAAAAAGAGGTGCTGATGTTGTTATTGGCGTCAACCTCTATCATCATAATGAATTCATTGAAAAGAAATTCACTATGGCCAAAGTGCTTTTGCGTGGAGCAAGGATCACTGCCCATAATTTGGCGGTAAATTCTTGCAAGTTTGCTGACGTCACTATTAGTCCTGATACTTCTCAGTTTATTAATACTGTAAAACTCAAAAGATACTTTGACGCAGAAGTAATCGAAGCCTTGGTCCAGGTAGGAATAGATGCCACTGAAAAAATGATTCTCAAGATTAAAGCCATATTAGGAAAATAATCATGAAATATAAAATTTATACAACCAGTGAAAAAGCTTGGGATGGCATGATTGAAGCAATTCGTGGCGCTCAAAAATCTATTTTTCTAGAGATGTATATTTTTTTGGATGACACCAAGGTCACTCATGACTTTTTTGGTGCGATTAAAGAGCGCCTGGGAGCAGGAGTAAAAGTAGTAATTATTGCCGATGCTTACGGTAGTTTGGATCTCAAAAAAGAGGCGGTCACAGAGCTGCGTACAGCGGGAGCGGAATTTATGTTTTTTTCTCACCTCCTCAGGCGTACTCATCGCAAAATTTTGATTGTCGATGAAAAAATCGCTTTTCTGGGAGGAGTGAATATCAATCAAAAAATTATTGCCTGGAACGACTTGCAGATTCGCTTGCAGGGGAGGATAGTTAAGCCACTGCTTAAAACCTTTTCTTATGGATATAAGATGTGTGGCGGGCACGATCAAGAGATTCTGAAATATCAAAAAAACTCTTTAATCAAAAAAATAAAATCCTGGGTGGTCGATGATTGGCCAAACAAAGATACTGCTTATTTGAAAGATTATTATCGCCAAAAAATCATCGAAGCCAAAGAGGTTGTTACTATTGTTACTCCCTATTTAATTCCGCCACGCTGGTTAATGGCCTTATTGGATAACGCTGTTCAAAGAGGGGTGCGAGTAGAGTTTGTGATTCCCAAGTTTACCGACATCATCTTTATCGATCGAGTCAACTATTATTATGCGGCCAAGTTATCAGAGCTGGGTGTTATTTTCTATTTTTTGCCAGAAATGAATCATGCCAAAATTTTTATGGTCGACAATCAAGAGGCGATGGTTGGTTCTTCTAATTTTGATGTCTTATCTATTGGTTTGAACGTAGAAAGCGGTGTATTTTTTACTCAGAAAGCTATTATTAATGACCTGCTAAAAATCATCAACCGCTGGAAAAGCTCGGCTATTCATTTTGATCTGAAGAAGCGCCCCTTGAACTTTGTTGATTTTCTTGCTAAAGTAACCCTTAAACTTTTTTATCCATTCTTGTAAGAGAAATATGCCGAATTATCGTCCAAAAAATATCTCTATTCGCGGTGCGCGAGTAAATAATTTAAAGAACATCAATATCGAAATCCCTCGTGGCAAATTGGTGGTTATCACTGGCCTTTCTGGTAGCGGTAAATCTTCATTAGCTTTTGATACTATTTATGCCGAGGGGCAACGTCGTTATGTGGAATCTCTTTCCTCTTATGCTCGTCAGTTTGTTGGTGTCATGGATAAGCCAGATTTGGATTTTATTGATGGCTTGTCACCAGCAATTTCCATTGATCAGCGCTCAGTATCTTCTAATGTTAGATCAACTGTTGGCACGGTTTCAGAGATTTATGATTTTCTCAGATTGTTATATGCAAAAATAGGGGTTCCCCACTGTCCCGAGTGCGGCTTGCGCTTAAAGAAAGCTGTTAAGAAGGAAAAAAACACTCCGGTTTACAGTTGCCCAAACGGACACTTCAATTCTCAGGAGTTAGAACCGAGCTTTTTCTCTTTTAACTCCAGCCAGGGAGCTTGTCCTGATTGCGGTGGACTTGGTTATTGCCCAGAAGTGAGCGGCGATTTAGTTCTTAACGAAAACTTAAGTTTAGCCGAAGGGGCAATTAGGCCGCTAGGACTAAACGCTCTCAGTAATCCGAATTCTTTTTTTGCGCCATTCGCGAAAGAAATCAAAGAAAGCAATTTGGATTTTTTAAAACCAGTAAAACTTTTTACAGTAAGTGAAAAGAAATTTCTGCTAGATGGCGGTAAAGATTTTCTTGGTCTGAAAAAAATTCTTCTCGACCGTTATCAAGATACGCGTTCTAGTTTTATTAAACAAGAAATCGAGAAATGTCTCGTTGTTTCCCCTTGCCCAGCTTGTTCTGGCAAAAGACTAAAGAAAGAGTCTTTAGCGGTAAAGATCGAAGGCCTTTCTATCTCAGACTTTAGTCAGCCAGCTCTCCCCGAGTTAAGGGAGAAATTATTGGCCACAGAAAGCAAGTTAAAAAGTGGTACCTTGCCAATTGCCAAGCCAATTATTCAAGAAATTGTTGGTCGAATCGAGCTGCTAGAGAAAGTTGGTCTCGCTTATCTGTCTATCAGTCGCCCATCTGGCACTCTCTCTGGCGGAGAGGCCCAAAGAATGCGTTTGGCGACGCAAATCGGTTCTGGCCTTACCGAGGTGATTTATGTGCTAGATGAGCCTTCTATTGGCTTGCATCAAAAAGATAACGATAAACTAATTGAGACACTGAAACGGCTTCGCGATTTGGGTAATACCGTTATTGTTGTCGAACATGATGAATCAACCATGTTGGCCGCAGATCATCTGATCGATGTTGGTCCGGGCGCGGGCATTGCGGGGGGTAAGATTATTTTTGAAGGGACTCCTGAGAAAATAAAAAGTTGTCGCGCCTCTTTGACGGGTGATTATCTATCGGGAAGAAAAAAAATTTCTTCTAAGAAAAATTTTCGTCCCGGCAACGGAAAACAGATCGAGATTATTGGTGCCACTGAGCATAATTTGAAAAATCTTAATGTCGCGATTCCGCTTGGGAAGCTGGTGGCGATTACTGGTGTTTCCGGTTCAGGTAAATCTACTTTAATTTCTGACATTTTAGCTAATAGCTTGAATCGCAAATTTTATCGGGCAAAGGTTGAACCGGGAAAGCATAAGGAAATTAAAGGCTTGGAAAATATCGATAAGGTTATTAGTATTGACCAATCACCGATTGGTCGCACTCCTCGTTCAAACCCCGCGACTTATACCGGTGTTTTTACATATATCCGCGATTTGTTCGCTGGTCTACCGGAAGCTAAAGCCAAGGGGCTTAACGCCGGGCACTTTTCTTTCAATGTTATCGGCGGACGCTGTGAGCATTGTGAAGGCGATGGTGTGTTGAAGGTAGAAATGCAGTTTATGTCAGATATTTACGTTACCTGTGATACTTGTCATGGACATAGATACCAAGAAAAAGTTTTGGGTGTTAATTATCGAGGAAAAAGTATCTACGATTTTTTGGAAATGACGGTTTCGGAGGCAATGGGTTATTTTAAGGACATTGCCCCATTATTTGAAAAACTTTCCGTACTAGAGAGGGTTGGCTTGGGATATCTGAAGCTTGGCCAGTCGGCGACCACTCTTTCTGGCGGGGAAGCACAAAGAGTAAAACTAGCCACAGAGCTATCTCGTCGTTCTACTGGAAAAACCCTTTATATTTTAGACGAGCCAACGACTGGCTTACATTTTGCAGATATTGAAAGGTTACTTTTGGTAATTAACCAATTAGTTGACGCTGGAAATACCGTGTTAGTCATTGAACATAATTTAGAAATCATTAAATCCGCGGATTGGGTGATCGATCTTGGTCCGGAGGGCGGGAATAAGGGTGGCGAAATTGTTGGTTTTGGCACGCCAGATGATTTAAAGAGCATAAAGGCCAGTTATACCGGAAAGTACTTATCCCTATTAGATAAATAATTTTTTTAATTTTTAGATCTTTAACAAATTATTCACAAAAAAGAAAGCCATGGAGACAAAATGGATTACCATCTTACTTATTGCCTGCTTTTTGTTAAGAATTATCATTAAGTGGCGCAAGAATATTCTGGTCGACGATTTCCTTTCCAATATAGAAACAAAGGAAGACTTGGCTTTGGCGGATACGGTGCCAAAAAGAGACCTCGGTCTTTACTTGAAAAAAATCCGTAAATACTTAGAAGAGGGCGAAATTTTTATTTTATTTGCCCAAACTTTATTAGCAAGACTTTTGGCTAGTGCTGGCCTGGGAGAGGTTAAATTGTCTCTCGACGAAGAAGATTTCTTGCAATTTAAAATGATTTTCAACAAATTTCAAGGAGGAGACTTTAAGATGTCTGGGCTCCAGGCAAAAAATTTATTGCTCGATGGGAATCTCAGTTTAACTGAAGATGGAAAAGCATTTCTTGGGATCATTCAGATGATTTCTTCGATCAAGACTGGTCCTGCTTGTGTGGGAGCTTTAGTTTAAAAATTAAAAATCTGCAAAAAGCAGATTTTTTTATTTTTATTTTTCTATATTTTGCTAAGAATATTCAAAGATAATTTCTTTGTTGCGCAATCAAGAGTGGCAAAACTGGCTTGATATTCCGGACCGTTAAGTGTGCCAGGATTAGCGATAGTGGTTTTTCCTGTTTCCTTGATGTCTGGGCGATGAGTGTGCCCGTGAAAGGCGAAATCAGGACTGATATTTTTTTTGCTTAGAAATTTTATTAGGTCTTTTGGCTTATGGATAGCGACGAAATTTAGTTTTCCGAGATGAACCTCGATGACATCTGGAGAGAAAATGATGTTGGAATATTTTTTTGTTTCTCTTGTTCCAAAAAGGTCAGCATTGCCGCCGACCATAAAAATTTTACCGAGAAAATTATCTGCCAAGTAGCCAAGGGTTTCTTGATTAGCCAGATCTCCGCAAAAAATTAAGGTTTTAATTTTTTCTTTTTGGCAAAAATCGAGAAATTTTTTTAAATTATTGCCATCATCATGTAAATCTGAAAAAATTGCGATTTTCATGACTTACGCCCTTAATTTAATTTCGTAAGCCATTTGTTCCAGTTTTCTCAGATGGCCGCGCGCTTGGTCATATTTGGTTCGTAGGTATCCAGTCATGTCGAAATCAATTAGTTGATCCATAATGCTTTCTGCTAATTCCTTGGTTTTAGCAACGCTTTGGAAGTTTCCTTCAGCGGCTTGGTTGGTTGCGACTCTAACCAGTTCGCCAAGTAGGTCGCAGATTCCGCCAAGATAAGCATCGGTGCTTAGTTTGAGCTTCTTAATTTTATCTATCTTCTCACCCTTGATGGCAAAAGAGAGGAGTTTGGCTTCAGCATATTCTTCAACCGCTGCTCGATAGGCACCCTCTTCCTCAATTCTTTTGATGCTGAATTTTTTTTCTAAATTAAGCAGCTCATTTTCCATTTCTAGTAGTTTTTCGTCAGCAGTTTTAACGTCGCCACGATGTAAGGCGAAAATTGCTTTTTTCGAATGGAACAAGACATTATTGGAGAGAGAAATTATTTGTCTCCTCTCACTTTCACTGGCACGGTAATCTTTTTTTAGTTGAGCGACAAAAGTTTTGCTAATCATATTTTTATATTACTCTAAATACTTCCTTAAGGGATGTTTCTCCGGCTAAAGCTTTGAGTACACCATCTTGTAACATGGTGACGGTGCCATTTTTCTCAGCCAATTCCTCAATGTCATGGTTGGTAGAGTTTGGGTTTTGAATTAATTTTTGAATTTCCGGCGTTACTTCAATAGTCTCATAAAGACCTAGTCGTCCTTTGTATCCTAGCCCGCCGCATTTTGGGCAACCACCGCCTTCATAGAATACTAAGTCGGTCGGAATTTTTACTTCTTTGTTTTGTATTTCTTCTAGCGCTTTTTTGGCTTGCACCAACAAATCATCTTCTGGTTGAACTATTTTTTTGCAATGCGGACAAATTCTTCTGACCAAGCGCTGACCAATAGAAAATTCAATAGAATTTGCTAAGGCAGAACGATCAATATCTAGTCCGGCAAAACGAGAAATTGCGCCTGCAGCGCTATTGGCGTGAATTGTTGAGAGAACAAGGTGCCCGGTCATTGAGGCCTCTACGGCAATCTCCGCGGTCTCATGGTCTCGGATTTCACCGATCATCATGATATTTGGGTTTTGGCGCAGAAGAGAGCGCATGGCAGCAGCAAAAGTGTATCCCTTTTCGGTATCAATTTGGGTTTGGATAACTCCTGGCAACTGATATTCGATTGGGTCTTCCACTGTAATAATTTTTACATCAGGCTGATTGAGGGCATTCAAAGCAGAATATAAAGTAGTAGTCTTTCCGCTACCGGTAGGACCCGTGGTAATGATAACTCCTTTTGTTTTTTTGAGTGCTTTCTTGAAGGCAGTCAAGGAATAGGTGGTTATGCCGAGATTCTCCATGGAAAGAGAGGCCGCGGAATTGCTAAGCAAGCGAATAACAATTGTTTCGCCGTATCCGCCTGAGATTATTGATAAACGACAGTCGGCTTTTTTGTTTTCTGGAAGATAAATCACAAAGCGACCATCCATGGTGGCCTTTTTCTCATTAGTGGCAAATCCCGCTAGTAATTTCACTTCTGACAATAAGGGGATATAAGAAGATTTTGGAATATCAATTAAATCTGTCATTACCCCGTCGATACGCAGACGCACCTTTACTTCTGTTTCTGCTGGTTCGATGTGGATATCGCCAGCATTTCCGGTAATGGCCATGCTAATTATAAAACCAAGAATTTTTTGACTAGGAAGTTCTGTGGCGGCCTCTTTTACTCCTTTAATATTTCTTCCCAATTCTTTGGCCTGATTCATTTCTGCGGCGCTAATTTTAATGCCGCGCCCCATGGTCTGAGAAATTACAATATCATACAGTTCGTTAATGTAGTCAAAGTTACCGATTACTCGGTAGATTTCGCTTAAAGAAGTCCTGCCATCCATTGCTTTTAATATTCCATCTTGAAGCATGGTAATCATACCGTTTTCAATTGCCTGCTGGAGTATTTTAAAGGAAGGAGCTTTATCGATAGTTAATTGTTTTATTTTTTCATCAAGAGTAAAAAGTTCGAAAATGCCGATTCTTCCTTTGTAACCGATCTGGCTGCAATAATCGCATCCAGGTCCGGCTTCAAAAAACTTTGGTAATTCTGGCGGGATGTTAATTCCTGATTTAGGAGAGATGACAGCTAGTATTTTGTTTACTTGATCAGCTTCTTCTTCGGTTAGAAGATGTTCTTTTTTGCATTGTGGACACAACTTTCTTACTAAACGTTGGCCGATGACAGCATTAATCGATGGTACGAGAAAATAAGGCTTAACCCCCATGTCAATTAAGCGAGGAATAACTCCAGAGGCATCGTTAGTGTGAAGCGTGGAGACTACCAAGTGGCCGGTTAGACTTGCCTGGATGGCAATTTCGGCTGTTTCTTGGTCGCGGATTTCACCAACCATAACAATGTTTGGATCCTGACGAAGAATGGATCTTAGTCCTTCGGCAAATCCGTAGCCTCTTGATGGTTCAATTTGGCTTTGGTTGACCCCTTCGAGCTGATATTCAATTGGATCTTCGAGGGTGATAATTTTTGTACCCGGTTTGTTTAGTTGGTTGAGAATAGAATAAAGAGTAGTAGTTTTCCCGGCGCCAGTTGGCCCGGTAGTAAGAATAAGTCCGTTTGGCTTGGCAATTTCTTTTTCCAAGATTTGGTAAACCTGCGGCAATAATCCTAGTTCAGTAAAAGATAGGCCAGCCTCCGATGGTTTGAGCAGTCTCAAGACCACGCTTTCGCCAAAAGCCGTGGGCAAGAAGGAGCAACGAACTTCTATTTTTCCATTGGAAATATTGATAGTGAAGCGACCGTCTTGTGGTTTGTCCTCGACGTTGATTTTTACTTTAGCTAAAATCTTTAAGCGAGCAATTATCATTTTCCATTGCTTGTGATCAATTTTTGCTGCATCCTGCAAAACACCGTCAATTCTCAGACGGACGGCAACAATTTTTTCTTCAGCTTCAATATGAACATCGCTCGCATCCACCTTTAGTGCGGTTGCGAGAACCAGAGTGATGATGTCGCTAATGTTTACCTGATTGATTTTTTCTTCTAGGTATTTATAACTGCTAATTTCTAATTTATATTTTTCTAGGGATTCTTCAGTAATGTCAACGCCTCTTTGGCTGGCTTTTACTTTTGGGATGGATTTATAAATCTCTAGAGCATATTTAAAGCTATTTTCAGAAATTAGATATATTTTAACATCACAGAAATAGAGTTTGTTCAGCCTATCAGCCAATTCTTGCTGGGCGGGACCGCTAGCAACTACTCCAATTCGGATATGTTCACCATCGTAAAAGAAGCAGAGAGTCTTTAGCTTCTTCGCTTCTTTTTCATCAATCAGCGCGATAGCTTCTGGGCTAACCGGGAAACCGAAGAGATTGATAAAAGGCAAACCCAACGAATTGGCATTCGTTTCGGTAATTTTTTCTATTTCTTTTATTTTTATTTCCTCCTGCTTCTGAGCAAATTTCCCCTGCGGCGTTTCATCTCCGGTGTTTTGTCCAGAAATTAGGTTTTCAATTGAATCAAAATCACTCATTTATTTTTTGTGCTTTTTTGTGAATAAGCGGTCTAATTTACTAACCGCGCTGCCATTGTTTAATCTAAGGAAGAGATCAGTCCAGGCGCTAATTTGGAAAGTAGTCAGGAAAGACCCGGAGACAATCATAAACAGGATGGCCAGCAAGACAACAATTAAAGCGATTGTCACTTTTCCTAATGCTAAGCAGACGAAGAACAAGGGCATTGGGAAGATTAAAATAACCAAGAGGATAGCGAAAGAAGCTAAGATATTCAAGGAGAAGAGGGCAATTGCCATTTCTAGGCTGATAACCCAGTTTTCGTGAAATAATTTCCATGATTTTTTTAGAGAATCAAAAAAACCTTTCTTCTTGATTACCGAAAAGCCAATCGCGTATTTGGCGATTAAGGAGAGGGAAATCGCGACAGGAATAAACAATAAGAAGAGAATTACATAGATGATAGAGAAAGCGATACTGTTTGTGACCATCAAAATAACTGGCAGGCTGACGAGGAAAAAGGCGATATTGATACCAATTTTCAAGAAAGCATTGAATCCCAAAATAGGCCAAAAGGCTTTTGCGCCCTGATTGAGATCGGCGCGGAAATCTGGTTTGTCCTGATTTTTCCCCTCTTCAATTTTTTGGGTTTTGCTAACAATTGCTCCTTGAGAGGAGATGGCCAGCCAAAGCACAAAGGCGATAAGGCAAAGCAGTAGGACGATAGCAATGACGGTCATTAGTGCGGAAATTGGATTAGCCTTCATTAGTCCAAGCATGTTTGACATGGCTTGGAGACTAAAGATTCCGGTGGAAGCCAACATTTTCCAGTCAGAACCGAAGTTTCCAGAGAAACCATCCTTGATGATTTTGTTTAAAATTTGATATTCACCGCCAGGATTGATCAGGGTGGCGAATAACCCAAAAAACCACAGGTATTTATAACGCCAGGAAGTTTTTAGGGCTTTTTTGATGATGGAGCGATAAGAAAACATAGATTTGAAATAAGCTAATTTTTTTTAGCTTGATTAAATTGAAAAAATGGCTTAAGTTTGTTAATATTATAACATATTTAATTGTTAAGTACCAAGAGTTTATTATTAGGTTACATATATGAAAAAAGAAAAGAACGATTTAATGGAAAAAATTATTTCTCTCACTAAGCGTCGAGGCTTTGTTTTTCCGTCTTCGGAAATTTATGGTGGCTTTGCGGCGGTCTATGACCTTGGCCCGTATGGAGTGGAATTAGCTAATAATATTAAAAAAGAATGGTGGAGATCAATGACCCAATTAAGAGATAATGTGGTGGGCCTGGACTCGGCTATTTTTATGAGCCCAAAAATTTGGGAGGCAAGCGGTCATGTCAAAGGATTTTCTGATCCGTTAACCGAATGTCGCAAATGTCATACCAGGCTTCGCTTGGATACTCTTCTGGAAGAGATTGATGTTCTGGCTGATGAAAAAATGAGCGAAGAAGAAATTAATAAAATTTTTGATGCCAATCGAGAAAAAATTAAATGCCCAAGTTGTGGCGCGAAAGATTTTACTTCTGGTCGGAGTTTTAATCTGCTAGTTCAATCCAATCTCGGTAACTTTACTGGCGACTGGACTAAGGAACCGGTTTATTTGCGTGGCGAGACTTGCCAAGGAATTTACGTTAATTATAAGAATGTTTTAGACTCTGCCAGGGTTCGGATTCCTTTTGGTATTGCCCAAATCGGCAAAGCTTTCCGTAATGAAATTACTGCTCGCCAGTTTATTTTCCGGACTCGCGAGTTTGAGCAGATGGAAATGCAGTACTTTATCCATCCAGACAAAACCAAAGAAGCCTATAATTATTGGCGGGAAGCACGTTGGCAGTTTTATCTCGATCTCGGGTTTAAGCCAGAAAATTTAAAATGGCATCAACATGAAAACTTAGTTTTTTATGCCAAAGAAGCTTACGATATTGAATATAATTTTCCGTTTGGCTTTAAGGAGTTGGAGGGTATTCACGCTCGTGGCGATTATGATCTAACCCAACACGCCAAAAGTTCTGGGCAAAATTTTGAATATCTCGACACCATCAGCGGAGAGAAGTTTGTCCCCAATATCGTAGAAACTTCCGTTGGCGTTGGCCGCACTTTTTTGGCCGCCCTCTGTGAGGCTTATCGCGAAGAGAACATTGGTGGTGACGAAAGAATAGTTTTGGCTTTACCGCCAAGATTAGCGCCAATTAAGATTGCAGTTTTTCCTCTATTAAAGAATAAGCCTGATTTAGTTGTTCGTGCGGAAGAAATTTATCACAGTTTGCGTCAGAAATTCCGCTGTGAGTTTGACGACAATGGTAATATTGGCAAAAGATATCGCCGCCAAGACGAAATTGGTACGCCGTTTTGCCTCACTTTTGACTTCGACTCCCTAGACGATGCGATGGTTACCGTTCGGGAGCGCGATAGTGCCACTCAGGAGCGAGTAAAAATTTCAGATTTGGATAATTATTTTTCATCCAGACTATCATAGGATAAAAAGGTTTTATTAAGAGGCGGCGACTTGCCGCCTCTTTTTTTTACCACCAATGAATTGAAAAAAAAATCCGAAATTTTTTTTGATAATTTTTTTCTGTCAAAAAAAGTGAAAAAATAATTTTTTTTGCAGAAAAATATTTTTTAATTTCAAAAAATAATTTTTTACCACAATTTCATCGATGATTTTTAGTTATATAAATAAAGGCTATTTATGATTTACTGTTTTTTTTGTCTTCTTAAATTTTTTTTTAACCTTTTTTAAAAAATAAATTTAAAAAACTTGAAAAAATATTGTCACCAATTTTCCCTAGTGCTATAATATGAGTAAGAGAGAAAAAAATCTTAACAATTTTTTTCGAAAAATATTTTTTATATGAAAGGAGGTGAGAAAATATGGTAGCTAAAAAGAAACCAGCCGCAAAAAAGAAAGTCGTCAAAAAAGTGGTGAAGAAAGCCGCTCCTAAGAAGACTGTCAAAAAGGCTGTCAAAAAAGCCGCCCCTAAAAAGGCTGTTAAAAAAGCTGTTAAAAAAGCTGTGAAAAAGACCGTGAAAAAAGCTGTGAAAAAGGTGGTCGCTAAGAAAAAGTAGTCTCCTTTTCTAAACTGAAAAAAAGTTTTGAAAAATACAAAGAAAACATCCGGAATTCCGGGTGTTTTCTTTTTGTTGTTTGATTTATCTTTTGCTATTAATTAATTTATCTTTTTCCGTGGATAATTAGTTAATGATTGTTAAAAAATATTTTATTGCGATTTTTGTCTTGGCCGGATTATTATTTGACTTGTCTAGCCAGAAAATTATTCATTCTGTGCGTCTAATATTCTTCGATGTTGGGCAGGGAGATTCCGCTCTAATATTTTTACCTGATGGCAGAAAGATTCTGGTGGATGGTGGGCCTGATGATCAGGTGCTTATTGGTTTGGGCAAATATCTCAATTTTTTTGATCGGAAAATAGACCTGCTTATTCTGAGTCATGAGCATGATGACCATTCTTTGGGTTTGATTCAAGTAATAAGACGTTACCGAGTCGCCAGGATCATCAGTGCCACTAGTTTTTGTGATAGCCATGCCTGCGAGAGTCTCTTCGTGGCCACTAAAAGCCACAATATTCCATCAGAGGTCTTGATGGATTATCAAAAAATAATTTTTGGCCCAAATTGTAATTTAGAGCTATTCCCACCCAGCAATCCTGGGGATAAAAATATTAATAATCGCTCATTAGCTTTAAGATTGGTTTGTGGCGGAGCAAAAGTATTTTTGGCTGGCGATGGCGAAAAAGATGAAGAACTAGGACTGCTTTCACTCGGCGGGGATTTATCCGCAACAGTATTTAAGGCTAGTCATCATGGATCTGATACTTCAAATAGTGAAAATTTTATTAAAGCCATAAATCCGCAGTTAATAATTATATCTGTCGGAGCAGGTAATAGCTTCAAACATCCGTCATTAAGTGTTTTGGCACGCTTTTCTTCCCTGGGGATAAGATTCTTTCGCACCGATATAAATGGTAATATTAGCCTAAATTTTCTGGGGACAAGTTATCCACAAATATCTATTGACAAAGAGTAATTCCTATGATACGATAATTAGTTGCTAAACAAAAAGGAAGGCCAATTTTGACGGGTCAGGCACGACAAGCATGGGGATTTTCTTACTAGGGTTTTTTGGGCTTGCAAGAATTGATAAATAAATTTATCAATTGCTGCGAGCTCTGGAATTCCTAGAAGAGATTTTCTTGCCTACCCGTCTAAGTTGGTCTTTTTTATTATCAATATTTTAAAAAACTATCCAGTGTTGGATAGTTTTTTGGTTATTTGGGTTTTTGTGGTGGTTAATTGGCAATGACGGCAGGAGTCGTGGTTTCAGAAGTGGCGACCGTGCTAGTTGCGCCGATTAAACACACCTCTTGCCAGGGCACGTAATGCGATTTAAAACGTTTCTCCTTAACGGTACCATCTAAATAGGTGACAGTATAGTCGAAGAAAGCGTCTGCTCCGTTATGAGCTTTCTCGGTACATTTTTTTTCTCCCGGCTTAAGGTCACTGGTTATTATGGTCTTTGGTGCTTCCGGTTTAGTAATATTAAAAATTGTTGGTTTAGTGCTTGTTGCTTTTCTTCCGTCGCTAACACCCCAGAAATCGAAATAAATGTCATTTTTGACAATTCTTGATTGGATTAGAATATAACTTCCTGTATCGTTCATAAAACGAACATCCGGTTGTGGGTCATAGATGGCCGCGTCAGTACCAGCTGGTTCATAATAAGATACTCGGTAAGAGTGATTTTGTCTGGCAGTGATTGGTAGTCCGGAAGATAGGGCGGCGCGGAAGATAGTGGTTCCAACCTGACATAGGCCACCGCCGAATTCAGGAACGGTTTTATTCTTTTTAATTACTAATTCTGGAAGATAGCCAGATTTTTCATCAATCTCCCCGAGAGCTTTGACTAAAGAGAATTCTTCTCCTGGTTTGATTAGTAGTCCATGAACAGCTTTTGCTCCGACGGCAATATTTGTTCGTCGATTAGTCGGAGAACCATTAAAGTTTGAGTGTCCAGTACCAATAAGCTCTTTTATGACTACGTCACCGGTTTCCAGCGAAACGAAAGGTATAATTTCTGTCTCGATGAGTATCTCTCTTAGTTTTCCCTGAATAATTCCATTAATTATTTGATCGGCTGATTTTTCTGGATTAATTTTTCTCCCCTCTTCTCCTGCCTGCCAATAGGACATTTTTCCGTCTTTCATTTCAAAACGCGGAGATTTAACTTCTTGATCGACTCTCGGTGCTAATTTTTCGTTCAGAAAAGCAATGATTTTATCTTTGTCCAAGGTAATTTTATTATCCCCTCCGGCTTTTACCCAGGAGATTAGAGTCGCCTTATCAACTGACGAAAAATAATCGTTAGACTTTATCTTTATTGGTGCTAAATCGCTTATTTTTTTAGCTTCAGTAGCAAGGGAGGCTAAATCCTCGGAGCTAGTATCTGGTTTAACTACGGTAGTTTTTAGTTCGATGGGGTCTGAACTTAGGTCGGCTAGCGATTTTTTGGCAATTTCTACTGCTTGTTGGTAATCAATGGCTAAACCGTTTTTTTCTGGCGTCACTTCCAATTCTCCTTGATTATTTAATTTTAAGAAAGCATTTTGCTTGGCGGTTTCCTGGTCACCAAAGTCTGCTTGTAGTGCCTTGCTCAGAACTTCCGAATCAAAATTAAATTCTGAGGGTAAGTCATAGGAATGCCAATTACCAAAAATCCAGCGAGAAAAGCTATTGAAAAAATTATTGTCTCGCCCGTAGTTAAAGGCTTTTTCTAGGGTTAGGTCGCGATTTATCCTGAAGGCTTCTTGAGTGAAATCGCTAGAATCAGCAATTATTTCTCCTGGTATAGATATTTTTTTATTATTTAATTCAAAGATCAATCCACCCTTTTCAAGCTGATCTGCTCGTTCATTGATTTTTGTTTTTGCTTCGGCTTTAGTTAGTCCACTCAGAGAGATACCGCCAATTTTTATTCCTGGGTAAATCCTCGATTCATACTTTTTTGCCCAAGCCAAGTGCCCCAGCATTAGTAAAAAAACCAATAGCATGGCGATTGGTAATGAAAGATAAAGAAATATCTTTAATCGGGCAGAGTGGTTTTTCATTTTTCTTGGATTTTTAAGATTTCATTAAGAATTTCATGAGCTTGTTTCTGACTGTCTGGCCGTTCATTTTTCAGTGCCTCTATTTTTTCCTGGCTTCTGTTCTCAATAGATATTCCAAGGGTGTCTCCAATTTTAAAGTTGGCTCCTATGATTTTTTTTGGCCAAATATAAAGCCGACCATCGTCATCTTGTAAAATGACCTGATCTTTTTCGAAAGCCTTAATCTTGACGGAAAACATATTATTTTTCTTGGATAGAGATAGAAGAGTTTTTTAAAATTAGAAGAGATATTGTCAGAACACCGTCTTCCAGGGTGGCTTCGATTTTCTGCGAGTCTACTTCAACGGGGAGTATTATTGAACGCGAAAAAGGACCCCAATAACATTCGCGGCAAAGATAATATTCTTCACGGATATTTTCTTTTAATTCACGTGTTCCCTTAATGGTTAACAAATCGTTGTGTAGGTTGATATTAAGATCTTCGGCCTTGGCCCCGGCAATTGTGGACTTCACAATTAAGCGGTTCTCCTGCTGGTAAATATCTACAGCTAGCTGTCCCTCGGCAGCAATAACCCTTGGCCACGCCTGTTCTTCTGGAGTTAAGGCGCTTTCTCGGGAATGGTTCTTTTTTGAAGAGAAGATGTTAATCATATTCAAATAAAGGGAAAAAGAAAAAATGGGTGGGCCCGTGCAGACTCGAACTGCAGACCTCTACGATGTCAACGTAGCGCTCTAACCAACTGAGCTACGAGCCCATTTATATAAAAACCGAATTTCAAGCATTTTTAATGTATCAGTTTTAATCCAAAAAGTAAATGATATTTTACCTTTTTTTGTGGGCATGGAGGGACTCGAACCCTCGACCCCCGCTTTATAAGAGCGGTGCTCTCACCAGCTGAGCTACATGCCCCATCGCTTCAATCGTCTATTGAATCTATATCATTATGAGCCTAATTTAGCAAGGTCTTTTTTCCCTAAGGCCACGATCTTCTCGGTATTTTCAATAATTGATCCTGAAATTTCCAGTTGGCAGAATTTATTGCTGCCACTTACTTGATAGTCTTTGAATATTATAAGAGGGTTGCTATTTTTTTGAGCGTGAATTAGAACTTTTGTTTTACCGCCTGATTCTTCAGTGAAGATTAAAATCATTTTAGCCTCCGGCAAATTGGCAATTAATTCGTCAATTATTTCCGATAAACAGCTATTGTCAGTGCCAGTTTCTAAAAAATCATCAGGCTTAACAAAAGAATAGATCAGCAGGCCGTCTTGTTCTGACCTGATATTATTTAGTACCTTGCCCCAGAGTTTTAGTACTTTGAAATCACGAGAACGATATAAACGATTAATTATTTCTTCGCGGTTAGCGCCCAGACTAATCAATTTTGAAGTGTTTAGCAGGGTTTTGGGGGTGAGATTGGTGGTTTTGAAGTTTTTTGTTTTAGTGATAATTCCCAAAAGAAGACAAGTCGCTACGTCTTCATTGATTAGATTATCCTTTTCGCTAAATAGCTCATAGATAATTTCGCTCACAGAAACTGCATTTAAATCGGTTAGATTTATCTGGCCAAAATCTTCATTTTCTGCTTGATGATCAATGTTTATGATGGTTGTTTGGTAAAAAAATTCAATGTTTTGGTAGTATATTTCGCCCAAAGATTCTAAGTCTTGGCAGTTTATTGTGATAATCAGATCATACTTAAAGCCACTTTCTGAAGTGCTAATATCTTCAGGTTTAAACCACCCTTCGGCGGGGGAAATAATAAAGTTCAAAGAATCTTTTTCGACGAGGTATTTTATCTGGCTAACCTTGGCATCTTTTATATTTAACGAAACGATAAACTTTCGAAGATTTTCAATCTTATTACTAATTTTTTCAAATGAAGGCAAGAACGACCAAAAAGAATTTTTGACAGTCGTTTTATTTTTCCAGTCTGGAGAGGCAGAAATATCGATATTTTTTCCTAACTGTTGGCCAAGCGTCGCCGTTCCAGTCATTAGCAAAGACCACCAAAACATTATTGGCTTTTTCTAGTTGGCTGAAAAATTGTTGGTTGGTATTTAACATGGATTCGATGCTTTCTACTTTCTTTTGGCTCGACCTCTAAATATAGCTTGCCCGTGTCAGCAAGTCAAGAAAGACAGAGGCCAGTTAGCCCCTTTTTCTGCAGATTTTTATTGGCATTTTTAGTTGACTAGCAGGGTTTTTTTTGGTAATTTTAAAGGTATGAAAAAAGAAATGGAAAAAGTTTATAATCCTCAGGAATGCGAAGACCATATTTACCAAAAATGGGAAAATTCAGGTTATTTTAACCCAGATAATCTAGCTTTATCTGATGATGCGCCAAACTACACAATAATTTTGCCCCCTCCAAATATTACCGCCAAGTTGCACATTGGTCATAGCGCCATGTTGGCTTTGGAAGACCTCATGATTCGCTATCACCGAATGAACGGTTATCGGACTCTTTGGCTTCCGGGGACAGATCACGCTGCTATTGCCACTCAAAATGTTGTTGAAAAAGAATTATTCAAGTCTACCGGAAAAACTCGCCATGATTTAGGGAAAGAGGTATTTCTGTCAAAAGTATGGGAATTTGTCAATAAGACTCAGGCGACCATTCTAAGCCAGACTAAAAAAATGGGCTCTTCCCTGGATTGGTCAAGGCTTGCCTTCACTCTTGATGAAGAGAGGCAACAGGCAGTGCGCAAGATGTTTATTGATATGTATCAGGATGGGGTGATTTATCGTGGAGAAAGAATCGTTAATTGGTGTCCGAGATGTCACTCTACTTTATCTGACGATGAAGTTGAATATCACGAACAAGAAGCAAAACTGTACACTTTCAAATATTCAGTAGACTTTCCTTTTGCAATTTCTACTACTAGGCCAGAAACCAAGCTGGGCGATACTGCCGTGGCCGTGAACCCGAAAGACGAGCGTTATCAAAAATATCTTGGTAAGGAATTTTCAGTTGATTTTTGTGGACAGAAACTAAAGCTGAAGATTATTGGCGATAGAAAAGTAGAAATGGATTTCGGTACGGGCGCCCTAGGAGTTACACCAGCTCATTCCATGGTTGACTGGCAAATGGCTCAAGACCAAGGGCTAGAAACAGTGAAAGTAATTGACGAGAATGGAAAAATTAAAGAAAATTTTGGTGAATATTCTGGATTGAGCGCGCTGGAGGCCAGAGCTAAAATAGTTGAAAAATTACAAACTTCCGGACTAATGATTGAGGAGAAAATTTTTTCGAACAATCTTTCTTCCTGCTATCGTTGTGATTCACCGATCGAGCCGCTACTTTCTAAGCAGTGGTTTATTGGTGTGGACAGACCGGTCGCTCGTTTTGATGGCCAGACCCTGAAGGAGAAGGCAATCGCGGCTTATAAAGGGAAAGATATTGAATTCTTGCCGGATCGATTTGGAAAAAGCTTTGAGAGCTGGATGAGTAATTTGAGGGATTGGTGTATCTCTCGACAAATTTGGTTTGGTCACGAGATCCCAGTGTGGTATCGCGGTGAAGAAATATTTGTCGGAGAATCAGTTCCGCAAGGCGATGGCTGGTTGCAGGATGGCGATACTCTGGATACCTGGTTTTCTTCTGGGATGTGGACTTTTTCGACATTAGGTTGGCCAAATAATTTTCAGGAAGGTAAAAAAATAGGAGACCTGAAAAGATTCCACCCAACTCAGGTGTTAGAAACTGGTTATGAAATTTTAACTCTCTGGGTCTCTCGGATGGTTATGATGTCACTATTTGCAATTAATGAAATTCCTTTTGAAAAAGTTTATTTGCATGGCACTATTCTTGATAGTAAAGGCAAAAAGATGTCTAAATCTAAAGGCAATGGCGTTGACCCGATAGACGTGATTAATATTTATGGCGCCGACGCGCTCAGACTCTCGCTTCTTACTGGTAGTACCCCAGGCAATGATTCCCGTTATAGCGAAGAAAAGGTTGCAGCTAAAAGAAATTTTATTAACAAACTCTGGAATATCTCTCGCTTTATCCTTAGTGATTTATCAGAAGAGACATCTTCTTGCGACCTAGATTCACTGCCGGAACCGAAAACTCTGGCTGACCGCTGGATTATGGCTGAGTTGCATCAAACGGCGAATTTGGTTCGTGAAAAATTAGATGATTTCAATTTTTCTTTGGCGGCCGAAGAGTTAAGTAACTTTACTTGGAATAAACTTGCCGATTGGTATCTTGAAATTGCTAAGGTTGAAAAAGGCAAAGAGGAGATTCTAGCTCATCTTTTGAAGAGCATTCTGGTTCTCTGGCACCCTTTTATTCCTTATGTAACCGAAGAAATTTGGTCGCAGTTCAATAATGATTTATTGATTGTGAAGCAATGGCCAGGAACTTTTGGCAGAAAAGATGATGAGGCTGTGCGCGATTATTCTCTAATACAGGACATTATTATTGGTGTTCGTAACGGTCGCAGCGAAAACAGAGTTGAACCCGCCAGAAAAGTTAAGGCACTGATTTTTAACAATAACCACTCTTCTTTGATAAATTCCCAATTAGAAATCATTAAGAATTTGAAAACAGGCATCTCGGAAATTGAGGTAGCAGAAAAGACTGAACAGCCAAAAGAATCAATCGCAATAATAGTTGGTGGAGTAGAGATTTATCTTTTGGGAGCAGTCGATCAGGAAAAAGAAAAAATGAGATTGCATAAAGAGAGGGAAAATTTGGAAAAAATGATTTCTCTTCTCAGTGGTCGTTTGGCCAACGAAGAGTTTGTTGCCAAGGCGCCGGCAGCACTAGTAGAAAAAGAGCAGACGAGACTCCTGGCGATGAGAGAAGAATTGAAAAAAATGCTTAACCATTAAAATATGACTCTAAAAAATTATTTGATGTTCATGTCTGTTGTTACCGGAATTTGCTGGGGAGCTTTTTTCTTTGTGGCCGGCATGGTTGACCCAATGAGAACTAATTGGTTGGGGTTCTTATTATTTTACCTATCTTTGTTTTTAGCTCTCTCTGGGACTTTTTCACTGATTGGTTTTGTTTTTCGTTTTGTAATTTTCAAAGGAGAGGTAGCTTTTCGAGCCGTCAAGTTAGCTTTCAGACAATCTTTCGTGTTTTCTTCATTTGCAATAATAATGCTCCTTTTGGCAGCCAAGGGGCTTCTCACTTGGGTCAACTTTGGTATTCTGGCAATACTATTTTTGGTCTTAGAATTTTTTGTTGCTAGCCGTAGCAAAAACAAGCACCATAACCCAGCTTAAATATATGAAAATAAAATTAGAGCAATTAAAAAAAGAAGCTATCGGGAAACTAGATGATTTCTTGGCACTTGTTGAGAAAACCCCACAAGAGGCTCAGGAAAAATTCAGAGAACTGGAGCAACAATTCTTGGGACGGAAAGGTAAACTGGCGATTCTTCTTAAGGATTTAAAAGATCTCGGCGAAGATGTGCGCAAAGAGTCTGGAGAATTTGCTAATAATATCAAGAAAGATTTAGAAGGCCGTTTTGGCGAGGTCTTTGCAAAAATTAAGATTGCTGAGCCTACTGATGCCAGTATAGATGTTACTCTCCCGGGAACAAAAAAAGAACTGGGTTCCCTACATCCGGTAACCATCATTCAGAAAGAGATTGAAGATTTATTTTCTTCAATCGGTTTCATGATTCTGGATGGCCCGGAGCTGGAGAGTGATTATTTTAATTTTGAAGCATTAAATGTTGCTCCTCATCACCCAGCACGCGATATGCAAGACACTTTTTATCTTGATAAGAAAAATGAGAACGGTGAATACGATCTTTTGATGCGTACCCAAACTTCACCAATGCAGGTGAGGGCGATGAAAAAATACGGTGCCCCCTTAAGAGCAATAATTCCTGGACGATGTTTTCGCAGTGAAGCTACTGATTCTCGTCACGAACACACCTTTTATCAATTAGAAGGCATCATGATTGATAAGAAGATAAATTTTTCTCACATGAAAGGGATAATGGACTTGGTCGGCAAGCGTCTCTACGGCGAGGATACTGGTCTAAAAATGCGCCCAAAATTTTACCCTTTCGTCGAACCAGGGTCTAATGGCGAATACACTTGTTTCTTGTGTGGTGGTAAGGGGTGTCGGGTTTGTAAAAACACGGGTTGGCTAGAAATTGTCGGCTGCGGCTTGATTCATCCCGAGGTTTTGCTGGCCGGGGGAATTGATCCAGAGGAATATTCTGGCTTTGCTTTTGGTTTTGGCTTGAACCGATTGGTCATGCTCAAATACGGTATTGATGATATTAGATTATTTAATGGCGGGGATATTCGCTTTTTGGAACAGTTTTAATTTTTGATTATATGAAATTATCATTACAGTGGTTGCACGACTTCGTTAAGTTGCCAAAATCAGTTTCAGCTAGCGATTTAGCAGATAAACTTACTAACCACACAGTGGAAGTAGAAGGCGTTGAATATCAAAGAGAGGCTTTCTCGAAAGTAATTGTCGGGAAGGTTATTTCGGTAGCCAAACATCCAAATGCTGATCGCTTACGATTGGCCAAAGTGGATGTTAGGAGTGAAATTCTCGACATTGTTTGTGGTGCGCCGAACCTTGAAGAGGGGCAGCTGGTGGCCGTCGCCCTGATAGGCGCAATTCTTCCTGGTGGGTTGGAAATAAGAGAATCAGAAATTCGTGGCGAAAAATCATTCGGTATGATTTGTGCCGAAGATGAGCTAGGTCTCGGTCAGAATCATGAGGGCATCATGGTGCTCTCCAAAAAGGCAAAAGTCGGCCAGGATTTTTCAGTTTATTTAGGCCTGGATGACACAATCCTGGAGATTGATAATAAATCACTCTCTAACCGCAGCGATTTATGGGGACATTATGGCTTAGCGAGAGAGGTTTCCGTTTTTTATGATTTGAAGTTTCCGGATTATGAAGAATTTTGTTCTCCGGAAATCATTGGACCATTTTCAGAGAAATTAGACATTAAGATTGAAGACTCTATTTTATGCCCTTATTATTCAGCGTTGAAAATTATCAATGTCACGGTCAAAGATTCTCCGAAATGGCTGAAGCAAAGATTGTTAGCCGTTGGTATGCGACCGATTAATAATTTGGTTGATGCGACTAATTACGTAATGCTCGAGTTAGGCCAGCCTTTGCATGCTTTTTCTGCGGAAAAGGTGAATCGTTTAGTGGTTCGTCGTGCCAAGAAAGATGAATCGATAGAGACCTTGGATGACAAGGAGCATGCTCTCGATTCGGAAATATTAGTTATCGCAAACAGTGACGAACCCGTGGCTGTGGCTGGGGTGATTGGTGGTGGCAAGACCGGAATTCACGATGGGACTAAAGAAATTATTTTGGAATCAGCCAATTTTGAAGCGGTTGCTGTTAGAAAAGCGGCAGCAAAAATTGGTGTTCGCACCGATTCTTCAGTACGCTTTGAAAAATCTCTAGATCCAAATTTCTGTCCGTTAGCTCTAAGAAGGGCACTTAAAATAATTCAAGAAACCTGCCCCAAAGCAGAAGTGCTTGCTTATTTTAATTCCGGATCAACAAAGATTAAATCCGAAGAAATAAAATTAAAAGCTTCCTGGTTAGATGAAAAGATTGGAGAGACTCTGGGTGTAGAAAAGTATGTCAATATTTTGAGAGGGTTAGGATTTGCAGTGGAGATCGATGGCGATATCTTAAAAGTTTTAGTACCAACTTGGCGCGCGGCTAAAGACGTAAAGATTGCTGAAGATTTATTAGAAGAGATTGTTAGGATTTATGGCTATAACAACATAAAGATATCTCTTCCAAAAATTGAGATGGTGGCGCCGAAGGTGTTGCCGGAGAAGATTTTAGAAGATAAGCTCAAAACGATTCTTGCCTTTGATAATGCTTTACACGAAGTCTATAACTATTCATTCGTTGGAGAAAATCAATTGAATAAATTAAATATTGACCCAAGCAGCTATCTCCATTTAGTAAATCCAATATCTTCAGAACATACAATGTTGCGTCAGAGTTTGGCGCCAAACTTGATTTCCAACGCTCGCACAAACCAATTCAAATACGACTCCTTCGGCTTATTTGAAATTGGTCGAGTTTTTATTGATATCTCTGGTAACAATGAAAAGGGTGGTGAAAGTTCCGGTCGCCTGCCGTATCAAGAGAAGAATGTTTCTTTTGTCATTGCCGGTGGTGATAATGTTTTTTCTCGAGCTAAGGGGGTTGTGGAAAATATTTTGTTTAGGATTTCCTCTGGGAATGTTGGTGCTTATTTTCTGCCAGGCGAATCTTTCCCCGGCTTTGCCGATCATGAAAAATCAGCAAGAATAATGGTTGGTAGTGAAGAACTTGGGCTAGTCGCGCTATTGGCCAAAGATATCTCTAAAACCATCGGCCTAAAAAAAGAAAGTGTTATTGTTGAAATGAGTTTCAACTCGCTACTGGAAATATTTTTAGCACACCGCAACAGTCAATACCTTGACGTTTCTAAATATCCAGCAGTCAAAAGGGATTTGGCCTTTGTGGTCGACACGGAAGTATTGTATAATGATCTTAGGGAGTCCATCGCCAGCTTTGATCCACTTATTAATTCGGTTGAATTATTTGATGTTTATCAGGGAACTAACTTACCTGCAGAAAAAAAGAGCTTGGCCTTCTCCGTTTCATATCTTTCCAAGGATCGAACACTGACCACCGAAGAGGTTGATTCCTTGCAGGGGAGATTATTAGTTTTGCTAGCAGAAAAATTTGGCGCTCAAATTCGTAATTATTAAACATTTTTATGTTCAACACGTCTCTAGATATTCTTTATCTGGTCTTGTCTCTAAGTGCCTTACTCTTAACGGTTTTTCTTTGCTTGGCGCTTTATCAGTTTATCGTCAGCGCTAGAAAAATTAACCGTCTAGCCAGTGCTGCTGAAAAAATGGCTATTAAGGGGGAAGAGTTGATTTCCTTTTTGCACGACAGGATTGGTCACGGCACCGCTTTGGTCATGGGCCTAGCAGAGGTGATTAAAAAAGTTATCGCATCTTTTTCCGGCAAGAAAGAGTCCAAAAAAAAGGCAAAATAAATAATTACCATAACAAAAAACTATCCTATTGAAGGATAGTTTTTTTTATCATTTTTTATTTGCTATTACTGCAGCCTTTATCTGAGCATTTTGCTCCGTCTTTAGTTTCGATAATTAGTGAGCCGCAAACCTGGCATACCTCACCAGTTGGCTTTCCCCAGTAAGCATTTTTACAATCAGGATAAGCGGAGCAAGCGTAAAAAACACCTTTGCGACTAAATTTTTTTACTATTTTCCCTTTATTGCAGGCAGGGCAGGTGGTTGCGCTATCGTCAACAATGCTTTTAATATTTTTACACCTCGGATATCCAGAGCAAGCAAGAAATGGTCCGAATTTTCCGTTCTTCACCGCCATGTCTGAACCGCATTTTTCGCATTTTTCGCCGGCGTATTTTTTTTCTAGAATTTCCAGGTTAGCGTCTGGTTTTTTTTCTTCACCATCGCCAGTATTCTGGCGGTTATTGCCAGCACCAAGAGACTTGATGTTTTTGCACTCTGGAAAATTTGAGCAGGCTAGAAATTTACCATAACGACCGGTTTTGATAATCATTGGTGATCCGCATTTATCGCAGACCTCTTGACTTGTTTCTTCTGGCATAATGTCTTTTTTATTAATTTCTTGATATTTATCTTGAAGATTTTGGTGAAAATCATGATAGAAGTCACCAATGACTGGTTGCCATTCTTTTTTCCCTTCGGCAATATCGTCCAAATTGTCCTCCATCCCAGCGGTGAATTTATAATCTACTATTTTTGGGAAGTGGGCAACAAGTAGGTCGTTTACTACCAAGGCGATGTCAGTGGGGAAGAGTTTTTTGTGATCATCGCGATTTACATAATTCCTGACAATAATTGTGTTAATGGTTGGCGCATAGGTGGATGGTCGGCCGATGCCATATTTTTCCAATTCTTTAACTAATCCAGCGTCAGAATATCTTGCAGGACCTTTTGTAAAGTGTTGGGCCTTAATGGTTTCTAATAATTCCAGAGCTTCCCCTTCTTTGACTGCCGGCAGCTCTTGTTCCTCTGTCTTTTCTGGATAAATTTTTAAATATCCATCAAAAGAAACTATTTGGCCGGTACTTCGGAAACTATAGTCTTTAGCTTCTTTATCGTTGCTCTTTAAGTCAATGGCGGTGGCAGCGATTTGCGCATCGGTTGATTGGCAAGCAAGCGCTCTCTGCCAAATAAGACGGTATAGTCTGAATTCAGAGGAGTCAAATTTTTCTTTTAGGCTTTCGGGGGTTTTTGAAACCTCAGTTGGACGGACAGCTTCGTGAGCTTCTTGGGCATTCTTGCTGCGATTTTTATAGACGCGAACTTCTTTTGGAAGATATTCTTTACCGTATTCTTTTTCTAGGTATTCACGTGCTTCATCCAGGAACTTTACCGATAGATTGAGCGAATCGGTTCTCATATAAGTAATGAATCCCTGTTCATAGAGTTTCTGGGCGACAACCATGGTCTGCTTGGCACTGAAACCGAGATGGCGATTAGCGCTTTGCTGCAAAGTAGCAGTTGTAAATGGCGCTGCTGGTGATTTTTTGCTGGCCTTTTTCTCAATTCCTGACACAAACCATTTTGCATCTTTTACTTTTTTCTCAATCTCTCCGGCAAGCTTTTCGTTAATACTTAATTTATCAAAGTTTTTATTTTTTATTCTGAATAAATTAGCAGTAAATTCGTTATCTTTTTTTTCTTGAGAAACCTTCAGTGCTAAACTCCAGTATTCTCCGGAAACAAATTTTTGAATTTCTCTTTCTCTTTCCACTATCAATCTAATGGCCACGCTCTGCACTCTTCCGGCGGATAAACCCTTGGCCACCTTTTTCCAGAGAAAGGGTGACAATTCGTAGCCAACAAGACGGTCAAGAATTCGGCGAGCCTGTTGGGCGTCAACCATTTTTAGGTCCAAGTCGCGAGGGTGCGCCAATGCTTCCAGGATAGCTGGCTTGGTAATTTCATGAAAAGCGATACGCACAGCTTGCCCCTTCTTGAGTTTTAACGCTTCGTTCAAATGCCAAGCAATTGCTTCTCCTTCGCGGTCTTCGTCGCTAGCAAGAATAACTCCGTCACTTTTAGCGACAAGAGCTTTTAGAGCGCTGACAGTTTTTTTGGATTTCATCGGAACGACGTATTTCGGAGTGAAGCCATTTTCAATATCAATTCCCATTTCTTTCTGCGGGAGATCTCTGATGTGACCGAAAGATGATTCTACGTAAAAATCCTTGCCCAAAAATTTGGCAATAGTCTTGGCTTTAGTTGGGGACTCGACGATAATTAATTTCATAATTTTAGACTAATAAAAATTGTCCGTCACGGTTTCTCCTGATGATTCCGGACAATTCCAATATTGTTAGTGTACTATGTACGCAAGGAGTGTCAAGCTGACTAATTGCTGAAATCTCGTCAGTATTGGCGATTTTGTTCAATAATATCAAAGATTTAATGATTATTTCTCCCGCTGTGCCGCCTGCAATCTTGGCGTTTTTGATAATTTCCACCTGCTTGTCGGAAGCAGAAACTATGCTTTTTTGTGTTTTTAACCCCAAACAATTAAAAATGTCCCCGGAGTCACTTATTAAATCAACATGGTCCTTTAGCAAGTTATTGGTGCCAATACTAAGCTCGCCGTAAATAGATCCCGGGACGGCCATGACAACTCGGTTAGCATCCTTGGCGTATTCTGCGGTTTTAAGGGCACCGGACTTTTCTCCAGCTTCAATGACCAGTGTTCCCTTACAAAGCCCGGCAATAATTCGATTACGACGCGGAAAATTACTTTTATGAATTGGGGTATTTGGTGGAAATTCACTAAGAATAAAGCCACCGTCGGCCAGTATCTCTTTCGCTAGCCAATAGTTACTTATCGGGCAGGAAATATGATTTTTTTCTATGGGGCCACCAAGTACGGCGCCAGTTTTTATTTTTCTCTGCAAAGCCTTCCGGTGAGCGTTGGCATCAGTACCTAGAGCTAGACCGCTGACAATTAAAAAACGATTGTCTAGACCATTTATCAAATCTTCAAGCACTTTCTCACCATAGGGGCTGGTTTTCCTCGATCCAACAATCGCCAGGGAAAAGTCTTTTTGTTGTTCCGTGATACCAAGATTACCAAGGTAGAAGATGACAGGCGGTGGGTAGGAAATATTTTTCAAGTTTTCCGGATAGTCTTGGTCAATAAATAAAGAAAATTTAATGTCGTTTTCTGATAAATATTTTTTTGTTTGTTCAAGAGAAAAGGAATTTTTAAAAGAAAAATATTTTTCAATTGTCGATTTTTTAAAATTATTCCAGGCTTCTTTTTCGGCTTGCCAGGCATTTTGCAGGGAACCAAAATACTGTTTAATATTTTCAATTTTTTCCACTCCAAAAATATCGGTATAAGCGAAGGAAAAATAAAAATCTCTCTCGTTATTTTCATTTGACATAGAATAGATAAAAGATTAGGATATTTTGAAAACCCTTTTGGTGGCTGGAATTTCGTCTAGCAGGATTTGTGTCCGCCCCTCCTTGGCCATTTGTCCCTAGGCGAAATTCCAACTACTCAAATAAAAAACCCTGAATTAGTTTAGTTCAGGGTTTTTTATTCTTTTATAAATTTTTTCTGATTTCTGATAATATCTCCGGAAGTCTAGATTTTTCTTCTGCATTAAAGCGAGCCAATACAAATTTGTCGGCCGGAATGGGATTTCTGAAAAGTTCATTTTTGACACCCAGACGAACCCTGGTAATTTTTTGGGTTTTTAAATGACTGATTATTGATTTAATACCGTTATGACCGGCACTGCCAGAGTCTTTGGCTATTTTTGTCACCCCAAAGTCTAAGTCTAGATCATCCTGGATAACCACGAGAACATCTGAAAGGTCGCTATCTTTTTTTGCTAAGAGGCCAAAGTTCTTCGGGATTAATCCGTAATAATCAAGAACTTTACGCACGGCTCGTCCGGAGTTGTTCATGAAGGTCAGGGGCTTTACCAGCAAGCCTTCTGGATATTTAGCGACCAAGGCCTCAAAGCGTTTTTCTTCCTTGTATTGAGCTTCTGGAAACAAATTGTCTAGTGCTAAAAATCCAAGATTGTGGCGGGTATTTTGATATTCGGGGCCAGGATTGCCTAGGCCAACAATTACTTTCATATTGATTATAAAGAAACGCCGATAAACAGCGCTTCTAGTAATGATAAATTTATGATTCAGCTCTTCCTTCGCGGACACCGTGTCTTTTTGGGTTTTTTTCTACATTCAAGTGTACCGGGGTGGCTAGAAAATTATATTTTTCTCGCAAACGGTTTTCAATAAAGCGAACATAGGAAAAATGCAGGTTATCACGAGAACCAATCCTGACGCTAAATTTCGGCGGTTCGCTTTGAGTCTGCTTGAGTTCGTAGATGTGAGGATGTTTTAAGCCCTTCCCTTTGGCGGGGCGGTGTAATTTAACTATTTTACTTAAAAATTTGGAAAGCTGGGATTCACTGAGAGAAATTTTTCGGCATTCATCGATTTCAATTGCCATAGAAAGCAAATGGTTGATCTTCTTGCTCAATTCTGCGGCCGAGAATCCATTGGCTTTGTCCTGGTTTTGTTTGCTACTGCCAGCAAGAGAGGAAATAAATTCAATTGGTGCCCAGGCGGCAAAAGGAAATTTTCCATAGATATCTTCTTGCCATTTTTTTGGGTCACGCTTTTCTATCTTATCCCACTTGTTCGCAACAATTACTAAACTGTTGCCGCGATCAAAAATTTCCTGAACAAGTTTGGCATCTTGATGAGTAATCCCTTCACTAATATCAATCATTAAAAAAGCGATATCTGATTTTTTGAGTACAGATAAGGTTTTTTCGATGCCGTATTTTTCTAAGCGCTCAGCTTTGTGTCCCTGTCGGCTAATACCGGCAGTATCAACGATTTCAATTTTTCTGCCTTTAAACTCGATTTCGGTATTTTGTGGTTCACGCGTAGTATGGGCAATATCGGAAACAATTACTCTCTCGTAGCCGAGAACAGAGTTTAAAAATGAAGATTTGCCAACGTTAGGCTTCCCGAGTATGCAAATTTTGATTGGTCTCTCGCTCTCGGTTTTTTCTGCGCTCGCCTTTAGACTGCGCTTGACTAGCTTTTGTTTTTTAAGGCTATTAACTATTGCTTCCAAAAGATCTCCAGTGCCAGCGCCGCTGGCAGCAGAGATGATTAGCGGTTCGCCAAGTCCCAATTTATTGAATTCGGCGGTTTCTGCTCGTTGCTTGTAGCTATCAGCCTTATTAGCCACTAAAATGATTTTGTTTTTGAGCGCGGGAATTTTTTTAATAATTTTAGATAGCTCTTTGTCTTCGGCAAGTAAGCCGGTTTTATTATCAACAATAAAAATTAAAACATCGGCTTTTTCCAAGTAAGCCTTAGCTTGACGCTGAGTTTTTTCATCGATGTCGGTTAACTGTCCTTTGCTCTTCTTTTCCAGAAAAATGCCGTCAAGGATTCCGGCGGTATCCACCAAATCAAAAGAGAAGCCGTTCCACTCAACTGATCCGAGATTGCTATCACGAGTAGTGCCGGGTATATCAGAAACTAGGGCCTGCTTCCTTTCGGTTAGACAATTAAAGAGAGTGGACTTTCCAACATTGGTTCTACCAAAAAGGGCGACCAATGGCTTTTTTATTTCTTTTTCCATATCGTTTATTCGTTAACAGTAGCGGTGTTGTTTTTATCCCCTAAAATCAGAATAAAGTTTGGTCCCGTACTAGTTCCTTTTGTATCAATTATTATGCTGGTGCTAGTAGCATCGCTAGAAGAGGCCTTGCCTTCGTAGGTGGAAATTTTTTGCTCCAGCCAAAGTGGCCAGGAAAATGATACTTCAGCCTCAAATGCTGCCCTGAGAGCTTCTAGTGATTCCTTCTTTTCTCCGTAGCTGAGGTCATAGATGGTATTTTTAGTATAATTCCTTTCCGGTGAATTACCTAATTTAGTTACAGTAAAGCCACCGTCCTTGAGTTCGCCGCCAGCCTTTGAGGCCAAACCAGGAATCCAGGTACCATTAAGAACTTCTACGCTAGAGGTCTCTTTGATTTTTTTAATTTTGACTTCCTTGATTTCCGGAACACTAATTTCCGCTCCTGATGAATTATTCTGAACAGTATCACCAAAGACGGAAGAAATCATGTCTTGAACCGGGCGAAAATTACCACCCCGAGGCAGGAGAATATAAGCCCCGTCATCACCGCGACTATCCATCAGTAAACCAGAAACACTGTTGTCTAATACCCGATTGATAATTTGTGTTTTTTGAATATCTTTAGACATGCTCCAGAGTTTAATCATTTCCGTGACTTTCAGGTTGGTGCTAATGTGGGATTCCATTTCTCCGATAATTTTTGAAACGGTAGCGGGATTGGTGAGAGTATTTCTGGATAGTACTTTTTCTTTGACGCCTTCAAGGACTATTTGTTGTCTTCTTGCTCTGGCAAAATCACTCCCTTCTTTGCCAAGAGCGTGGCGGCTACGCGTGTATTTGAGAGCAGTTAAGCCATCCATTTTCTGCCATCCTTGGTCAAAATGCAAATGTTCAAAGCGCGAATTATAGTTTGGGTTATCTTCTTGTCCGCGAATGGGGTAAGTGTAATCATCAAAGGTATTCTCCACATAAACATCGACGCCACCAACTTCATCCACAATGTTAATAAAACCATCAAAATCAGCTCGTACGTAATAGGGGATCGGTTGATTTAATAGTTGGCTTAGAGAATCGGCGACCGTTTGACCACCGCTACCCTTTTCTTTCATCTCGGCAAAAGCATTGATGCTATTTACTTTTCTCCACGAGCCTCCGGTAGTTGGCACCAACATGTCTCTCGGGATAGAAATCATCGAGGCTTGTTTTGTTGAAGGTTTTACGGATAGCAGTATTATAGTGTCAGTTAGATTTCCGCCGTCATGGCCTTCTCCGCCAGTGCCAAGGAGGAGAATATTTATTCTATCCTCTTTCTCTCCGTTTAACTCGGTAGTAGGATTGATAATCAGATGAGAAATTCCGCCCAAAAAGGTGTTGGTAAACCAATTTCCACCGGATCCTTGGCTAGAAACAAGGACTTTCCCAACAAAAAATACAGAAAGAATACCAAAAACCGCTAAATAGACAAAAAGACGTTTTGTCTTCTTGTTTGGTCGCAAATCTTCTTCCGCGGGGTAGCGATATCTTTCTTCTTGCTCTATTTTTTGCTTAAAATCTATCATAATAAAAAAACCCAATTAAGGGGATTTACAGTAACAACGGGCTAATAAGATTATAGCCAATTTGACCTTATTTGGCAATTTCAGTAATATTGGACAATTTCTTGTCGGGCTGCGCGGAATCGAACCGCGATCGCACGAACCCGAATCGTGCATAATACCATTATACCACAGCCCGATTATAGCTTTTTGGGCTAATATTTGTGGACTCGGCGAGAATCGGACTCGCGTCTGAGCAATGCGAATGCCCCGTATTACCACTATACTACGAGCCCAAAACCTATTTTCTTCGTCGGGGTGCCGGGAATTGAACCCGGGCTACATCCACCCCATGGACGCGTACTACCGCTATACTACACCCCGAGATTAGAAGTGGCGAAATGACCCCATAATCTTAGCATAAAGAATTTATTATTCAAGGAGCTTTACTATTGACATTAATTATTATTTTGCTAATATATGAAAGCTGTTTCTTGCCATTTTAAAGCCCTAGACGACAATCATTCTCATTGTGTTGTTAAACTATTTCATTCCTTGAATGATTGTTGTCGAAAGGCCTTTAAGATGGAACTAAGAATTCTGGCGTTTTCGTTCATTTAAGAAAAATATTCCTCTGTAGCTCAGTTGGTAGAGTAGGACACTCATAATGTCTTGGTCGTGGGTTCAAGTCTCACCGGGGGAGCGCAAAGCTAAATTAATTAGCTTTTTAAGAAAAAGGGGACCGTTGCCCAACTACTCGTGAGTTGCGGCGCCGCAACTCCTTTTCTGAAATTTTTTTGGTGGCACAAATTTAGTGTCATTCGCCGCGCGGTTACAAGTAATCAAAGAAAAAAAGAAAAAGTAGTTGGGTATACTAACCCACATGAATTTGTTCATTTTAAAAACCCTTGCGGAGGTAGCTCAGTTGGTTAGAGCACAATCCTAAAATGGTCTGTTGTTTCCATAATTTTAGTTAATATTTTACTATTTTATGGTTGGGGTCATGAGTTCGAGTCTCGTCTTCCGCTCTCAAGAGTTTGATATTTTTTATTTGGTTAACCTGCGTTTAAATCAAAATAAAGAAGTCAAACTCTTTTTTATTTGCTAAATCGGCCTTATTGCCTTAAAATATTAGTATAAAAAGCAGTTATAAATATTATATGACAAGCAAAAAAACGATTTTCTCGGGAATTAAACCTAGCGGAGACCTAACAATCGGTAACTATATTGGGGCGATTTCTCAGTGGGTGACAATGCAGGATGAATATAATTGTATTTTTTCGGTAGTTGATTATCACGCGATTACCGTTAAACAAAATCCGACAGATTTGCGTCGAAGAATTTTGGATATCACCAAGATTTATTTAGCCTCAGGTATTAATTCGAAAAAGTCGATAATTTTTCAACAGTCAGCGGTGCCAGCGCACACTGAGTTGGCTTGGGTTTTGAATTGTTGCGGCGCTTATATGGCCGACCTCAAAAAGATGACCCAGTTTAAAGATAAGGCGGGAGACAAACAGGACTCGGTCTCCGTTGGCCTATTCGATTACCCAGTCCTCATGGCGGCCGACATTATTTTATATGACACTCAGATAGTGCCTGTTGGCGACGATCAAAAGCAGCACGTTGAATTGGCTCGCGATATCGCTAAACGTTTTAATAACCAGTATGGTCCAGTATTTACTATTCCGGAAGCAATGGTAAAAAAAGAGGGGGCAAGAATTATGAGTTTGAATGATCCTAGTAAGAAAATGGCTAAGAGTGACGAAAATCCGGCTGGTGCAATCGCTTTGTTGGATGAACCAGAAATTGCGAGAAAAAAAATCATGAAGGCGGTAACGGATTCTGGTAGTGAAATTATTTATGATCAAAAAAATAAACCAGCCCTCGCGAATCTCTTAACTATCCATTCATCTTTGAGTGGTGAAAGCATAAAAAGTTTAGAAAAGAAATTTACCGGTAAGGGCTATGGCGATTTCAAGAAAGAATTAGCCGAGGTGGTTGCGGTGTTTTTGATAGATTTTCAAAAGAAGTTTAACAAAATTTCCGATGTCGACGCGAAAAAAATCTTAGAAAAAGGCCGCAAACAGGCGACAAAAATCGCTGAGGAAAAAATGGGGAAGGTGAGAGGCGTTGTCGGGGTGAGATAGAATAATTATAGAAAATAAAAAAAGGGCTTTTTTGAAAAGTCCTTTTTGTTTGCTAGAAATACTTTTTATTTACCATTTGTCATTCCAATCCGCCAAGTCACTCGCTTTTCTTAGTTCAATAATTGGGGCGTCCATGCCTTTCCGCAAACCGGCAGAGAAAAGAATATTTTGGTCTTCTTTGTCTGGAGATTTAATGTTTATCTCAGACGTAAAATCTGAATTAAGAGGGATGGAATTCCTCATAAAGAGTATTTTTCCTTTCGGCCCAATAATATGGGTGCTAACTGGCATAAATCTGAAAGCGATTGTTATTGCTTCTTCAAGATTTTTAGCTTCCGCTAATTTTAATCGGCAGAATTTTTCCGGTGTAACACCATAAAGTTCGGCGATCTTTTTAATAACCACTTTTTCCGCCGTGTTGTTTGGTGGGCATTTTTTTAGCATTGCCCTAGCCCTCCTTTTATTTCTGATTTGTGAAACCTCAAAAATAAATAAATGAGACCAAATTTCCAGAGTTGGCAAAGCTTTCTCTAGAATTTCTGATGGCATTTTTAATAAATCTCCCGGATCATATCCGGCGGTGATCTCCAGAAAGTGATTTCTCGCCTCTTCGGCATTTTTGAATTGTAAAACTCCGTCAAAGGGAATTCCTACAATTAATTTAATTTCTGTCACAGACTTTTTGGTAGCCTTGGACATTTGTAAAATTTTGGAATTAAAATTATTTCCTCCCATGCTTGTATCAGTTTTGATTGTTAATGTAATAAGCAAGGTTATCACAATTTCTCTTATTATGTCAAACAAACAAAAAAGACCACGTAAAACGTGGTCTTTTTATATTGAGAAATTGAAATTTGGTGATAATGCCGATCAGTCGTCTATAACTTGTTTTGCATTTCAATGCAAACAGGCACCAACTCTTCTATCCTTGGAGCAAGCTCCAAGGTCGACTTAAAACCGGAATACCGTTAGGTATTGGTTTTAAACTCCCTAGAAAGGAGGTGATCCATCCACAGCTTCCGCTACGGATGCCTTGTTACGACTTCGTCCCTGTTACCAGTCTTGCCTTAGTCCCACGAATGTGAGCTTTTGGGCACTACCAGCTCCCTTGACGTGACGGGCGGTGAGTACAAGACCCGAGAACGTATTCACCGTGGCATAGCTGATCCACGATTACTAGCGATTCCAGCTTCATGAAGGCGAATTGCAGCCTTCAATCCGAACTGAGGAAGGTTTTTAGGGATTTGCTCCACCTCGCGGTTTGGCGTCCCTTTGTACCTCCCATTGTAGCACGTGTGTTGCCCAAGGTGTAAGAACCATGCTGATTTGACGTCATCCCACCTTCCTCCCATTTAAAACGGGCAGTCTCCCATGACATATAAAACATAGGATCAGGGTTGCGCTCGTTTCCCGACTTAACGGTACATCTCACGACACGAGCTGACGACAACCATGCAGCATCTGTCTAGCACCCTCGAAGGCGGATCTGTTTCCAGACCTTGCAGCTAGATGTCAAGCCTTGGTGAGGTTCCTCGCTTACCGTCGAATTAAACCACATGCTCCACCGCTTGTGCGGGTCCCCGTCTATTCCTTTGAGTTTTAAGCTTGCGCTCGTACTCCCCAGGCGGGATGCTTAACGGGTTACCTTAAATTAACAGCACTGAAAGGGTCGATACTTCCAATGCTTAGCATTCAGCGTTTACGGCGTGGACTACTGGGGTATCTAATCCCATTCGCTCCCCACGCTTTCGTCCATGAGTGTCAGATTCGTCCTAGCAAACTGCCTTCGCATTTGGTGTTCTTGCTGATATTAATGGATTTAACCCCTACACCAGCAATTCCGTTTGCCTCTTCCGATCTCTAGCCTACCCATCTCTCCCGCAGCCTCCGGGTTGAGCCCGAAGATTGTGATAAGCCACCTGCGGACGCTTTACGCCCAATAAATCCGGATAACGCTTGGGGCCCTCGTATTACCGCTGCTGCTGGCACGAGGTTAGCAGCCCCTTATTCATTAGGTACCGTCATGTATTCGTCCCTAATAAAAGTACTTTACACCCCGAGGGGCTTCTTCGTACACGCGGCGTCGCTCCTTCAGACTTTCGTCCATTGAGGAAGATTCTTGACTGCAGCCTCCCGTAGGAGTCTGGGCAGTGTCTCAGTCCCAGTGAGTGGGGTCACGCTCTCGCGCCCCATACCCGTCGTAGCCTTGGTGGGCTTTTACCTCACCAACTAGCTGATAGGCCATAGACCCCTCCCGAAGCGTCGTAGCTTTAATTAACAAGCTTGTGCCCGTTAATACCATCGTGTATTATTCTCGCTTTCGCAAGGTTATTCACGTCTTCAGGGTAGGTTATCAATGTGTTACGCTCCCGTTTGCCATGCCTAGTAAACTAGACATTCGACTTGCATGCCTTAGACACGCCGCCAGCGTTCATCCTGAGCCAGGATCAAACTCTCTTGTAAAAAGAAAGCTGATAGCTCTCGATATGAAAGTCCGTTTTAAATAACGGAAAAAAATTTTTGTTATCCGAATTGGTGCCTGTTCGCACCAAAATAAGAAATAAACGATTATGATCGTTATAACTTCACCAATTTCAATTTTCAAGGAACCGCATTAAGCAGTGAAAAAAACAGAGACATCTTCATATCCTGTTTCTTTTATCTCTTGTTGTAATGCGATGTTATAAATATAGACGATTTTAATTCTCATGTCAAGGGTGTTTGCTTGTATCGTAAAACCCTATTTTTATTAGGCTTTTTTCTATATTTTGGCCCTTGTCCTTTTATGTCTTGCGGGCTATAATTTAAGTAATTATTTAAATCTATGAAATTAGAGAGTAAGCAAGGCGTGGCCGACTCGCCATCTTTGGATTTGTCCGCCGACTTCGAGAGTGCTTTATTGGAGATAGATAAGTCTTTTAATGAAACCATGTCTGAGCTGCAGAGACTTCATCAGAAAAAAATCGACTTGATAACCTTATATAAGCAAACTCAAGAAAAAGAACAATTATTAAAAATTAGGAAAGAATTTAAAAAAACCACCTAAGGAGGGGTGGTTTTATATTATATGAGAGCATTAAAACAACCGAAGGGTGCAAATCAAAAAGATTTTGGCAACAATACGTCTGGTTTTGAAAACAAAAATCAGCAAAATGAAAAACAAAAATTTAATCCAGAAAATCCTTCGGAAGTTTTGAGGGTGGTGTATAGAGCTTCGGATGAGAAGATGGCTGAACTGGCCGAAAAGGCCAACCGTGATCAAGATCTTGAGAATTCAGCCGGAGAACTCGACGGAGAGGCGGAAGTGGAGGCAAAGTCTATTGATAACGAAAGAACCATGGTTGTTGTTTCCGGAAAAAAGGAGATCGACAAAATTGTTCAAAACTTTGAGGACAAACTTGATCCGAAGCCAGTCGACCTGGAAGAGATAAGTCGTCAGATAGCAGCTTGTCGTGAGCGAATAAACTTAGCCGAGAAAGCCGAAGACTTAGAAACATATGAGGCAAATGAAAAACTAGTAAGACAATTAGAAAAACAGCAAGCCGAAGGAGTCTTGGTAAATAATAAGATTGCCGAAAAACTGGCTGTTACTGAAAACTTAAATAGCCAGGAACAAGCTCTAATCGAAGAGATTAAGGCCCATCGAGAGCTTATCAGAGCGGCTGAACAGAAAAATGAAACCGGTACTTATGACGAGAAGGCGATTGAGGAAAATGAAGAGCTATTACATCAAAAAGAAAAAGCTTTGCAAGAAATTAGAGAAACTATTACTGACAGCAACAAAACAGAAGTGGCTCCTAGTAAGTTCGAGTCTCTGAGCCCCGGGCAGCAAAAATTTGTGAAAGATGGCCTGGTGCAGCTTTATCTCGAGGAAGCACGCACAAAGGCCCAAGAACAGTTCAATCAAGCCACTGACAAAAGAAATGGTGAAACCAGCTGGAATGGTCGAATGTGGAAAAAAATGACTAGGGGTTTCCAGCTTGCCAAATTAGAAAAAGCCAACCTTCAGTCGACCTCCGTTGATTCGGAAGACAGACTTCTCTATGCAGAAAGATTGGTTGATATTGCCAAAGGAATGGGAAAAGAGATGAGAGAAGAGGACGGGAAATTGGTCATTGACTTCAATACTTTTGAAGGTCTGAGTGCTGACTCGAGCCAAGCTTTCGAGGCCTTTAACGCAAAGGCCAATGAATTTAGTTCGATGCCTCAGGAATGGGCATTTGAATCAGCAAAATCTAGCGATAGAACAAAATTTGAAAAAGCAAAGCATGAATATGAAACACAGAAATTGGACCTTTTAGATAAAATAATTGCTGAAAAGGGTGAAATGGAGGCACTTCAAGGGGTTAATGATATCGATAATCAGGTAGCAATGCGTCAATTTCTCACCAATCATCCGGAGGTTCAAAAAGAATTCGATCATGTTAAAAATGACTCTCCGTACAAAAGATTATTTAGTTCATTGCTGGCAGAAAGAGGCGCAATGACTGGCGCTGGTTTTGCTGCCAGGAACGTCGCCAAATACGCTGGTCATCTGCAGTTGGTAAGTAGTGCGGTTTCTTTGTCAGCAATGCCAGTAATTGCTGGCGTGATTGGTGCGTGGCGCGGTCGCGCACGAGCGGATAAAAAAATTAAAGAAGGTGATATCCAGGGTCGTCACCAGGAAAAAGGCGAAAGCGCATTGTCTCAAGAGAGGGGCGCGCTATTGATCGGTTTACAAAAGTTGGTGCCGGCCGAATTCTCACTGTCCCCAGATGAATGGCTAGCAGAACAAGCGACTGAAGAAGAAAAAACCGCATATCAGGAGCTAAAGGACAAGTTTGACAAGGTCAATGCTAAATTCGAAAAAAGCGAATTGGGAATTTCCAGGAATGCCGACGGAACAGTTAAAAAAATCAAGAGAGGCTTGGAAGCGAATATTTCACAAGCCGGAGATTTGACCGATAAATTAAACCAAGCTGTTACTCGCTTTGAACAAGCAGTGCAGAGCAACGAAAGTCCCGAAAGGTTGGAGGAGCTTCGCGGAGCCTTGACTAGTCGCCTCGAATTTTCCCAGAACAAGTTGGAAGATGGTCTGGTTGGTTTCGGTTCTGGCGCAGAAAGAAGCGCAAAATATTTATCTTTTACCCAGGCGCTAGAAAAGGCCAAGGTCCTTCACTATTATTCAGAAAACACGGATAAAGTTAACGAAAGAGTGGTCTCATTTATGGATCATCTCAAGGGTGAAATTTCTAGCAAACGATCTTCTTATAAAAACCAGCAGATGGTTTTAGGCGCTTTAATGGGTGCGGCTGCCTTTGGCGTCGGTATGAAACTGAGAGAAGGGGCTCATGCTTTGTATGAGGGGTCAGCTCTTCAAGAAACAGTAAATGAAACTTTCAGCAAGATTGGCTCTGGAGTTAAGGAGCTTTCTCAAGATATTTTCGGTCACGAAAAAATCACAAAAGCAGCTGTCGTCGGAGGCACTTCTGTCTCACAAGTTGGTGGCATGGAAATGCATAATATTGCGCAAAATGAAGCTCCGTCGGTGAATGAATCAGCAAAGACTGTTGGTCAAAAAAGTCCGAGCGGAATTGTTAATAAAAAAATTAATATTCCAAAAGTAAAAATTGAGACTGCTGGAGCTGGAGCGAAAATTCCCGACATGTATGATTCACAGGGAAACAAAATTGCTTTTCTGGATGAGAAAGGCAACGCCATTCTCTCTGATGGTCGCCTAATTTCCAAGGAGTTTATTAATGGTGTCCCGACCACTATTTCGTCAGAAGGGGCAGTGACCGAAAATCTTGCCGGTAACCCCGCCCCAGACAATCTTCAGGAGGTTAAGCTGGGCGGCGGTGTTTCAGCTTTCAATAATAATGTTCCTCAGAATATTATTTCAGAGGAGAGTAATACCCTAGAGGATTTAAATGAAAATTTAAACAAGGAGATGAGAAAAATTCCTAGTATGGATGGGAAAAAATCTCCATTGTCTGGTTTGGTGAATAAGGCAGTATCTGGGGTTAAAAATGTTGCAGAGACGCCAAAGGCGTCAAGCGTGAATCTCGGTGTTAATAATTTTAACAATAATGAAGGCCTGCCAAATTTAATGTCCAATGATATGGCAACCGCCACTGTTGAAACTACTCCAGAAGTTTCAGCGGCGATGCCGACTTCTTCGGAGAGTTTATCGGCGGTAAACCCGAGTGGCGATGAGGGCTTACCGGGGATAATGTCTAGTGATAATGCAGGAGAGGTTTCTGGAATTAATCAGGGAAATTTATCTACCGCTGATAATTTGGACAGACCAATCAATCTCGCAGAAGCCGGAACTCTAAAAGGCTCTTCAGTTTTTGACATCCCGGAAAAGGTAAATATTCCAGAGAGCAATAATTTAAGCAATAATGAAAATTATTTTGGAGTTAATGACGGCTCTCCGGTGAGAACTAATGCTTCTGAAATCGCAGTTTCAGGAAGTAGCAATAGTTCTGTGACAGAGAAAATGGATCTTGGTAGGGGTCCTAAGATGCCGATTGGTGGAGATATTGTTGAACCGGCAAAAAATGTTATTCCTTCCGAGCTTACGAACCAAAATCTAGATTACCCCATTAATAATGGGCAAGAAGTCACTTTGGATAAAAATTCCTCAGTTTTTAACACACCGACTAAATCTTTAAGCCAGGAGTTGGCCGAGCAGGTTGCCAAAAGTAAGCTTGCTAATTCTGAACTGGCTGGCATCTCAAGCAAGTTGTTAGAAGACTTATCCAGTGAAAAGATTGCTAGCGCGGATGATTTGGTTAATAATTTCGGGAAATTAAATGAGGGATTAGAGGTTACGTCAAAAGCCAAAGAGGCTCTGTATAATATTTGGGATGCAGCGCAGTATAAGGTTAGTAACCCAGAGTATTACGCTGCCATTTTGGCTGAGAATCTGCGAACTGCTCAACATGAAGTTCTACTTTCTGGGGTTGGCAAGAATCTTGCTGAAGGAATTTTTACCGGTAAACCGGGATTTAAGAATGCTGCCGATCTGATAGATAGATTTAGAGAATTGAATAAGAATGTGGTTCTATCCGGGAAAGAAAAAGCCCTACTAAGTAGAGCCTGGACTTATTATGCTGAATTAAAGCAAGAAGGAGGCAAGGAATTGCCCAGAAATATTGCTTCCTTGATTGGCAACGTGGAGGACATACTCCTAAAAAGATTAAATGGTTAGTCGTTCAAGATTATCATAAAAATAGGCTAATTTTAGCCTATTTTTTGTTTTTACGAATAAAACCTGGTTTATCATTGACAAAACTTTATAACTGTGATATTATAAAGGGTCAAAATGTTGTTTAAAAATTAAAGATTTTTTTGGGGAAACTCTATGTATTTAGTTGATGTTTTTTCGAGGCACTTTTGGTGATAGGAAAATGAGATTTTAAAATCAAAAATCTTATTTTCCTGTCACCAGATGACAGTAGTTCGAAAATATTAACAATCAAATACGTAGAAAATGAAAAAGACAACAGCAATTTTAGTATTACTTTTTCTGGTTTGTACCCTGAAGGCACAAAACAAAAAAGATGGTGGGGTGTGGGTGACAGTCACCGACTCCGCAAGTAGTGAATTTTGGGGCTTGAGCGACGGCCCTTTTAAAGGATTATCCTTAAGAGTGGGACAGAAAAGTCCTCTTTGTTCGGTAGATCCGGGAGAGCTTAATTTCACGCTGGGGTCCTTCAAAGACACCAATGACCGCAAGGTAATCCTGCAATCAGTAATCACCAGGTTAGTGACTAAGGGCAAAGGCGCTGACTCGATACTCAACATCGTAATTCACGATGCTGACTTGACAGCATCTGAAGATTTGGCTCAGCAGGTTACTCTGCTACCATGCAACAACACGAATATTCCCATTTCATTTGTGAAGGGAACGTTCGAAAATATCACCCTTGGCCCAGGGGAAAAGGCCAAGAGAAAAGACAAAAAAACCATTTCCGCAGGTTTCATTCCGGAAACCATAGAGTTTCTGGATGAGAAAGGCATCCGCGTGAGGATTGTTGTGTATAAGCACATATATCCTGGTTGTAAATACTATCAGATCGATGAATCTGATATTAATGTAAATACAACAACCGGCGCGGATAAAACTGTGCAAACCAAGAAAACCCAAACAGTTGTGAAAAAAGATATCCATAATCGAAGATAAACTTTTTTAGCACTGACACACAAGCGGCTCGTACTCATAATACGAGCCTCTTTTTTTATCTAATTTTTAGATCTTATTTTGTATTTGCTGGCATTTTTGCGGTTGACCAAGGCCTTTTGTTTTGTTATACTGGGCTTAGGGTTTTGGCCCATTTTTATTGTAAATTATTTATTGTTTCTCGTATGATTATTACTTGGCTGGGGCATTCTTGTTTCAAATTACAGGATAAAACCGGAGCAGATGGCGTCACTTTAATCACTGATCCATACTCAAAAGAAACCGGCTTGAAGTTGCCTTCCTTGGAGGCAGAACTAGTGACAATTAGTCATGACCATCAAGATCACAACAATATTTCGGCAGTCAAAGGAAATCCTTTTGTGATTGATCGCGCCGGCGAATACGACGTTAAGGGCATCTTTGTGGAGGGCGTGGATTCTTACCACGACCAGGTGAAGGGCAAGGAGCGTGGCGCTAATGTTATTTATCGCATGGAGATTGAGGATATCAGCATTGCTCATCTGGGAGATTTGGCGCACGCCCTGGATGATACCGAGCTGGAAAAATTAGTTGGTACGGACATCTTATTAATCCCTGTTGGCGGATTTTATACTCTTGATGCCAAAAAAGCAGTGGAGGTAATTTCTCAAATTGAACCGCGTATTATTATTCCAATGCACTACCGTCATCCAGATCTCAAACTTTCTCATGAGCTAGATGATGTGGATAAATTTATTAAGGAACTGGGCATTAAGCCAACATACGAAGAAAAATTAAAGATTTCTAAGAAAGATTTGCCTTCCGAAGAAATGGAATTGGTAATTTTAAGTTTTTAAATTTAATTAAACATATTTTATGACACACCCGAAAAAAGAAAGAACTCTCGTAATTTTGAAGCCAGATGCTGTCCAGCGTGGCTTGATTGGTGACCTGCTTAAACGTTTTGAAAATACCGGCCTGAAGTTGGTGGCAATGAAAATGATTGTCCCAAAAGAAGAAATCGTCTGGCAACATTATAATAAGGACGATGTTTGGTTTCAGGCAAAGGGTGAGAAATTGGTAGAAAACCTGAAGGCCTCTGGTCGCCCAGTAGAAAAAGCCGCAATTGAATATGGAAAGGATATTATTGGTGCCTTGGTGAAATTTATGACCGCGAGCCCTGTTGTTCCAATGATTTGGGAGGGTAATCAGTCCGTAGCAATTATCAAAAAATTAGTTGGTGGCACAGAACCAGCCACTTCTGATGTTGGTACTATTCGCGGTGATTATACTTTGGATTCCTACGAAATTGCCAACCTCGATGATCGTGCAGTGAGAAACTTAGTTCATTGCACAGACAACCCTGATGAGTCCGAGCGTGAAATCGCCCTCTGGTTTAATAATGAAGAAATTATCAATTATCGCTTGATTGCTGAGCAGATGCTTTACGATGTTAATCTCGATGGTTTATTGGAGTAAATAAATATAACCCAAGAAACATGGAAAACAAGCCGGAGTCAAAAGCTCCAAAAGAGACAGGCAAAAAAAATAATCGTTTCTTTGCTAGTGCCGGGGTAATCTTTGTCACGGTCATCATGGTGACTTTATGGTGCTTAAACCTGCCTCATTTATTCTCTGGTGATTTCAAATTGCCAGAAAAAAAAGAGGACCCAGTTGATTTGCAAAAAGTAAGAAGTGATTTGGATCTCATCTTAGAAAATACCGGCAAACATTTTGAAGAAATGAGAGATCGAGAGGGAAAAGTGACGGAGGCAGAAAATCTTTTAAATAAGATTAACATTAGCGCTTCGTCTTCGCTGGCCACAACTAGTAGCCAGGAGAAAGATAAAAATCCAACAAGTACCAATTTAAAGAAATAGTTTTATTGATTAGTATGCCGAAAGATAAAAAAGAGGAAGAAATAATTGAAGAAGAACCATTGGAATCTCCGGAAGAAGGCGATGAGATGCGCCCTTCAACTAATGGTAATGAACGCAACCACACCGAATTCGGTTGGATTGAGAATCAGCCCTTAGTTGACGAGATGAGCCGTTCTTATCTCGATTATGCGATGAGCGTGATTGTCGCCCGTGCTCTTCCTGATGTTCGTGATGGCATGAAGCCAGTTCATCGTCGCATTCTTTATGCGATGTGGAGTATTGGGCTAAGAGCCAATGGAAAGTTTAGGAAATCGGCTACAGTCGTCGGTGAAGTGCTTGGTAAATATCATCCTCATGGCGACACGGCAGTTTATGATTCCATGGCTCGTATGGCTCAGGATTTTTCTCTGCGCTACATGCTGGTAAAAGGTCAGGGTAACTACGGTTCTGTTGACGGTGATCGTCCGGCGGCCATGCGTTATACTGAAGCCAAATTAGCAGCCATTGCCGAGGAAATGCTGTTTGATATCGACAAAGACACTATTGATTTTATTCCGAACTTTGATGGTTCTCACAAAGAACCAAAAGTTTTGCCATCTAAATTGCCCAACCTATTAATGAACGGCACAATGGGAATTGCTGTTGGTATGGCAACCAACAGTCCTCCTCATAATTTGACCGAATTATTGGGAGCAATTTCTCATCTTATTGAAAACCCAGAAGCCACCGTTGAGGACTTGATGCAATTCGTTAAGGGGCCTGACTTCCCAACTGGCGGTATTATTTATAACCAAAAAGATATTCTTCAGGCTTACGCCACTGGTAAGGGCGGAATTGTGATGCGTGGCGTTGCTGATATTGAAGAGACTAAAAGTGGCTTTCAAATAATTATCACAGAAATCCCTTATCAGGTGAACAAGGCCACCATGGTGGAGAAAATTGCCGACTTAGTTAAAGAGAAAAAGATTGATGGTATTAAAAACTTGCGTGATGAGTCGGATAAAGATGGCGTGAGAGTGGTAGTTGAACTCAAAAAAGAGGCTTATCCAAAAAAAGTTCTTAATGCTCTATATAAACATACCCAGCTTCAGGAGACTTTCCACGTTAATATGTTGGCTCTTGTTGACGGTATCCAGCCGAAGATTCTCACTCTCAAGATGATTCTCGAGGAATACATCAAGCACCGCCAAGAGGTTGTTCGCCGCCGCACCCAATTTGATCTCAATAAGGCCAAGGAGCGTGCTCATATCTTGGAGGGCTTAATGATTGCCCTCAAGAATATTGATGATGTTATCGCTACCATCAAGGCCTCAAAAGATAGAGAGGCGGCAAAAGTTAGTTTGATAAAAAAATTCAAACTTTCCGAGCGTCAGGCAGTTGCTATTTTGGAAATGAGACTGCAAAGCCTGGCCAACTTGGAACAAAAGAAGATCGAGGACGAACTCAAGGAAAGGATGAAGCTCATTAAAGAATTGGAAAATATTTTAAGTTCAACAGCCAACATTCTAAAAGTTGTAAAAGAGGAAATTCTAGCTTTGGGAGAAAAATTTGGCGATGAAAGAAGAACCAAGGTTGTCGCCGGAGGAATCAAAGATTTCAACATGGAAGATTTAGTGCCAAACGAGGAAGCTTTTGTTTTAATGACCAGAGATGGCTACATTAAACGCATTGAGCCAGATACTTTCAAGGTTCAGGCTCGTGGCGGAAAAGGCGTGATTGGTCTCACCACCAAAGAAGAGGATATGGTTGAGTTTATGTTCACCACCTTTACCCATAGCGATGTCCTATTTTTCACCACTAAGGGGCGAGTATTCCAAATGAAGGCTTACGAGATTCCTCAGTCTTCAAGGGTTGCCAAAGGAGCAGCAATCGTTAATTTCTTACAGCTAACCAGTGACGAAAAAGTTAGTTCAATCTTACCTTTAGATAAGATGTTTGGTAGCCAGTATCTTTTCTTCGCCACCGAGCGTGGCTTAGTTAAGAAAGTCGAGCTTAATGCTTTCTCCAATGTTCGTCGTTCAGGGCTGATTGCTATTAAGATTAAAGAAGATGACCGCTTAATCTGGGTTAAGCCAACTTCTGGCTCTGATCATATTCAGCTGGTTTCTGCCAATGGTCAAGCAATTCGCTTTAAGGAAACTGATGTTCGTGATATGGGTCGCAATGCTGCTGGTGTCGCCGGTATCCGTCTCAAGAGCAATGACCGAGTAATCGGCATGGGAGTCGCCAAGACTGATAAGGATAAGGTGAGAAAATATCAAATTTTGACCATAATGGCTCATGGCTATGGCAAGAGAACCGAGTTTAATCTTTATAAACTTCAGGGTCGTGGTGGCAGTGGTATTAAGACCGCGAAAATCACTGAGAAAACTGGTGATTTGACCAATGCTTTCTTGTTGAACTCTTTAACCATGGAAGATCGTGATCTTATTATTATCTCCGAGCATGGACAAGTTATCCGTTTGCCATATAATTCTATTAATGTATTGGGTCGTGATACTCAGGGAGTGAGAATTATGCGATTCAAAGATCCAAACGACAAGGTTGCCAGTGTTACTTGGGCCTAAAATAATGATTAGTTATGAAAAGCGGCCAGGGATGGTCGTTTTTCTTTGGGGTTTCCTTGAGGCAGGTAAAAGCGCTATAATTGTAAGATAAAATTAAGATTTTTGATTATATGGAAAATTATTTGGTTATTTCTTTGGTAGCGGTTGGTTTTATTGTAGTTATTGCGCTTTTATTAAAGAAAAAAGATCCTAAAGACGAAGCCCAGTCACTGGCTCTTTTGGAGAGCTTATCGCGTCAATCAGAAAAATTAGCGCAACTATCTTCTCAGAATAGCGAATTGCGCCAAGAATTGGATCGTAAACTGTCGGAAACCCACCGAGCTAATCAGGGGCAATTTGAGCAGACCACCAGAATTATGCAGAATATTAATTCCCAATCTTCTAAATTAATTGCAGATGTTACCGAAAAATTGGCTAAGCTGGACGAAACTAATCGCCAGGTGGTAAATTTTTCTTCCCAGCTTCAGAGTCTTCAGGATATTTTAAAAAATCCAAAACAGAGAGGAATTTTGGGGGAATATTTTTTAGAAGAAACTCTGAAAAATGTTTTGCCGCCCAATTCCTATCAGATGCAATATCAGCTGGGCAAAAATAAGGATAAGGACCTGATTGTTGATGCCGCAGTTTTCGTGAAAGAAAAAATCATTCCCGTGGATGCCAAATTTTCTTTAGAAAATTACGAACGGCTAATGGTAGTGAAAGACCCGGAGTCCAGGAAAAAAATTGAGGCTCAATTTAAGCAAGACCTCAAAAATAGGATTGATGAGACCTCAAAGTATGTTCGTCCAGAACTGGGAACCATGGAGTTTGCCTTCATGTTCATTCCTTCCGAGGCGATATACTACGATCTATTGGTAAATAAAGTTGGCGCTGCCCAAGTAAACACTCGTGACCTAATTGAATATGCTTTCCGTGACAAGAAAGTAATTATTGTTTCACCCACTTCTTTCCTGGCTTATCTTCAGACCGTACTCCAGGGTTTACGAGCGATGCAAATCGAGGAGAGCGCCAAGGAAATCAAGATTAATGTCGAGAAGCTCGCAAAACATCTTTTGAGTTATGATGATTTTATGCGTAAATTGGGTATTAGCATGGCAGCTTCGGTCAATCACTACAATAATGCCTACAAGGAGTTTAAAAAAGTAGATAAAGATGTGGTAAAGATTACTGGCGTAGAGAGCGATTTAGAGGTTTTGCAAATTGACGGTCCAGTGAAGTAATTTCTATCTATGAGAAGTGATTTACAAGCAGAAAATTTGGCGGAAGCAATTTTAATGACTTTCGCCTTTTTTGATACTTTCAATTACCCTTTAACTCTTTTTGAGGTTTGGCGTCTTTGTTCTTTGAGGGCCGATTTTGGTGATATTGAAAGGGCTGTGGTGGAAGAATTTTTGTTTTCTCGATTAGAGCAGAAAAATGGTTTTTATTTTTTGCGTGGGCGGGAAAATTTGGTGGAAGAGCGCAGAGCATTCTCAATTATTTCTGAACAGAAAATGCGGCGAGCCAAGAGAGCAGTACGTTTATGGCATTTTATTCCAGGATTAAAAGGAGTGGCACTTTGTAATAATTTTTATTATCGAGCTACTAGTGATATTGATTTGTTTATCATCACTGCAAAGGGCTCTCTATGGTTAACAAGATTTTTTTCGGTTTCCATCGCTCATTTAGCTGGTTTTCGTATTTATAAAAATAAAGTTGCCAATCAGCTTTGTTTGAGCTTTTTTGTTTCTGACGACTCTCTCGATTTAGCAAGCCTGATGCTTCCAGATAGTGACCCTTATTTTATCTATTGGTTTGCTTTCCTGGATCCGATTTTTGATGACGGGGTATTTAGAAATCTTTGGCAGGAAAATCAAAAAATTCTTCAAAAATTGCCAAATTACTCTTGTCCCAGTGCCGCCCCTTTTAGAGTCATTAAAGAAAAACAGCACCGCATTTGGCCGATATTTTTTGAGCGCTTAGTTCGTCCCTGGCAGGAAAGACGTTTGAAAAATAAGAAAATCAAGCCAGAGAATGAAGCGAGCGGTGTCGTTATTTCTGATAGAGTGATCAAGGTTCACGAGAATGATCGTCGTCGCGAATTCAAAAATCGTTATGAAGAAAATATAAAAAAATACTTATGAAGAAAGATTGGTTATCAATCAGTTTAGCTTTTTTTGCTTTTGCGTTGCCTTGGCAGCTGAAATTAATCTGGCGCCCCGGGGAAATAAAGGGATTGGCCAGTAATTTTTTGGAAATTGCTTTCTACGGTTTTGCCCTGGCTCTCTTATTATTTATTGCTCTAGCAATTTATCAGATAACTGTCACTAAAAAGTGGCCAAAAATTTGGTCTAAAGAAAACCTGTTACTTGCTGGCCTGCTAGTATGTCTGCTTTTTAGTTGTTTTTTTGGTAGCAATAAGTTTTTAGCGCTCAGTTATTATTTTTATTTCCTCATTGGGGCAATTTTATTTTTTTGCTCTCGACTTTTAAGTAAGGCGATCGACTGGAATTTAGTTGTTAAAGTATTTTTAGTTTCTTGTTTGTTTTCGGCGGTATTAGGAATTTTTCAATTTACCATTCAAAAGGTGCCGACAATTAAATATTTTGTTTCTTCTCATCAAGTCTCAGAATTTGCTGGTGACTCGGTTTTGGAGATTGAAAGTGGCAGATTGTTACGTGCTTATGGCAGTTTTGATCATCCCAATATTTTTGGTGGCGTTATGGTTATTGCTCTGCTATTAGTAGTTGATCTGATTTTTAAAACTAAGAAAAAGAAAGAATGGCAGGGCTTGATGTTGATGTTGATTATTTTTTTCTGGGCGCTCCTGGTATCTTTTTCGCGTGCTGCCTGGCTGGCTTTTTTGGTAGCGATGTTGGTGCGCCTGGCTTTTAATTATCGCTATGAACTTTTTAAAATCATGATGATTTTTGCTGTTGGTTTGGCGGTGTCATTTATGTTCTTCAGTTCACATCTATCCTGGCTGTTTGCGAGAGTTTCTGGGACTGGCCGCCTAGAAAATATGTCCATCAATGAAAGGTGGTTGGGGTTAAGCAATTCTTTTTCACAAATTGTTCACCAGCCATTTTCTCCGGTTGGATTAGGTAATTATTTAAATTTTTCAATAATAAAATTTCCCAGCCTTCAGGCTTGGCAATATCAGCCAGTACATAATGTTTGGCTACTTTTGGCAGTTGAATCTGGTTGGTGGACAGCCGTTTTATTGCTCGTTTTTTGGATATCGACAGTAAAGAAAAACCAGGCTTTTACAGCCTCTTTAGTCGCCGCACTTCTAGTAGTTTCCCTGCTTGATCACTGGCTTGTCAGTTTGCCCTTCGGTATTCTTTTTTCTTTTTTGGTGCTTTCAATGGCTAGCGAGGAGACTATTTGATAGTCTTCTTGCAGGATCAATAAATCCTTTTTTACTTCTTGAAGCGCTGGATGCCCAATCAGCTCTGGTTTTTGTTCCAGAAGGTCGATAATTGCTGCCAGAGTGCCGAAGTAGTCGTTGGCTTCGACGTGAAATTGCACACTTCTTTGGTCACGCACCAGCCAGTTTGGCCAGTTGATTTGATATTTTTTAGTCATGAGCAAATTATAATTGATAGGTGCTAAAAAATAGATAAATTATTATTAAAAAACCGGTTATCACCGGTTTTTTGGTTCGCATTTTCTCTAAATCTTTACGTCCTGAAGGGGATACTCACAAATTTATTTTTGCCAATTACTAGGTGGTCAAGAAAATCAATTCCCAGTATTTGTCCCGCTTCCGCCAATTTTTGAGTTACTTCTAAGTCAGCTTCCGTTATTTTTACGGCGCCGGATGGATGGTTGTGGGCAACAATGATTGCTACCGCTGAATATTCCAGAGCTGGTTTAAAAACTTCACGTGGGTGAACAATGCTGGCCGTTAAGCTGCCGATAGAGATTACTTCGTCACGAACAATTTTATATTGACTATCTAGGTATAAACCACGGAAATGTTCTTTTGGCAGGGCTCGCATATCTTTTAAATATTCAAAAGCTTGCTTGGCGCTTTTAATAATCACCGAACCATGCGTTTTCTTTTCGTAAAAACGTCGGCCAAGTTCAAAACAGGCGACAATCTGACAGGCCTTCACGATTGGGACGTCCAATTCCTTGCTAATGATTTTTGGGTCCTTTTGATTGATTAATGTCTTTTCGCCGTATTCTTTGAGTAATCTGGCGCTCATCACGGAAACTTCTTCTTTTTTGGTGCCAACACTCAGAACTATAGACAATAGCTCCGATGCGGAGAGATCTTCGGGGCCGTTTGTCATCATTCTTTCTCTCGGTCGGTCCTTAGTCTCCAGTTCTTTGACCTTGAGGACATATTTTTTGTCATAACTAAGGACAAAATCATGGTCCTTGAGGGTATAATTTGACATATATTGGTAAATTAATTGCTTTGTTTCAATTATAGCAGGGATGTGGTAAATTTATAAGAGATTAATTAACTTTTTTGTAATATATGACCTTATCTGATAAGCAAATATTGGAATGTATTAAGAGTGGGACCGTGGTAATTAGTCCATTTGAAAAGAAAAACCTAAATACCTCCAGCTATGACATAACCTTGGGGGAATGGTTCTTCCGTGAAGTGCCAACTAAACACAATCATCCAATTTATAATCCATACAAAGAGAGACATACAAAATATATTTGGGGAGCTCCTTTGCGCGCTGAAAAAGCCAAAGACACTTTGAGCGCTTATAATATTGACTGGAGTGACTATGGAATTCTGCCTGATGATAAAATAATCCTCATTGAACCAGGGGAAACAATTTTGGCGCATACCATCGAATTCATTGGTGGGAGAGTTAATATAACCACTCAAATGCAGGCGCGTTCATCGATGGGTAGAAATTTCATCGAAATTTGCAAATGCGCTGGTTGGGGTGATGTTGGTTATGTTAACCGTTGGACCATGGAAATAACTAATAATTCTCGCCTGTATAGCATTCCGTTGGTGGTAAATCGTCGAGTTGGACAAATTGTTTTTTATGAAACCGGAGAAATTTTAGGAAAAGATTATTCTGTTGGCGGGAAGTATTCTCTCTCGGATAATTTAATGAAATTGAAAAAAGCTTGGAAGCCAGAAATGATGCTACCGAAAATGTATTTAGATCGGGAGGCGGTTGAGGCACGAAAAAAGATGAACGATAAAAAAATAAAATAATATGAAAATAAAAGATCAGAAATTATCCAACGGACTAAGACTTATTCAGGCCCCTTTGCCCGGGACAAGAACCGCGACTGTTTTAATCATTTATAAGACTGGCTCAAAGTACGAAGATCGCAAAACTAGCGGACTTTCCCACTTTTTAGAGCATGTAATGTTTAAGGGAACAGATAAGCGACCAAATGCAGCAGTAATTTCCAACGAGTTAGATAGTATTGGTGGCGAATACAATGCTTTCACTTCCAAGGAGTTCACTGGCTATTACATCAAAGCTGATACCGCAAAATTTACTCGCGCCCTAGATATTATTAGCGACATGGTAACAAATTCGAAGTTTGCCGATGAAGAAATCAACAAAGAGCGTGGCGTCATTATTGAGGAGGCAAATATGTATGACGCTAACCCGATGATGAAAATCGAAGATGTCCTGGAGCAGGTTCTATACGGCGATACCCCGGCCGGTTGGGATACAGTTGGCTTCAAGGAAAATATCAAACGTTGGGATAGTGAAGACTTTAAAAAATATTTTGATTCTCAATACGGTGTTAATTCGGCAACCCTAGTTTTTGCTGGTAATTTACCAAAGGACGCAAACAAATTGGCAGAAAAGTTTTTTGCCACTTTACCAAAGAATAAATGGCATAACAAGTTGGCAGTCAAAGAGAAACAGAGCACCCCGCAACTATTGGTGGTAAACAAAAAGATTGAGCAGACAATTTTTTCTCTTGGTGTAAGGACTTTTAAGTCAGGATCAAAAGAGGAGGCGGCAACAAAACTCCTGGGAGTAATTCTTGGTGGCTCAATGAGCTCCCGCTTGTTCTCCGAAGTGCGAGAAAAAAGAGGACTGGCTTATTCGGTGCGAGCGAACGTGGAATTTTATTCGGATTGTGGTTACCTCACCGCAGTGGCGGGAGTAAAAAATGAAAAACTAGAAGAGGCTTTAAATGCTGTTTTATCTGAATTTAAAAAAGTTAAGGAAGAACTAATTCCGACAGTGGAAATAAAGAAGGCCAAGGATTTGATTTCTGGACGCCTTGCTATTCAACTTGAAGCCAGTGACGATGTAGCTAATTGGTATGGGTTTCAGTCAGTCTTACGCCACGAAGTACTAAGTCCGGAAGCTGCTCTAAAAAAGATTCGTACCATCACTGCTCTTGATTTGCAAAAAGTGGCCAAGCAGATTTTTAAACCTGAAAGGTTGAATCTTGCAATTATCGGCCCGATAAGGGATCAGAATAAATTAAAAGCAATTTTAAAGAAATTTAAATAAGACTCCATGGATTTTTCCCTAGAAAAATTGAATGCACAGCAAAAAAAGGCGGTTACTCATGAGACCGGACCGCTTTTGATTGTCGCTGGTGCTGGCACTGGGAAGACTACGGTTTTGATTAACCGTCTGGCCTATTTAATTATGGAAAAGAAAGTGGCAACGGAAAATATTTTGTTGATTACTTTTACCGAAAAAGCCGCCAGCGAATTAGAGGAAAGAGCGGATCAGATTTTGCCTTATGGCTATGTTGATTTGTGGATTCATACTTTTCACGGTTTTGCCGAGAGATTGCTTCGCGAACACGCGCTAGACATTGGCTTGCCGGCTGATTTCAAATTGATGTCTTCTACTGAACAGTGGATCTTGGTGAAAAAAAATCTCAGCGCTTTTAAGTTAGACTATTATCGTCCGCTAGGGAATCCAACTAAATTTATTTCTGAACTGCTTCGCCATTTCTCCAGATTGAAGGATGAAAACGTTAGCGCCGAAGAATATTCTGCCTATGTCGCACGTCTAGAAAAAGCCGACTCCGAAGAAGTAATTGATGAGATAGAGTTGAAACGCTTGAAAGAACTGGCTAATGCCTACGGGGTTTACAATAACTTGTTGCTTCAAGAAAGTGCTCTCGATTTTGGAGACCTAATTGTTTATTGCCTTAAACTATTAAAGGAAAGACCGAAAATCTTAGAATTTTATCGCCAGCAATTTGAATATGTGATGGTTGATGAATTCCAGGACACCAATTGGGCACAATACGAACTAGTGAAGTTACTTTCGGCACCAAAAAATAATTTGGTGGTGGTCGGCGATGATGATCAATCGGTTTATAAATTCCGTGGCGCAAGTATCAGCAATATTTTGCAATTCAAAGACGATTTTCCAAAAGCGGAAGAGGCGATTTTGACAGAGAACTATCGTTCGCGCCAAGAAATCTTGGATTACGCCTATCGCTTTATTCAGAATAATAATCCGAATCGCTTGGAGGAAAAGTTGAAGATTGATAAAAGCTTAAAATCAATGGTTTTAAGCGATCCGAATGAAACATCCGTTCGTTTTTTGCAGTTTCAGAGGCAGGAAGAGGAATTATCTTTTGTGGTTGAAGAAATCGCTAGTCGTTATGTTGACTCTTGGAAAGATTTTGCAATTTTAGTTCGCGCCAATGATACGGCTGATGTTTTTGTGAAAGAACTGAATCGCCGCGGTATTCCCAACCAATTTGTTTCACTTCGCGGTTTGTACTACAAGCCTTTAATTATTGATTGTCTTTCTTATCTAAGACTTTTAGATAACTACCACGAATCTGGCGCGCTCTTCAGGGTTTTAAATATGGATATTTTCCGTGTCTCTCAATCCGATTTAATTACAATCAATAAATTCGCTCACAAAAAAGTTTATTCGCTTTTTGAAGCGCTTTCTTTGGCCAGTGATATTCCTGGATTAGCCGATAAATCAAGGGAAAATATCGGCAAACTGCTTTCCTTAATCAGTGAGCATTCGGAATTGGCGGTCAATGAAAAGCCCAGTAGGGTATTCGTGCAATTTGTTTATGATTCTGGATTATTGCGAGATCTGGATCACGATCGTGATCAGGAAGCCTTCTCTTATTTGAATCAAATTTATCGTAAAATAAAAACCTTTGAAGAGAATTTGCCGGATGCCAGATTGAAAGATTTCTTGGAAATTTTAGAATTGGAATTAGCTGCTGGCGAGACTGGCGCCCTAAAGCTAGATTTTGCCGATGACGACTCAGTAAAAATCATGACGGTTCATGCCGCGAAAGGTTTGGAATTCAAACATGTTTTTGTGGTGAATGCGGTAGATAAAAAATTCCCCACCATCAGCCGCAGCGAAAAAATTTCTTTACCAGATGCGCTAGTAAAAGAAAAAGTTGTGACAAGCAAAGATGCGCATACCGAGGAAGAGCGTCGCCTGTTCTACGTGGCTTTGACTCGCGCCAAAGAAAATCTTTTTATCACTGGTGCCAAAAATTACGGTGGCGTGCGCGACAAAAAGCCTTCACGTTTTATTTCGGAGATGGACTTAATGGTTACGGAGGTAAATTTTGACGAAAGCTTTTCCAAGAAGTTGGAGTTGCTTCGTGATTTGGAAAACATTGGTGAGAGCGAAAATATCAAGGATGAACCCTTAATTTTACCAGAACAATTTTCTTTTTCTCAGCTGGCAGCTTTTTCTAATTGCCCTTTGCAATATAAATTCGCTTTTATTTTAAAGATCCCAGCACCAGAAGATAAACCAAGTCTGATTTTTGGTCGGGTAATGCATTCAGTTCTCTTTGATTTCTTGTCACCGCTCACTGCCGGCAAACAAGCTTTGCAAAATAGTTTGTTTGGTGAAGAAGGTGCAGTGTCGCTGAGCGAAAATAAATTATTAGAAATTTTTGAGGAACGTTGGCAACCCGATGGTTATAGCGACAAAGAACAAAGATCGGAATACCATAACAAAGGTAAGGAGGCTTTGCGTGCTTTCTGGAAATACTGGCAAGAATTGGGAGGTAGAGAAATCTTATTCTTAGAAAAAAGATTTTCTTTCAAAATCGGTGGGGAAATTATGAAAGGAGCAATTGACCGTGTTGATGTTTTGCCTGATGGACGCTTGGAAATTGTTGATTACAAAACCGGCAATCCGAAAGAAAAACTAGATTACGAAGCTCGTCGCCAGTTAATTCTCTATCAGTTATTTTTAGAGGCATTTTTAGGGAAATCGATTGCTCGTCTCAGTTATTATTATTTGGAAAACGGCAGCATAATGAGTTTTGAGGCAACAGATAAAGAAAAAGAAAAACTACAGAAAGAAATTGAGGAGGAAATTGGTGATATAAAGAAAGGAAAGTTTCCACCAAAGCCAAGTGAAATGTGCAAGTTTTGCGATTTTAAAGGAATCTGCGAATTTGCTAAGATTTAATTTATGTCTATTACGGAGGAGCTAGTAAACGCGCTGGATGATGAGGAGAGAGTTATTTCTCCAGCTGTTAAAAAAGAAGAAGAAGCTTTTGATCGTTCACTTCGACCAAAGACTTTTGACGATTACGTCGGTCAAGAAAAAATAAAATCCAGTCTGAAAATTACTTTAGGCGCCGCCAAAAACCGTGGTGAATCTATTGAGCATATTCTTTTTTATGGCGCGCCAGGTCTAGGAAAAACCACGCTTGCCCACGTTATCGCTCGTGAAGCTGGCGCCACTTTGCGCATCACTTCTGGGCCAGCGATTGAAAAGAGCGGCGACCTAGCGGCAATTCTTAGCAATCTCGAAGAGGGGGATTTTCTGTTTATTGATGAGATTCATCGCTTGAACAAGAATATTGAAGAAGTTCTTTACCCAGCGATGGAAGATTTTGCTTTGGATATTGTAATGGGCAAGGGGCCGAGTGCTCGCACCTTGCGCCTTGATCTGCCACGTTTTACCATCATCGGCGCAACCACTTTAGCAAGTTTATTATCCGCTCCGTTGCGCGATCGTTTTGGCTTGATTCACCATCTTGATTTTTATGAGAATGAAGATCTAGCCAGAATTATTTTACGGAGTGCTGGCCTATTGAAGGTCGATATTTCTCCGGAAGCAATTGCCGAAATTTCTTCTCGCTCCAGAAGGACACCAAGAATTGCCAACCGACTGCTTAGACGAGTGCGGGATTTCTGTGATTTCCACGGGGGAGGAAAGATTGATCAAGAAAGATGTTTGGAGGCCTTCGCTTTAATGGAGATAGATAGTTTGGGTCTGGATGCCGTCGATAGAAAATTGCTGACCACGATTTTGGAAAAATTTTCTGGTGGCCCAGTAGGTTTGAATACGCTAGCAGCAAGTACGGGCGAAGAGATTGATACAATCGAAAATATGTATGAGCCATACTTGTTACAATTGGGTTTTCTTGATCGCACGCCACGCGGGCGCATTGCGACTGAATTAGCTAGAAAACATTTGGGTCTATGAAAGAATATCAGTTAAGTGATTTTGATTACAATTTACCATCAGAGCTAATTGCCCAAGAAGCAATATCGCCGCGTGACCACTCGCGGCTTTTGGTTTTAGATTCAGCTAATGGAAAAATTGCCCATCAGCATTTTTTTGATTTACCAAAACTTTTACGATCCGGCGACGTGCTTGTGCTCAATGATTCAAAAGTTTTCCCTGCTCGCTTGCTTGGTAAGAAGAAAGTAACTGGTGGCGGAGTAGAAGTGTTCCTTCATCAAAAAAAATCAGAAGATATTTGGGAATGTTTAATTGGGGGAAAAGTTAAACCAGGGATGGAGATTGAATTTTCTTCAGATTTTTTTGCAACAATTTTAATTAGTCAAGAAAATATTTGGCAAGTAAAATTTAATTTGAGCGGCGATAATTTGATGAAAGAAATCTTTCGCCTCGGAATAACTCCTCTGCCTCCTTATATTAAAAGTACCCATGATGAAGAATATGAAAGGGCACGTTATCAAACAGTTTATGCCAATAATAATAAACTAGGTTCAGTGGCCGCGCCAACTGCCGGCCTCCACTTTACGCCAGAACTGTTAAAGGAAATAACGAGCAAGGGCGTAGAAGTAGTTACCGTCACCCTTCATGTTGGTCTCGGCACTTTCTTGCCAGTGAAAATTGAAAATTTAGCTGACCACAAAATGCACAGTGAATACGCCGAAATTTCTTTACCAGTTATTAAAAAAATTATTGCCGCAAAAAAATCTGGACAAAGAATTATCGCCGTCGGCACCACCGCTTGTCGCACGCTAGAGTCATTTTCTCAGGATTTTGATTACCAAGCTAAGGATGAGCCACGATCCTTTGGAAGATTTACTGATATTTTTATTCGCCCTGGTTATCAGTTCAAGATTATTGATGGATTAATCACCAACTTCCACTTGCCCAAGTCCACCTTATTAATGCTCATTTCTGCTTTTGCAGGAAAAGAAAAAATAGATTTAGCCTATCAAGAAGCAATTAATCAGCGCTATCGCTTCTTTAGCTACGGCGATGCGATGATTATTGCCCCAAAGCTTCTTCCGTGATACACTGGAAAAGTTAAGTGAAAAATTATTTTTTTATTATATTTATGTTTAAAAGAGCCATTCTTTACATTTGGGAGCTGCTCAAAGTGGCGATAATTACCATCGCAATTATCGTGCCAATTCGCTATTTTTTGATTATCCCGTTCTACGTAAAGGGTGAATCAATGATTCCCAATTTCCATGATCGTGAATATCTCATTGTTGATGAAATTTCCTACCGTTTTCGCGAACCACAGCGTGGAGAAGTAATTGTTTTCCGTTATCCCAAGAATCCTCAGGAATATTTCATTAAGAGAGTAATTGGCTTGCCGGGAGAAAGTGTGAAAATTAAAGACAACGGTGTCTATATTTACAATAAAGAAAATCCTGATGGTCTTAAATTGAATGAAAGTTATTTGCCAGCAGGCACCGAAACTTTATCCAATACCTATTATTCGGAGTCAAAAGTTGCAATAAATGATAAACAATACCTAGTTTTGGGTGATAACCGAATGAATTCCATGGATTCTCGTTCTTTCGGGCCGATTGACAAAAGCTTTGTAGTCGGTAAAGTGTTACTGCGTGGCTTACCATTAAATAAAATTACTTTGTTTAAAGAAGCGCCTAAATACTAAAAATATGCAAAAACCAAAAGAAAAGGTCAAAAGTGCCAATTCTCATCAGTCAGCAGCCAAGCCGGAGTTAGTTAAAGTACCAGTGCGGAGAAGCCAGAAGAGCTATTCTCGTATGCTAGGCATGAAAGATTGCTCTATCGCTGATAGTCAGTATTTTGATATTGCTCGTCGTAAGGCTGAGGAGCTATGCGCTTGTTATGGTTTTGATCACCTAGAAACACCTATTCTAGAAAACATCGATTTATACAAAAAAAGCGCTCGCAAGGCGAATGACAAGGAGATATATCCTTTAATGGGAGAAAAGAACGAACGCATGTGTTTGCGCCCAGAATTGACTCAAGGAATTGTCCGTCACTATATCGAGCAAAAATTAGATGAGATTGAGGCCCCCCATCGCGTTTTTTCTATCGGACAAGTTTTTCGTAACGAAAAACTGCAGAGTGGCTCTTCTCGCCAATTTACTCAATTCGAAATAGAAATTTTGAAAGATAGAAAACCGATTGCGGAAGCAATGGTGATTAGTTTGGCTTATCATTTTTTTAAAGACCTTGGTATCGATATCTTAGTGCAGATTAATAGTCTCGGCGGCAATGACTGTCGCAAAGAGTATGGTCATAAGTTAGCTAATTTTTATCGCGAGCGTGGTCGTCGTTCCAAGGTTTGCCATCACTGTAAGCAGAACTTATTAAAAAACATTTTAAGTCTCTTGGACTGCAAAGAAGAATCTTGCGTGAAGTTGCGCGAGGAAGCGCCACAAATTGCCGATTTTTGGTCCGAAGAAAGCCGTGACCATTTCAAAAAAGTTTGCGAATACTTGGATGAATTAGATATTCCATACAATTTTAATCCTTTCCTGGTGCGTGGCCTGAACTATTATAACGATACTGTTTTTGAATTTTGGCCTGTTTCCGAGAGTGGTGTTGCTCAAGGCAAGTATTCTCTGGCTGGTGGTGGGCGCTGCGATTATTTGGTGGAAAATATGGGTGGCAAGCCAAGCTCCGCGGTTGGTTTAGCTATCGGTCTGGAAAGAACTGCCACTAAAATGCGCGATCGTCATTATCCGTTGCCTGGAGCCGAAGATAACTTGGTATTCATTGCTCAGTTAAGCGATTCCGCAAAACTAAAATCTCTGCAACTTTTTGACGAATTGCGCCAAGCAGGTTTTAAAATTAGACAATCATTCTCGACAGACAGTTTGAAGGCGCAAATGGAGGAAGCAGTTCGCTCCAAGGCAAAAATTTCCCTAATTATGGGAAAAAAAGAAGTAATGGATGAGACTATTTTGATGCGCGACATGGATTCAACCGTGCAGGAAATAGTACCAATCAAGAAAATAAGAGAAAAACTTGCAAAAAAGATTGATTTAAGCAATAATGAGAGCAAGTTAATAACTATTATTAAACACATTTAGAAAGGGAGGTGGATTTTATGGCTGATTTTAAACGAAAACCCGGTGAAAGTTTTGAGAGTTTCTTGAGAAAATTCAAGAAAGGCTTGAAGAATAGCAAAAGGCTTGAGAAGGCTCGCTCTATTCAACACTTGAAACCGAAGAAAAACAAACGCCAATTGAAAATTTCTGCTTTGACGAGCATGAAGCTCAGCAAAGAAAAGCAATTCTTGCGCAAGACCGGCAAATTGCCAGAAGACCAGATGAATAACAACCGTTAATCATTAGATTCGTCAAATATAAAAAGAACCGCTTTTAAGGCGGTTCTTTTTTGTTTATTTCTAGTTTTTGTTCAAACGAAGATTATTTTCTCCCCATTCCAGGAATAAACTTTTTTATATTTTCAAATGGTGATTTTTTGGCGTATTGCTTGATAGCATCTTTAGCTTTTTTGGTTTTGGCAAATTTCAGCCAGTCCTTATTGGGATGGATTTTGTTTTTTTCGGTGATAATTTCTACAACATCACTATTCTTTAATTCATAATCTAGGCGACAAATTTTTTCGTTGACTATTGCTCTGACTGCACTATTGCCTACCTTGGTATGGATGGCGTAGGCATAGTCAATTGGAGTAGCACCATCAGGAAGTTCTATAGCATCTCCCTTGGGAGACAAAACAAAAATACGATTATGGAAAACATCCAATTGGATTTTATGCACAAAATCATTGGTGTCGCTGAATTCTTTTTGAATATCAATAATTTCCTTAATCCAGGCCGGTTGTTTCTGCACATTTTCTTGGCGTTTAGCTTTGTAATGCCAATGAGCCGCCAAACCATAGATTGATTCTTCGTGCATCTCTCTGGTTCTAATTTGTAATTCTACCAGTTTTCCTTCTGGGCCAAATACCGTGGTGTGCAAACTGCGATAGCCATTTGGCTTCGGTACGGCGATGTAGTCCTTGAAGCGATTGGGTTTTGGTTTCCAAATAGTATGAATTATTCCCAGAACCTTATAGCAATCATTGATATCCTCCACGATAACACGTAAGGCAAAGACGTCGTTAATTTCGTCAAAAGTACGATCCTTAGTCTTCATCTTCTGGAAAATACTATAGAGGTGTTTGAATCTTACTTCAATTTCATTGTTTATTTCTGCTTCTTTGAGCTGAGGATTAAGATCCTTCTTGATGCGATTAAAAAAATTATTGCGTTCGGCTTTTTTTTCAACCTCATATTTGTATTCCAACTTGTTGAAGTCTTCGGGGTATAAATATTTGAAACACAAATCTTCCAATTGCCATTTGAGACGCCAAATTCCCAAAATGCCGGCGATTGGCGCGTATATTTCTAGAGTTTCCTTAGCGATTCGTTGTTGCTTTTCTTCTGGAAGATAATCAAGAGTTCGCATGTTGTGTAGACGATCACAGAACTTAATAAAGATCACGCGGATATCTACGGCCATTGCCAAAAACATTTTTTTGAGATTTTCTCGGTATCTTTCCAGCCCGCGGTATTTAATTTTTCCCAACTTGGTAATTCCTCTCACTAAGTTGGCAATTTCCACACCAAAGTTATTTTTTAAATCATCTAGTGTACGGCTGGTGTCTTCAGGCACGTCATGTAAAATTCCTGCAGCCACAGTGGCTAAATCTGCTTTAATTTCTGCCAATAGATAAGCAACGTGTAGAGGGTGGTTAATATATGGCTCACCACTTTTTCTGATCTGTCCGCGGTGCGCTTCTTCGGCAAAATCGTAAGCCAACTGTAAAATCTCGGAGTCCACTCCGGGGTTGTTGTCGTTGAATTTTTTGATGATGCGTTCAACAGTCATTTTATTTCACGAATTTAGTTTTTTATGTTAAAATAAATTCATAGTCAAGCTTTGTTTTTTTTCTTCATTATTTCTTCTTTTTATCCCAAAATTATAGCTTAATAAGGCCTGACCGTCAAAGAAACAAAAAAATTATTTATTAACTCGGGGGTGTCTTCCTGAGATTTATTTCCATGAAAAAGAACTGGTCTCCACTGATTTCTCTATTTTTTGCAGTGGCTTTTTTCTTGCCAGCAACTGTGGTTTTGGCTGCCGTCGATACTGGGGTCGCTCAGGTAGATAGCAATATTGCCTTGAGCGCCACTGACCCGCGAGTGGTAGCCGTGAGGATTATCAATTTTCTCCTAATGTTCTTGGGGATCATTGCTGTTTCCTTGGTGATTTATGGTGGATTTGTTTGGATGACCAGCGATGGCAACGATGACCGCATTGCTTTAGCTAAAAAAATTCTCAAAAATGCTCTTATTGGTCTGGTTATTATTCTAGCATCTTGGGGAATAACCGCCTTCATTCTGAGCAGACTTGCCGCCGGTGTTAACGGCGGAAATGGTGAAAACTCTTCCGGAGGACAAAATTATCAGATTGGTCTCGGTGCAGTTGGTGCTTGCGTGGTAGAAAATTTTTATCCAAACGCTGAAAAGGCAAATGTTCCCAGAAACTCTTCAATCATGGTGACCTTCAAGGAACCAGTTGATCCAATTTCAATTTGCCGTAATGACAGCGGAGCGGCTTGCGCTTGCTCTTCTTCTTGCAACAAACTCAATCCCGAAGCTATTCAAATCTTCAAGAAAGATGTCGGCAATTCATGCGGCGACTCGGGTTGCAATACAACGAATACCAATCTTTCCAAGGCCATCGTTGGTTTATCTTTTGATAAAAAAACCATCGTTGTTATCCCTCAAGAATATCTCGGGGAGGCCAATGTCGCTGTACCTTACGGAGCCCGCTTCACCAATCAGATTAAAAACTTACGTGGCGAAAATATTTTTAGTAAGTGTCAGCCGACATATCTCGAGTGGAATTTCACCGTGAATGGTCTAGTTGATTTGGTCCCACCAATTATTTTGAATCCTGGAGTTTTTCCCGCTCCAGATAATGAACGCGACACAGTAAGTACTCAGGTTGGGCAGTCAGCGGTGGCCACAATAGAAGTTTTAAGAGCAATGGGTCCAGCCAAGGATGCGTCCTTCTTGGTGGCCAAGGGTGGTGGCACAACCGTTACCCTATCCGACTTAGCAATCAATAATAATTATCAGGAAGTATCCACTTCTTCCAATGATGTCTTAACGGTGACTGCCATAGATGATGTTGGTACCTTTAAGGTTTCTGCTGGCGGAAGATTGTTGGGTTCAAGCAATGCCACCAAAGACGGCGCTATTAGCACGGTAAACTTTACTAGCCTTTTCAGTTTTAAAGTCAGTAATTTTGCTGCTGGTAATTCCTGGACAGTAACCATCGGCAAGCCGCATCCAGCAGATGGGCTTACTATCGGTGGCAAGCATCTAAGTTTTCCTGATGCAAACTTTCCAAACTTTCCTGCTTCTTCCTTGGATTTGCTTCACACTGTTGCCTTAATCCAATCTTTCTTTGATCATTCTAAGTCCGATTTTGATCTCAAGACCGTTTCTTCAACAGGTCACACGATAACTCTAATTGCTAATCCGGGAGCACAAAGTAACGATTTAGGAATTTCTTCTAGTCGTCCCGATGCTTTAACTATTTCTCAATTTTCTGGTGGAGGAGCCGGAGGAGAAAATGTGACCGTTCAAGACAGGCCCGACCAACCAATGAACTCAGCGATTCAAATAAATTTTAGCAAAGAAATGAACCCCCTGACACTAACTGGCCCAGCAGAGCAAACAAAAAATACTATTTATTTAGTTAATGCCGGTAGTGACAAAAAAAACAATAATGAAAACTGTGTGGCTCCAGGAGATTGCCTTTCTTACAAGTGCGAGAGCAATAAATGTGTTGGGGATTTTGTTCAAGGAACCTTTACTTTATCTAGTGATTATAAGTCTCTAGAGTTTTTGTCGGATAATGAATGCGGAGTAAATGGCTGTGGCGAAAAGATCTACTGTCTACCGGCAAACTCCAATTTGAAAGTAATTCTGTTGGCTGCCGACTTAGACAAATGCACCACCAATACCGACTGTAGTGCCAGGTCGCCATTTAATATTTGTTCTTCTTTGTTGTCTTACAAATCTTGCACCAATCCATCAGGGAAATACTACCCGGCGTCTGATGTGCTTTCCATGAAAGGTGTTTTTGATGCATCAAGCAATTCTTTTAGTGGTAATCGAGATTCCTTTTCCGACGGCCCGGTCAGTATTTTTAACGGCAATACCAGCGGATCTACTGGCAAGGATAATTTTCAGTGGTCTTTCTTTATTAGCGACAAGATAATTGCTACCGCGCCCCTTATTAGCTCAATTTCCCCGACAAATAATAGTGCTAGTATCGACGCTAACACCCCAGTAAGTATTAGTTTTAATCGTTTAATGTTAAATTCCAGCTTACTCACCGGCTCCAAAGTGGTTAGTAATGGAAAAAATGATGTTACTCATAAATTTTTGAACATTAGAAGCTTTGGTGACCCCGCTGGATACTGGATTGGTTCCAGTAATCTTTCCTCTGGAAATAATGGAGTTTTGGATCGAACTATTATAAAGATTAATCATTCTGTTTTCTCTTCCGCCAGTACTTTTAATGCTCAAGCTGGATCAGGTGTTAGGGACATCTATCAGAATTGTTATAAGCCAAGCGGCGGTGCGAGTTGCACTGCTTCCGACAGTGCTCCTTCTTGTTGTTTCGGTTCGCCGACAGCAAACTTGGGCGATGACGGAAACTGTAAATAAAAGATCAGTTTTATGATTAAAAAAATTAACAAAATATTATTTGTTTCCTTGGCACTGATATCTCTGGCTTTTATCGCAAAACCAGCATTAGCTGCGACGGTAGACACTGGAGTTACTCAGGTTGATCAGAATATCGCCCTTTCTTCCAATACCCCAATCGACATCGCGGTGAGAATCATTAATCTATCATTAATGTTTCTTGGTATTATCGCTGTCAGCATTATCCTCTGGGGCGGTTTTATCTGGATGCGTAGCAACGGTAGTACTGAACAAATTGAAAAAGCAAAAAAAATTCTTAGGTCCGGGGTAATCGGCCTGGTTATTATCTTGTCTGCCTGGGGAATTGCTTATTTTGTGATTAGCCGATTATTGGGCGCAACTAATGGCGGCGATGGAAGCACCGACAATGGCGCTTGCGTTGCTGGAGCTTCTTGTTTTTGTGGCGGGCACACAGTCTGCACCAACGGAATTTCTTCTTGTGCGGGCTATGATTGTACTAATTCCACTTCCACGCCGATTAGCTGTAACGCTGGAAGCCTAGGTGTTTGTCAGCCTAGTGATGATCTTTGTGGTTCTCCTGATCGATTTTGTAATAATAGTTGTTTATGTGAGGCAAAGGGTCAAAATAATGACTCCTGTGGCACCAAAGCTGATGGTTCATGTGACGTTACTGGTGGAAATTGTGCGGAAGGTCTTTCCTGTAATGCCAATTCTTGTACCTGTGAAGGGCCGGTGACAATTCTTAATGTTAGCCCTTTGGGAGGTTTTTGCGACAACAATAAAGACAAGGCTTGCGACATAGACGGTGATTGTCCAGGGTCAACTTGTAATCTGAAGACTCCAAATGGTTCAACTGGCAATTTTTTAACGGTTTTTGGTAGAAACTTTGATAAACCGTCAAAAAACCAACCGATGTTCAGTGATGATTTTAATAGTTACCCCGATCAAGAGCCAGCAAAAGTAGCTCCTTTCACCGAATTGCAAGAAGGAGGTGAAGCAAAAATTTTGTTTGCCAAGAATCCTCTCAGTGATTCTCCTGCCCTGTTATTTCAGCAGAGCCCAGGGCTTCCAGACGGCCAAGAGGCAGCCGCTTCAGTTGTCTATGATTTAACCGGTAAGGTGCAATTTGAAGCCGCTCATGTTTACCAACTACAGTTTAGCTATCAAGGGGAATCGGCAAATGTTTTAGATGTTTTACTTAATGGCAAAAAAATCGCCGACATTGCTCCTGGTCAATACAGTTTGCGCCGAACAATCTTTATTACTCTTGATAATCTCAGTAATGACGAGAAGAAACTAGAGTTTTCTTTGGCCGGTGGCCCCACTGCCAACGGCACTTCTCTTTATCTGGATGACCTGAAGATTGCAGACGCTAGCAATAATCGCTCAGTAGTTATTGGTGGGATCCAAGCCAAAAGCGCCTCAGAAGTTTATCCTCAATGTTCTACTTATATCCCTAATCAATTAATTGTTTTAGTGCCTGAGAATGCTCAAGACGGAAAGGTTGAAGTTAAGGTCGGTGACGAATCCGATACTACTGATGATGCGAATGGTCCAAAAATTGATAATTTCATCGCCAACAAAATTTCTCGTCCGGGACTCTGTGCAATTTCTCCTCTGGCGGTCAGCACAAATTCAAAGTTAACTTTTTTTGGCAACAAGCTCACTGGTGGCCAAGCTTTTTTTGGTGACTATCAGCAGAATATTCCGGACAACAATATTCTTACCAAAGATACTTCCGGAGAAGCAATTGTCCCTGGTCTGGCAATTGGTAATAATGGTTTATTTGTTAAAAACAATAAAGCAAAAAGCAATTTTCTTTTCTTCCAAAAATTAAACGATTTGCCACCCATCCCGACAATCACCAGCATTTCTCCTGACACGGGAGCGGTGGATCAGTATGTAACTATTAGTGGTAATAATTTTGGCGATAATCAGGGAGGTGGCCATGTTTATTTTGGCAGCAAAGAAGCTAGCTACAGCTTTCCCTTGGTTTGCAAAAATGTCCTTTGGTCTGATAAACAAATATTGGTAAAAGTCCCTGCGGGAATAAATCCAGTGAAGAGTGATGTGATCGTTAAGACAGACACCTGGACCATAAATTCTTCCAAGAGCAATCTATTTTTTGATTTTGATATTAATGCCAAACTTACTCCTGGGGTTTGTAAAATTAATCCAGACAGAGGTCCGGTTAATTCCAAGGTCTGGCTCTATGGGGAAAATTTTGGCAACACCAGCGATCAAGTTAATATTTTATTTAATAATTTAGTTACTACTTCCACGGTTATCGTGGAAAATAAAACCGCGAAGACCGAGGCAACGGTACCTGGAAACGCCATTTCTGGGGCGATAAAAGTCAAGAATACCAACGGTGAAAGTAATCCGGTTAATTTTCAGGTCGGCGCTTGTACAAAAAATGATGATTGTCCATCCGGGAATGTTTGTTGCTCCTCTGTTACTACAAAAAAAGGCCAATGTGTTCTTGATGCTTCAGATTGTTTCACCGAAATAAAAAGTTCAGTTTTTGAATGGACTTTTAGTACCGCTTTGAATGGCACTAGCACAAGTCTCTCTGGTAGCTGTCTCGGGATTTCCAAGGAAATCGGATCTTGTCAGACCGATAGTACTTGCCCCAACGTTCCGGGAAAATGTTCTTCCGGCAGTTCAATTGTTCAGGTGGAGAAAGGGAATTGTTGCCCCAGTGGCTATAGTTGGTCTGGGAGCTCTTGTGTTAGACAAACTCCTAAGCAGTGCGGACAGGACGGCACAGAGTTATTCTGTCAAAAACTAGGAAGCACTTATGGTAGTAAGTATCGCCTGGTTTATTCCTCTAATACCACCTGCCAGGGTTCTGGCTATATAAAGATTTCCGACAACCTGTGTGCACAGGGAGGAACTATCGCGGAATTAGCCAGTCAGGACAACTGTTCTCCTTGTACCGGTGACGAGAAGTGTTCTGGTGGTCAATGTGTTATTGATTCTTCATGTCAGGCCGGCGAGCAATGCAACGGAACTAAATGTATCGCTGAAGAGGCGCCCACCTGTGAGTGCTGTTGCGATAAGCATAATGGCAACCAAGATTGTTGCGCTCCTTTAACTTGCGCTGGTTCTTGCGGTTCCGGCGTTGACCCAAATAATACAGATTTCGGTAAATGTTCTGGTTGTTTCGCGGCTGGTTCGGATACAAATTCTCGGGATGCTGCCTGTAACTGCGACGGTCATAATAGTCAATTCTGTTCAACTGCTAATGGTAATGGCGCAGGCGTATGCGTTGATTGTGCAACTCTTGGCAAAGATGAATGCATGGAACACTCCGGAGTTTGTTGTTTTGATGGTAAAGATCAGGTCTGTCGCGGTGGCGATGGCACTTTAATCTCCGACGGCAATGGTTCTGATCATTACGGTTTTGGTTACTGTGCTTATTATAATTGTGCTTCTGATGTTTTAGGCAATAAGAGTTGTGCTTCTAGCTCCCCAGTAATAACTGGAGACTTTGCCTCTCTTACGGATTGTGATAAGGGTTGCGCTGCCAGGCCAGCAGCAATTAGCTTGGGCCTTAGTTGCCAGGAGCAGGGAGCCACCTCGACTAGTTATACTTGTGATCCCTCTTCTTGTGGTAGTATTTTTGCTTCCAGCACCTTCTCTTGTTTAACTTCTGCTGGTGCTAGCGTTACCTCGGTTACTCCTTCCAACCAAGGAGATTGCGGAGTTTGTTGTTGTAAGCCCGGAGAGGATGGGAATTCTTCTTGTAAGGCAATAAATGATAAGCTCTATTGCCAAAAAGATCGCGGCGCCTGTAGTGGCGGTTCGCGCGGTCTTTGTTGTGGATGTTCGGCTAATGCCGATTGTGGCGGTGGCCCCAACGGTTGCGGTATTGATTCCTGCTGTTATCCAATGCCAAGCGTCGACTCCGTATTACCTACCAACGGCACCGATGGAGTTTGTCGTAATAGTGAAATTCGCGTGATGTTTGATCGGGAAATGGACGGGTTAAGCCTTAATAGCGGCAATATAAAATTATTAGAAGAACACGAAAGTGGTTTTCACTGTGCCACCAATACTCCTCTTTTTGTTGCTTCTGGCAGTCCGGTCGCCATAAGTTCTCCTGGTGGAAATTTTTTCACCAGAGTATATCGAAACACCACAGAATTAATTGCTTCTATTTTTCACATTTTTAAGAAAGAAAATGCTCTGGCAGATAATACAGCCGGTCATGTTTATTGCCAGATTCCAGCCAGCGTTTCTCCGGTCACCTATTTCGCTAGTGTTAATTCAGCTACCAGCACAATGGCGAAAATTAGGTCCAAAGCTGCTCTCGCAAAGAATACTAACTACTTAATTTTTGTAAAGGGAAATAATTCCACCGTCTCTCCGGCTAGCGGTGTACTTAGTGCTGATGGTGCAGGGATGTATTACGGCTTTGACGCTTCCGGAACGACCATTCCGGCTTATAATAATACCACCGTCATTAATGGCACTACCTACGTGGCTTTCACTAGCCGTTTTAAGACCAGAAGTGATATCTGCGAAATCGATTACACTAAAGTAACGCCTAACAAGTATCTGTTTTCCACGGCGGTTAATGATCTATCCGATGATTCTCATTCTTCCACTGCTTTCGACACAAAGCGCGATGGCGACAAGGTCTTTGCCGCGGAAGCCTGGAGCATTGACGGTCAATCGTTATCGCCAGTTGATGGCTATCAGTGGACCTGGGATTTTAAGATTGAAGACGTATCGCTTATCACCACTAGCACAGTTCCTTCTTCTTCAGAAAAAGTTCTAGCAAGAATTACCAACAAAAGCAGCGACGCAAAGACTTTGCTTTACGCAACTGTTAAAATGCCTAGCAATAATTTATATTTTGGTGGTAATGGCAAAAAATCTAGTGCTGAATTATTTATTTTTATCTGTGCTAATCCCTGGCCAAAAGTAAATACCGATGGTACTTGGTCTCCTTGGCGCGATGCGGATTTTAGTAGCAGTTACAATTATGATTTCTATTATTGCCGCGACGCTGGTTTGCCCGGAACGGCCGATGATTTGCCGGAAGTTTCTCAGGGCACAATTCCTAATATTCAGAGTGGTCAAGATTTTTGCAATGGTAGCGTGGCTACTACTTGTACTAAGAACGCTGATTGTGGAGCGGGGGATTTCTGTGTTCACAGCGCTTTGAAGGAGTTTTACTTTTTTCAGTAAAAATTAATTTGTGGTATAATTATCTTAATTAAATCTTTTGATATTATGAAACCAATAAAGTGCGGCAAATTTGCGCAAAGCTTTCTCAGCTCAAAGCCAGTTCTCAGTTTTTTCGGGCTTTTTGTCTTTGTTTGTGCACAATTTTTGATAGCCAATTACTGTTTTGCCGCGATCTCCTCTACCAGTAGTCTCGAGGAAGCCATAAACCTTGAAGATCCAGCCATCCCAATTACCCCAGTCGCTACTCAAGGGTCTGATAGTCTGGACGCGATTGCTATTCGCATCCTTCCTAACCCCGAGCATTACGGTATCGAACGCTGGTATAATGTGCAGGGTTTTGCTGGAGCACCCCAATTCTTGACCGTTGATGGTTATGAGGCGATTCGTGACGGGCGCACAGTCTATGTAAATGCAACCAATATCGATTCGGCGACTAAAGTTATTTACACCAACGTTTATTTGATTTCCTATAATCAAAATTCAACAAGTGGAACCACTGATGCTCTGGGGCAGATTATTGCCAATTGGAAATTCAATAACAATCTAACAACCAGCGGTGACTGCTCTTTGGCGGCGACTGCGCCAATTATTACTTCTAGTTCCACCCCAACTATCACTCCGACGTCCACTTGTCTTATTGATGGTGATTGCTTGGGCGTCGGCTTCTGTACTAGTCCGAAAGCAAAAATTGCTAGAGACATCAAGCGCTTAGCGGTTTTGACGGAAATAAAAAATGCTCTTCAGGATTATAAAAACAAAAACAATCGTTATCCAGATTTACCGTCCGGAAGCTATGTGCCACATCTCACCATTTCTACCTGGCCAAGTTGGCAGTCGACTTTTGGTGCGCAACTTGGTTTGGATAAGTCGTTAGTTGACCCGATAAATAAATTAGGCGCTTGTCCGGGCTTCGATGCTCTCACTTGTTGGAATAAAAATCAGAGTAAGTTTTCCGCACAAACTTCTCCTTTAAGCTTTCCTGATAATAGTTTGGTGATGGCCTATCAATCAAAAAACAGCGGCGGGGAATATAGTCTCTGCGCTTCAATGGAAACCAGCGATGGTTATGACACCAGTGACAATTTATTGAGCGATCAAGCCTGTAGTGTTAGAAACACTGCAACCACCACCGCTGTCAATCCGGTCTTGGAGGCCACCAGCCTTCAGGGAGAGTTGGGTCGCGAGTTTAATGGTTTTATTAAAATCGCCAACCCCAACGGAAATCCGTTGACTTGGCACTTAGACGCCAGTCAAATTCCTGCCGGTGGTGTGTTTGCTGGATTATCTCTTGTTGATACCAACAACCCAAACCAAAAAAAGATTTATTCTCAAAAAGCTTTGTACCTCGGAACTTGGCCAATTAGAGTTACTGTTGATGATGAACATGGCGGGCATCTTTTAGTGAACGCTAATATTGTTATCAGTAAATCAAAACCAAAGATTGAAGCGGAAAATGTCGAATTCATTCTGAGTAAAGAAAAATTGGAATATGTTTTCTATTTAAATGACGATACGGTTATGGGCACTGGCGTCAACAACTTCCCTTCTTATACCCTCAAACTTGGCAACACGAACCTCAATGTTATCGGTAGCTCAGGGATGTCCGTGGGTATCAATAATGGCTTAGAGCTGAAAATTGATCGGGTGGAGAGGGGAAGATTTAAGGTTACTATTTTTGAGCCATCAGGATTAATCAGTGGGGTCTCTGGTAATTCGCCAGTGGTTTTCAAATACAAAGTGACTCTCAATAATGCAATCGGTGTGGCTGCCACCAAGGATTTCACCATTACCTTGAAACCAGACAAGCCAGTTTTTGACTATCAGTGCGAAACTAATGTCCGCAAGTTCGGTATCTATAAATGTGAATTAAAAGTTTTGAATTCCGCAAATCACACTTTTAACTATACAGCTACGGGAACTCCAAGCGGTTTTACCGCAATGGTTAAAAATAATAACAATAGCATCTTTGTGATTTCGGGGAATGCCTTGGGTTTAGCACCATCTTCTAGTAGTGCAGACTATTTAACTCCTCATGGCTTGGATTTTTATGACAACATAATTATGTTGCACGATTCCGAGAATCCATTGTCTTTGATTGGCTCTTTGGAGGCGCACTACCAAGTTCTTTTTCACGATTCTCATGCTTTTGAATTGTTTGATTCTTTTGTTGCTCCAGTTGTTAATCCGCCGGCCGAATTAAATCCAACCAGTTCACCTCCAGAATCAAATTTGAATCAACTACCCCAATCTTTTCTACCAGTTTTAAAAACTCTTTCTTGGATTAACAATATTTTTAAGGTTAGCAACGTCTTAGCCATCGCACTGCCCCCTGTCGTTATCCCGGTTACTCCAATTCCTAGCACGTATCACATTATTGTTAAAGCCACCAATGAATATGGGGCCAATACGGAAACTTCTTTTGATTTGAATGTTAATAGTTATTGCGGAGACGGAATTAGGCAAATGCCTAACCAAGAAAGAAGGGGCGGGGCTTACAATGATGGGCTAGAGGAATGTGATGGCATTGATGGAATTGCTACTAGCACCAAGGACAGTTCTGTCGGACATCAATACTCCTGCACTACTGTTTCTGGCGCCACGACTCCTGAACCAATAACTTCAAATAGCTATTGTCGAGCTACTGGTGGTTATTGTGGAGATGGCCTGTGTGGTCCCAAAGATCCAACTTATAGCACAGATGATTTAGTGGAGAGATATGACCCAGAATTTAATAACCCAGAAGCCGCTAGCTATTGCCATGCTGATTGCGGATTTTGTGGCGATGGGGCAGTCCAGTCCGACGAAGGAGAGGAGTGTGATCCGAGCGATCCTTATTCTGTTCAGTCTTCTCTCGGTGAGCGCTGCACTAACCGCTGCAAGATTGCTAGAGAGCTCAGAATCCTTCAAGTCTATCCAAGTTCTAATTCGACTAGCACAACAATCTCCTCTAAGTCGGTGCTAGAAACTTTGGCAAATTCTTATTCTTCCTTCCGCAATTCCATGGCAATTACCGATGGTGGTTCTAGCACTAGCACCGTGAAATATGCCATCAATGCCTATTCCATGGCAAGTTTTAATGCCTCAACCACCAAGTTTCTGCCAATATCAGGAAATATCTTGGAAAATTATAATCTAATCATCTTTGGGTTAGGCACCAATAACAGTGATGATTTAACAGCCTCCTCAAGATTAATTGTTGAACTATTTATCAAGAACGGCGGCATGGTAGTCTTTGGTAACGGCACGGTCAATCGAAATCTTAGTAATAGAAACTTTAATAACCTCTCTGGCTACCTCGGTATTAGCAGCAACACTCCAGATCAGATAAGCTATAGCTTGGTAACAGATCATTATTCAATAGCTAAGCAGCCATTTTCTATGCCCTATCAGATTTCTGTTTTTCCTACCACGGCGCAATTTAAACTTAATCCCTATCCAGCTTCTTGCGGTCCACAATGTAGCGGCGCAGTGTGTACAGCCACTAGTTCAATCGCTTTTCCCCAGTGGATAGAGGGCTTAACTGATCATGTCTGGGCTAGCAGGTGTAACCGCACAGCCATTACGCAATTTGGTTACCACGGCACTTCTTCGGGGAACGTCTTAATTGTGAATCCTAACGAATGGAAAGCTTTTGGTAATCTTCTTTATTACTTATCTACTTTAATTTCTAACGATAATTTTTAAATCATATGATTAACTGGCAGAATCGCCAACACAGGATGATAATTATTGTTTCCGCGGCCTTAGTTTTATTAGTCATTGCGGTGTTGATGTTTTTATCTTTACGCAAGAACTCCGGGAATCAGGCTGGCCCAAACCAGAGCGGCACCCAGAACAAAAATGGCAGAGTTGAAACCGCGCCCGTTCAAATTGTTAAGTGGCGCGAACAAGAAGTTGTTCGTTTGGCAAAGGCAAATCATGACAAGATTCTTTATCAGGAGATTTTAGCCAGTAAAGATAGCGGTCGTTGTAAAGAGATGCAAAATCTTGACGGCGAAGCAAGTTGCCTCCTGAGTTTAGCGCTGGATCTCAACGATGCTTCAATGTGTGATAAAATTAGCCAGAAAGACTTTGCTGATGCCTGCAAAGAAAAATATCAAGTTAAAAAATAAAAATTAATAGACCATTTTATGTTTAACGATCAGAGTAATCTTCCCCAAAACGCCACCAAAGAAATTGATGATATTTTCTCAGATGTTGATAAACCATCAACACCGCAGAACCCACCAGTTTTTTCTGGCGCCCCTGCGCCAATTACTCCGCAAGCACCAGCCATCCCGGCACAAACTTTTCAAACTGCCGGCAAGGAAACTTATCTCAATATTTCTGATAATATGCCCGCAGCCGGAGAAAGAGGGGTTCATGCTCTGAAAATTTTCTTAATTCTTTTAATCGCCGTCGCCGTTGTGACTTTTGCTGGCTATTTTGTTTATGTGAGATTTGTAAAACCAAAAGCGCAAATTGATAACACAATCAATAACTATGTTTCACCAATTGCCAATGAAGCGGTGAATAGCGCCGTAGAAGAAAAAATCAAAGCCCAGGAAAACAATGTTACGCCGGTGGCAAGCACTAGCCCGGTAGTTGAAAACACACCAAACTCCAATATTTCTAGTACTAGCCCTGAGAATATTGACACTGATGGCGATGGTTTGACTGACCAAGAAGAAGTACTGGCTGGCACCGATATCAACAAAGTCGATACCGATGGCGACGGTTTGTCCGACTACGAAGAAGTAAAAACCTATAAAACCGACCCACTAAAATCAGATACCGACGGCGATGGTTATTCCGATGGCGCCGAAGTTAAAAGCGGCTATAATCCTAACGGAGCGGGAAAACTTGTCACCGAAACTATTAAATAAAACCTATGCCTTCTAGTATTCAAGAATATTTTAAAAGTTCTGATAATAAAAAATCGACCGTTGTCTCTGGTCAGTCAATTTGGACTAGACCAATTTATATCCATGTAATGCCACAATTGAGACGGAAAGTGTCTAGAAAAACTATTTGGCTAACCATTGGTGTTTGGCTGGTAGTCCTTTGCCTCGCTGCCGCTTACTTCTTTATTAAATAGTATGTTCAAAGACAAAAAATCAGAGCAAGAAAGCGCGAGTGGCCTAAGTGTTGAGAATCGTTTATCTCAGGATTTTGTGGTTCACAACATGCCTTCGCCAATTTCTACTTCAACTATTTTTCGTCAGACCTCGGCAGCTGCTTCTGGTAACCACAAGAAGACTGGTATTATTATTATCTCCTTCGGGGTGCTTTTGATTATTGGTCTGATCTACGGCGCTTATGTTCTGGTAATTAAACCAGCCACCAAGCCAGCCAGCCAGCCGACCCAACAGAATGCTAAGCCAGTAAATCCAGCAAACACACAAAATCCGGTCACTGAAACGCCGAGTCAAAACACTACAACCGTTCCTCTTGTTGAAATGCCGATAGTAAATTCTAGTAGCACTGCCACTTCCACAATAGAAGTTCCTAGTACACCAAAAATGGAGACTTTTCTAGATACCGATGGCGATGGATTGAGTGACGTCGAAGAGGCTTTATTTGGTTCTGACCCTGGGAAGATTGATACTGATGGTGACGGCAATGCTGACTTGATTGAGCTTCAAAGTTCATATAACCCGGCAGGGACGGGTCGCCTAGCATCCTCTTCCAAGATTGTAAGTTATCGAAATCCTTCTCTAAAATATTCATTTATTTATCCAAAAGACTGGGTACTAAAGAGTTTGAATGAGAACGAAACAGTTTTAATCACTTCGGCTGATGAAAACTATTTTATTCAAATTATTCATCAGAGCAATCAGAGCAACCTAGATATTCTGGACTGGTATGCCGCTGAGTTTCCTGATCAAATTGCCGGAGAGGCCAGATCAGCAGCCGATGGCTCTTGGTCCGGTGTTTACAAGGCGGACAAAAGTGTCTTCTATCTAAACGATAAAGCCAAAAAGAATATCTATGTCTTCTCTCTGGGGGCGGTTGAGGGTAGTACCATTAATTATGAACGCCTTTTTGAGATTGTGATTGATAATTTCAAACTGAACACAAAATAAGAGAGTCTCCTCATTGATAAAAGGCACCCCGAAAAGGTGTCTTTTTGTTTGTTATTAGCGTAATATATTAGCTTATACACAGTATTTGCACCCCTCTTTTATTGACATAATTATAAATTTGTGATATAATTACTTTATTGTTAAACTGAGTCATGGTTGAAAATCAGTATTAAAGAGAGTAGACCGTTCATTAAAAATTAAAAGAAATGCAAAAAAGAGAAAAAACCGCTATTGTGATTACCATCTTGGTAACCGTAGCGTATGCCATTTATTTGGTATTAGTAAAAAATGTTCCAACGGAAAACACCGTGGCATTGTTTCAGGAGAGTCTTTGGTCAATCAAATTACCATTTCAAGTTTCGGCTTGGTGGAATCTTTTGCTCGGCCCGTTAATGGTTTTGTTAATAGCTTACGGCTACAACAAAGAAGAGATCATCGGAGATGAACCAAAACATGGTGCCAGTAAGGGCGTAAAAAGGAAGTACGAAGCACGTTTTCATATTTATATGATGAACTTGATTTCTGGTGGTTTAGCTATAGCCTCCGCATCGCTGATGGCAATTGTCTGGTTAATTGTAAGCCACTTTGAAAAACTTAACCAAAACATGGGGCCAGCTTCTAATGCTGTTAATTTCCTTGCCTTATTTTTCGTTTGTTATGTAGGGTTAGGAATTGCTTTGCAAGTCATTTACGCCTGGGGATGGTACACGATCGTTGATGACTATCCAGACGACGAAGAAGGTAAGCAGAATTTGTTTGAAAGATTTTCTGAAACATTTACTGCTTTCATAAAATTGGGAATTATCAAATCCCTACCTTTCCTGATCGGTCTTGTTCTGGGTTTCTCGTTGAGATTATTTTTCCGTTCTATCGGAATTAGCGTGAAAGCAATATTCAATTTTTTCAGAAGGATTAAGCTCGCACCAAAAAATGGTGCAACTGCTTAATAATTAAGTAGATTTTAAAGAGTCCGAGACTATTAGTAATTAAACTAATTAGTCCGGACTCTTTTCATTTTTCAAAACAAACTATTAAAAAAGACTGCTTCTTTTAAGAAAGCAGTCTTTTTTCTTGATCATTTTTTTATTCGCCGATTACTTTATCAATCAAACCGTATTTTTTGGCTTCTTCGGCGCTCATATAATTGTCCCTGTCACTATCTTTTTCCACGGTCTCACTTTTCTTCCCGGTATGTTTGGCGAGGATTTGGTTTAGTTTGTTCTTTGTCTTAATGATGTGTTCAGCCATAATCTTGATGTCGCTAGCTTGGCCTTCAGCACCACCCATCACTTGGTGAATCATAATTTCACTATTAGGAAGAGCCAATCTCTTGCCTTTTTTGCCGGCAGCCAAGAGGACTGATGCCATGGAAGCGGCCATGCCGACGCAAATCGTGGAGACATCCGACTTGATGTATTGCATGGTATCATAAATCGCCAGGCCAGAGGAAACTGAACCACCCGGAGAATTAATATAGAATTTGATGTCGCGATTGTTCTCTGCATCCAAAAATAGCAATTGAGCAATCACGATATTGGCAGTATGGTCGTTTATTGGTTCGCCAAGAAAGATAATGCGATCCTTGAGGAGTCGGGAGTAGATATCATAGGCTCTTTCCATTTGACCTTCCTTTTCAATCACGGTAGGGATAATTGGCATAGTATTTTTAGGGGTTATTATTTATTAGAGTCAAGCAAATTATAATACAAACCTGCTATTTTGTAAAGAATTGGGGCTTTTCTCTTGATTTTTGTTTTTTTATTAGGTAAGATTTGAGGAGCTATAAGATTATTTTCAATAATTAGAATTTTTATGAACATCATTGAAAAGTTCTCAAAATTATCCGCGCGCGCGAAGGCCTGGTGGATTTTGGGTTTAATTGTCGTTTTCACGATCACTGTTGGTTTGCTAGTCACTGGTAGTGGCTACAATAATTTCGCAAAAAATCTTTCCAAAAAAACTAACGGCATCGTCGCCCTGCCTTTGGTGAAAGAAATTCCTTTCAGCTTGGGCTTGGATCTTCAAGGTGGAACTCATTTGGTCTATAAGGCTGATGTTTCAGGTATTCCAGCCGCTGATCAAGCCAGTGCCTTGGAGTCAGTGCGCGATGTGATTGAGCATCGAGTTAATGTTTTTGGTGTTAGTGAGCCATTGGTTCAAGTTAACCACTCCGCAGGCGGAGATTATCGAATTATCGCAGAATTAGCCGGTATCAAGGATGTCAATGAAGCCATCAAGATGATCGGTGAAACTCCATTGTTGGAATTTAGAGAAACTGTTGCTAGCGCACCGATTGTTCTTAACGCCAGTTCAACTAGCAATATTTCCCTTGATGCCGGTAATCAACAAGTATCCTGGAAAAACACTGAATTATCTGGCAAAGATTTAAAGAGGGCAGTTCTGGAATTCGACCAGAAAGACGGCTCTCCTTATGTTTCTCTAGAATTTAATGATAACGGCGCCAAGGAATTTGCAGCAATCACTGAGCGTAACATTGGCAAACCAGTCGCTATTTTATTGGATGGTCAGGTAATCAGCTCTCCCAATGTTAATGAAAAGATTTCTGGTGGCAAGGCGATGATTAGTGGTAGCTTCACTATTGATGAAGCCAAGAACCTAGTTAAACGTTTGAATTCTGGTGCTTTACCAGTACCAATCTCCTTGATTTCTCAGCAGACCGTGGAATCAAGTTTGGGGGCAAAATCTATTAATAATAGTTTAGTCGCTGGTCTGATCGGTTTATTGTTGGTATCTATTTTCATGATTGCAATTTATCGCTTTCCCGGTGTCTTGGCGGTCGTTTCCCTCTTGGTTTATGGTTTAACCGTCTTGGCTATTTTTAAAGCCTTGCCTCTATGGCTAGCCTTTGTGCTCGTTGCGATAATGATTGGCCTGCTGTTCTATACCTTCAACGAGATAAAGGTATTCAATGGTGGTGTAGCTTTGCTATTCTTGGTCATCGGCGTGCTATTGTTTGTTTATGCCTCCAAGTCAATCACTCTTACTCTCTCTGGTATCGCTGGATTTATTATGTCCATTGGTATGGCGGTTGATGCAAATATCTTGATTTTTGAACGCGTTAAAGAAGAATTACGTGCTGGCAAATCTCTGTCTCTCGCAGTAGATGAAGGATTTAGACGTGCTTGGCCATCTATTCGTGACGGCAACACCTCCACTATTCTTACTTGTTTTATCCTGATGTTCTTCGGCACATCTGCAGTGCAGGGCTTTGGTACGGCATTATTTATTGGTTTGGCGGTCTCATTGTTTAGCGCCATTGTTATTACTCGTACTTTGCTCACCTTGGTTCTTGGCAAATGGCTAGAAAAGCATTCTTGGCTTATCGGCTCAAATTTGGTGAAGAAAAACTAATCTAAAAGATATATGTTAAACATTATTCAAAATCGCAAAATTTGGCTGACCTTCTCGGGAATACTAGTGGCCTTATCAATTGCCTCGCTCTCTTTTTGGGGCTTGAATTTCGGTATTGATTTTACTGGCGGTAGTTTGTTGGAAGTTGAATTCTCTGGTTATCAACCCGCAATTACCGACATTCAGGATAGTCTTCGCAATGTTGGCGCTAGTAATTTAGTGATTCAGCCAACTCAGAGTGGTACCACCCTGTTGCGCTTCAAAGAGAGCACACAGGAGGTTCATCAAGCTATTAATGCCAGTCTTAGTAAATTAGCCACCGATCACAAAGGTAGTGCCAAAGAGCTTCGTTTTGATTCCATCGGCCCTTCCATTGGCAATGAGCTCAAAAGCAAGTCTTTTAATGCAGTTATTGTTGTATTGCTCGCAATGGTTGCCTTTATCGCCTTCGCTTTTCGCAAGGTTTCCAAACCAGTTGCTTCCTGGAAGTATGGCATGGCGGCTATCGTCGCCCTAGCACACGACGTCATCGTTGTTTTGGGTGTTTTCTCGGTGCTTGGTCATTTTCTTGGCACAGAGGTTAATACGGCCTTCATCGCTGCGGTACTGACCGTTTTGGGCTATAGTGTGAACGACACGATTATCGTTTTTGATCGTACTCGTGAAAACTTGCCCAAGTCCAGCCAAGACTTCGAAAATACGGTTAATACTAGTGTTAACCAAGTTCTCACTCGCTCCATTAATACTTCGTTCTCAGCCATTCTTGCTCTTCTGGCCATCTTATTCTTTGGCGGCTCCAGTATTCGTGATTTCGCCTTAGCATTGGCGGTCGGCATCTTCGTTGGTACCTATAGCTCTATCTTTATTGCTAGCCCAATGATTGTGATTTGGGAGAAAATGGGCAAAAAAAGAGCGTAAATTAGTAGCTTACTTCTTATATTTAACTGCCGGTTTTAAGAGACCGGCAGTTTTTTAATACTCTTGAATTTTTATGCTATAATTCAATTATGACAAATCAAAAACCTTTTCAAAACACCAACTGGCCGAAAATATTTACTGGAATTTTCGATTTTTCTATTCTAGCAATAATTTTCAGCGTTCCTCTGTATTTATCTTTGCTCTTTCAAACTAATAATATCTTTGATTTAGCAAAGATTTTTTGGTTCAGAATCTGGCTTTTCTTAGCCCTATTTTTTTACCTAGCTAGAGGCTTGGCGCTTATTGCCCGCAAAGAAGAGTTTTCTTTTCCCGGTTTTTTCAAGAAGCCAAAGATTTATTTACCGGCCTTAGCCTTATTGATATTCCTTGCTTTGTCATTATTCTGGAGTCAAGATGTTTTTCAAGCATTTTTCGGTTCCTACTATCGCAGTGATGGCTTGCTCAATTGGTTTTCTTACTTCCTTTTTGCGTTACTTGTTAGTGCTTATCTCTCTGCTCGAGGAGAAGAGAAGAAGTTTCGGCGTTTGAAAATAATTTTTAGCACGGTAACTCTTTCTGCGGCGGTAGTTTCTGTTTACGCGGTGTGCCAATTTTTTGGACTGGACTTTATGTCTTGGCAAGAGCCAGCGGTTATCACTCATCGTGCACCATCGACTTTGCTTCAGCCAAATTTTTTGGGTTCGTTTTTATTACTAACTCTGCCCTTGGCGGTAGTCTCGGTTTTTCTGATGAAGAAAAAATGGTGGCAGGCTACTTTCATCGTCGCGAGCGTAACTGAGATATTTGGTTTGATTTGCTCTGGCAGCCGCGGTGCCTGGGTTTCCTTTTTCGTTTCCGTGGTTATTTTTTTAATCATAGTTTTCTTTAGAAAAATCAAAACAAGTAGAAAATTATGGCTTATTTTGGGGCTGCTTGTCGTCTTGCTGGTATCTGGCTTCGCTCTTTCCAGAAATCAACGTTTTCGGTCAGTCACCGATTTTTCTCAGGGAAGCAGTGGTTATCGGGTGGAGATTTATCGGGCCGCCTGGCGTCAAATTAAAAACAATCCTTTACTGGGCTATGGCGCTGAAAGTCAGCAAGAACGATTGGTTCGTGAGTATCGCAAAGACTGGGCGGTGTATGAATCTGCCTTACTTTTTCCGGACAGAGTCCATAATTTATTCTTAGATTTAGCTCTTTGTTTCGGTCTATTGGGTTTAGCTTTTTGGTTATTTTGGTATTATTCTATTTTTCGCCGCCTAGTAATTATTGCAAAAAAACGAGAATATTCCTTGGTTGCCATTGGTCTGGGATTTGCTATTTTTTCTTATCTATTTTCTCTGCTATTTAGTTTTTCGGTTGCCACCACCGCTATTTATCTCTTGCTTTTATTTGGTGTTATTCTTGGACTTTCCGAAAATGTTGGGCGCTATCGCTTTCGCTTCAATCTGGAAAAATGGTTTGTTGGCGCTGCTTTATTGATAATTAGCGCCGGTCTTCTGGTTTATTCCTTTAAAGCCGTTATGGCTGATTATTATTTCTATTATTTTAATTTGGAGTGGCAGAATAGAAATTACCAGGGCGCGATGAAACTGCGAGACAATATTAAAACCCTTGGATTGCCCGATAAAGATTATCGAAAAATGATGTTGATAAAGATGACTAATTTGCAAGGCAATTATCAGGATCCGACAGCTAGGACGATTATTTTAAGGACTACTCGAGAAGATCAGAAATTATTTAATGAAAAATCTTTTTTTGAGGGTGAGACTCTAATGGAGATCGAAGCTTTTGCCGGAAACTTTGACAGAGCACACGCGCTTAGTCAATCGCTTATTAAGATGGCGCCGGCTTGTCCCAAAATCTACTACCTATCTGGTCTGATGAACTTGTCAGCAAAAGATAATAATCAAGCAAGGGCTCTATTCGGTCAGGCTCTGAATCGTTTTCCTGATGAGTATGACCATCGCTTAAACAAGGCTCATTTGGCAGATCTGACTTTCGCCAAGAGCGAGATCTTTTATGCCGAGGCGCGCAGCTATGAAGTAGAGAGCAATTTTTTGACGGCCTCAAACTACTATGGGCTGGCTTATCTGGGAAACAAAAATAATATTTCCGCTTTATCAAAAATCGCCTTTTGCTTTGATAAGCTTGGGGAAACTGATAGGGCGCAGGCGATCAGGGAAATGATGAAAGATAACTCAAAAAAATAATACTTTATGTTAATTCTTTTCGGTTCTTATTTTTTTATTTTAGGTGCCATCTTTGGTAGTTTTCTAAGCTGTCTGGCCTGGCGTCTCTATCGCGAAGAAAGTGCTTGGCCACCATCTCGCTGCGATGCTTGTGGCCGAAAATTGCAGTGGTTTGAGAACGTTCCAATCATCGGTTTTCTTCTACTTAAAGGACGCTGTGCTTCTTGCCATAAAAAAATCAGCTGGCAATATGTCGCTGCTGAAATTTTTGGTGGTTTATTATTTTCTCTTGCTTTCTTCTGGTTTTTCAAAGATCCGGCTTACTTCTATAACATTTTGCCTTCAGGGAAAGAATGGTGGCAATTCGCTTTGGAATTATTTTCTCTCTCAGTTCTATTTTTTGTTTTAATTTACGATGGCCGTTATTATTTGGTTTCTGTGCCAATCACTATCGGCGCCTGTTTGATTTTATTTTTGTTGCAACTGTTTTTGGGGGTCAATTGGTTGTTGCTAATAATTACTGCTTTTATTGGCGGTGGATTTTTTCTACTACAATACTTAATCACCAAGGGGAAGGGAATTGGTGTGGGCGATATTTATTTGGGAATTCTTTTGGGCTTTATTTTTCCCGATTATCTTCTTCTGACTTTAGCAATTGTTATCTCTTACTTTATTGGAGCAATTTCTGGTCTTTTTCTGATTGCTATTAACAAGAAAAAACTGAGCGGAGTTCTTCCTTTGGGTCTATTTCTATCGCTTGGCGGAATGTTAACCATATTTTTTGGTTCCCAAATTCTCAGTTGGTACTTAGGCTTATTGTAGTGTTCTGATAAATTTACTATAATGTAAATATTAAATAGTCTTTTAAGGCGGCTCTTCTAGCCTTAGTTTCTAATTTTAACTATGAAAGACAACATCATCGCCGGTTTAGACATCGGCTCAACCGAAATTAGGCTAGTTATCGGTCAAAAAATTAACGGTTTAGCTGGCGAAGAATTGCAAGTAATTGGTGCGGTTTCCGTGCCAACGGCTGGCGTTAACCGGGGCGTAGTAAACAGTATTGAGGAAACCACTTCCTCTATTTCTGCTTGCCTAGAAAAGGCAGAGCGTCTAGTTGGCGTACCAATAAATGTTGTCTCTGTTTCCATTAACGATCCTTATATTAAATGCGAGAGAAGCAAGGGGGTGGTCGCGGTCAGTAAGAGTGACGGAGAAATTAGCGAACATGACGTAGAGAGAGCAATTGAAGCTGCCAGAGCCATGGCGGTCCCAGTAAATTACGAGATTTTACATGTCATGCCGATTAAGTTCGCTGTTGATAGTCAGGACGACATCAAAGATCCAATTGGCATGAGCGGCATTCGCCTGGAAGTGGAAATTTTAATTATTCAGGGTCTCGGAAGCCAGCTAAAGAATTTGACCAAGGCCATTCATCGCACCGGTTTAGAAATTGAAGATTTGGTAGTTTCGCCCTTGGCAGCCGCTGAGGCAGTGCTTTCCACTAAGCAAAAAGAACTAGGCGTGGTCTTGGTAAATCTTGGATCTTCCACTACTTCATTGGCAGTTTATGAAGAAAGAAACCTGATTCACACCGCAATTTTACCCATTGGAGCCGAACATATTACTGCTGATGTTGCCTTGGGTTTGCGTTGCCCAATTAATTTAGCTGAAAGAATAAAATGTGAGTATGGCAGTACTTTGCGCGAAGGGCATAGCCAGGATGAAGAGATTGATATTCGTGATTTAGTTCGTGAAGAAGAAGTTAATGACGACATCGAAACGGTTTCTCGCAAATACATTGCCCAAATAATCGATGCTCGAGTAGAAGAAATTTTTGAAAAAATCGACAATGAGCTAAAAAAGATTGATCGTTCAGGAATGCTTCCTGCCGGAGTAGTTTTTGTTGGCGGCGGCGCCTGTCTGGATAATCTAGTAGAAAGTGCCAAAAAGAAGTTACGCCTGCCGGCATGTGTTGGAACAGCGAGGAATGTTCGCACAGTGATTGACAAGGTGTCTCGACCAGAATTTTTAACAGCTTTAGGATTGGTCGTCTGGTCCAGTCGCGGTGAATTCAACTCTAATGGTGGCAATGGATTCAAAAAAAATGTTGGTAATTTTTTTGGTAAAGCCAAGGGGATATTCCAGAAGATAATGCCTAAATAAAAAATAATTTAAATAGTTATGGCTGAAGTAAAACCAGAAGTAGAAACTTTTGCGAAGATTAAGGTTGTGGGTGTTGGCGGCGGCGGCGGGAGCGCAATTAATCGCATGATTGAAAACGGCATCAAAGGCGTAGAATTTGTGGCAATAAACACCGATATTCAAGCTCTTCACTACAATAAGGCTGGAGAAAAATTACACATTGGCAAAACGGTTACCCGTGGTCTTGGTGCGGGTATGAACCCTGATTTAGGAAAAGCAGCAGCCGAAGAATCACAGAACGAAATTCGCGAAGCACTAAAAGGTTGTAATATGGTTTTTGTGACCTGTGGTCTAGGTGGAGGAACCGGTTCTGGTGCCTCGCCAATTGTTGCGGAAATTGCTCGAGAATTGGGCGCCTTAACGGTCGCAGTAGTCACTAAACCCTTCATGTTCGAAGGTGGACAGAGAAAAAATATCGCTGATCGTGCTTTTGCAGAACTAGCAGATAAGGTTGATACCATCATCACCGTTTCTAATGATAAATTACTGCAAGTTATTGACAAGAAGACTTCGTTATTGGAAGCTTTTAATATCACAGATGATGTTTTGCGCCAAGGTGTTCAAGGTATTGCTGAAATTATTACCGTTCCAGGAGTAATTAATGCCGACTTCGCTGACGTGAAAGCAGTAATGCAAAATGCTGGCTCAGCCCTGATGGGTATCGGTCAAGCTAGTGGAGAGAATAGGGCAGTTGAAGCCGCGAGAGCAGCAATTAATTCCAATCTTCTCGACATGTCCATCGATGGCGCCAGAGGTATCGTTTTCACAATTACCGGTGGCGTTGATCTTAGTATGGCAGAGGTGAGCGATGCTGCTAAGGTGATTACTTCTGCTGCTGACGAAGAAGCTAAGATTATTTTTGGTGCAGTCATCGACGAAGACTTAAAGGATTCTATTAAAATTACAGTTGTTGCCACTGGCTTTGATGGCAAGGGAAACAGTAAAGGAGGAGAAAGTCACAAGAGCTACTCCCCAAATCACTTTATTGAAAATGAATTAGAAAAGGACGCTCCTTCGGCTTGGTCAGAAAAGAGCAAAACTTCTTTGCCACCAATTAAAGCTTCTCAGTTGAAGCCTTTAGTCTCTCCAATGAAATCATCAGAAAAGAAAGAATTTCCCGAAGAAGATGAAGATTTGAACACTCCGGCTTTTGTGCGCAAGAATTTATTTGGAGCCAAATCCCAGCCAAAGAAAGAAGAGCCCGAAGAAGAGGATGACGATCTTAGCATTCCAGCGTTTATTCGGAAAAAAATGATGTAGGGTAGTTATCAAAAATTAGTTCAATATTCGCAAAAAAAGCTTCAAATAGCTAAAAAGGCATTAAAGTTAATCACTTTAATGCCTTTTTTTGTAATTTGTTGAGGTTAATGGCCAACTGTGCATAAACCCGCAATAAATTGATTAAAAGTCATTAATCAAATTATTGCGGGTTTTTTTGTTGGTTTTGAAAATTAAATATTAATTCATTTCGGCATGAGTTCGAAATGACTGGAAAGGGGGTGATAATTATGGCTCAAAAGCCCCAAGGGGTCACAGAAGTGGCGGATTGTTCAGAAGACTATCCGCTGGGTGGCTCTCTTGAACCATATGATATTTGGCGAGATTTGCAGATGCTGGAAAATGCCAGACGCAGATTAAGTCGAATAAATTAAGACACCCACCTTGTTTAGAGGTGGATGTCCTAGGTGTTATGAAATCCTTCGAGAAAAGCACTTCTCATAGAAGGATCAATTACAAATTTATCAGCAACGTTTTTATTAGTCAAGCTGATAATTTTTAAGAAAATTAATTAATGTTATCCCTTATTTAGGGGGTTAACCAAGAAATTTATGCAAACTAAAACAATGACCAAACCTGCAATAAGGCAGGCGACAAGGCCATCTAGCAACTTCTTTTTAGAAGTCGCTAATACTAAGCCATATTTTAAAGCAGCCTTTGAGGGTTTCGCTGGTTCAGGAAAAACCTACACCTCTGCTTTGGTGGCAATCGGACTTCATCAAAAAATCAAATCAAAAAAACCAGTCGTTATGTTCGATTCCGAAAAAGCGGCCAAATTTTTGAAGAGAGTATTTAGCGAGGCTGGCATAGAATTGCTGGTCAAAGAATCACGAACACTCGCGGACTTAAAAGAGTCGATGAGAATTTTGCGTGATGAACAACTTTCAGATATTTTGATTATCGATTCAATCTCCCATGTTTGGGAGGATACGGTCGAGTCATATAAACGCAAAGTGAATCGCACCCATCTTCAATTTCAGGACTGGGGCATATTGAAGCCGATGTGGAAGTCTGAATTTTCAGATCCACTGGTGCGTGATCCATATCACATTATTATGTGCGGTCGAGCAGGGTATGAGTATGAGAATGAAATCAATGCAGATACCGGCAAACGTGAAATCTATAAATCTGGCGTAAAGATGAAGGTTGAGGGAGAGACAGCTTATGAGCCTGACATTTTGGTTTTAATGGAACGTTTTGAAGAGATTTTGGGCAAGGACAAGAAAGTCTATCGACAAGCAACCATTGTTAAAGACAGATCCACACAAATTGACGGCAAGGTTTTTGTTAATCCTGATTTTACCAATTTCGAACCGGCTATCAATGACATGTTGGCTAATCCAGTTAAGCGTGAAATGAACGAAAAAGATTCATCTGGACTTTTCAAAACTGAAGAGGACAAGAGGGAGTATATTCGCAATAAGGAAATCACGCTTGAAAAGATTGCCAATGAATTGTTTAAGGCTTGGCCAAGTTCAGGTGCATCCGATAAAAAGCAACGCATCGAAGTGTCCGAGGTTGTATTTGGCACTAATAGTTGGGAGGAGATAAAACTTAAAGGCTTGGCAGAATTATCGGCAGGGCTTGAAACATTAAAGATTGTAATACAGGACATTTTGGCGACTGACTTTCCAGATAAGGCAAAATCTAAGAAATCAGGCGACGAAGATGTTAACTAGCGAACCAAGCGTTCCTCACTTAATCGCCGAAAAGGTGAGGCTTAAATCTCGCATTGCATCAAGGAATTATCTTTTGGGAGAGTTCCGGCAGATTGTTAAGCGGGAGAATGAAAGAGACAGCAAGAGAATTGCCGACATCGAGAAGATTTTGGCAGAGCGTAAAAAAGCACCTTCGATCAGAAAGTATAAATCGTTCCTATTTTTCTAATTTGGAAATACAAGGCTTTTGTGGCCTTGTAGTGCGAGGGGTCGGCTAGTCCATGGATTGGGTTTCGGCCTGATTCACCCCTCGTGTTACAAGTCCGCAACTCTTTAAACCATGCTTGTCACATGAAATACAACATAAACATAAATCAATTAGTTTTAGCCTACACAAAACTCGACCTGATCGAGAGTGCTATTATTGATTACTTGTATTTCATCTGCACCACTCCGAATACGAAAATCGATGACGAGCGAATCGACGGTTTTACGTGGGTGAATTATAAGCATTTGATGAAAGACATGCCTTTGTTGCGGATTAAGAGCAAGAGTGCGATCACTCCGAGAATCAAGAAAATCGAGAAGGCTGGATATATTTCGAGTCGGATAATCGGTCAGAAAATGTACATAAAAATTCTACCCAAGATTGGTGAACTGTTCACGAATACGAACGGTCACAACCCGAAAGACCCCGAAACTGTCCATTTTGGAGAACGGTTACCTATTCGCGAAAACGAACAGGATAATAATACTAATAGTTATAAAAACAACGTTAACGTTACAGTCCAAACTGTGGATAAGCTATCAGATGAGGAGAGTGGCAAATTGCATTATTTATTGGGTAGAATCGGTGATCAGAAAAATCACAAGGCCTGGGTCGGAGTAATTCGGCAGATCGGATTTCAAATGGTTCAAAATATTTTACTGGATGTATCGGAGAGTACGGATGCAAAAAACAAGGGAGCGTGTGCAATGGGATTAGCGAAGAAGGCGGGCTTTAAAATTTATAGACCGAACAAATAGCGATATGGAAAATTTAAAAAAGTTAATTGAGAAGAATTTGGTATTACGAGTTGATTTCAGCAATACAGTCGAGAAGACCGAATGCGGGGAAGTCTACGGCACAAAGTATTTCCTGATCGGAGTTTTACAGGTGGCCATATTTTACAAGGACGGAGGCAGTGAGAAGGCCTTGATCAATTTTCCACTCACAGTTGCCAAAGATCCATTTTTGAGGTTATTACAGGGAGCCAAGGCAACAGAAAGACACCGGCTCAAATCGTATGAGCGTAAAGTGGGAGAAATAGTGAGAGGACTAGAGGGAGCAATTTTAAAAACAAGTAGGGATGGCCAATTTAATAATCGAGAGATTTTAAAGATATTAATCATCAAATATGCAGGAAGTTCAAACAATCAAAACGGAGGAGGTCAAACCGTATTCCAAGAATGCCAAGAAACATCCAACCAAGCAAATCAAGCAGATAGCCGAGAGCATTAAGGTATTCGGTTTTAATCAGCCTTTGGTTTTGGATTCGAGCAAGGTGATCATTGTTGGACATGGGCGATATGAAGCGGCCAAATACCTTGAATTATCGGAAGTTCCTTGTGTGGTGGTGGATTTGTCGGAAGGGGACGCTAAAGCCTACAGGCTGGCCGATAATAAGCTCAATGAGAGCGATTGGGACATGGAGCTGGTCATAGAGGAACTTAGAGGCTTGGATACGAGCAAGGTTGATATTACCGGCTTTGATTCAGATCTACTTATTCAGATCAAGGAGGATGAAT
>JAPLVY010000010.1 GCA_026396875.1 Candidatus Falkowiibacteriota bacterium | reverse complement strand
TGTATTGTAACAGATAGATAGACTCCGCGCAACTAGTCTTTAGCTTCTAGATGGAGTATTTTGCCTTCTATCGAACAATTTCCCTGCCATTCGTTCTCGTCAACAAGATAGAAGACATCAATTTTTGTACCAATTTCTACTGCCCAAAGATTCTTTACAGGCAATGATTACGTGAGCACAATCAATGTTTCAGCTGCTGATAGCGACTCTTTGCCAGCCGTTCAAGATCAATTAAAAGCTCTTCTACTCAAGCAACACAAAATAAAAGATTCTGCTAACGCGGATTTCAGTCTCTACACTCAAGCGGATATTGTGGCGACCGCTTCTACGGTGACCAATACTTTTACGATCCTTCTGGGAGCAATTGCCGGAATTTCTTTGCTCGTAGGTGGCATTGGGATTATGAATATGATGCTTACTACAGTGACCGAAAGAACCAGGGAAATTGGTCTCAGGAAGGCGATTGGCGCCAAACGTTCAGATATTTCCAGTCAATTTTTAGCTGAATCCGTGATGCTTACTTTCTTTGGTGGTGTTATTGGTGTGATTTTTGGCTGGGGACTTTCTTTAATAGTTTCCAAGCTTTTTAGTATTGCGGCAGTGATTTCTACTTCAGCGGTACTCTTGGCTTTTGGTGTCTCCGCTTTGATTGGTATCGTGTTTGGTTATTATCCGGCAAAAAGAGCTTCCAAGTTAAATCCGATTGACGCCCTGCGTTATGAATAGTTAATAACCAAAATATTTTATTTAGCCGGCAATTATTGAAGGAAAATTGCCGGTTTTTTTGTTTGCTATGATTACCAATTTATTGTAAAATATAGGCAGGTGAAATTGTATTTTTTATGGGGATAGAAGAGGAACAAATTTCAGGAAAACTACGTGAAGACCGTCGCTCTTCAAACACCATTGACCAGTCCCTAATGAACCGGTCTTCTTCTGTTTCTCAAGATGGCAACTATGCTAGCGACAATGATGTTGAGGAGGAAAATATACCTGGGGCTGACTACGCAAATCTACGCGAACAACAGAATCGAGCACGTGTGGCTCAAGCAGCACAAGAAAGTGCTAGCGGCGGAAGAACTAAAGGTTCTTCCGGAGGAACTGGAGTAGCGAGCAAAATTGGCTCGGCAATTGGCGGCAGTTCTAAAAATCCCAAGGCATTAGCTGAGAAGAGATTGAAAATGATGATTATTCGCGCCTTGCTCACTCCTTTCATGAGTTGTTGTTTTGTTGGCTGCTTGTGGATGACTGGAATTTTGGCGACTGCAGGAATTATGATCGCCATTCTAGCCGATCCTCTCAAGGCTCTTGGTTTAGCTTTCGACATTGTTTGGGAGGCTTTAAAATCGGCAGTGGGTGCGATCGCTGGATTTTTTACTGGAGGTTAATTAATTAGTTTTTGATATTTAATTTTTCAAAAATGCGTAAGCTTCTCTTTTTAAAATCAAAATTTTCTCACCCGCGTTTTCTATGGCTGGTGTTGCTATTTGTTTTTGTCGGATTCTTTGCTGCCGGAGTGGCAAACGCTTCAATTGGTACGGCCATCGCCACTTTTATTGGCTGGATAATTTACGGCATCGTTTGGGCACTCGGACAATTGCTTGTCTTAATGATGTCCGTCTTGGTATGGATTGCTCAGTGGAAAGATTTCATCACCGCCCCTGCGGTTACTCTCGGATGGAAAATAGTTCGCGATATCTGCAATATGTTTTTTGTGGTAATCATGCTGGTTATCGCTTTTGCTACAGTTTTACGCATCGAAAATTATAGTTATCAGAAGCTTTTACCGAAACTGATCGTCATGGCAATTTTGATCAACTTTTCCAAAATGATTTGCGGTGTGATTATTGATGTTTCTCAGGTGGTCATGCTCACTTTTGTAAATTCTTTCAAGGATGTCGCTGGTGGCAATCTAACCAATATCCTTGGTCTGGATAAACTTTTCAGCATGGGGGCAGATGCCGCCGATGGGAACGATGTTTCCGGTTGGTCCATTCTTGGCGCCTATGTCCTTGCTTTAATTTATGTAATCATTGCTCTGATTGTGGTGATTGTGATGGTGGTCATGTTGGCCATTAGAATTGTGATGATTTGGATTTATGTGGTTCTTTCCCCTGCTGCTTATCTTTTAGGAGCTTTCCCAGCCGGACAAAAGTATGCTAGCCAATGGTGGTCGGAATTTACCAGTAACATTATTATCGGTCCAGTCCTTGCTTTCTTTATTTGGCTCTCTTTCGCTGCCCTGGGTGCTGCTCAACCACAGCAAGACCTTGCTAGTGGCTCGGCGCTCGGTACCGGTACCGGGGGGAACGAAGCTTTGACTGAAGCCGGCTCCCCTGATCACATGTTGCAGTTCGTTATTTCTATTGCCATGTTGGTTGGAGGCTTGCAAATCGCCCAGAAAATTGGGGGTGCTGCCGGTGGAGTTGCAGGAAAGGGAATGAATGCGATCAACAAGGGCAGAGGAATGGCTACCAAGGGTTTGATTGCTGCTGGCGGAGCGGTGGCTTATGGAACGATTGCGAATAAATACACAGCGCCAATTACCAAAAATACACTCGGAAGAATTGCCTCTCAAAGTGGTGTCACTGGGAGAATTTTGGGAGCAGTTGGGGTGCGCGGCTTGGCGGGCAAGGGCTTGATCGCCTTTAATCAGCAGCAAAAGAAAATCGAAGAAAAAGCACAAAAGAAAATGGAAGGATTTAAAGACACTAGAGTGGTGGCAAGATACGCAAGAGAGGGAGCCTTCACGCCATCTGGCACCGCAGCCCAAAAGAAGGCTGGCAATATGATGCCCAGTGCTTTGTACGAGAACACACCAGCCAGCAGGCAGAGGGTGGAGCAAAAATTAGCAGGGATGACTCGTGAAGATTTGGCAAAATTATCCGATGCTGAATGGCACGCTATTGGTGCAACGGGGGCAGATCTTACCGGAAGAGCCATTGGTTATATTCAAAAAAATTCCGATGATCGTGGTGCTTATAATTTGGGGAGAAGTGGTCAGGGCGATCCTCCGGTAGCTGGTACTGGGGCAGACGGGAATGCTTTGGCTGGACCAGATGTTTATGGTAGTTATTATCGTCGCCTTAGCGAAGGAACTTTGCATGCAGATGAGGTAGAGACACTTGAGCGAACTGGAATTCACTCCACTCAGTATTTGCGCGAAGAAGACGGTGAGCCGGTTGTTCTGGAGCCAGAGCAGGCAACGAGGGTTTCTGGTGATAATCAGAATGCTCCGCGCGGCAAAGGAAATTTGGCGATCAACGAAGTCGCTCGTGGTAGTTCCTCAACAGTTGCAGTTGATTTTGATAAATTAAATTTAGCAGCAATTGACAAAGGCAAAGATGCTGACTGGAAAAATACTCGCGGCTTTAATACCAGCGACCAGCAATTGGTTGGGCAAATTGCTTCAAAAATGCTGGAAGTAATTAATCAGGAGAAAGGTCGCTTGGTATCCAAGGGAACCTTGAATATCGGCGAACAAAAACGTTTGGGTAGCTTGAATAAGGCCGAAGAATATTTCAAATCTCCAGAGAAAATCAATGAGCTTTCCATGCTTAATTCAAGTGCCGCTAAATTTCAAGCTAGCGACGTGAAAGAAACGAAAATCCACGAAGAAATGCACGGAATTGGTTATGGCGAGGCAGATGTTCGCAGTGCAACTTCTAGCATTATGGAAAACCGGAATTATGGCGCACGCCATGATCGTGGCCAAATTGATAGTATCCTTGCAGAAAATAATCAGCGCTCCAGTGAGCCAAAGAAAAGTGCATCAGAGGTTAACCAAAAAGAAAGTGCGGCCAAAATTGAGATGGATACCGCAGCCAAGACTGGCTCTTCCGAAATAAATACTGCCGATCTCGAAAAGGTTATTGATAGATTTTCTCAGAAAATGGACGAGATTTCCAAGCAATTTTCTGGTGGCGCCAAAGTCACAGACTCCTCCGGAAAGGTGGCTCCTATCGGTTCCGACAATGTCTCATTGTTTAAGAATTTAAACCAGACAATTTTATCCGCCAACAACAAGCTAGGCAACAAGATTGCAATGCTCGGCGGAAGTAAGGCGACGTCTCCTTTAGAGGTTGATGTTATTTATAAAGAAACCGCCGGGGAAAAATAAAAATATGAATTACATTGCTCAATGTTTGGACAGATTTAGAGAGTTGCCGACAGAAACAAGAGATTCTGTTGGCGGCGTGGAGTCTTTGAAGGCAATTAGAAAAATGGAGGAAGAATATGGAGTTGATCTCAGTTTTTCGGTTATTTTGGTGGCAATTAATGAATTGTCTTTGGATACTTTGGCCGACTATCTTACAGAAAAATATAGCTTTAGCGAGGAAGACGCCAATGATATTGTTGACGGTTTGATTGAGGGAGTATTTAGCCGTTTGGTAGATGATAATAATCTTTTATCAAAAGAAGAGATAGAAGCAGTTTTTTCTGGCAGTTTATTGAGTCTATTTGATGATAAAGAGAAGATTGAATTGGTTAACTATTCAATCTTTAGTCTCTTGGCCCAGGATGGCTCAGTTATTAATTCTTTCGGGAAGTGCCTACTAGAGAACAGCACCGAACTAACTGGTGGAAAATTAATATTAGAACAAAAGAAAGTTGAACCGACGGTTGGTAATTGGCTATTGGATTTTATTAAGCTCTATGGTAGCGACGTCTTCGATGATTTATCATTGGCAGAGTATTTAAGCAAATCAGATAACGCAAAAATCCTTAGCGAGCAAGACAAAAAGAATCTTTCCAGAGCCATTAAAACTTATCGGAATGTATTTTTCTTTTTGGATGTTACCGAAGGCAAGCAGGCCGCTGCTTGGGAAATAATTCCCGTCGAAGAAACAGTAAACAGAAAAACTGGCGGTGAGTATTCTCTTGCGAGAGAAAACACCCCTACTCACTCGAAGTTTGGTGATCCAATTCGTGAGGAGCTAGAAGAATCATTGCGCAGTTTCCAAAAAGGAAGCTTGGAGTATCGTGCGACCAGCGAAGAATTGGAACGTTTAAACAAAGCTGTTAAAAAAAGTTAAAGATGTTCGACTATTTACAACAATTTAATCGCTTGTCGAAAGAATTGCGTGAGGCGGTTTCTTCGCCAGAAGCCATGAAATCTCTCGATGAGGTTGAAGCTCGCCACGGAATTAAATTGGCGGCGGCCGTGATGCGTTTGATGGTAAAGGATTTGTCTTTGCAGAAATTACCTTTGTTTTTGGCTTCTGAATTTTCTTTGAATGAGGATGAGGCGGGGCAGATAGCTAGTGAGCTAAAAAATGGGGTTTTGAAAAAGGTGGCGTCTTATTTGGGATTTGCTCAAGTGGCCGCTCCTACTTCTTTTGATGATAAAATTACCAAGACTATTGATTCTGGCCTGGTTTCTTTTTCTAGCCAAAACCTAGTGGATCGCTTTAGATCAATTTCCAAGACCTACCTTCATGGTGTCCGCAGCAAGATTGATACCCGTCTAGCCATGCAAAAGAGTATCGAAACTGGTGGCCTGGGTCTTTCCATCGAATTGGAGCGAAAAAATAAATTGTTGGCCGAGAAAGAATTGGTTTCGGCTCCCGAGTTGAAAGATTTTCCAAGGAGTGAACCACAGAAAGATTTGCCGCTGCTAAAAAATGAAAGCAAAGTCCCAGGTAATCTGCCATTTGCCGAACCACATCAAGACGAGATTTCCAATAAGACCAAAATAGACGGTCTTGAAATAAAAAAAACCAATAAAGACGAAGAGATTGCTGACCCTGAAGAGATTGCTGAATTTTTGAAGAAAATTTCCGCCGAACAAGAAGATGTTCCGGTAGTACCAGGACCAGAAAAAGAAGTTCCAGCGCCGAGTGCTCCTGCTCCTGCTACCATGTCTGCCTCAGCACCAATTGCCCAGCCAGAAAAAAAACTAGTTGGCGAGGGAAACGTTAAAATTAGTCAGATCCCAAAATTAGTTATTCCGGAAGTTAAAAATATTCAACCATTAACACCGCTTGTTCCACCAGTAGTGCCCGTTGCGGAAGTTCCAGTAGTTTCTGATTTTCAAATTATTCCTACGGCTCAATTAATTATTCCGGCTCGTCCCGCTGGCGCCTCGGCTTTCAAAGTTGCATCGGTGGTTGAGTCGCAAGCTAGTAATGAACAGCAGGGGAGAACTCGCATGGATGACGTGCGAGTGGCGCCACAGATAATCGGGCCGATAGAAGAGTTGCGTTTATTGGATCTAGTTAATTTTCGCCGTTTATCGCCCGATCCAAAAGAAGCATCCAACAAGATTTTGTCTAAGATAAAACTGCTAGAGAAAACTGGTTATGATCGCATGACTGCTGGCATTGCAGCTTGGCGCCAGAGCGACACCAATCGTCTTTATTTGAAAATGTGCCGCGAGTCAGCCTTTAAAGCGAAACCGTTGGCGGACATCATTAAGTCCTGTCAGGAGCAAAGCGAAGAGTGTCTTAGTCAAGATGAGATCGATGCAGTTATGTCCCTAAATGCTAAACTGATATTTTAGTATGCAACAGTTCACGGTGCCGCAATTTATTGATGTTGAAAGTAAAATTATCGGGCCAATAACTACCCGCCAATTTTTGATTTTTTTAGGGGCGGGAATCTTTATTGCTTTGTTTTATAAGATTTTTGATTTTACTCTGTTCCTCACAGTTTCTATTCCGGTTGCATTGATTGCAATTGCCTTCGCAACAATCAAAATCAATGGGCGTCCCTTTCATTTTTTTGTATTAAATATCGTCCAGACTTGGCGTCGACCTGGACTAAGGGTCTGGAACAACAAGCTCGATCCAGTTGAGGTAGAAATCCAAAATTTCATTTTTACTGAAAAAATTCCCACCAAAGAGTTTTATCATCGTTCTCGCCTCGCCGAGCTTTCATTAATTGTTGATACCGCCGGAGAATATCGCGGTGCTTGGGAGGATGAAGATGATGACATTATGATTGAGAACGAATCGCGTTTTAACCTTTAATTACTATGGATAAGCCTGATAAATTAGCGACCAATAAGGTAAAAGTTTCCACCCAGCAATATTTGGATATTGCTGAGATTAAAGATGATACCGTGGCGCTTCGCGACGGCACAATGAGGGCTGTTCTCTTGGCTTCTAGTATTAACTTTGCCTTGAAAAGTGAAGATGAGCAGAACGCAGTGATTGAATCGTATATTCGTTTTCTTAATAATCTCTCTTTTTCTTTGCAGATAGTAATTCAGTCTCGAGAATTGAATATTACTTCCTACTTGGAATATCTGAAGCAAAAAGAAAAAGAACAAACTAACCGTTTACTGAAAATGCAGACTAGCGATTACATCGACTATATCAGCGAGCTAACTTCCATGGGGAAAATCATGAATAAGCGTTTTTATGTCGTGGTGCCATATAGTCCGCTTTCCGATAAACATAAAAACTTCTTTAGTTTATTGGGCGAGTCCCTCAGGCCTGCGACCTCAATAAAGTTAAAAGAAAAAAACTTTCAGCAATACAAGGAAATGCTAGACAGGAGAGTAGAAAGCGTTATGGGCGGCCTAGAAGCAATGGGAGTTAAAACCACTAGACTCGATACTCAGGGTTTAATTGAGCTTTATTATAATACCTATAATCCAGAAACTGCCAAAAACCAAGAATTGGCCGATTTAAATAAACTTCGCGTGGAGAGATAAGAATATATGATCAATTTCAAAAACAATACGCAGCTTGCTGAAGATCAGGTCAGAAAACCGGATGTTCTTGATCGAATCATTGATCAAGGTCAGAAGAATAATTCAGCAAACATAGAGAATGATCCCAAGTTGGCCAGAGAAATTATTGAAGAGGAAAAAGCCTTGCGTTTAGGCATCCTTTCGGTTAGAGATTTGATTTCTCCGGCGAGCATGAAAGTTGATTCCACGCTAATGCGCTTGGGGTCAAGATATGTTCGCACCTTTTTTGTAGTCAGTTACCCTCGTTATATTAGTGTCGGCTGGTTTGCACCGATAATTAATCTGAATCTCAATTTCGATGTCTCCATGTTCTTTTATCCGGTAAAAAGTGCGGTCATCTTGAAACAATTAAAAAACCGAGTCGGTGCTTTGGAAGCGCAAATAATTTCTGATGCCGAAAAAGGAGCAGCGCGCGACCCGCTTCGCGAAACTGCCTTGAGAGATATCGAGTATTTACGTGACGCTCTCACTCAAGGAACGGAAAAATTTTTCCAATTTGCTCTTTACGTTACGGTTTATTCGGAAACACTAGAAGAGATGGATAGAATCTCTGACCAAATTGAGGATATTTTTGGATCCCGCTTGGTTTATTCAAAGCGAGTTTATTTTCAGTCAGAGCAAGGATTCAACTCAACTCTTCCCCTGGGAAACGACGAGCTATACATCACCTTTAACATGAATTCGTCGCCGATTGCTTCTTCTTTCCCATTCATTTCCAGCGAACTTTCTAGCGATCGAGGCATCCTTTATGGTATCAACCGCCACAACAATAGCTTAATTCTCTTCGACCGCTTTTCTCTGCAGAATGCTAATTCAGTGGTTTTTGCCACTTCTGGCGCCGGCAAGAGCTATGCTATTAAGTTGGAGGTGCTACGCTCCCTGATGCTTGGTACGGATGTGATTATCATCGATCCGGAATATGAATATAAGCACTTGTCGGATGCGGTGGGTGGAACCTATATTAATATTTCGCTTTCCAGTGAAAACAAAATCAATCCCTTTGATTTACCGCGGGCAATTGGCGGTGAGGCCAGACCAAAAGACATTATCCGTAGTGCCGTTATTACCTTGAAGGGTTTGGTCCGTTTAATGATCGGCAGTCTTACTTATGACGAAGATTCAATCGTTGATCGAGCTTTATTGGAGACTTATGCCAAGAAAGATATTACTCCTGATGCCGATTTGAGCAAGATTGAACCGCCAGTGATGAGTGATTTTCAGCAAGTATTGGATGGCATGGAGGGCGGGGCTGATTTGGCAATGCGCCTAAGAAAATATACCGAAGGAACATTCGCTGGTTTATTGAATAATTTTACCAATGTCGAAATGGACAGTCAGCTGGTGAGCTTTTCGGTTCGCGCCCTGGAAGATGAATTGCGACCGATTGCTATCTATACCATCGTTAATTACATCTGGAACATTGTGCGCAGTGAAACCAAAAAGCGTATTCTGGTGATTGATGAGGCTTGGTGGATGATGCAAAACGAAGATTCAGCTAAATTCATTTTCGCGCTCGTCAAAAGATGCCGCAAATACTACCTTGGTGTCACCACTATCACTCAGGACGTGAATGACTTTTTGACCTCACCATACGGCAAGGCAATTGTTACCAACTCCTCTTTGCAGATTCTTCTTAAACAATCTCCAGCCTCTATTGATTTGGTTCAAAAAACCTTTATTTTAACAGAAGGGGAAAAGTATCTGCTTCTTGAGTGTGGCGTAGGTGAAGGGATCTTCTTTGCTGGCAATAAGCATGTGGCGATGAAGGTGGTTGCTTCTTATTCCGAAGACCAACTGATTACCTCTGATCCTCGTCAGTTGCTAGAAATTGAGGAAGCTAAAAAAGAATACGAAAAAAGTCTCAAAGAAGAAGGGGCACAAAAATAAAATATTATAATTTAAAAACATATGATGGAAAATAAGAAAAAAATTAGCTTCTTGGTCATGGCAATCGCTCTGGTCATGATTGTCTTAGTTGTCTGGTTTGTCATTCAAAGGAATAATCAAAACAAGGTCACAAACACAACCGGAAATTCAAATGGACAAATTTCCTCTTCTGGTGAGACAATAAACACGAGTACGCCAGGAACTAGGCCACGCGACTATCGCAAGTTTGATATTTCCAAGGAACCAAAAAGAGAGGCCGATGCCGAGGCAGTCAAGAAAATTGCCATGTCTTTTGCTGAGCGTTTTGGATCTTTCTCTAATCATTCCAACTACGCAAACATAGAAGATTTGAACATCTTCATGACAAAAAACATGATATCTTGGGCGGATAATTATTTGAGCGACCTCAAGAAAGAGAAAAGCGCTGCTGGCGAATATTACGGTGTTATTACCAAGGCGGTCAGTGCTGAAGTGAATAATTTTGACAGCGTTAAGGGTTCAGCTGACGTGGTGGTCACCACTCGCCGGCAAGAAACCAAGGGAAGTGTTGTTGGTGCTTATGTTACTTCAAATTTAACTTTAAAAATGGCCAAGGAGGGTGGCGCTTGGAAGGCTGATAGCGCCAGTTGGCAGCAATAAATATGATTAAAAAACGAAGACGGTGACTAAAAAGGTGGTAGTATCAAAAACTCTGGTTTCACCAAAGATCAAAACCTACAACCGTTTTTTTATCACTTTTTCTTTACTAGGAGTAATTCTGGTTTCGGTTTTATTTATCCTAATCAAAGTTAATTTGTATTACGACAATCTTCAGTTGGAATTAAATAAGCAGATAGCTCAAGATCAATTAGCTTTTATTAATAAGTTACCAAGCTCGGCAACGGCAGCGGCTGACCCAACAGTTATTGGCAATTTTAATAGTGGAGAGAAGCAACCTTTTTATACCGCTGAAGATTCTTATTTGGGAAATCGTCGCGCACTGATCAGGATTTTTTATTTTGCTGACTATAATTCTGAGGCCAGTCGCAAACAGGAGAAAGACTTGAAAAAGATTGTAAGCAATTTTGGTGAGCAGGTGTTTTTGGTTCGTAAAGATTTTCCTAGTAATAATCAGGTGTCTCTAGAAACCGCCAAAGCTGCTCGCTGTGCTCAGAATCAGGGTTATTTTTGGCAATATCATGATTTATTATTAGCTTATCTCAACAAAGAAGATCAAGCGGTTTCCGATGTAATTTATGATTCAAAAGCCCCGTCGAAGGGGAATCAACTTCGAGAGAGTCGAACTTTTATGGCCGATTTAGCTAATCGTTTGGGACTCAATTTGGAGAAATTTGATCAGTGCCTCTTGGAGCCTAGTCAGGTTATTTCAGGTAATGTTACGGAGGGGGGTAATTTGGGAATTTCTGCGGTGCCGACGGTCTATGTGAATGGTCAAGCTTTTACTAACTACTTGAGCTATGAAGACTTGTCTCGCTTGATAAAAGTAGTAGTATCTAAATAGTCTAAATAACTAACATGCCAGAAGCTAAGGTAAAAAATATTTTTGTTTGCAGCCACTGCGACGCCCAATATCCAAAATGGAGTGGGCGTTGTTTGGAGTGCGGTTCTTGGGGAACTCTGAACGAAGAAACAGAAATAGTGGACACTAAAGCCAAGGGGAAGAAAGCACAAGAGGAGGCGTACAAAAAAATTATTGGTGCCGAAATTGTTGATTTATCAAAAATTTCCGGCAATGGTCCGAAGCGCTTTTTGACCGGTCTGGGAGAAATAGACCGAGTACTTGGGGGTGGTTTGCCGGAGGGGTCTCTAGCTCTCCTGGCCGGCGAACCGGGTATTGGCAAGTCCACCCTTGCCGCTCAGCTAGCCAATGCCCTGAAAGGCAAGGAGGTCTTCTATGTTAGCGGCGAAGAAAGCGCCACTCAAGTGAAGGCTCGCTTACTCCGCTTGAACTGCGATTTGAGTCATTTAAAATTTTTGAGTGAGACTAATATTGAAAAGATTGCCGCCGCAGCTTTAAAATTATTACCAGATTTAATCATTGTCGATTCAATTCAGACCGTTTACTCAGCAGCCATGCCTTCGGAGGCGGGCAGTATTAGTCAGATCAGGGCAGCAGCGATTAAGTTTTTGGAATTAGCTAAAGAACACAACGTTGCTGTTATTCTCATCGGTCACATCACCAAGGATGGTCAAGTGGCTGGTCCAAAATCTTTGGAACATATTGTTGATACGGTTTTATATTTAGAAAACGAAGATACCAATCAGTATTCTCTTCTGCGTTCCAGCAAGAATCGCTTCGGCTCAGTTAATGAGCTGGGGGTACTTGAAATGACTGGCGTCGGTTTTAAAGAAATACTTGATCCAAGTGCCATTTTTCTTTCTGGCGGCGAAGAATTTTTATCTGGCTCAGCTGTGAGTTGTGTTGTTGAGGGGACGCGCCCATTTATGGTCGACATTCAGGCCCTGGTTACTAAAACCGTTTTTGGCTATCCGCAACGCAAGTGTTCCGGACTGGACCTCAATCGTCTGCAAGTTTTGGCAGCAGTGATTTCCAAAAGAGGCTCTCTCGATCTTGGTAGTCGCGATATTATTCTTAACGTTGTCGGAGGATTAAAAATTAGTGATCCAGGACTAGACTTGGCCGTTTGCGCGGCCATCATCTCCTCGGCAACCAATAAAAAACTTTCTCGCACCACTGTATTTTTGGGGGAAGTTGGTCTGTCGGGGGAAATCCGCCCCGTAGCGCGCCTGGAGCAGCGCCTCAAGGAAGCGGAAAAACTGGGCTTTAAAGAGGCAATTATCCCTAATACCGAAATTAAAGCAGGGAAGATAAAGTTGATAAAAATTAAGAGCTTGGAGCAGCTTAAGGAGTACTTTTCTTGATATTTTATTGTAATATTAAACAAAGAATAGCATACTTGCTTGACATAAAATTTGTTTGATGTTATAATTAAGGTATTAAGTCGAAATATTCATTCATTAAAAATAAAAGAAACATGAAAAAAGTAATACGCTTTTTTATTCAGTTGCAAAAAAACAAGCTAAGCATTTTTAGATTTATTGGCCGTTTAGCTATCATAATTGGCCTGCTAAATTTATTTGCTGTTGCCCTAATGCTTTTCTCCCTCGGTGTTTACGTATTCTCTGAATACCCGACCACAACTGGGGACTTCGGACCAGCTTATATTCATCTTGGCTGGGGTCTAATTCCTTTAGGAATTTGTTCTCTTTGGTCAATAATTTTTATGAGCTATGGCTTCGAGAGTTTTCTCGGACAAATCGCCCTTTTCTTTCAAAGCTTCTGTAAGAAAGCAAAAGCCTAGATAAGTCACAAGACATTTTTAAAAGAACCTTCTTCACAAAAGGTTCTTTTTTCTTGCTGTGAGTTTTTTGATTATTCCAAGTGGACTTCTTCCTCGAATTGGCCGATTTTAATTTTCAGTCTGGGCCAGTTTTTTAGTTCAGGGTCAGTAGTGATAAGTTTTTCGGCGCTATTTTGAGCAGCTTTGATTTGTGCGTAATCAAAGAGTGTCGCAATCTTTAATTCAGGAAAGCCTGATTGCAGGTGGCCGTAAGTTTCTCCAGCACCACGAAATTTCAGGTCAGCTTCAGCCAACTCTCTGCCATTATGATATTTAACCAAAGATTCTAATCTTTTTGCAGTCTCGCTGCTTGGCGAATCATTTTCGCTGCTGGTGAATAAAAAACAATAGGCTTGATCATTGCCTCTACCTACTCGGCCTCGGAATTGATGAAGCGTGGAAAGACCAAATCTTTCGGCGCCCTCAACAATCATCAGGTTCGCATTTTTAATATCTATCCCTACTTCAATCACTGAAGTACTGACAAGAATTTGGCTTTTTTTCTCCAGGAAATCTCGCATGGTTTTTTCCTTCTCGGCACTTTTCATTTTTCCATGCAACAAGCTTATTCTGAAATCTGGAAAAATATCCTTGAGTCTCTCGGTCTCCTCCTTGGCAGATTTTACACCCAGTTTGTCTGATTCGGAAATTAAAGGACAAACCACAAACATTTGTCTTCCGACCAATATTTCTTTGGCCGCAAAATCATAAGCTGCTTGCCGATTTTTTTCAGTGACAATCTTGGTCAGCACAGTTTTTCTGCCGGCGGGCAATTGATTAATTAAAGATAAGTCCAAGTCTCCATAGAGAGCAAGGGCGAGAGATCGTGGTATTGGTGTTGCGCTGAGTGAGAGAAAGTGTGGCGCTGCTTGATGCTTGCCATTCAAATCGGCCAATTTTTTCCGTTGCTTTACTCCAAAGCGTTGTTGTTCATCAACTATCGCCAGGGCCACGGGAGCTAATGTTAATTTATCACTAATCAAAGCGTGAGTGCCGATAATCAATTCGCTTTTTTCGGCAATTTCTGCGGCTTTAATTTTTCCATCAGCCCAATTAGCTTCTTTGCGGCTAGCAGTTAGTAAGGATATTTTAAAGTCATGGGCAGCAAAAAGTTTTTTGAAAGTTTCAAAATGCTGTCCGGCAAGAATTTCTGTCGGTGCCATTAAAATTGTTTTTCCTTGGTTTGCTAGCTTGGTATTCAAAATTGCTAAGGCGGCAACGACAGTTTTTCCGCTACCAACATCTCCTTGTAATAAGTGAGACATTGGTGTTGGTTTGTCTAGGTCTAAGAGAATTTCCCAGGCGGATCTTTTTTGATCGCTAGTAAGCGTGAAGGGTAGAGAATTAACAAACTCGCGAGTTGCCTTTTCGTTAAATTCAATTTTTAGTGCTTGGCGTCCTTGTAGTTGACGCTTTATCATTTGAGCACGTAATTGCCAAACAAAAAGTTCTTCGAACCCGAGTCGGCGACGGGCATTTTCTAGGTCTAACTCATTTTCCGGAAAGTGAATATTTTTTATCGCCTGAGCAAGTGGCATTAGTTTTTGCTCGACCGCCACCTGATCGGGCAATGAGTCTTTTAGGCTTCCGCTGAGACCAATTACTTGTCTAATTAAATAGCGTAATTGCTTGCTGCTAAGTCCTTCGACTAGATGATAATTAGGGATTATCCCCTGAGTGTTATGTAGTTTTTGATTCCTCTGTTCTTCGTAGTTTTGTAGTTTTTCATAGACCGGAGAAACGAGGCAGAGACCGCCGAGTTTTTCGCTAACTCTGCCGGCCAGGGATACGAAATCTCCGACTTTGAGATTTTTCGCGATGAATGGCTGGTTGAACCACACAACTTTGATAATGCCGCTGTCATCCTGGATGATTGCTTCAGTAAGATTCATTTTTCTTCTGGCGCTGCGGCGGTTGTTGATTAAATCTATTTGCCCGATAATTTGAGCCTCTTGTCCCTCCTGGAGATCGGAAATATTTTTAGCATTTTGGAAGCGATCATAACGAAAAGGGAAATAAAAAATCAGGTCTTGGACCGTGTCCAGACCTAACTTTTTTAAGCGGGTGACTATTGTTTTGCCGACGCCTTTGAGTTCGGCGAGCGGGCTGGCCAGAGTGATCATAGGCCTAAGATTGGCATAAAAGGTGCTCCCACCAGGAATCGAACCTGGATTACAAGATCCGCAATCTTGCGTTCTATCCATTAAACTATGGAAGCCAACTTCCTTATTATTAGTAAATAATCAGGAAATGTCAACTATAAACGCAAAACACGGGTTAATTGCTCAGAAAGCGGTTCGTTGAGGCGATCAAGGTCTTCCTGCAGGTAGCGCAAAAAGAAGTTGCGGACGGCGATTGGGTTCTGTTCGCCCAATTCCAGGCTGATTCTTGGTTGGACGGGGTTCTTGAATTCGAAGTAGAGCTTCCCTAGGTTTTCTTTTGGTTTGTAGAGAACAGAGAAGTCTTTGATGTTGTCATAATCGTAAAACTTCTCGCCGATTTTTAGACCATCGCCATCAGCAAAAAAATCAAGTTCTCCTGGTTCTCGATGCTCATTAATAAACATCACGATGCCAGCTAGAATTATGATTACCGCAAACAAGAAATTAGAATTATATCCCTGGAAAACTGGTCGCCAATTTTGAATCTCAAAGAAAGAGATAAAAAGACAAATAGCCAAAAAAATTCCGGCAAAAATATACCAGCGCCGACCTCTTTCTGGGCGATTGCGATCAGTGAATTTCCAGGAAATAGTGCTGATTTTCTCAGCTTTTTGCTCTTCTTCCGCCATATGGGCAAATTGACATTAAGATAATTATTGTATATAGTGATTATAGCATAAAGTGATGCGCGCGGGAATATTACTTGAACATGTGTGATGCTGCGGCGAGGTATACTGCCCACCGATAGGCAGAGCCCGCTTTTTTTATGTCAAAATATAATGGAGAGGTGCCGGAGTGGTTGAACGGGGCACCCTGCTAAGGTGTTATCCTTTTACGAGGATCGAGGGTTCGAATCCCTCTCTCTCCGCTCACATAATAAAAACACCCTTTTGGGGTGTTTTTATTATGTGAGAAGTAGTTAAAGAAGAGATTCGAACCCTGGGAAGGGTTTGGGAAACGGCAGTTTCCCACCGTTTTTGAGGGGGTATCAGCGACGAGCGAAGTGAGGAGCGCCTAAGGGGGCGGAAGCCCCCTGGGGGAGCGAAGCGACGGGTTCGTAATCCCTCTCTCCGCAGATTAAAATAGTCCTTAAATAGGGGCTATTTTTGATAGGAAGGATTGAACTTTGGAATGGTCGGTGCTAATATTAAATTAAATATTATAATTATATAATTTTATGAAATTGCTATTAACGTCCAATGGTCTCTCTAACCAATCAATCTCCAATGCTTTATTTGAACTAACGGGAAAGCCTGCGTCAGAGACGGTGGTTGTCTTTATACCGACGGCAATGAATGCTGCCAGGGGAAGCAAAGACTGTTTTATAAATGACCTTAATAATATAAAAAAACAAGGATTCAAATTTATTGATATTGTAGATGTCTCAGCGCTTCCGAAAAAAATTTGGTTGCCGAAAATAGAAGATGGAGATGTTTTATTTTTCTCAGGAGGAAATACTTACCATCTAATGTATTGGTTAAAAAAATCTGGTTTATCTGAAGTTTTACCTGAGTTATTAAAAACTAGGGTTTATGCCGGAATTAGCGCTGGGAGCATAGCCACAAACCCGAGCATAGCCTACACTAGTAATGGTAAAATGAAATATTATGAGGATCAATTTGGATATAAAAGTGAAGAAGCCTTAAATTTGGTAGATTTTTATGTTTATCCTCATTTTAATTCTCCGAAACACTTAGATTCCAATGAGGAAAACCTAAGAAAGACTGCTAATGAAACAAAAAAAAATGTATATGGCCTGGACGACGAGTCAGCTCTTAAAGTCGTTGATGGTGCAGTTACGGTTATTAGTGAAGGGAATTGTTTAAAATTATAGAAGACATAATCGTTCCAACTACGCCCCCCCCTCTCCGCACAAAAATCGCAATAAAAAACCATGATTAATCATGGTTTTTTGTATTGTCTTTATTTGTGAAGATTGCAGTCCCGCGAAGTTGGTTTCAGTTTTATTTTTTCCCCAATTCAATCTGATTCCCCATGGGCATCTCACTGGTTACCTCTGGATGTTCGCCGATAGAGCAAGAGGTGGCGTCACAAACTTTCTCGGTAGTGTTTGTGCTATTAGTACTTTCGGGTGCTATTCTGAAATTACCCGGAGCAACGATTGGGTTGGTGACTGAATCCTGGGGACTGACTAGCGAGTCATTTTTTACGATTTCGCTGTTAGTGGGGTAATAGGTTTTTTCTTCCGCGGCTGCTCTTAATTCATTAGTTTCTGAAATGGAAATTTCTTGTTTAGTTTCTGTTGTTTTTATGGCTGTAGATTCTGGTTTGGTGTCAGCCACGGTTTTCGGTAGTAGGGCACCGAGTAAAGAGGCATTGAGCGCAATTTTTTTGCCGATTGACTTGGCTGATAAATTTTCAAAATTCATACTTTTATTAGTTTAAGTTTTAAAGCTCAATTATATTATAGCTCTTTGGCTATCTTTCATCAATAATATGGCAAAATAGCCCATTTCTTGATGGGTGACTTGCCCTTGTCTCTCTTATATAAAAACCTGCTATCTGGCAGGTTTTTCTTTGTTGTGACTATGAATTATTAATAATTCTGCCAGACAAGTTTATATGGCTCATAGTATTCCGGGGCGAGCTCTTGCACTTTTCCAAGCACTTCGTCAAAGCGGGAAGTGAAATAATCATTCATCTTATACAAATATTTCTGATCATATTCCATTCCATCAATGCTTACGATAAATGGAGTAAAATCGTCACCGCCTCTGAACCCTGCGTATTGTCCACGCATGCCGATAATCACGAAGGTTATGCTCATGAGATAAGAAACTTCTTTGGCAACCAAGTTCGAGCTTGGTGGGTTTGATGACGACATTTCTTCGTCAAATCTATTAAAGGCGGATTCAGCAATTTTGCACAAGCCATTAAATACCAAAAAGAATTCCTCGATGTTTTTTATTTTTTCGATTTGAATGTTTTCCATATCTAAATACTAGCATATTCATGTAAAATTAAAAATCCCTTGATCTTCTATTTTAAAACAAGATGCTTTTTTCTTAAAAACTTGAATTCTGCCTTCGGCGGTGCTACGATGGGATAAATTATTTTTTTTAAAACAATATGTCACTGGAAATTACTCACATTCGTTTTGCTTTGGATTTGCAAAATGACTACCAAATTAAAGATCTCGCCGACTATCTCGCAGGCGCTATCTATCCCGATAGCCGCTATGTTAGTGGCGTCAGCCGCTTACTTACTCACGACGACAAGTTTCTTTTGCCTAGCTTTGCTGTCGATGATTTTAGTATGGGGTGGCAAACGCACCAGCTTTGTGACTTAGTTTACGATGTGGTGCGGCGTAAATTATTTGAGGATTTATTTCCTCCAGGTAGAGACCCATACGATGAAGAAAGTTGGATAAAATCTACGGCTATTAAAATTATCCAAGACATTGATGACGGCAGGTCTTTAGATGATAATCTTTGTTTAGATTTTCTTGAAAACCCGCGCAATCCCAACGGAGAAGATATTCGAGGCATCAAGCAGTATCAGCAAATAATGATAGATGTTTTTGAAAACAAGAAAAAAAATTCGGTAACAGAATATTTTAATATGTGGCTGTCGATGGGAGTAAAAAAAGATCTTTGCGAACAGATTTTACTTCAAGCCGAGGAATTTCTGGCTGACAAGAATATGTTTGCCAGAATTCAGAAGATTTATGGTGAAATGTTGAGAACTTATCCTGAAATTTTAGAGAAGGCGATATCGGGGGAATAATCAATTTGTAATAGTCTGCTTTTTTAATATTAAAAAGACCTGTTTTTTCAGGTCTTTTTTTGGGTTAATTTCTTTGGAAAACCACATTCCACTGCCCAGGTAAACCCTTTTGGTCTTCATCGTGGGCGCTAAGAATTGTTAAGCCGTTTTCGCTTGCCAGCTCTTCCAGTTCGGAAAGGGTGTAGTCATGGACAATAACCACAAATTTTTCCACACCGCGGTATTCGCGGCGAGTAATTCCTTTGTCGCTGATTGCTTCATCGGTTTCACGCCAGTGTCCTCTTTCCGATCTGGCTCGGAAGAAGAAAAAACCACCGGACTTTAAAACTCTAGTGATTTCACGGAAACTTTTTCTAGCCCCCTCCCAGTCATTGTAATGCAGGGTTTGAATACTGATTGCAGAATCAAATGATTCATCTTCAAACGGCAACTGATGGAAGTCGCCCTGAATAATTTTTGCTGACGTTTCATGGTCGGCCAATTTTTTTTGAGTAGTTTCTATGCCACTCAGGGTTAGTTCGAGGCCGGTCATTTGGTAACCAGCGATGGCCATTGGTACTAAGTGGCGTCCATCGCCACAACCAATGTCTAAAATCTGTTTGCCAATTTCATAGCCGTTTAGGAAGCCAAGAAGGTGGCAGTTTGGGGTATGGCCGTTTTTCCAGCCCTGTGCAAATTCATTTTCCCAATATTCTTTGGGCAAAAGACAATTTTTTATTTTTTGCTTCATTTGCTATATTTTTAAGGTTCGAAGGTTATCGACAGAGTCCATCCTAGCAATAAAATTAGATGAATGTCAAGTCAAAACGGCAAGGCGAGGGACTTGCGTGGAAAGTTTTAAATTATTTTTTTCGCCGTCAAAGTTCCTTAAATTTTTTTTCATTTCGTGGTAAAATATCTTGGTAATAAACAAAAAATAATTTTAAGCATATGTCTGAAAAAATGGAAGTTTCCATTAGTCCTCGCACCGTTAGAAATATCCTTTTAATTCTGGTTGGTATTTTTTTTCTTTGGAAATTATCAGACCTGGTGATATTGCTTATTACCGCCTTAATGGTCGCCACGGCTTTAAACCCAGCAGTAGAATGGTTGAATAAAAAATTATCTCGTGTTTTATCAGCGGCGCTAGTAATTATTGGTTTGATTTTGCCGCTAATTTATGTCCTGGGAGCAGTAGTCCCTAATTTTATTTCCCAATTTCCAGAAATTTCTCAGAAAGTCACCGCCGTTTTAAACAATGCAGATTTTTTACCATCTTATTTTAGGAATATTGATCTCTCTCAATATTTTCAGAATAGTAGCTCTTACATTTTAGAATCGACTAAACTGGTGAGTAATTTTTTCTTTCAAGCGATTACCTTCATCTTCATGGTTTTTTACCTCCTGATTGATGGCGCCGCTCTTCATCGTTTGGTGGCAATGTCTATTTCTGGGAAAAATCGCGCTCGCGTAGAGAAATTATCAGCTGAACTCAGTAAAATCAGTGGTCAGTATATTCGCGGAAATCTTTTGATTTCTTTGATTTGCGCCTCAGTCACTTTTATTGGCCTAGAGGTTTTGCATGTTCCTTACGCCTTACCTCTTGCCATCTTCGCTGGTATTTTTGATCTATTGCCGCTGATTGGTAGCACTATCGGTGCTATCCCGTCGGTCATCCTGGCTTTTACCGTTTCTCCTTGGACCGGATTGTTAGCAATTGCCATGTTCTTAGGTTATCAGGAGGTGGAGAACGATATTCTGGCTCCTAATATTTACAATAAAGTCTTGAATCTCTTGCCGTTTATGAGTTTTATTGCGGTGATTATTGGTACGGTAATGCTTGGAGTGGCTGGCGCTTTCTTGGCCCTGCCAATTGCCGCTGGTATTCCCACAGTTATTAAGTATTTTGAAGAAAATCACAAGAAGCCCAGGCAGGCTGTGAAATAATTTTTCAACAAATTTAAAAGTCACCTTGAGGAGGGTGACTTTTTTCGTTCTATCGCCAAACCCAATTTTCCGGGAATGGTATTCTATTTTTTTGACAGAGGTTTTTGATCTCTGTTCGTGAGTTTTTACCGACGGTTTTGAAAAGGGAATGATTTTTCCCAGCGCTAATAAATTCGCTTATATTTTCAAATCCGGCAGCCTTCAGTCCGGCGAGAGTATTTATGCTCAGGCCTAGCTGGTCAATGTTTTTGTTGAGAACTGCAATTGTGTTATCATTTCTCCTTCTCTTCCGATCTTTCGGTGGTCCTTGACCACGAAAACTTCTACAATAAACTTTCACGATCTTTATTTTAATAAAACATCTGCCAACACAGTACAACTAAAAACATTTTTTGTCAAACAAGCTCTTATTTACAAAAACATATTATTATGTTATAATGTTTTTTGTTGATATGCTATAATAATATTAACTAATTTATAACTAATCATATAAAAGTATGAAATTATTTTTTGGAGGCGAAAAACCTAAAAATAACGCAGTTACTCCTGAGTACAAAGAGAGTAATTATCCCAAGGACGAGCGCAGTCCAATGGAACATGATCCACACGCTAACCCTTTGGAGGGAACTTTTAACAATCCTGCCAGTGATGTGATTGATCCAGAAAATTTTTACAATGTTGAGGGCTTTGAAGATAAGGACTCATACAACGAAGAAGCAGCCGAAATGCTTCCTGGTGCCGAGGTCGGCGAATTGATGGAGAAGTATGGCTTAGAAGAATTTGAACTCAAAGATCTTCTAAAAAATTGTGAAGCTTATTTGAATAATCAGAAAAAGTCGATGCCGTTATCAGACAAGAAAGAAGTTGAAAAGCTCGCTTTATTTTATCGCGAGTATTTAGCGGCCAAAAATGAATACGGACTTCCTTTTAGTGAAGAGGAGTTAGCAAAAGTCTCTCCAGAGAAACAGGAAGAGCTTGCTAATCTTTATAGCGAAAGAGAGTCTGCAGTTTTAGAAATCGCTGCTGCCAATCAACTGGAAGCGGACGGTGTCGCCAAAGAAAATTCAGGTGTTGTCTATTCTACTATTGAACAAAATAATTTGGGCAACAAGAAACCACAATTAATTTTTGATTTAGGAAGATTGAATAAGAAAATTTCCTCTTTGGAAAAAAACATTTTAAATAAAGAACCGAAGAACCAAGAGAAAAAAGAAGTTGACCCATGGAAAGAGGTGCCTGAGTATTCCGCCGAAGAACTGGCCCTACAAGAATCTTGCTTGAATTATTCTCGCAATCGCAAAAATCCTCATCCAGAATTTGCTGATGGCAAAGCATTGAACGATGAGCAAATCACAGAGATGCTCAAAGAAATTCTTCCAAAAAGCAGATTTTCCGAAGAGATTCATCAGGGTCGCCGCCAATTAGTCTTTATGGACAACCTTGGCAGCAAGAGGATTAAATATGTTTTCTCCTCTGAAAAATTGCCTAGTGGTGAATATCATTTTGAAGCCGATCCGAGCAGATTCTTTATCAGTAAGAATAATCCCAATTTTGCCATTGCCCCTATCCGCATGGTAATTCCTGCCGAGAAGCCAGCTGTAAACAACCAGGAGCGTTTACAGGAAAGCGCCTAATTATCTTTAGAATAAAAAACAATTGGCGACTTTGGTCGCCTTTTGTTTTTTTTGGAGTTTTATAATATGGAAGAACTAGAGCGTGAAATAGGTAAAAGAATAAAATATTTTGAGACAAAGAAGAGAACGGCTCTTAGTGGGAGGTATCCCAAGCTAAAGAAGCCAATAATTTTTTTGCGTCACCAATCGAGAGGTTTGAATAATTTTTTGAATCCAAAAATTAAGTATCTTCGAGGTCAGGCATTTTTTGATTTTGTGGTTGCGAGACATCAATCGGTTTTGCGGCGTAAACTAGGAAATAGCGATTTCCGTTTACAGGAGCAAAAGATTGTTAACCTGCGCCAAGCGGTTGGCAAGCTGAATGGTGTGGTTATTAGCCCCGGCTGTATTTTTTCTCTGTGGCAAATAGTCGGTAAACCATCAAGAAAAAACGGTTATGTTGATGGCATGTTATTATCAGGAGGAAAGGTGGTCGAAGGCGTCGGTGGTGGACTCTGTCAATTATCTAATTTTTTGTATTGGATATTTTTACATGCCCCGTTTGAAACAATAGAAAGATATCACCATTCTTTGGATGTTTTTCCGGACTCTGGGAGAGTTTTGCCTTTTGGAAGTGGCGCGACTATTCTTTATAATTTTGTGGATCTAAAGATGAAGAATACATCTAACAAGCCTTTGCAACTAAAAATTTGGTTAACCGATAATCATCTTAAGGGTCAAATTTTATCACCAGAAAAAATTGAACAGAAATTCCATGTTTTTGAAAAAAATCATTTTTTTATCAAGAGGGGGGACAAGTATTTTCGGTATAATGAAATTTTTCAAGAATCGAAAGTGCTTGGGGAAAAGCAAAAAATAAAAAAAATCACCAGCAATTTTGCCCCAGTGCTCTATGACGTCAAACAAGAGTATTTGGATGACAATCAGCTCTCGGTGTTGGATTTTACCAGCAGAAAAGTTTAAAAAAAGACCTCTCCGAAAGAGGTCTTTTTTGTTGACATTTTCTTTTTTTAATGTTAAGGTGATTTGAAAATTCTTTAATAAAATCAATAAATGGCAAAAGACAAAAAAAACCATAAGTCATCAAATTTCTATCAATTTGATACGATAAGTGCTGAAAAAGCGATGGAGATTTTTAGGATGAAGAGTCCTAAAACCCTCAACGCCTTTGCTAGGAGCATGAAGCTCATCAGGTTTTCCAGAGACTCAGACCCCTTGTGTCGAACCGTCTGGGAAACGGAAAGTGTTAAAAAGGCTCTCGGGGTTCAGGACTTACCAGAAAAATTTTTAGTAATTTCTGAAGTTGCAGAGATTTTGAAAGTTGATGAAAGGCAGATTGCTTCGCTTTGTCGCCGCGGTCTACTGCCTTACTACAAGTTTAATTATAATCGCGGCAGTCATCTTCTCTTTATCAGAGAAGAAATTACCAGTAAATTAATTATCCGGTTATTTTTAGAAAGGCCTTTGGACTATTATAGCACCGAGTGGCGCTATGGTAAGTATGAGGATCTCGCTAGAAACATCTTGGACCAAGCTAGGAAAAAAAATGTTTTCTCTGAAAAATCTTACGACATTGTCACGAGCTTATTGTTCAAAACCAATACCGTAGAAAATCTAAGTCGGAAGTACCAGGTTTCAGTGAAGACGATAATTAGGGCATTTGATGCTAAATTTTCCACTTTAGCTACGCAAATCGGCAGTCTTCATGAGACTAATCTGAACATTAAACAGGAAAACGACAGGCTATCGCAGGAGAACATTACTTTGAAAGAGCAACTTTTAAATGCAAAAAAATGTGAATACGCCAAATGCAAGAATCTTTTCTCTGAAGGAATTCTTGATTGGCGCATTGAGGTCACCGAACTTCCTCAGGGTGCAAAAAATTGTTTGGATTCCGCTGGAATAGAGACAATTGGTCAGTTAATCAGTAAAACTGAGCATGACCTTCTTAAAATCAGTAGCCTAGGTTTTAGGAAGTTGAAGCAGATTGAAGAATATTTGCTCAGCAATGACTTAAAACTGAAAAAACTATAAAAAATAATCCCGCTTCCTCAAAAGCGGGATTTTAATTATCAAAAAAGCGAGCCTTGTTCAGGAACGCTTTTTATTTTTAGCAAATCAAGTTTTTAGGCTTTGCCCAAGGTCTTGTCGCCGACATTCCATTCTAGAGGACATAGGTCGCCGCTTTGTAGGGCCTTGAGGACGCGCAGGGTTTCGGCGACCGAACGGCCGACCGATCCCGCAGACACGACAATATACTTAATCTTTCCTTCTGGATCAATGATGAATAAGCCACGATCAGCCGCACCAGTTTCTTCGTCTAGTACCCCATAAGAGCGCGCAAGCGCTTGGGTGGTGTCAGCAATGATTGGATATTTCACTTCTCTAAGGTCAGTTTCAAACCAGTTTTTATGTGACCACTCAGAATCAGTGGAACTAGCGACAATGTCGCAGTTGAGTGCTCGAAATTCTTCTTCATGCTTGGCGAAACCGCGGAGCTCCGTCGGGCAGACGAAAGTAAAGTCGCGCGGATAGAAAAATAGGATAAGCCAGCGGCCAGCATAGTCGGCCAGGCTGAGGTCCTTGAATTCGCCTTGATGAAAAGAGGTGAGCTTTTGAAAGCTCGGAGCAAGCTGATTAAGCTTTAACATAGATTTTTTTAGGTTACAAATAATAAATGAGATTGGCGTGCTTTACCTTCTTGCCAAGAATTTCTTTTGGCAGGGATAAGTTCTTAGGAGTTTCTACATCGTAAACGCAACCAGAGGCAGTATCTACTGCATGGCTATGAATTTCTAACTTGGCGTCATAACGAGGAGCTTTTCCGGGAACGGGGATTTCTACTAGCAAGCCGAGATTTTCAAATTTCTTCAGGTTTTTATAAACCGTTGCGAGAGAAATACTGGGGAATTCGGATTTTAGCTGTTTATAGATTTCAGTTACGCCTGGGTGCTCGCAGGAAGTAGCAATGGCCTGGAAAATCGCAGATTTCTGAGGAGTGAGAGGCAAACGCTTATCACGGCTAGTTTTGCGGAAATTTTCTAAGCGGACGCTAATTTCCTGGGGGCTAATCTTCATATAAGTTAATTGATAAATATTATTAACTGATAACTATTATCCATTATAGCGCATCTCCAGATAATGTCAAGGACTTGAAGTTTCTGGCCAATTAGGTAGAATATAAGGGCAATTTGGAGAGGTGCCAGAGTGGTCTAATGGAACAGTCTTGAAAACTGTCGCTGGTGCAAGCCGGCCCAGGGTTCGAATCCCTGCCTCTCCGCACAAAAAGAAAACCTGACCTGCGTCAGGTTTTCTTTTTGCTTTGAGATGAAAACGGAGGGATTCGAAAGCCGGAGGCGATGTGCACCAGTGCACCGCCGAGGCCGGGTCGAGGCGCTTAGCGAACGCAGTTCGCTATTTTAGCGAACAAGTGAGGTTTAGCGACCGTGACCGAATCCCTGCCTCTCCGCAGTTTGTAAATAGCCCTAAAAATGGGCTATTTTTTGATGGGGAGTTCATGACTTTGGAGCGGTATGATATAATCTAAATATAACGATAAATAATAATTTTATGAGCATTGAAGAATCCCCACGACTAGGGAAAAATGAAGTTGAAAAAAATGAAGAACAAATTCAAGAGAAATGCGAAAATATTAGTGGAGAAGCAGGCGCGGTCAAAAGAGAAGAAAATGAAAATGTAGTTTTAAATAATACTTTACGAGAACTCAGCGAGGAGGACGCAAAGCTTGTTTCCGAAGAGTTTATGATTTTGAATGGAGCAGAAATCCCCCGACTAAAATCTAAAATAAGCTCTTTTCGTCTAATCGATAAAGCAAGCGACGAGATCAAAGATTTATATAAATCAGATCGAATGCCGGCGCATATGAGAGATTCATTTGGTGGCCAAGAACAGCTAGATAAACTAGTTGACGATCTAAGCTTAAAGCTGCGATATTCGGAAGAGTTAAAAAAATTTTTATTGAAGAAAGACGTAGAATCTATAAAATCTTTTAGAGAAAGAAGAGTCAAAGAAATGGACGAAGAATTTGGCGCCTATTCTTTGACCGGAAAAGAATACCAGAGAAAAGAGGATAGTTATAACCGCAAATTAGAAGAAGAAAATGAGTTAAAAAAAATTAGGGACGACATTAACTGGTTGCCAAATTTAAACTAAGTTAGTCTTTCCGTTTCTTGATACTACCATTCCAACTACGTTCCGCCCTCTCCGCAGGAGATAAATTAAAAAGCCAGCGTTAGCTGGTCTTTTAATTTAGCTTCTTGAAAAGAAGCTCGGGAGATTCGAAATTTACCCCCTCCGAGTGCGGGTGCCCCGGAGGGGGTAAATCCCTGCCTCTTTGCAGATTAGAAATGACTCTAAAATTAGAGCCATTTTTTTAAATATGAATTTCGTTATTTGGGTAATATTTATATTATAGAAATATCACCATTAAGGATTATTGGGTTAATAATGGCTACTTCTAAAGCGTAATCTTGAACTTTGTCAGTCTCAAAAAGTAAGTATGTTTTTTTACCGAGATGATATGCCAGGCCAAGCTCCATTAAAGCGGAAATGCCCAGACGTCCGCTAACCCCATTTTTAGAATAATTGCAGACTAAAAAAGCATCACTCGAATCAATTTTTTTAAAAAAAGTACGCATTACGTCATATTTTAAAGACAATTCTAGTTCTTCTTCGAAACTGTTTTTAATTGCTGAATTATTAATATAATCTTCAATATCATCAGTTACTAAAACTTCATGTCCCCTTTGTTCAAGTTGCCGTTTGATTTCCACCTGCTCTTTGGCGAAAGTCATACTACCGCCAATAGTAATTTTCATAAAAAAATTAAAGATTAATATAGATAGCTATATTGTAATAGTATTTCAACGATAGCGCAAAATTGAATTGTCGTTCCAAGAGCATCTACTCGCAGATTAAAACAACCTTTAATACTGGTTGTTTTTTTATATATTTTAACACCAGTGAGTGTCATGGTATAATTAACATTGTTATTATTAAGTTTGCATGTATGAAAACCTTGTCCGGAAAGGAAATCTCAAAAATTGGTATCGGTAGTTATGGTATAGGAGGAAGAGGACATCGGGACATGGAAATTACCGAGAAGCTGGAAGACGAAAAATATGTGGATGCTTTGGTTTATACTTTAGACCAAGGTATCAATTTTACTGAAATTGCAGTTGGGTATGGACATGGCCAGTCTTTGATTTTGTTTAAAAAAGCTTTAGACAAGAGCACCGTCAATCGGAAGGATATATTTTTAACCCACTCTTTGTACCCCAGGGATTTGTTGTCTATTAAAGATGCTAATAGAGATGTTAAAAGCTTCTACGAGATCATGGAAACTGATTATGCTGACTCAACTCTCGTCACCCAATCTTTTATAAAAAAGTTTGGAGAAGATTCAACTTATTCTTTTTTGCATGAATTTCTTAAAACGGGGAAGACGAGATTTGTTAGTCTCTCAAATGCCAGTCCAGAATGTATCAGAAATTTTAAAAAAGAATTTAATTATAAATTCTATGCGCACGAAGGGCATTTGAGCTTTGAAATAAGAGTTTTGCAGGATAGAGAAATTTTTAATCTTTGTGACGATCTAGGAATTAAAAATATTATCTGGCGCCCCCTTAGGCGCAATAAAACATTTTTACATAATTGGGATCTATTGGTCGAGTTGGCAGAGAAATATCAAAGAACACAGAGCCAGATTGTCTTAAATTGGTTATGTAATTTAGGTTATAGCCCAATGGTTATGTCCGTAAGTCAAAAGCATATAGATGAAAATATTGCTTCCACCAACTTTACAATGCTTTCTGAAGATTACGAAAGAATGAATGATTTTAGGCCTTCCGCCTCGAATTATCATCCACCGAAAATTGACTTTAACAATCCCAGTGAAGGCGACTCTATTGTTACTCTGGTTAATGATTTTGAAAATCACTATAACTAGAAAAAAATATTTTTGACTACTCCCCAGCTTAAACAAAATTAAAAAGTACCGCATTTTCCATTTGGAGCGGTACTTTTTTGTTTGATACTATTAGTTTCAGGCTGTAATTTCGCCAATAATATTGGTATTGATAATTTTTACCAAATCATCGTGGCTGCGTATGCCCTGAGCCAAGGCCCACATGAATTTTACCTGAGCCATGACATCGGTCATGTCTCTGGTCGGGATAGCACCTGCATCTAAAGCCGATTTTCCTGGACCGTAAATATCCATGTGCGTGTTACCACCGACAAATTTAGTCGAAACGAGGACGGGAATTTTGAATTTTTCGACGGCTGCTTTGATAACTGGGATTAAAGAATATTCGTCTTCGTCCGGAACATTTCCTGCTCCTAAAGATTTGAATAATAATCCCTGGCAACCACCGGCTTCCAAAAATTTCATAATGTGTCCTGGTTCGAGACCGGGAACAAGATCTATCGCCATAATACCGCGCTGGAAATGAGGCTTGATATCTAGAGGAATAGATTCATCTGCTTTGCGAATACTAGGGATAAAGTGGACACCTACGGCATCTATCAGTCCCAGGTCAGGGAAGGCTGGTGAGTCAAAGGCGCGAAACTTTGCTTCGCTGTTTTTCATTGCCCGACTAGCACGTAGGACGCGATCAGAAAAAACAATCATGACTTCAGCCACCTTTTCTTCGATTGCCTGGAGAATAACCTTCATGGAATTTTCCAGATTGAATTTCGCATCTGTCCCAACGCTCATTAATGGCAGTTGGGAACCAGTAAATACAACAGGAATCTTTAAGCCTGGACCAAGTGCCAAAGCAATTGCTCCTGCGGTATAAGCCATGGTATCAGTACCATGGGTAACCATGATGGCGTCAACCTTTCCTTCATGCAGACTCATTATTTTGTAAACCAGCTTCTGCCAATGAGTTGGGTTGATATTAGTACTATCTCTCCGCTCCATTTCGTAGAATTCAACATCCGCCATTTCTCCTAAGTAGGGAACTAACTGTATTATTTCCTCGACGCTTTTGGCGGGCTCGAGAACACCCTCTTGATTCGGGACCATAGCGATAGTGCCGCCGAAGCCCAAAATTACAACTTTTTTCTTCATCTAATCTAAATTATTAATGTTCATTTTAATACTTTTTCCTGTGTTTTTTCTTTTAACTTACATTAATATAAATATGAAAAAATGTCAAGATTAATATTTTTTCAAATCCATTATGTTAAATTATTGCTATTGTCGGATAAACGGTATAACAATGGTTTTTTATTAATATGACAAATGGTAAATTTCCATGGTATAATTAAAAAATATTGGCATCTAAAATACTAAGATTATGACCGTTAATCTTTTCTCATTTTTTAATAGGGGCGGAAAATTTTTCAGAAATTTTGGGCTTTATTTTTTCTTGGCTCTAATTTTGTTTTTATTGCCCCGTCCAGCCTTAGCTGGCTGGACTTCTCACACTGAACTTGGCGCTCAAAATTGGAGCTCAATCACTTCTTCGGCTGATGGTATGAAGATGGCGGCTAGTGTTTCTGGCGGCCATGTTTATACTTCGGTTGACGGTGGTAATACTTGGGTAGAACGTCCAAATTCTGGCCTGCGCGATTGGTCGGCAATCACGTATTCAGCTGATGGTAGTAATTTGGTGGCGGTAGTTTCTGGCGGCTACATCTATACTTCCGAAGATGATGGTGATACGTGGGTGGAACATGCTGCTCCTGGGAATCAGTCTTGGACCGCAATCACTTCTTCTGCTAATGGTGTCAAGTTGGCAGCAACGACTTATGGCGGTCATATTTATACCTCAATTGATAGTGGTACAATCTGGACCGAACAGCTTGATTCCGTCTCAGATAATTGGGTCTCAATAACTTCGTCGGCAGATGGAATGAAGTTGGCGGCAGTACTTTCTTTGGGATTTGTTTATACGTCTGTTAATGGAGGTGCGACTTGGACGGAGCAGACCGATTCTGGCTGGAACCATTGGGTTTCGATTGCATCTTCGGCTGACGGTACAAAAATTACTGCAGTTAGTAATTATATTTACACCTCCGCTGACAGTGGTTACAGTTGGGTTAGACAGAATGAAGGTTATAACATTTGGAAAAGCGTTGCCTCTTCGGCTAATGGAGATAAGTTAGTGATCGTGTCCGACAGTAATTATGTTTTTACTTCTAATGATGGTGGTATTACCTGGTCGGAACAAACAGAGTCGGGATTTGGTTCTTGGTTGTCGGTTACTTCTTCGGCTGATGGTGCCAAAATTGCTGGTGTTATCTCAGTGGGGTATCTCTCCGTTTTTACTTATTCCCCGCCAATTCCACCAACAGTGACTACGGGAGTGGCGACATTGTTATCAGTTGATTCGGTGATTCTAAATGGCGATATTGCCGCTAGCGGAGGAGAGCATGAAACCACTCAAGGATTTGACTATGGACTGACAACCGAATATGGTGACCAAGTGGAAAATAGCGGCTCTTTTAGTATTGGTTCTTATACCATCAAAGCATTTTCCTTGGCCTGCGAAACAACTTATCATTATCGGGCTTATGCAGCTAATAGTTCGGGTACTGGCTACGGCGAAGACCGAACATTTACCACTGGGTCTTGTTCATTGATTTATGGGGAATGGATCACTCAAACTAATTCCGGTGTTCACGACTGGTATTCTATCACTTCTTCGGCCGATGGTTCCAAATTAGCAGTTATTACCGGTGGGCCAGCCAATGACGGTTATATTTATACTTCTAATGACGGAGGACTAAATTGGACAACAAGGGTTAGCGCGGGATTACGCCATTGGCGCAATATTTCTTCCTCAGCTGATGGCAAGAAGTTAGCTGCTGTTGTGTATGGTGGTTATATTTATACTTCAATTGATGGTGGCGATTCTTGGACCGAGCAAACTGAATCGGGTTCGCTTAATTGGTACTCCATTACCTCCTCCGCGGATGGTTCTAAATTGGCAGCTGTAGTTAGCCAGGGTTATATTTATACTTCAATCGATGGCGGAGTTCATTGGACCGAACAAACCGAATCAGGTTCGCTCAATTGGGTTTCTATTACTTCCTCCGCTGATGGTTCTAAATTGGCCGCTGTTGTTTATCGAGGCTCGGTCTATACTTCAATCGATGGCGGAGTCAGTTGGGTCGAGAGATCTAGCATCGGTCAGTATAAGTGGTGGAGCATTGCTTCTTCGGCTGATGGCAATAAATTAATCACCGCTAATTATGACCAGGGGTGTATTTATACCTCGACCGACGGCGGCCTGCACTGGACAATAAGAACCGATTTAGGTGCGCACTATTGGGTTTCGGTTGCTTCTTCAGCTGATGGCAATAATTTAGTTGCGGCCGCAAATAATTCTGATTATATCTATTCTTCTCGTGACGGAGGAGAAAATTGGCTCGTCCATTCTGGCGCCGGATCACGTGACTGGTATTCAGTTTCATCTTCAGCTGATGGCAATAAATTCGCAGCTGGCGTATTGAATGGTTATGTCTACACCTATTCGGTGGTGCCAATATTAAGTACCGAATCTAGTACAGAAATTTATTCTAATTCTGCTATGGTGAAAGGCAGCATTACGTCCACTGGAGCAGGGAACGATCAGGTTAGAGGGTTTGAATACGGTCCAACTAATAGCTATGGTAATAGTGTAGTTGAACATGGTAATTTCGGAACTAGTACGTACACCAATGCCCTATCTTCGTTGGATTGTGAAACCACTTATCATTACCGAAGCTACGCCACTAATGGCTATGGTACCGGTTATGGACCAGATAAAACTTTTACGACTGGCAGTTGCGGAATTTATTTGGATGGCCCGGCGCCTTACCAGATTTTTCAAAGAAGAGCTAATAATAAGGCGGATATTTTGATATCCGGTACTTATACAGGAAGCCCAACCGCTATCGAGGCGTCTTGGAATGGTGGCCCCTATATTGTGATTAGCCACAATGTTTCTCACCATACTTTTGGTGGCGTATTAACTGACCAGGTAATCGGGCAGGGCAGCTTGATTGTTCGTTTCTCTGATAATCATTTAATTAATGCGGCTAGTCCCTATGTCGGAATCGGTGATATTTATGTTATCGCTGGTCAAAGTAATGCTGACGGTCTAGGGCAGAACATCCAGAGCTACTCTCATCCTATTTTGAGAGCGGGAGAGTTTGGCAATGATGATAAGTGGAAGAATCTAATTGATCCCGTAGATAGCGCGGTTAACCAGGTGGACAATGTTAGCGCGGTAGATCGAGGAATGCTTGGTTCAATTTGGCCGCTTTTGGCCACGAAGATATTGGATAATACTAATATTCCAGTCGCTTTCGTGCCATGCTCAATGGGCGGGACATCTATAATAGATTGGCAAAGGAATAATAATAATCCGGGCGACACCAGCACTCTTTACGGTTCAATGTATAGAAGAATCAATGCTGTTGGTAAAGTTAAAGCGGTACTTTTTTGGCAAGGAGAATATGATGCACGTAATGGATCAGATAAGAATACTTATAAAAATTTATTGAATACTTTCGCTAACGATATCAATAATGATTTTGACGCCAAAACGGTTGTGGCCCAAATAGGTGAATATTATGGTCAGCTGGGTTCAAATTTAAACAATATTCGATTAGCACAAGAAGAAGCTTGGGATGAGAATCAGAATATTTTAGCCGGACCATCACTTTATGATATTAATTTATCTTGGGATGGAGTGCATGTTTATTCTGATTCCGAAGTCAGGACTGCCGCTAATCGTTGGTGGGCAGCGTTAGAGCAGGATTTTTATGGTGGAATTAATGGTCGCGGACCAAGATTGGTTGGGTTAGAAGAGGATTCGTCTAGAACAGTACTCATCCTCACGATGTCAGCTAGTATTTTACCAATCCTGCCAGTTACCGGCATTCAGGGGTTTGAGGTGAGGGACGATGGATCATTGGCTAATATATCTTCTGTGGCTCGAGGCTCAGACAATACAATTATTATCACTTTGCAGAATGCCTTGCACGGGTTAGCAACTGTTTCTCTGGGGAATGGTGACTCGGCTAACGGTTTATTAGTGCCAATCGACAGCGGTCCGTATCACTTGCCAGCAGAGATCTTTATTAACCAGGGGCTATTTGCTCCTAATCACGTTCCGGCAGCTTCTTCAGTAAGCATTTCCGGAAATTTCCAAGTGGGGCAGCAGCTAGCCGGAACCTATGTTTATATTGATAATGAAAATGGCCCTGAAAGGAATTCTCGTTTTCACTGGTTCAGAGATCAATTGTTAATAGACGGAGAAACGCAGTCGACCTACATCACTAAACCAGAGGACTGGGGGCATAATATTTATTTCGAAGTTACTCCCGTTGCCGTTTCTGGCAACATGTTTGGCTTCCCGACCAGAAGTAATGCTTTTTTTGTTGGTCAGCGGGGAAGTTACATCCCCTTCCAAGGACGTATCCAGGCAATAAAGATTGTATTGCCTGATAAAAAAGAGAAATCTTTAACTGTTAGTTCTTCGTCCACTTCTCTTGCTTCAACTCTTTCGTTCTTTGTTAAAAATCTTGGGTTAGGATCGGTGGATAAAGAAGTAAAAAGACTTCAGGAGTTTTTAAATCTCCATGGTTATCCAGTTGCTAAATCCGGCGCTGGCTCCAAGGGAAAAGAAAGTAATTCATTCGGGCGCGCTACCAATTCTGCTTTAGTTAAATTTCAGAAAGCTAAAAAAATTAATCCAGCCTCTGGATACTTTGGTCCGATTACCAGAAAAGTTGTGAATGCTTTAATTAATCCCTAGCATCTTACGTGATTTTTGACTTTCTGGCCAGTCAGGATTATTTCTGTCTGGCTTTTTCTTTGGGCTTGTCGCTTTGGTTAATTATGTTATAATATCCCTGTAAATTAAAGGAATTATGCGAAAGAAAATCATCAAAGGAGCAATGATGACCCTCGGTTATCTCTTGTCGCCATTATCTTGGTGGAACGACCTGTTTTTTAATATCCCCCTGGCTTATGGCTTTGCTTTTTTGTTCGGCCTGATTTCCCAAAAGCTATTTTTCCCAATGATGGTTTTTGGTTATTTGCTGACCAATGTTCTAGGTTTTATGTTAATGCACCACGGAGCAAAGGGGTTCTTTCTGTCTAAATCGGACAAATATACTAGAAGAGAATTAAAAAAAGATCTGATTTTCTCTCTCCTTTATACTGTTTTGATCGTCTTTCTTCTCAAAATGGGTTGGTTGAGATTCCCCACGGAATATTTTAAGTAATTTTGGAAGTTGAATTAATTATTTTTTACTATTATGAAAAAGGCAAAAATCAAGCCGATAATTCTGGCCTCTACCTCGGTTCGAAGAGAAGAGCTATTTAGCAAATTGCGATTACCATTTACCATTGAAGCGCCAGAATATGAAGAGGATATGACTTTAAAAATTCCACCGCTCAAATTGGCGAAACTTTTGTCTTGCGGTAAGGCGATGGCTGTTGCCGGAAAACATCACGAGGGAATTGTTGTTGGTGCCGATACTTTTGTGGCTTTTAATAATCATCTTCTTGGCAAACCAAAGAGCAAGAGTGAGGCCAAAAAAATGCTCAACAAATTAAGCGGCAAAAGAGTGGATATTCTGACCGGCCTAACTATTATCGATGTTGCTTCTGGAAAAAAAGTTAGTACTACCGATGTCACCAAAGTTTTTATCAAAAAATTAAGTAATTCAGAAATTGATAATTACATTGCTTCAGGCGAAGCGATGGGGAAGGCGGGAGCTTTTGCTATCCAAGGTCTGGGGGCGGTAATCATTCGCAGAATTGAAGGGGATTTCATGGGAGCGATGGGTCTGCCACTATTTGCCTTGGCCAAAGAGCTCAAAAAACTGGGAGTCAATGTTTTATAGTCTTTTTTGAGGCCTTCTAGTTCTTATTATTGACATATTACGTATTGTATTATATATTTCTGTTACCCAAATAAAAGACCTTTAAAAATAAAATTACACCGAAATGCTAGAAACACTTATTAAATGGACACAAGCTTTCCAGACAGTCGGCTTTTCAGCCGCCGATATGGATGAGTTAATTAGACCGGAAAACTTATACAATATAAGACCGGTAATCATCAATTGCACTGTGCCACCCCTTGTTCCGACGGGCTTATCAATCAAAAGTCATCAGGAATCTGGTGACTGGCGATGGAATCCTCGGACCTTCCTCCTGGTAACCAAAGACCAAAAAGAATTTTCTCTCGAAGGAGTTGATCTCCTCGAAGATTTAACGAATCAGCCGCTTTTAGATACCTGGCTTTTGAATGCTTGCGTGTTAGATTATCTTCTAACGCATCAAAATTTAATTCCAGAAAGTTGGCGTTCATTAGAAGTGATTTTCTGGGGAACCATCTATGAAGATGGCAATAAGAATCAATTTGTTAGATCCTTGTATTTAGACGCAGTCCATGGTTGGCGATCAAATTGTATCTCAATGTTCAGTAAATTTGACGCCAAGCGCCCCGCCGCTATTTCGTCCTAACAAGAAAACACCAATTAAGAAGCTAAACAAATTAGCTTCTTTTTAATTTTTTATGTTAAAATAAAGATATCAATATGAAAAAAGCAAATTTTCAGCGTCTCTTGCCGCTAGTAAAAAACTTTAGAGGGAAAAAACTCTATGTTTTTGGGATCATGATTTTGTTTTGGACAATCTTTGATTCTCTAGTTACTTACGTTGTACCAATTGCTTTAACTAGTCATTTTTCAAAAACTGCCACCGGTTTTATTATCGGTTTGTCTTCAGTCTTTGGTGCACTCTTTGATATTTTTATTAGCCTGTACGTTAAGGATACTAACTATCGTCGCTTACTGTTCTGGATGTTTATTGCTTGTTTTGCCGTGCCCTTGCTTTTGATTGTCGGTGGCAGTGCTCTTATTTATATTCTGGCGATGTTTGTTTGGGGGGTTTACTATGATCTATATAACTTTGGTACCTTTGATTTTGTGGCGAGAACTGCGCAAAAAGATGAATATTCTTCCAGTTTTGGCTTGATCGAAGTATTTAAGGGTTTTAGTAATATTATTGCACCATTGATTGCTGGTTTTTTGGTTTTTGATGTTTTAACCACCAAAATGTTTAGCGCCATTTATGTTTTCTTGGTGGTCGGGTTCTTGGTATTTTTGGCCTTACTCAGGTTCAATAAGAAAAAGGAAATTGAACACAAAAGTGGTTTTGTGGAGAAAGTCAGTCCGGCAAGAAATTTTTTAGTAGAAAGACATTTATGGAAGAAGATTGGTCTAAAAATTTGGTCAGTTTTGCTAATGACCACATTTTTGAATATGATTTTGTCTTTTTTCTGGACCCTTGGTCCACTCTACTCTGAGGTTAGTAACTTCGGCAATTTCAATGGAGCTTTTCTGCTAGCATTTGTTGTACCGTCACTGCTATTAGGCTGGTTTGTCGCACCACTCAATCGAGTCATCGGCAAGAAGCTGACCGCTTTCTGGGCAACACTTTTTGGCTCCGCTTTACTTCTGCTTTTATTTTTTGATTTCAGTCATGGTTGGCCCGGTGTCTTGATCGTTTTCGCAGCCTCCTGCTTTTTTGCGGTTTCTTTCCCCTCGATTGCCGCAGCCTATGAAGATTATATTTATGAAAACTCTTTGGCGCAACCGGAGATCCAATCTATTCAGGATTTCTTTACCAATTTGGGTTTTATTCTTGGTCCAATTAGCGCGGGTATATTGGCAGACTTGAGCGGAATTAGTTCAGCCTTTGGTTTTCTTGGTGTGTTAGGATTGATTTTGATGACATTATTTCTCGTTTTAACCGCCAGACATATCAGGATTGGCATTAGGCAGAAAGACTTTGAGCTTTAACAAAAAAATCAAAAAAGACATCTCAAAGAGATGTCTTTTTTTTGTGAGAATAGCTATATTATTACCAAATTCGCGCTAGTACCATAAACAGAACACTGAGTCCGAGCCACCACAGGTAGGTGGCCGGGATATAAGAAGTCTTGCCGATTTTTAGCCAACTCTTATGCCAGGTGATGGAGCCGTTAGGACCTTTTAGTAATTGTCTCATCGAATCAAAATACCAATTAAAGGAAAACCAGGAAAGATCGGCGAAAAAATTAACTCCGAAGAAACAGGAGAGGAGGAGAAAAATATTTTTGGTTGCGAATAAATATTCCAACACAAATACCGCCAGGAATAAAAACATAATCACCAGATGGTAGTTTAGTGGCGATTCAAAGCGGCTGATGCTGGTTAGAATTTTGTCGATCCAGGTTCCCTTGAGAGAGGACTTGCCATACCATTTATCCCTCGGAAATCCTCCACCCCAACCCTGGGTCTTCTCAAGATTTATTTCGAAGAGAGCGAGTGGCAAGGCGAACAGCAAGATATTTAAGGCGTAGAAAGTATAGTTGTCCATAGGATTAATTTTGTTGTTAATCAAGTCGCGGTTATTAGTAAGAGTTTAATTCCTTGTATTTTTTTCTAGTTAACACCATGCTCCCTGAAAAGCGGGGCATAGGCGCGGTCGGTATTATTGATATGCCAAATCCACCAATTCTGCAGGAACTCAGAAATTTCAAAAAATATTTTTGGATCTTTGCTCTCATTATATCGTTTACGCCATTCCTCAACCTTTTCGCGATATTGGTCATGAACTTCAATGTGTTCTTTCGCTTTATCGTAGTTGAAGGTTGCAAAATATTTTTCTTCTGTCTGAAAGTGGTAAATTGCATATTCTGTTAATTCAATGATTGCTTGTTCGATTTCTGCTTCGTTATGATGTTTGTCATTCTCGAAAAGATCAGCAAGATGATTAATAATGCCGAGCATTTTTTGATGTTGTGAATCAATTTCGCTTATTCCCAGAGAATATGACTCCTGCCAAGGTATTAAAGACATAAATTTTACATTAGTTATTATTCCTTTATTTTAGCATTTTTAGCCCTAGTAATAAAGCGGTGTCCAGATTTATTGGCCACTGGTTTGTCCTAGACGAAAAAAAAGGTTAAAATATACGGATAATCAATTGATATTTATGCCTTTCATTAATTCTTTGGTATCTTTAGCCTTAAAATCTCGTCTTGAAGAAATCAGTCGCTTCAAGAAAGACCACGCCAGCTCTAGTCAAAGGGTTTTTTTTGACTTGCTACGTGAGGCTGCGGGGACAGATTGGGGGAAAAAATATGGTTATGCCAATATTGTAGTGGAACCAAACTTCAATAAAGCTTATCAGTTGTTCAAGGGTCAGGTGCCACTTTCTAGTTATGACGATCTTCACCCTTGGATTGAAAAAATTATTTCGGGAAATAAGAGCGTGTTGTGGCCCGGTGAGACCAAATGGTTCGCTAAATCTTCAGGAACAACTGGTGACAAGAGTAAATTTATTCCGGTAACCAGTGATTCGCTGGAAGGTTCGCATTATCAAGCCGGAAAAGACCTTTTAGCGCTTTACCTCGATTGTTATCCAAAATCAAACATTTGCGTGGGCAAGACCCTGAGTATTGGCGGTACTTATCGACCAGATAGTGCGAAAAACAATATCTTGTGTGGCGACTTGTCCGCCATCTTAATGGATAACCTGCCTTTCTGGGCGCGTTTTATGCGAGTACCGGAAATTTCTATTGCCTTGTTGGACGAGTGGGAAGAAAAGATTGAAAAAATTTCTCACGAGACAATCAAAGAAAATGTGGTCGCCCTAGCGGGTGTTCCTTCGTGGACTTTGATTATTTTAAGAAGAATCTTGGAAATTACAGGTAAAAAAAATATCCTGGAAGTTTGGCCTGATTTGGAATTATTTATTCATGGCGGAGTTAGTTTTACTCCTTACCGTGAACAGTTCAAGGAATTAATACCAAGTGATAAGATGCATTATCTCGAAGTATATAATGCCTCTGAGGGGTTTTTTGCCATGACCGATGATTTTTCTCGCGATGACTTATTGCTATTTTTGGATTACGGAATATTTTATGAATTTATTCCACTTGAAGAATTGGGAGAGGAAAGTCCACAAGCTTTTTGTTTGGAGGAAGTAGAGTTGGGGAAGAATTATGCTTTGGCGATTTCTACTAATGGTGGTTTGTGGCGTTATTTGATTGGCGACACCGTAGAGATCACCTCTATTAATCCAACGCGAATAAAAATTTCTGGTAGAACCAAGCACTTCATTAATGTCTTCGGTGAAGAGTTGATGATTGCCAACGCCGACAAAGCAATTGAAATTGCTTCTCTAAAAAACAGCGTTAGTGTTCGCGAATATACCGCGGCACCAATTTATTTCGGCGACAACAAACAAGGTGGTCATGAGTGGCTGATAGAATTTACAAATCCTCCAGAAGATTTGGCCGTTTTTGCAAAAGATCTGGATGATGCTTTAAAAAGTCTTAACTCAGATTATGAAGCGAAACGCTATCAGGATTTGATTCTTGGTTTTCCAAAGGTTCAAGCAGTGCGCAAAGACTTATTTTATGATTGGCTCAAGAAGAAGGGCAAGCTTGGTGGGCAGAACAAGGTGCCTCGCCTTTTTAATCGTCGAGATTATTTGGACGAACTATTAAGTTTCGAATAAACTATGAATAGCTATAAAAAACTCTTGGTTTTTGCCACCATGGTCCTGCCGATGTCATTCACGTCGCAAGCTCCTTTGGCGAAATGGTCGGATTTGCGCCAACAAGACGGTTGCGAAGAGGCATCAGTAGTAATGGCAATGTCTTGGGTCAAGGGAGAGAAGTTGATTAAAAAAGAAGAGGCCGAAAAATCAATTACTGCTATTTCTGATTTTGAATTAAAAAAATACGGTGAGTACCGCGATATTTCCTTGGCCGATTTGCGCCAATGGGTTTTTATTGATTATTTTAAATACGACGCAAAAAAAGTAAGAGTGGTGGAAAATATTAAATTGGAAAATCTCAAAGCAGAAATATCAAAAGGGAATTTGATCTTGGTGCCAACCGATGGTCGTTTATTGAAGAATCCTTATTTTAAGGCACCAGGACCAGAGACTCACATGCTAGTGCTCAAGGGTTACGACAAGCTGAAGAAAGAATTTATCACCAATGATCCGGGCACCAAGAGAGGAGAAGGTTATCGTTACCTAGAGACAATCCTGTTTAAGGCGATTAAGGCTTATCCGACCGGGCATCACTTGCCAGTCAAGAAAATTGAAAAGAAGATGTTGGTGGTGGAAAAATGAAATATAAAAAAAGAAACCCATTTAAAAGATGGGTTTCTGTTTGTTCATTTGAGTTTTTCCAAAGATGGCCTACTTACCTCCCTTTAGATAATACTTCACGGTATTAGTGTTAAGTATTATTTCGTCTTTTCCGGTTAATGCGACTTGTGCTGTAATAATCCCTCCGGGTGATTGACCTCTGGAGTTGATAGAAATTTGTCCTACCTCCTTTGCGTATTTACTTTGCAGGAAATCGAAGGGAATGTCGCCCACACCCATCGGACCACCGATGGTCGAAGTTCCGTTTTGTATGGGAAAAAGGGCAAGACTCTCGTTAACTCTTATGTACCATTGTCCGCACATCAGAGGGTTTCCAAAAGCATCTACTTCATCAAGATTGGTTTTAAGCTCGAGCACTTTGATAGCGCTAAATTTTTTTTGGAACTCGCTTTTGATGCTTAGATTTGTTTGTGTTTTAGTGGAATTTTGATCTTCATTGGAAATCAAATAACCAAAAACTGCAATTATAAAGAGTATTACCGCAATAGTAAATACTTTTTTGAGTGTTTTTTCTGCCATGTCTATAATTTTTGTGTAATATTTGTGAATGAATTGATTATAAATTAACTATATCATATATCAGTATATATGTCAATGATAAGAACAAATTAAGCTAATTTTAAAATAAAAAAACACTCTCGGATTCCGTCGAGAGTGTTTTTATATCTTTCTATTATTCAATGCAGCAATCAACTACTTTCTTAACCATCTCACCGAGCCTTCCGGCAAAGCCTTTCGGCTTCTTATCGGTGTTATTGACTGCTTCCTCATCGATTTTTTTAATGCCTTCAGTGTCAACCAGTTTCATATTCAGACCCCAGAAAAGGGAATAGAGTTCATAGGACTTTTTGAACATCTCAGCGGCTTCATCTTCGTTGCCTCGCCCCTGGGCTTTTGTACCTACCTCCATTAGGCGATAGGAGGCGGCAAGGAGGTGCTTGGAAATACACCAGACTTCACCTTCGTACTCTTTGATGATTCTCTTCAGCAATTCCTTACGCATCGACCGAACTTCATCGAGGAGGCGGTAGTATTTTTTATCCCCAGTTTTTGCTCCAGTAAAAAAGAAATGCTCCTCAATGCTTACTAGATTCATGATCGCAATACTGAGGTCCTGGTCAGAAGAGAGGTCAAGTTTGTGGTCTTTCTTCATTTCATCAGCTTTTTCGATTAAATCATTGATTTTTTTCAGTTCTTCCTCGTGCATAGTCGTTAGCGGATTAACAAATAAAAGAGCAAATCAACGATGGCTAAATTCATAATAGGTGTCACAACCTTTTGGAATGGGAATAACGCCCGGCCATTGTTTTTCTGCTTGAGCTTATTATACCAGATTTCCGAGAGGACGAAAACAATCGAACCAACTGTTATTCCTAGGGCCAATTTATCAATTCCGAATATAGTTTTTCCTGGCTGACCGATTAGTCCTTGCCAGAAAAGTGGAGCTACCACTAATAAGTAATACGCTAAAATGGTTAAAACGTTACGCATTTGGCGTTTGTCGTTCCAGATTTTTTTGCTTTCAAACCAGTTAATGTTCCACCAAGCCATGGCAACAATTAATGCTCCAATCCAAGATCCAGAAATGGTATCATCGATTCCCAGATATTCGCTGAGTCCCAGGCCAGCACCAACGGCAATTACACAGAGCGGGCAGATTGCCTGAGCGGCGCTTGGTAAAAGGATTAGCGGTGCTCCTAGTAATAATTTTTTTGCAGTTAATTTCATAGTTTTTATTGTTTACTAAACCAATCAATAATATCCTGGTCTCCAGAGAGACATTTTTTACCATCATAAAGAAAGGGGATGCCAACGTTATCGCTGTTTAAGCCACAGAGTTTAGCCTTGCTGATCATCAGATTGGCGTTTTCCTTATTGTCGTATACTTCTAAAAAACGGTATTTTACCTTGCTCGGATTACTTTGTAGGTATTCTTCCACCTTCTTGCAATGAGAGCAGGTGTTCCCATAGAAGAGGATGACTTTGGACGATGACAGGGCGATAACGATTAAAACCGCTAGCACTGCTAGTGACAAAAACAAAGGCCAAAGTTTTTTTAGCTTTTTCATAAGTTGATTATTATGAATTAATTATAGCATGAAGAGGCTTATAGCTCCAAGGATCTAGTACTAATTTTTTCTTGGCAATTTTTGATGAATTCTGTCTGGGAGAAACTCTTGTTTTCACGATTGCCATAGGCCCGCACACTCAAGTTCTCCGATTCCGCTTCTTGATCACCAATGACTAATTGATAAGGGATTTTTTCGGCAGCACAAGTCCTAATCTTATTGCCAATAGTGTTCCCACTTTCGTCGATCTCTACTCGGAGGTCGGCACCAATTAGTTTGTCTGCCAGTTTTTTGCAATATTCCAGATGCTTTTCGCTAACCGGCAAAAGTTTCACTTGCACAGGAGCTAGCCAGAGAGGCATAGCACCAGAAAAGTGTTCAATGATGATTCCCAGGAATCTCTCCATCGATCCAAGAAGGGCTCGATGCAAAACTACTGGACGTTTTTCTTGGCCATTATTGTCGATGTAGTTTAAATCAAAGCGGATTGGCATTTGATAGTCTAGCTGAATTGTAGCCAGTTGCCATTGCCTCCCAATGGCATCTTTTACCTTCACGTCGATTTTTGGTCCGTAAAAGGCACCATCTCCTTCATTAATTTGATAGTTCAAACCCGCATCGCCAAGCGCTTTTTTCAAACTTTCTTCGGCTTCATCCCAAACTGCACGTTCACCCAAAAACTCTTCTGGGCGAGTTGAAAGATGAATCTCGTCAATTTCCAAGCCAAATACCTGATAAATATGTTTGATTTTTTTCAGTAAATCGGAGATTTCTTCAATGATTTGTTCTGGCCGCAAAAAAATGTGTGAATCGTCTTGAGATAAACTGCGAACCCTCGTTAATCCGTGGAGAGTACCTGATTTTTCATTGCGATAAAGAGTGGAAGTTTCGGCGATACGCAAGGGTAGTTCTTTGTATGACCTGATATCGCGCTTGAAGATCAGCATGTGGGCCGGGCAATTCATTGGTTTTATACCCATATCAATATCATCTTCGGCGTGATGCAGGCAAAACATATCTTCTTGGTAATGTCCCCAGTGACCAGAAATTTTCCATAGCTCATCATTGAATAAATGCGGAGTGCGAACTTCTTTATAGCCGGGACCGTAAGATTCTGCACGGACAAATTTGATTAATTCTTGCAAGATAATCATTCCTTTTGGTAGAAAGAATGGCATGCCGGGAGCATATTCGTGGGTCATGAAGATATCCAATTCTTTGCCGAGTTTACGATGGTCGCGCTTTTCGGCCTCCAGCATCATGGCATCGTAAGCACTTAATTCTTCTTTTGTTTCAAAGGCTAGGCCGTAAATGCGAGTAAGCATCTTATTTTTTTCGCTCCCTCGCCAATAGGCACCAGCAAGTTTTTGAAGACGAAAACTTTTAGCAGCGATCTCTTTCGTATTTTCTACGTGCGGTCCGCGACAAAGATCGGTGAAGGAGCCGACAGTGTAAAAGCTGACACTATTTTCTCCTTTTTCTTTTAGGTCGGAGACTAATTCATATTTATAAGGTTCTGCGGCCTGGTCTATTTCTCTGAGTGCCTGGTCGATATTTTTTTCTTCGCGCGCAAAAGATAGACCCTGATTGATTAGGGCAATCATTTTTTTCTCAATTTTTGGCAGATCGCTATCAGAAATTTTGGTGTCACCAAAATCGATGTCATAGTAAAAACCATTTTCTATTGCCGGTCCAATAGCCAGCTTGGCTTCCGTGTATTCTTCTTTAATTGCTGCCGCCATGATGTGCGCCAGAGAATGCCTTTTTAACTCGGCATTATTTTCTTTTTCATTTTTCATATTTTTTGATTTATTATTTTAATCTAAAAAACCCGCCCTGGTCAAAAAGATAAAGACTTATCTTTATGACCGGGACGGGATTAATACAAAATCTCGCGGTTCCACCCAGTTTCTCCTGTCTTTAAGGGCAGAAGCTCTTTTGGATTAGCTTTGGGAGAAATCAATCTCATCGCCAGGAAGGCAATTGCGGTTTGGTGGGCCGCACAATCAGCACTACCAGAATTGTACCAAGGAAGTGATTAATTGTAAAGAATGCCAAGTTTTTTCGATTCTTAACGGGCGATCGTTATTCCCGTCACTCTTCTGGCGCCAACACTTTTTAAGATTTTTGCGGCCTCAGCGATAGTTGTGCCAGTGGTCACCACGTCATCAACCAATAAAATTCGCTGGTTAGTCAGTCTTTCTCCTGTCCAGAAAAAAGCTTGTTGGATATTTCTTCCCCTTTTATTTGCTGAAAGCTTTGATTGCGGAGCCCTTTCTTTTCTTTTGAGCTCGAAAGACAGGGGAATGTTGTATGCCAAGCCAACGGCTTGTGCGATGAGGAAGGCTTGGTTAAAGCCGCGCTCTCTTTCGCGCCTCCTTGATAGGGGTATTGAAACGATTAATAAATTTTTTTCATTGCATAGCAGGTCTTTGACTTCCGGAAACTCGGAAATTCCGCGTATCAGAAGTTGACCAAGAATTTTAGCAATTTCGGGAACTTTTGAAAACTTACAAGTCCTGATCAATTTTTTTATCAGTGGTTGCTCGTAATTAGCTATGGAAAATACTAAGATTTTTTCAAAACGTTCATAAGAAGGAGATAATAATAATTTTTGTATACAGTTTTCGCATAACCAAAATTCTTCGCGGTGGCAATTAAGACAGTGCAAAGGAAAGAGAATATCTAGAATGAATTTAAAAATTTTTTTCATAATTAAAAACCGCCTTTCGGCGGTTTCTTAGAATTTCTTAGTCAGCGAAAACCCCTACTTGAGATTGACTTTGTATAGTTGTCCAGTGTTTTTATCGGTGAAGTATAATTTGTCCTGACTATCTGAAACCAGAACTTGAGAAATGGTGTAGTCCCCTTTGGGGGTAGCGATTAAATTCTTGACGCCGGTTTTTAGGTTGACCTTGTAAAGATCATCAGCGGTGTGGTCGGCAGTTTCCGGGAAAAGACCCGCTCCCTCTGGAAGACTTTTTGGTACAGCGCAATACATCTCGTCATTATTTGCAAAAGTGCATTTACTGGCCCAAGTATTGAGAGTTATTCCCTTGGATTCAGCCCCGATGGTGCCATCAACTGTGCTAGCAATCCATAGTTTTGGCTTGAGGTTGGTGCCAGTGCTGTAAACGCTATAAAGCATTTTGTCGCCACTAGTTGACCATTTTGACTCAAAACCTCTTCCAGGGACAACCATGGATTTCATATTTTCTCCGTTAAATCCAATAAAAAATACTTCTTTGCGGTCGAAATCCACTCCTTTGACGTAAGTGGCGGCAACGATATTATTCGGCGACCAAGCTACTTGAATATCTTTGGCATTGGAGCCGATGTATTCAATTGCCTTGGCCTTTGAGCCGTCGCTATTGGCAACGATTAAATAGCGATTATCCGGATCTTCACCGATGCTTTTGGAAGAAATTTTGCTACTGTCCGGGGAAAAAGAAAAATCTTCCCAATGAGGTGGGAGTAAAACTTGTTGTCCTGTTTGAAAATTATAGACAGACTTGCTGCCATCTGGATACTCCATGACCGCTTTTTGATTGTCTGGCGACCAGACAACATTGCTGACATTGGGGAAGGCCTTGTCAGTGATTTCTTTGATGTTTCCATTGGCGTCAAGACGATAAAATTTTCCGTCAAGTTCGTTGTAGTATTGGACGGCTCCGTTTTTCAGGGAAGCGCCAATAGTTGGAGCATTCGAAACGTTTTGAGCATTTGTTAGCCCGCCGTTAGCAATTGGGGAAACCGCCCCCGTATCTCTTCCTGGAATATTTTGTTTATTGCTTTGTTCGCCCGATTGAGTGCCGTTATCTCCGCTAGTAGGGACATTGCCACCATTTTGGTTGTCAACGATTTGTCCGGTGCCTTCGCTTGCTCCCGGGAGATTGCCACCGAGATTAGTCTGTCCTCCGTTGTCAGTTTGTGGGCCGAGCCCCCCGGAGAAGAAGGTTTTCCAGAGCAGGAAGCCAATCAAGATGGAAGCAGCTAGAAAGCCAAGGAAGAAAAAAAGTTTTTTGTAGCGAGAAAAAAAGTTCATGGTTTTTTTTATATTTTTTAGCTTGTTTCGTTTCCGATATTATTATATAATAATAAAAGATAACGCACAATCGGTTTTTTAGCATTTAAGGGCTGAAATATTATTTTATTTTTATGGGATCTTTATTTTCCTCTGATGATACTTATCTTGGTATTGATATTGGCGACTCGTCGCTTAAGATGGTGGAGCTTAAGAAAAAAGGCCCACGTTTGGTTTTGGTTAACTACGGGTTCACCGAAAATGTTAGTGGTGTCCAATTTACCAAATTAGAAGACCCAGAATATTTAGCTAGTGCCATCAACAAAGTCAGAAAAGAGGCCGGCATTAAAGCCAAAAAAGCAGTTGTTTCTTTACCGACCTTTTCAGTATTTTCTTCGATAATCAACGTTGTTAATAATGATCGCAAAGTTTTGGCCGAGGCGGTTCGCGAGGAGGCAAAAAAAGTTATTCCTCTGCCACTCGAAGAAATGATATTGGATTGGAAAATTATTCCCGCTGCCGACGGCAAAGAGAGCAACAACCTCAGCATCTTCTTGACCGGTTCGCCAAAGAAATTGGTGCGGCGCTATATTGAAATTTTTGCCAAAGCCCACCTAGAATTAGCTAGCCTAGAGACCGAAACTTTTTCCCTGATTCGTTGCTTGATGGGAGATGATCCTTCCACAGTGATGATTGTTGAAATTGGTTCAAACAGTACCGACTTGGTGATTGTTAAAGAAAGCATTCCGATAATTAGTCGCAGCTTGGAAGTTTGCAGTCGAACAATTACCAATATTTTGGCAAAAAACATGAACACCACTTTTGCTAAAGCCGAACAATTCAAGCTGGATCTCAGTTTAACTTTAAGTGGCAGTGATCACGGATTGGAATTGCCGCCGGTGATTGTTTCCGCCGTTCAGCCAATCTTGAATGAAATCGAATACATGCTGGACTTTTTTGCCACCAACTATAAAGGTAAAATTGAAAAAATTATTCTTTCTGGTGGCGGAGCGATGATGTTTGGATTTTCTGATTATTTATCAAAGAAGCTCAACATGTCTGTTTATATCGGTGACCCCTGGGCAAGAGTAGATTACCCTAGTGAACTAAAAGAGATAGTAAGTGAAGTCGGTCCGCGCCTAGCAGTCTCAATCGGCTTGGCAATGCGTGAAATTTGATTTTATTATGATATTTGGCCGTAAGAAAAAAAATATCTCCAGCAATCTTGACTCCTTTCTCAACCAAGAGGGCTCTTCGGCTTTTACCAATGAGAGTCCAGCTACCTCCTCGCAAGCCGAAACCAATATTGCAGTGCCATTGCCGCAAGTACCAGAGGTGAAAACTCAGACCAATACAATCTTACAAACAAAAAAATCACTAGAGAAAAAACCAAAAAAATCTCTTTTCGCTAAAAACGATTTTCATAATCCAGAAATTCTTGATTTAGATTTAGTCAGACAGGCCTCCGAGGGAACTATTAATTGGCATTATTACATAAATTCAATTATTATTGCTGCGTCAATGGTTTGTCTGGTGGTTGCACAAAGTTATTTCATTATTTCCTGGTGGCAAGACAATGCGATAACTTCTGAGAGTATCATTCGTAAAACAGAGATCGCGCAAAAAGAGATTAAGGTTGTTCAGAAAACAGCTGACGACGCACTATCTTTTAGTAATAGAGCTGATCAAATTACTCCACTTCTTGATCAACATATTTATTGGACTAATTTTTTCAGATATTTAGAGAAAAATACTTTGAGCACAGTTTATTTCCCGGGTTTTTCCGGAGATACTAACGGTAGTTACTCTTTTTCAGCGACGGCTAATCATTATAGCGATATTAACTGGCAGGTCAAGAACTTTCTTGCTGACGACAACACGATCTCCGCTAGTGTTGGAGCTGGAAGCTCTTTGGGTGGACAGGATCCTACGGGGGCACTGACTACTAGTACCGACCCGACAGTTATTGCTGAAGCTCAAAGAATGGCAAAAGAAAAGAGGTCCTCTGGCCCACAGGGCGTTTCTTTCTCTATTGCTTTGAAGGTTAAGCCGGAAATATTTTTTATTAAAAAATAAATGGATAACCTAGATAAAAAACCGAATAATTTTCAGGTCTGGATCGCTGAATTTTTGAAAAATTATTTTGGCGTTGTTCTGTTTTTTTTGGTCGCCATCATGCTTTTTGCTTCCTATGTCTTTATGCTCTTGCCCCACTTCAAGCAGGCCGTTACAGTGGTTCATCAAAATAGCTCTGACCAACAAAAAAAATATGTTGAAGTTGCTCAGAAATTGACAGACTTAAGATCACTTATAAATGCGTATAACAAAATTGATCCCACTGTAGTAAAAAAAGTCGAAGAGTTTCTTCCTTCAGAATATATCCAAGAGCAATTATTTTTAGAACTGGAGCAAGTGATCATTAGAAATGGTTATACGGTAAATTCAATTTCCATTCAAAAAGAGTTGGGCAGCCCAAGTGCTTCAATGAATTCCAAGATTGGTCGAGTGAGAGTCTCGGTTCTTGTCAGTGGCGTGGATTATCTAGATTTTAAGAAATTGTTGAAAATAATCGAGTCGAATATTAGGTTGATGGATGTCACAACCTTGAGTTTCTCTCCGAGCGGTCAATCGGCCAGTTTTTCTTTTTCCACTTATTTCTTTCGAGAAAATTGATATATGAAGATAAATTATCTGACTTTTTATATTTTAGGAGTATTAATTCTGGTTTTGACAGGTTTTTTTCTGTTCTCCAAGAATGCTTGTGTGGACTTTTTAAATATTTTGGCTGGCGCTGATAATATTTACTCTAACGATGTGGCCCCAGTCAAAAGGAAGGAGATTTCTTTCAATACGAGTTTTGTAGACGATGGAAGGTTTGTCAATTTGAATGATAAGTGGATAGCGCCCACATCTTTCGCTGAATTAATCTCTACTTCTTCCGAGATAAAAAAGAATATTGATTTTACAATCGGTAATCAAAAATTATTTGAAAAAAAAGAGAAAGACGCGGTAAGTCAATAGTTATCCTATGAACAGAAAAGAACAACTCCTGTCTTTGTTGCGGGTTCAGAGTCTGATTTCGGCCGAGCAGCAGAGCGAAATATCCGCCATGCTTGCTCAGGCCGATTTTGATTTGAATGATTACTTGATAAAATCCAAGATTATTGACGAGGAGAAGCTTTATGAGCTCTGGTCGGCTATTTATAGTTTGCCATACTTCAACGCTATCAGTACCGAGATTTCTCGTGACGACCTTGGTCTTTTACCTCAAGATATTGCTAGGAATTATAATATTGTCTGCTTGGGGAAAGAGGGGAAATTTTTGAAGTTCGGTATCACTGACCCAAATCTTAAAGCGATGGAGGCGGTTAACTTTTTGGCCCAGGGGCAGAAATTAAACCCTAAATATTTTATTATTTCCCACTCAGGAATGGATAAAATACTCAAAGAGTATCAGCAGATTGAGGAAGAGATTTCCAGTGCCCTTGAGGAAAAAACCAAAGAAGAAGGAGGGGAAGACTTAATCCAACTTAAATCCGGCGATGATGAGACTTTGAACGTTAGCGACGCTGATATTAATAGCGCCCCTGTAGCAAAAATTGTTTCAGCAATTATCCGTCATGCCGTTGAGGCCAGGGCCTCTGATATTCACATCGAGCCATACGAGAAGGAAAGCAGGGTTAGATACCGAATTGACGGTATTTTGCACACCTCCTTGACTCTACCGAAAAGCATTCATAATTCCGTTATTGCTAGAATCAAGGTTTTGGCTAAGTTGAAGTTGGATGAATCTCGTATTCCTCAAGATGGTCGCATCCGGCTATTGGTTGACGGCAAGGATATTGATTTTCGTGTTTCCACTCTGCCGCTCTCTAGTTCAGAAAAAGTAGTAATGAGAATTTTGGATTCCACCAAAGGTGCACCAGCGCTTGAGGATCTCGGCTTTAACAAGGTTTCCATGGAAAGTATCAATCGAAGCATAAAAAAGACCAACGGTATTATCCTGGTCAGCGGTCCTACCGGTTCTGGTAAGTCCACAACTTTGTATGCCATTCTTACCCTGTTAAATCAGGAAGGAGTAAACATTTCTACATTGGAGGATCCAGTGGAATATGAAATTAAAGGAATTAATCAATCGCAGATTCGTCCGAAGATCGGTTTTACTTTTGCTAATGGTTTACGTTCTCTTTTGCGTCAAGATCCAAATATAATTATGGTCGGAGAAATTCGTGACGAAGAAACAGCTGAATTAGCGATTCAGGCGTCGCTTACTGGCCATTTGGTATTGTCATCAATCCACACCAACGATGCTTTGGGAGCGGTTTTTCGTTTAGAGGATATGAAGGCGGAGCGTTTTCTAATCTCCTCTACTTTGCGAGCACTCATCGCTCAGCGCTTGGTCCGACAAATTTGTCCACATTGTCGCCAGGAAAAAGCTCCATCACCAGCAGAGATTAGCTCTGTCCAAAATAATCTTAATAATTTAAAAGATGAAGTAATTAGAAAAGAGTTGCCAGATTGGCAGGGCGCATCTTCTATCGGCGGATACAAATTCTATAGTCCGGTTGGCTGCCCGAGATGTGAGAACACCGGATTTTTGGGAAGAACCTCGATTGCCGAGGCGATTGAAGTCTCGGATAAAATTAGGGAGATTATTGCCGATGAAAAGAAAACCTTAAATTTGGATGTTGTTCGAGAAACTCAGGATTTTATTTCTGTTCAGCAGGATGGTATAATAAAAGTCTTAAAAGGAATCACCACTATCGAAGAAGTGCTTCGGGTGGTGGAAGCATAAAATTTTTATGGCAGTATATAGTTATAGCGCAAAGAATTCAGAAGGGAGAAGAAAACACGGTCGCATAGTTGCAATGTCCGAGAATGACGCCGCCGCCAAGCTCGGTCGCAGAGAATTGTCTCCGATTAAAATTAGAGATATTTCTCGGGACATTGATACTAGACTATTGTTGCTACTGTCTCGTCCAAAAAATAAAGATTTGGTGGTTTTTTCGCGTCAATTTTCGGTGATGATTTCTGCCGGTGTTCCAATCGTGGAGTCACTGAAAGTAATGGTTGATCAGGCGGAAAATCTTTATATGCAGAAGATGATTATTCAAATTACTTCTGATGTTGATGGAGGAGCCACCCTTTCTGACTCATTGGCAAAATATCCAAAATTTTTTTCCTATTTCTTTGTTAACATTGTTAGATCGGGTGAGACTTCCGGGAAGTTAGATGAGGTTTTGGATTATCTAGCTGATGAAATGGAAAAAAATTACGACATGAGTAAAAAGTTTTCCGGAGCGATGATTTACCCAGCTTTTATTATCTCAGCTTTGGGCGGAGTGGCGGTTATGTTGATGGTCTTTATTATTCCTCAGTTGACCGCCGTTCTTACAGAGAGCGGAGCGGCTTTGCCGGTTTCTACTAGGATGGTTTTATGGCTTTCTGATTTTTTAAGAAAATATTTAATTTTTTTAGTAATTATTCTTGTGGCCATAGTTTTTCTATTTCGTGCCTATATCAAAACTCCGCAGGGCAAGCGCAAAACCGACCAATTATTGTTACGTTTGCCAATTTTTGGAGATCTTTTCAATAAGATTTATTTAATTCGTTTCACTCGCTCGCTCAGCACTTTGCTTAAAGGCGGAGTAACAATTACTCGCGCACTAGAGGTTTCGGCCGCCGTCGCTGGCAACATGGTTTATCAGGACTTGATTCGGCTCACCCTGGCCTCAATCAATGATGGCCGACCAATCTCTAGTATTATGGAGGCAAGCGATCGGATACCAAAAATGGTGCCACAGATGATGGCTATCGGTGAGCGTACCGGTAAGTTGGACATGGTCTTAGACAAAGTGACTGATTTTTATTCACGTGAGGTGTCTAACAAATTGAATAATCTTAGTATATTGATGGAGCCAATAATTATGGTTGTCCTTGGTGTTGGTGTCGCGGTGATGGTGGCGGCGGTTATTTTGCCGATGTACAACATGGCCTCACAATTCTAAGCCAAGGCTATTGTCAGTTTTTTCTCTCGATGCTATAATTTATTTATATAAAATTTATTTATTTATAATTAACGGGTTATTGGAATAATAATCGATTTTATTTCATTTTCCCTATCATCCGAAAGGAGGTGAAAAATATGAAAAAACAAACAAAAGGTTTTACCTTAATCGAGCTCTTGGTTGTTATCGCAATCATCGGCTTACTTGCTACTTTGTCTGTGGTGGCTCTAAATTCTGCCAGAACCAAAGCGCGTGATGCAAGACGTCAAGCTGATGTTCATCAAATCCAGTCAGCATTAGAAATGTTTAATAGCTCTCAGGGTACCGGCTATCCAACATTCGCGTACACAGAAATTGGTAGCTCCACAACATATTACATTTGCGCTGATACCGGCGTTCAGACTGCTATCTGCACATCTTCGAGCAACCTTTTAATGACAGTGCCAAAAGCTCCCACACCAGTAGATGGAACATACTCTGCCTGTGGTGCTATGGGATATAAACTTTATTCTTCCTCAACCTCCTACTATTTAACCTATTGCCTTTCCTCGAACACTGCTGGTGTCGCCACTGCTACTCCAGCTGGCGTACAGTAATTCTTCTCTTAATTTAAAGTTGAAAAAAGCCATCAATTGTTGATGGCTTTTTTGTTGCGCAATAATAGTTATTTTGTTATAATGTAGTTATTGCTAGATTATTTTAGTAGAGATTATTTAATTAACGGGTTATTGGAATAATAATCGATTTTATTTCATTTTCCCTATCATCCGAAAGGAGGTGAAAAATATGAAAAAACAAACAAAAGGTTTTACCTTAATCGAGCTCTTGGTTGT
>JAPLVY010000009.1 GCA_026396875.1 Candidatus Falkowiibacteriota bacterium | reverse complement strand
AATAACACCACCTTGTTCAACGAATCAAGTGAGGCACGTATTTTGGCTACGAGGACACAGCCAGCATCAGACAAGATTCAGTGGGTTTCCATGCATACGGCCAATGCGACCAAAACAATCACCGAGGCAGGGCTGTTTACGGCCATTACGGGCGGAAATTTGCTCATCCACGGCGATTTTGCAGGCATCGGGGTAAATAGCGGGGATAAGGTGGAATTTACCATAATTCTTGAGATTCAGTGATATGGAGGCGATATTAGGCATCAGTCAAACATCGGTTAATGATTGCTCGACCATAGTCAACAGTGCTTGGTGTCAGGGTATTGTCATACCAGCTGGCATGAAGAATATCTGCAAGATTGATTTGTATGCCATGGGCAGTCCGAATGTGGCAGATATGGCAATTGGCATTAAAGATAGTTTGACCGGACCCGATTTGTATAATCAAGCAGTTCATTTTGGTTTTGAGGGTTGGAATGAGTTTTGGTTAAATGATGTTTTTACAGTGACACCCGGGAAAACCTATTATATCAACTTACAGAGACCCGGAGCGGGATATATGAGTTGGGGCAAGAATGTGTTTGGTAACCCTTACGCACCCGAGATGTCATATATTGGCACATCGGGTCATCCGAATAATGATTTCGCTTTCAAGGTTTACTACACCGAGCCAGTGATAAAACAGGCGATTAATTTGTTCGGTTCAGGGGTTGTGAATATTAGTCAGTATTCGATCAGACTTAAGGCTTTGAGTGGGGTGGTAGTTGGAGTAGTGGCTTTGGTTCCAATCAGGTTTTATCAGTTGGTTTTTAATAAGGATGTTTACACGATTGTGAAGTTGTCGACATTTGCCAAGTTATTTTCCAGCGTCCGAAAGCAGATTTATGAAGTTACGCAAGGAGCAAGAGAGTTTTTCATTAAATCAAAATCATGAGAATAAACATAGAGACAATTAAGGATGACGAGAAGTATGATTTGGTTTTTCATTTAAAAGACTTTAATGGCAATGCGATCAATCTGAACGGTGCATCAGGAATAAAGTTTAGGGTGCAGAAGAAGGGTGAGACGGAATTGAAGTTTGAGGGTGACATGGTGGTGGTTGATGGTGTTGAGGGCGAGGCTAAGTATACAGTTCTGACCGGCAACTTTGATGAGGTGGGTAAGTATTACGCCGAGATTGAGATGAATTTTGAGGATGGTCAAAAAATTACATTTGATGACATTTTAATAAAAGTTAAAAGCGATTTGCCAAAATAGTATGAGCTTTTGGAATAAAATATTTAAAACAGTAACTCAGGGCGTGCCATTCTCGTTTGTTTATAACAGCGGGGTGATGTCTAGTGTGATCACACGTTCAGATGCTTTGGATTTTTATAAGTCATGGGTTTATGCCTGCGTGTCTAGGCGGTCAATGGGCTTGGCACAGATTGATTTTAAGTTGTACCGACTCAAGGCTAAGGGTGAGGTTGAGGAAGTTGTTGAACATGAGTTATTGGATTTACTGTATCGGATTAATCCCGAGATGACTAAGTATAATTTTTTGCAGTTGAGTTTTGTCTATCGTGATTTACTCGGTGCTAGTCCTTGGATTCTATCGAAGAATAATCCGAGTGATAAGTATCCAGCAAATATATATTTGGCTCGACCAGAGTATTTCAAAGTTATTCGTGATGATAATGGCCAGATTGTAAATTACAGTTACGAGATTGGTACCTATAAAAAGACTTTTGCTAAGGAAGAAGTTATTTGGTTGAAAAATTATAATCCACGCAATCCCGACAAGGGTATTGGAGTAATTGAGGCGGTTAGGCAGACAGCGGAGAATGACGACTACATGTTGCAGTCAAACAGTAATCTGCTTAAGAACGATGCACGACCATCCGGCTTTTTGGAGCTTGAGGGCAATGCCAGTAAGAGCATGATTAGTCGTTTAAAGAAGGAGTTTAAGCAGAAGTTTCAGGGTTATGAGAATTCATATCATGTGCAGGTCTTGGAGGCTGGTATGAAATTCAAGCCGGCAACCATTCCACCAAAAGATTTGGACTTCATTGAAAGTCGCAAGATGAACAGGGACGAGATCTTATCAATCTTCGGAGTGCCTAAGCCTATCCTTGGCGTGTTTGAGGATGTTAATCGTGCCAGTGCAGTAGCGGCCGAATATGCTTTCAATAAATGGACACTAGAGCCTTTGGCCACCGAGTTGATTGAACAGTTGAATGAGTTCTTGGTGCCGATGTTTGGTAGTGACTTGTGGTTAGACTTTGAACCGTTGGCCAAGGCAGACGAGGAAATGGACTTGAAACGCAAGACAGAGGGATGGAATAAATGGTTGACTACGAATGAGATTAGAGTCGACGAGGGTCTGCAACCGGTATCAGGTGGTGATTATATTTACATGCCATTGTCCAGCATGCCTTTGATTGGCGGTGAGAAGAAGGAGGTTATCAGAATCAAGGCATTTAATTTGAGCCGAGTAAATTTGAAGAAGCAGGAGTACGTCAAAAAACGAGTATTAAATCGTAATTTTAAAATAAATAAGCTGGCCGAGAAGGCAACCGATAAGGCGATGTCAGGCTTGGTAAAAAAGAAACAGATTATTTTTAAGATTGTTAATAAGAATCACCGATTGACTGATGAGCAAAAAACAAAGTTTTATCAGGAGCGGATGGTAAGTGAATCAAGGCTTGAGGGTTTATGGAAAGGCAAAATGGCCAGTTTTTTCTTGGAGCAAAAGCAGAGATTTATTAATTCAGTTGAGAAAAGCAATCAGGTTGGAGTTGATTTTAAAAGTATCAGCAAAACGGATGAGGTGACGGCCACAATTCAGATTATCAGCCCATTGATGTATGAGACGGTGATGACGGGCGTGGCAGGGGCAAGTGCCTTGATTGATCAGGATGTAGTCATGGATATGGATTTCATCAAGTCATGGCTCGATCAGGTTAGCGAGGAGATTGGCGTAAGCATTACCGAGACTACGATTGCTGATTTTGAGAAAACCATGAATGAGGGAATTTCAGCGGGTGAGAGTCTGTCGGAGTTGAAGACGAGGGTTGAGAAAGTATTTGAATTTGCGGTTGATTATCGGGCAGAGTTGATTGCCCGCACCGAAACATCAAGGGGCGTGACAGAGGCACATCGGCAAACTTATGAGCATTATGGTTTTACGGACGTTGAGTGGTTGTTGTCGCCTGATGCTTGCTCGATTTGCCAAGACAGGGCAACACAAGGTTGGACGGTTAAAGATATAGCGGGGCAGATTCCAGTTCATCCAAATTGCAAATGCGATTTTACGCCATTATAAATAATTTTATTAATATGAGCAAAACAATTAAAGAAATAAAAGAGCGATTGAATGAGAAGGGTTTTGATTTAAATACCATGATCAGGGTTCGTGCTAAAGCCGAGATTAAATTAGTTGAGCAAAAGGACGAGCAGAGTCAGGGCGTGGTTGAGGCTTACGTTTCAATTTTCGACAACATCGACTTGGTGGGTGACATCATTCGCCGAGGGGCATTTTCCGAGAGTTTGAATAATAAACTCCCCAAGGGTGTATGGATGCATAATTGGGATGAACCAATTGCCAAGACTTTAAAGGCTTATGAGGACAACAAGGGTTTATTTATTCAGGGGCAGTTTAATTTGGAAACCCAACGAGGCAAGGAGGCATATTCAGATATCAAGTTCGGCATTATCGATGAGTTCAGTATCGGTTTCAAGATTCTTGATTACGAGTGGGACGAGAAAGACAATCGGATTATTAAAAAGGTTAAGTTGTACGAATGGTCGCCAGTCTTAGCTGGTGCCAATCCTGATACGGAGTTGGTTAGCGTGAAAGGCAATAGCAAGACAGAACCGATGGTTGATTTTGTAGAAGTGGATAATAAAAGCAAAGAGGTGAAATTGTTTTATAAGGGCGGTGAGAAACAAAACATAAAGATGAGCAATAAATATATCGCTTATTTAAAATCCCTTGATGAAGAGGGGCAAAAGGTCGATACTCTTGCGGACACACAAAAAGTTCTCCGTATTAGACAGGTGGTTAAACAAATTGATAAACAGGCGGAGTATTTGCTCCGCATAACTAAGTGATAAAAATATGGATCCAAAAGAAAAGCAAACCCAAGTCATGGAAGTGACTATGGAGGACTTAAAAGGCCTAATCTCGGACGGCGTTAAAGAAATTGTCGGAGAACTTAAGGAGGAAATCATCAACGAGACCAAATCTGGCTTGAAAGAGTTCAAGGTGGTGACTGATGATGAGAAGATGGAAAAAGCAGCTCAATTCATTAAGGACGTATGCCTTAATAATATTAATTCAAAAGCGGTTAGTTCGGGCAATGCTTCATTCGGCTACACGATTCCGACCGAGTTGGCAAATTACATCTTGACCAAGAAAGACAAGATTTCAAAGATCAGGAAGCTAGCTTTCGTCTTTCAATTGTCAGGAGAATTTCAATTGCCGATTGAGGGTACTGGCGTGACCGCTTATTGGGTGGGAGAAAATGCCAACATCACCGAAAGTAATCCGACGATCGATAAAAAGAATTTGTCTGATTATTATTTGGCGGCTCGAGTTTTGATTCCTCGCAAATTATTGAACACTTCGGCGTTCAATATCATCAATTACATTGGTGAGTTGTGTTCACGCAAGTTGCGTGATACGGAGGAGACAACTTTCGTAGCTGGTGATGGCAGTGGTAAACCAACCGGCATTCGAAGTGCCAGTTTCGGAACGGTTAATCAGACAGGGGCAAATTTTGTCTATGATGATTTGGTGAATCTGTTCTATGAATTGCCAGAGCAGTATCGACAGAATGCTATCTTTATGACCTCGAGCAACGGCATGAAGTTATTGCGTAAGTTGAAAGATTTGCAAGGCAATCCGATTTTTGATGTTCGTGATCAGACTATCTTTAATCGTCCAGTTATGGAGATGGCCGATATCCCAGCAAATCTAGGTGTTGGCATGAATGAGACCGAGGTTTTATTCTTTGACCCTTGGTATTACTGGGTTAAGGACGGCGAATCGATGTTTGTGGATACGGACAAGAAAATCGCCACATTGCAGACGGAATTGGTTGTTGCAGAGGCGGTTGACGGTGTCTTTACATTGTCTGATGCCGGCAAGAAGTTGGCAGGCGTTAAATAATTAATTGCCCCATCCTCTTTTTCGCATGGGGAGGAAGAGGATGGGGAATTATATAAATTAAAATAATTTTATGGCTAACGACAAAGACAAGGAAAACAAAAATGCCCTTGAGGATGAGAAAAAAGACCAAGGCGATGGTGATAATCAGGAGGTAAAAGAAAAAAGCAAAAAAAGCAAACTTGTGCGGGTGACTTTCAATAAGAGTTACACGCCTTATGTGCAGGGTGAAACCGCCGGACTTGACCCGGAATTGGCGGACAAGCTGATTGCAGACAAGATTTGTTCAAAGAGTTAAAAGGTTTACTCAATCCCGAAGCAGTTCGGGATTGGACTAAGATTTTTAAGTAATTTTTATGATAGCGACAGTTGATGAGTTTAAAATTTATGCTGGTATTGATACCGATGACGATGATGAGGGATTGGAATTGGTGTTAAAGGGAGCGATTGGTTGGGCAGAGTCGATTTGTGACAACGCCATGGAGCAGAAGGAGTTTGTCGAGTTGTTCGATGGTGCAAGATATTTGTTTATGGCCAACAACTTGAATGTCTTGGATGTGGTAGTTGAACAGTTTCAAACAGAGGGTTGGGCAGTAATTACTCCCGAGACTGATTACCGGCTTGATGCTGGTGAAGGGTACGTGGTTTTGCAGGAAGTCACTTTGGATGAGTTGAATTATCGAATTACATATAAGGCAGGTTACGTTAATGCGGTGCCGAGTGATTTAAAGATGGTCATACTCAAAATGGTGGGTGAGATATGGAACAAACGTAAAAGTGATGGGGTTAAGGATGAGAAGTTGGGCGATGCACAAGTTATTTGGGAAAATTTTTTAACAGATGATGTTGTGGCAGTTTTACATAAGTATCGAAAGTTTAATATATGAGATTTGTTTTTGAGAAGTCATTAAATTTGTATCGCTTGAATAGTAATCAGGTCAAGACCACAGAGGAATATCAGTATTATGGTCAGATCAATGGTCTGATTATGCCGATTAAAGCCGAGGATCTGATCTTGAGTGAGGGCAACCCAGCCAAGATGTTTAAACTTTACACCGGCTACGAGGTTGATTTAAAGGAAACGGACAAATTGACGTGTGATGGAGTGGAATATGTGGTCAGGAACATCAAGAGGATTGAGTTCAGAGCATTGTCGCATGCCGAGGCGATAATTTATAAACCAAACAGTTGATATGCCATTTGAAATACATCTTGAAAATTTAAATGAAATCAGGGAGGTATTCAGGCAGTTCCCGAGCATCGCTGATCAAGAAATTCAAGATGGCTTGGAACGGGCAGGTAAATTGATCACCCGCATTGAAAAGGAGGAAGTGCCGATTGGTGTTAGTGGGCAATTACGGCAAAGCATCATGATGAGGTTGGTGCCTAACAATGTGACCATTGCTCCGGATAAGAATTACGCCATTGATGTGCATGAGGGTACGCCACCGCATTACGTGTCGGTCAAAAATCCGCGAGACCCTTTGAGAATTTGGGCAATCAAGAAAGGCATTAATCCCTACGCCGTTCAGCGGTCGATTGCCAAGAAAGGCACAAAGCCAAATCCGTTTGTGGAACGGACGGTAGCGAGTGCGGAGGGGGAAGTTAGACAAATATTTAGTCAGGTTTTAGAAAATATAATCAAACGCATATGAGATCAGAAATATTAAATGCCCTTTACGTTAAGTTATCCAACATGGAGGGTATTGAGGCGGTATTCAAATATAATAAAGGGCATTTCACAAAGTTTCCGACAGCCGTCATTTTGGGTAGTGATAACACAAAACAGCGGGAGAGTATTAAGACGGTTAAGAAAACCTATAAATTCAAAGTCCAGATATTTCAGGAGATTAATCAGGAGGCAAGAGGTCAGGAGTCAGGCGAGGATGTGGTGATTGCAATTGGTGATCGGATTGACGATATGTTTGATGAAGATGATACCTTGGGCGGGGTGTGTGATGACGTATCAGTGATTAGTTCTTACGCTTGGGATGATCGGGAGTTGTTAATGAGGGTTTTGCAGTTAGAAGTAGTTTGCACAAAACTTAAACAATTAATTTAAAATCTATGTCTATTAAAAAAAGTGAGATTGAGGACAAATCAATCAGACCGGAGAAACGTGAGGAATTAATCGAGTTTAATTATCCGGAGTTTAACATCACGATCAAGGCATTAAATAAACATGATGCCGATGAGCAATTAAATCAAATAATTAATCAAGAAAATATATGAGCGAATCAATCAAGCGAAAATATAATATTGGTATTGGGCGGGAAACTGTTCGAGGCACGAAAGTTGTGCCGAAGTATTGGTTGAAACCTTTGACGGCCGAATACAATGACAAAATTGAGACGGTGGCCAGTGAGCGAGCTTGCGGGGTCATTGAAGATTCGGAAGAGATGATTGTTAAGAATAAGTATTCAGATGGCCAGATTCAGGGTGAGGCATTTGATAAGAGTTTCGGTTTGTTTATGTTAGGGGCATTGGGGCAGGTGTCTAGCGTGGCCAAGGTGGGCGATGTGACGGTATACGATCACACATTTTCTGTTTTGCAGTCGGCTAAACACCCGACTTTTACGATTGAGGTTAAGAGGGGCGATGTGGAGCAGAAGGCCTATGGCAATTGTGTGATTGAAAGTTTAAAGATTGAAAGCCAAGCCCATGACTATGTGAAGTTCGAGGCTAAGTTAAAAGGCAAGGCCAGTGCTGTGTCAGCAAATAGTGCTGGTTATGAAGTTGAAAATTACTTTATGGGCAAGGATGTCAGCATTAAGTTAGCCGATAGCTTGTCAGGGCTTGATTCGGCAACGGCGATTGATGCCCGCAAAATTACCTTGCAGATTGCCAAGAACCTAGAGGAGGACAAGCGATTGGGAACAAATGAGCCGAATGATTTTCTGAATAAGGAATTATCTATAGAGGGAACGCTTGAGATTTTGTTCAAGGATTCTACGCTCAAGGATTATGCCTTAAATGGCACGCAGAAGGCTTTACGAATAGATATTGTTAACAGTACCAAGACCATTGGCACATCGAGCAATCCGCGATTAAAGATTGATTTGGCCAAGATCAAGTTCAAGGATCCAGTCGAGGGCGGTGACAATAATGACATTGTTAAAGTGACGGTTGGGTTTAAGGGGCTTTATTCATCTACCGAATCGAAGAGCATTGAGGCGGTATTAACTAATTTAGAGACTAATTACTAAACATATGCCGGTATTAAGAGACACAAGAGTTATTAAGGATTTGGTTTTGCCCGAGAGTGGCATAGCAGTAAAAATCAAGGATGGCTTGCTGGCTGGTGACCTTGAGGCTTTGGAGGGTGAACAGTCAGAGTTCAAGAAAATGATTTATATGATTACTCGATTGATAATTGAGTGGGATGCAGAGGGTGAGGATGGGGCAAAGTTGCCGGTAGATTTCAATTCGGTTAATCTCCTCGGTTTTACAGATTTGAAGTTTATTCAAGACAACCTTTCATTCCTAAAGAGTTTTTTAGCGGTAACTCCGAATTAGTTTATGAAATCAAGCGGGCAGTCCGATATAGCGAATGGAATCAACAGACAATAAAGTTGTTTTTATGCAAGGAGATGGGCTGGACTGAAGAGGAGTTTTTAGGTCAAAAAGTCGAATTCATCAGAGGTGTGTTCGCATTCATTATGGAAATAAGAGAAGCACAAAATGGAAAATAGAGAGCTACAAATTATCTTAAAGGCAGTTGATGAAGCATCAGGCGAAATCAAGAAGGTTGGCTTGGCGATGAATAACATGAATGACAATGTTAAACAATCGTCAGACTCTTTTGGCGTGATGACCAAGGCGGTGGCATTGGGTAATTTAGCCTATAACGCTTTTGCCAGTATTGTCACCAAAGTTGCTAGTGGCTTTACGGATTTGGTCAAGGAAAGCATTGGCTTGTCAGGTCAGTTAGATCAGTCAAAGGCAGTTATCTATAATTTGGGCAAGAATAATGATTGGACACGCCAGCAGATTGACGGTTTGGTCAAAAGTATCAGAGAGGAAAACAAGGACATGTTAACGGCCATTGACTTGACTAAGACGGCTATCATGACCCACATGAACGAAAAGCAAGCCTTGGAATTGGTGACTCGTGGTCGTGATGTGGCCGCCGCTTCGAATAAGAATTCAAACGATGCAATCAAAGCGATGATGGAGTCGATCATTAAATTGCGACCGGAGTTGCTGAGTGAGTATGGCATTGAGGTTAATCTGATTAAAGTCTATGGCGATTTTTCCAAAGCCTTGGGTATAAAGACCAGTCAGATGACTTATGCTCAAAAAACCCAGGCCATGTATAACGCAGTTGTAGGGGAGGCTACCCGCATGCAAGGCTCATATCACGAGGCCATGGGCAGTTGGTATAAGTTATCAATGTCGGTTCAGGACGGCATTGTCAGTTTAAAACTCATCTTGGGTGATTTACTCGATGATGCTATGAAGCCTTTGGTTTCATATGTTTACGAGGCAATCAAAACATTTCGGAATTGGGCGTATACCAGTGACAATGAGGTAAATCCGAAACTCAAAGAAATAGCACAAACAATTGGTTCAACAGTATTGCTGGCCTTTCAGGCCATGAGGGCGGTTGTGATCGAGGTGATCGATGTTTACAAGAAGTTGTCCGATTTATTTAGGGAGGGCATGAAGATTGTAAATGATTATAAGGGGTTGCTTGAGATATTTCAGACATCATGGAATAACATTGCTCTGGTATTCAGACAGAACTTGTCACCGGAGTTACAGAAGTTATGGCAAGCCTTGTTGCCACTTCAACCATTTTTGGAAATCTTGGCCAAGGTGATTGGCGTGATTCTGCTTGGGGCGTTAATTGCCGTGACCAAGATTATTGAGGTGAGTTTAATTGTCCTGATTCAGGGCTTAAGCATTGTCATTGAGAAAGCGGTCAGTTGGATTAATTTTTTCAAGGCAGGTTGGGAAAGTGTGACCGGAGTAATTTCAACAGTTATTGGATATATCGATAATTTGATTAACAAGCTGAACAGTTTGAATATTGTATCTAATGCCAAAAATGCCATTAGTGGCATGCTTGGGTTTGGCGGGGCAAGAGCGGGTGGAGGCAGTGTTTTTGGCGGGCAGGCGTATTTGGTGGGCGAACAGGGACCCGAATTGTTTGTACCGAGTGGCGGTGGCAATATTGTGCCAAATAATCGCTTAGGCGGTGGCGGTAGTATCGTAATTAACATGTCAGGCAATACATTTTTGGATAGGCAGAGTGCCGAGAAAATCGGTGACATGATGATTAAAAAATTAAAGGCAAGTAATTTGCTTAGTTAGTATGAATGTTATTGTCAAAATCAATAATACGGAGAGAACGAACCTGATTGATTGGGAGAGTTTTGGCATTGAGGACAATATCAATGAACAGCCGAATTTATGCAATTTCACAATTAGAGTTTATGAGGGTCAGAATTTTAAGCCGGCCATTAGCGACGTGATTGAGGTTTTTGATGACACGTTGAAGATATTCGGTGGCAAAATTATCAGGGTTGGTAGTTCCAGTTCTGGCGATCTTAATTTTTACGAGGTTGAGGCTAAAGATTACACGCTTGATTTGGATCGCATATTGGTGACCGAGCGTTTTGATAATAAAACAGGCAACGAAGTCGTGACTTATATTATCAGCAATTATTTAGCAGGCTCGGGCGTGACCCATGTAAATACAAATTGTCCGATTACAATTAATGTTATTGTTTTTGATCAGACAAGCATCAGTAAGTGTTTAACCGAGTTATGTGAGTTACTGAATTACAGCTGGTATATCGATTATGACAAAGACATTCATTTGTTTGCTAAAAATGATAAGCCCGCACCTTTTAATTTGACTGATGAAAATGACAGCAACTATATCAGGGACAGTTTGGTGGTTGATAGCGACTTGAGTCAGTTGAGGAACGTGGTAATTATCGAGGGTGGCGAAATTACATCGGACAATCCACGCACCAGCACGCAGGCAGGGAACGGGAGCAAGAAGAGTTTTGCGACTGATTATAAGTTTTCTGATAAGCCAACAGTCAAGGTGAATGGTGTGGCGATGAATGTGGGTGTGGATTTTTTAGATAATGATGTCGGTTTTGATTGCTTGTGGAATTTCAATGAGAAATACATCAGGTTTGTAAATGCACCGGCCAGCGGGGCGGTGATTGAAATTTCAGGCAAGTATCTGATACCAATCATGGTGCAGGTTGAAGACGAGATGAGTATTGCTCAGTATGGCAGGTTCGAATTCAGCAAGGTTGATAAGAATATCAAAAGTGCCGAGGAGGCGAAGATGTACGGTGAGGCTCAATTGGGGGCATACGCTTTCACAATTCGCGAGGGGGCGTTTAGGACTTATGAGAGCGGTTTGTCATCAGGACAGACGATTCAGGTTAATTTAAGCAATCGCAATATAGCCGAGAGTTTTTTAATTATGCGGGTGTCACTCAAAATGTTAACTGCCAGTCATGGCGAATGGACGGCCGAGCTGGCCACTATGAGGACTTTAGGTATTATCAGTTTTTTGCAGAAGTTGTTAATCGATCAAAAAAAGAAATTGACCCTGAATGAAGATGTGGTTTTGAAGAAGTATTACGTTATTAACGAAACGGTAGAGGTTGCCGAAGAAATTGGTTTAAAAATAATTGATCATATTGAGGAAACGGTTGAAGTTACTGAGGAGATTATGAATGACCCATTTGGGGCAGGCGTACCGCCGGATTTTGTGGTCGCACCGTACAAGCCGACAAGTAACACCGACCCGAAGCGTGAATTTAAATTGGATCGTTGTACTTTAGGCTAAAGAATAATTTTGAAATATATGCAACAAAAAATTGAGGAAAATATCGGCATACTGGGTGAGATTACAGCCAAATTTTATAATCAGTCAGGATTAAGTAATGCTGATAGATTGTTTAATATGGCAGTCGAGAGATTGCGAGGCGTTATCCCGCAAATCATGAGTTTTTATAAGTTGGGCGAATTGGTTGGTGCGGATGAACACAAAAATGTGATTTGCAATGCTGGTTTCAATGCCATAACGAGGCGGATGACAGGCGATATGACCTATACCGGTGAAATCACTAAGGCGTTGCTTGGCACAGGATCAGGCTCGACAACTCCCGCCCGCACCCAGTTATTTGCCGAGGTGTATCGCAATGATATGGCATCAGGTACGGATGATCAGAACATTGCCTATTTAACGGCCTATTTTACCGAAGCAGAGTGTAATGGCACTTATACAGAATTTGGCAATTGTATTGATGGTTTGGCGAGTGCTAATACCGGCCTTTTGTGGTCGCATATTACCGGCTTAAATTGGATTAAGTCCAATACGATCGTTTTAGTGGTTAGTCAAAAATATACTTTAAGAAGCGTTTAGATATGATTTTGAAGATTAAAATCAATGTTAAGGACAAAATTGAGGCATATCAGGCAGTGTCTAATTTAGGCTTTGAGTATGAGGTGCTAGAGGCTGATTTGGATGGGGCAAAGGAAGCATTCGGGAGCAAACGCAAGCCGAGCCATTTTATGAAAGAAACGCCCAGCAAGAATTCGAAGTATAAGAGTCAGGCAGATTTAAAAAATAATTAGTTTATCATATGGGCTTACTAGGTTTCATCACAAAAAAATGGATATCGGGCGAGAAGTTGTTTGCCTCTGATTTAAATAACGAATTGTCTGTTAGGCGAGAAATAATTGATGGCATTATAAATCCGAGTGCCGGCTATCTTAATGGTGGCACAAGCCCGAGTGCGACTTCGGTTTTTGATGCTTTGGGGTTGGGGGCGAATAACGGCAAGTTTAAAATAAATATTGATAATGTTGTTTATGACAATGTTGCAGTTAATCTTTCAACGACTGGCAGTGAGGTTGCTGGTATAACAGTAGCAAATTCATCAACGGCCAATCAACCTATGACCACGAGTGCGTGTGAGGAGTCAATGGTTGTGCCAGCTGGTCAGATCAGAATAACAAGAATAACGCTTTATGGAACGGCTGGTGCTAATACGATTACTGTTCAGGTCAGAACGGCATCAGGTGGTGGTGGAACTTTACTAGGAACACTTACCGGGACTTTACCGGGTAGTACGGCAAATTTTGATGTAACTGGTACTGAATTTGCGGTCACGCCAGGTTCTACAATTTATTTAAGAATAACCGCATCAGCTAATCAGGGCTATTTATATGGACCGGCTGGTGGCAATATGTCAAAGGTTGTTTATTTTAAGCCGATTGTCGGTCTTGGAACTACTTCGGCCATAGCGAGTGCTGTACAGACAGCGATTAGAAATATCACAGGCGGATTGGAGACAGTTGTATATTCGACAAACAAATATGTTATTACGTCAGGAATTGCAGGTCAGGCCAGTCAAATATTGAAATTAATTGCTCCGAGTACGGGTGCGGATATAAGTGGAAATGGTGGCACTTTGTATTTGGATTGCGGAGCTAATGCCATACAGGTTGCTGGTGTTGGGCATACGCAGAATATATTAGGGAAATTATTGGGTGGAAAAAATCCGAGTGCAATTAGTATTTTTCAGACTTTGGCTAATGGAGCAAATAATGGAAAAATAAAAGTATCGATTGACGGCACTGTTTATGACAATGTGGCGATTGATTTGATGAATAATGTTCAGACGGTGGTGGCAGGATTGATTGGCAATGGTGGCGGTTCGTTTAGTGGCGGTTATACGGCTCAATCATTTTTGGCTAATGACACTGGATACATTACTTCAATTACGATTACGGCTGATAACTGGACGGCAGGCACGAGAACCCTGCAAATCAGGCAAGGCGAAAATATCAACGGCACGATCATCGCAACAGTAACGGCCACAGCACCCGGAGGAGGAACTCAGCCGTTAACGTGGACTTTTGCCACGCCTGTTCAGTTAATCAGGGGACAGGTGTATTGTTTTACTTTCGAAGGCGGAAGTGCGAGATTTGAGTATCGTTCAGGCATGTATGGTTACACAAATGGCAAAGCGTATAATGGTGCTTGGCAATCCGCTAATGTGCAATTTTCAATGTCTGGGTATCCTTGGTTGAGCATTGCATCATTATCAGATGTGGCAAATATTCTGCAATCGCGACTAAGACTAGTTACCGGTTCAACAGAATTATTTATTTATAATTTAGTACTAGGAAGATTCGAACTAACATCAACAAAAGCATTTAATGGTTCGGTATTGAAAATGTTGGCACCTAGCACCGGCACAGACATTACCGGTAATGGTGCCACGTCATACCTTGATTGTGCCAGTAATGCAATTGAAATTCCTGGTTATTCGGATTACAACAAGATTGCTAAGTTGAATGATAAGGGTGAGATTCCGTCAGCAGTTTTGCCCTCGGGCAGTTTTTGTGCGTATTACCGCAATTCGCAAGTCAATTATGGCTTTGGCAGTCCGATTAAGTTTGAGAATAAAATTGCGGACAATATGAATGAGTATGATCCGACTACCGGAAAATTTACAGCCAAGAATAGTGGGGTTTATCTAGTCACAGGTATTACGTATCTGTTCATAAATTATAGTAGTAGCGACATGGGGGCAAGGCTTGGGTTGTATAAGAACAATGTTTTGTATCAAAGTCAGGGAACGAATGAAGTCGGTGGCACAATCATCACAGACCTGACCTATTCATTCGTTGTGCAGTTAGTCGCTGGCGATCAATTTTTTCTATCCAATACGGCTGGAGCATATCCTGATGCATGGGCAAACGCCAATGCACAGGCAACACTAAATATTGTTAGAATAATTTAATTAATAAAATATATGGATTACACAAAAGAATTTTTACTCACAGTTGCGGTTATCTTTGTTAGTACAGGTGTCAGCCTTATTAAGGCTGATGTGGTTGTTGGGTCAGTGTTGTTACTGATTGGAGTGGGCGTATTTTTCGCCCGGGGATTTTATAAAAAGTATTTTGGAAATCAATAATATGTCGACTAGCAAACTCGATTTAATTATCGACAAAATAAACGATCTAAAAACTGATAATTCTGACGGTCATGAGGAGATTAAGAAACGACTTGATTTCACCAATGGCAATGTGATGAAGAATACTGCCTTTAGGATCGAAGTTTCCACAACAATTAAAAACCTCAAGTGGCTTTTGGGTCTTTTGGGTATCGGTAATATTGCCAATTTAATTTACGTAATTTTTAGACACTAATATGCTAAAACCAAGGTTTATCATGATTCATCATTCGGCAGTATCGTATATGGCCAATGCTGATCAGTTCGAAGCGAACAATAATTACCACAAGGCACAGTGGAATTTCAAGAGTTCAATGGGTTTTTATCTTGGGTACAATTATGAGATTGCCAAGTCTGGCTTTATAAAGCAGGCAAGGCAAGAGGGAGAACAAACAGCAGCTTGTTATCAGGAGAACATGAATAATGGGCAGTGTATTCATGTTTGTCTAGATGGAAATTTCGACATTGAAAAACCAGCACCGGAACAGATTTACGCTTTGCGAGATTTGTTGCGTGGATTGGTCAAGAAATATGGTATCAAGAAAGATAATATTGTCTTTCATTCGGCTTACGCTCAAAAGTCGTGCCCGGGCAAGAATGTCGACTTATTGTTTGTCCGTAGCTTGGTTAGTTCAAATGTGTTCAAAAAATAAGCAAGAAAGCGTCCAACCTTGGCAATAGTTTTGGCTCTTGCCAAGGTTTTTTTACTACGTTAACATCCAACGCAATATGATTAATATTTCAAAGCAACAATTTCAGGCGTTTGAAAAAGTCAGGCTGTCAGGCAAGACCAATATGTTTGATTTTATCATGGTTTCAAAGTTGGCGAATCTTGACACGGATCGAGTTAAAACAATAATTGCGAACTATTCGAAGCTTAAGTTTAAGTATAGAAGCGATGATAAAAATGAGAAATCTTAAAGATGATATTCGCAATGGTACGAGCTTGTTGGAAATAATCAGCGAAAATATCGATGTTCACGTGGCTATTTTCTCTGATCTGTATTACAGGGGTAAGGATCGAACTAAGAAAGAGATTATTAAAATCGTCATTGAGGATCTAACCAATGATTTAGAAAATTTATGATCAACGCACAACTAAAACTTAAACCAGCCACTCGCAAGCAAACATATGGGTCAGGAAGAATTGGTACGATTCATGCAAGCCTCGATGATTTAAAGAGAGTGCTTGGTGAGCCTCATGATTGCACGCAGGAAGGTGATTGGGAGTCAGGCGATGGTAAGGTTCGGGTTGAATGGGCATTTTTAATTAATGGTAAATCGGATATGCTTTTTACCATCTATGATTATAAAAGCAATTATCCGCTTGTTCAGATGAAACAATGGAGCCTGGGTGGTAAAAATATAAAAGTTAAGGATCCGCTCTCTTTGATATTGTTGGTTGAATAGGCAATCTTTGAGTTAAAAAGACCTCATTTAAAAATGAGGTCTTTTTTTCGATTCAGGCACGACAATTACCTTTTACCTGTCCTGATTCGTTCCTTTTCGGTTTCCTTTGGTCTTTTCTCGGCCTCTCTTTTGGTGGTGAATTGACCGTTGTCGGAATCCCGATAAGCCGTTCTTCTTGGTTCGTTTTTGGAAGACATACGCTTTTCGATTGCGAATTTATTAAGAAAGCGGTATAATCTATATTGTTGATAAGTCACTCGACCTTTGACTAGTCAAAGTCGTGTCTTGATATAGATGTGAGTTCATCGCTCACATTTTATATTATCATAGTTGTTTGTTCTAAGTCAACAGTGTTTGTTTTTGACAAACCGATTCAATTAATATATACTGTAAATATACAGTTGAAAAATATGCTTGATAAAACAAATTTTTATCTAAACTTAGGTAAAAATATCAAAAAAATTAGAGAAGAAAAGAAGTACTCACTTGATGAATTTAGTAAAGTGTCCGGACTTAACTTAAATAAAAGCACTATTTCAGCAATTGAAAATGGTAAACAACAGTTGTCGGTTTATCAGCTTTACCTAATCACTGGAGCATTAGATATTGATATAGTTGAAATTTTAGGTGATTTGGATGCTAGTAACGGAAATAATAAACATTTATTAAATAAGAGCGACATTAACTTGCTAGAGAATTTATAATTATATGTCTAATTTTATTGATCAAAAAATTAAACTCGCTATTGATGGTGCAGAGAAGTTGCTAAATAAATATGAAATAAGTATAGCACCAGTTGATGTTGAGAAGATTGCAGGCGACATGGGAATTGAAGTTTCTAGAATGAAATTTTCTAAAGATGAAATTTCCGGTGCAATTAAAATTAAGGGTAAGTCAGGCAATCCTGCGATCGCAGTAAATGAAGATCATTGTAAGGAAAGGCAGAGATTTACTATCGCTCATGAGATTGGGCATTTTATTTTGCATAGTATTGATAATTTTCATATTGATTCGACTGAAGCCGTGTATTTTAGAGATGCAAATGCTACTTCATCCACTACAAATATTAAAGAAGTTCAAGCAAATCAATTTGCAGCTGAATTGTTAATGCCAAAGAGTATGATTGTTAGTGATCTGCAGGGCGGTTATAAATTGAACAATAGTGATGATGATGTACAGATTATTGCCAGACTAGCAAAAAAATATAATGTTAGCTCGCAAGCAATGAGCAAACGTATAGGAAATTTAGTAGCTTAAAACAAAATATATGCAAAAAGAAGCTAAAGCGAGAATTAAAATCAATAACTTACTTCAATCATCTGGTTGGCGTTTTTTTGATGATGAAAAAGGTGAGGCAAATATTTCATTGGAGCCAAATATAAAGATTACAAAAAAAGAAATTGATGCATTTGGCGAAGATTTTGAGTCAACAAAAAAAGGATTTATTGATTTTTTGCTACTTGATGAAAATGGGTTTCCTTTGGTTGTCTTAGAAGCAAAGAAGGAGGATAAAAATCCTCTAGACGGAAAGGAGCAAGCAAGAAAGTATGCCCACACAGAAAATGTTCGTTTTGTTATTCTTTCAAATGGAAATCTTCATTATTTTTGGGATCTAGAAAGGGGTGACCCTGAAGTTATAACTGAATTTCCAACTCAAGAATCTCTTAAGCATAGGCTTGGTTTTAAGCCTGATAATCAGCGTTTGGCAGATGAAAATGTTGGCGATGATTATATTGCCTTAACGCAAAACCCTAATTTCAAGGAGGATCCACGCTATATTAAGGAAGACACTCGAGAACAATATCTTTGGGATGAAAATTTACGCATATTGAGGTCTTATCAATTGAGAGCGGTTCATGCTCTTCAGAAATCTGCGGAGGCGGGCAATGATCGTTTCCTTTTTGAGATGGCAACTGGCACGGGCAAGACATTGATTTCCGCGGCCGTTATCAAGCTATTTTTACGAACCGGAAATGCTAAGAGGATTTTATTTCTAGTTGATCGATTAGAGTTGGAGGATCAAGCACATAAAAACTTTGTTAGGTATTTAAGTAATGATTTTACGGCGGTTATTTATAAACAAAATCGAGATGATTGGAAAAAGGCAGAAATTGTTATTTCAACAGTGCAAAGTCTTTCAGCACAGGATAAATATAAAAAACTTTTTTCACCAACTGATTTCGATTTAATCATTGCAGATGAATCACATAGGGCTATTGGAGGGAATTCACGTGCAGTTTTTGAATATTTTGTAGGATATAAACTTGGTTTGACGGCAACGCCTAAGGATTATTTAAAAAATGTTGATCCTCAAAAGTTATCTCAAAGAGATCCACGTGCATGGGAAAGACGGCAATTGCTGGATACTTATATAACTTTTGGTTGTAAAAAGGGTGAGCCTACATTTCGTTTTAGTTTATTGGAAGGAGTACGTGAGGGTTTTTTAATTAACCCAGTTGTTGCAGATGCACGTACCGATATTACTGCCGAGCTACTATCGGAGAAGGGCTATGCGGTAATGATGGAGGATGAAGATGGTGCAGAAGGGGAAGAGACATTTTTTCAAAAAGATTTTGAGAAAAAGTTTTTTTCGGAAAAAACAAATCTTGTATTTTGTCAGACGTTTATTGAGAATGCGCTAAAAGATCCTATTAGCGGTGAGATTGGTAAGGGTATAATTTTTTGTGTAAGTCAGAGACATGCTTCGAAAATAGCTCAAACATTAAATCAAATTGCTACACAATTGTGGCCAAATAAATATAATTCAGATTTTGCAGTTCAAATTACTTCGAATATCTCCGATAGTCAGCAATTTACAATTAATTTTGCTAACAATAATTTAAACGGACATACAAAATTTTTAGAAAATTATAAATCAAGCAAAACTAGAGTTTGCGTAACTGTCGGCATGATGACTACGGGTTATGATTGTCAGGATATTTTAAATCTTGCTTTGATGCGTCCAGTATTTTCACCAACAGACTTCATTCAAATTAAGGGAAGAGGGACTAGAAAATTTACATTTGAATATACGGATGAATATGGAGAGAGGCATAATGCTCAAAAAGATAGTTTCAAATTTTTTGACTTCTTCGCAAATTGCGAATATTTTGAGGAGAAATTTGATTATGATGAGGTATTACACCTGCCTATTAAGCAAAAAGGAAATGGTGGCGGAGGCGTTGACGGTGTCGATGTATCAGAAATAGAAGTTTTTAATCCCGATAAAGTTAAAACATTAACTGAGGTTAAGGTTGGCGTTGAGGGCATGAAAGTTGATCGGAAATTATTTGAAAAAGCTAGAGAGGAATTGCAGAAAGATGAAGAAGTTAAAGTAGCAGTTGAAAATGAGCAGTGGGATAGGGCAATACAGATAATGCGCGATAAGTATGAAGATAAGCCTCAATTATTTATTAATCTTGAAAAAATACGAAAGAGTGAAAACCTTGATCGCCGAATTTCATGGCGTGAGTTTCTGGAACGTGCATTTGGGATTATTGATGTATTCAAAACGAAAGATGAGAAGTTGGAGGAGGAATGTGAAAAATTTATCTCAATTTATAAGCCGGAGAGTAAATATGTCCCACACATTAAGAATTATTTAAAAGCTTATGTTACCGATGAAAAATTTAGAGATATTATTAATAATAAACAGTTTGCAGAATTAAATGTTTATGCTGGATTTACAATGTCTGAATTTAAGGAGTTAAATGGTTGGCGAGAAACTATTCCTGAATATGTAAAAGACTATGTTCCTGTAAATGTCTACATGAGATAATTAATAACTATTATGCTTGATCAAACAACAAAACGAAAAATTGATTCAGCTCGTCAAATACTTGTGGGTAAGGTTCCGGATCCAAAGGCACAAGTCGAGCAAATTACAACTGCACTCGTCTATAAGTTTATGGATGACATGGACAAAGAGTCGGAAGAGTTGGGTGGAGAGGCAAAGTTTTTTGCCGATAATTTTAGTCAGTATTCATGGACAAAATTACTAGACAATAAGCTCTCTGGGCAGGAACGCCTAAATCTTTATGATGAGGCAATTTCGAATATGTCGAAGAATCCGCATATTCCACAATTGTTTAGAGATATTTTTAAAGGTGCATTTTTACCATATCGTGATGCGCGTACACTCATGCTGTTCTTAAAGGAAATAAATGAGTTTACTTATGAGAATAGTGAAAATTTGGGAAATGCGTTTGAGTATTTGCTTTCTATTTTAGGAAGCCAAGGTGATGCTGGACAATTTAGAACACCAAGGCATATTATTGATTTTGTGGTGGATGTTGTAGATCCGAAAAAAAATGAGACAATACTTGACCCAGCTTGTGGAACAGCAGGCTTTTTGATTTCAGCTTATAAGCATATTTTAAAAGAAAATATGGAAATAGCTCTTACTCCCGATGAAAAATTAAGGCTTATGAGCAATCTTGTTGGATATGATATTTCCCCTGACATGGTCAAGCTGGCACTTGTTAATATGTATTTGCATGGATTTCCACAGCCGAAAATTCACGAATATGATACCTTAACAAGCGAAAAACGTTGGGATGAAACTTTTGATGTGATTCTTGCCAATCCTCCATTTATGACACCAAATGGTGGCATAGTTCCACACAAAAGATTTGCCGTGCAATCAGGCAAGGCAGAGGCGTTATTCGTTGATTATATATTGGAGCATTTGAGCATCCATGGTAAGGGTGGAGTTGTAATTCCCGAAGGTATATTGGAAAATTATACAAAAGATTTCACAAAAATAAGGAAAATGCTAATAGAGAATGGTTTGTACGCTATTGTATCATTACCTGTTGGAACATTTAATCCGTATAGTGGAAGCATTAAAACCAGTATAATATTTTTTGACAGGAAGATAAAAACTGACTCAATACTTCATTATGAGGTTAGGCACGATGGTTTTGATTTGGGTAGGAATAGAAATCCAATTAAAGAAAATGACTTACCAGAGGCTAAGAAATTAATACTTGCACTAGCTATTTCAAATAAAAAAGTTAATTCGGAGAAAGCTTTTTATCTAGACAAAAAAGAAGTTTTAGAAAATGACGGAATTTCATTAAATAGAATAAGTTATAAAAAGGAGTCAATTCATGACAGTTATAAGTCAGTTGAATTAGGCGAGCTTTTTGAGGTTGAGAAAGGCACTGTGCAAAGTTCTAAAAATGTTCCGGGTGAATTTACTTTTATTACTGCTTCTGAGGAATGGAAAACCCACAATGAATTCAGTCATGAGTGTGAAGCAATAATATTTGCAATGGGTGCATCAGGGTCTTTAGGCAGAACCCATTATATTAATGGAAAATTTATTGCGAGTGATTTATGTTTCATTCTTACGCCAAGTAAAAAGTATAATAATAAAATAGATCTGAATTATTATAATAACTATTTCGTGTTAATGCGTGATGAGATAATTAAAGCCTTGGCAAGAGGTGCAGCTAAAAAAGCAATAAATCAAAGGAATTTTAAAAAATATAAAGTGCCGTATCCAGAATATTCAGAGCAATTAAGTATTATGAAAAAGGTAAATGAGTTGAATGTTGAAATTGATAAAGAGGAGAAAGAAATCCAAGACAGGCAAAATGCAATAGCAAAGTTAAAGGAAAAAGTTAAGAATTATATTCTTTAGATTTTATGATGAGTCAAATAATAATCATTGTTATAATTGTGTTGCTAGCCTTGTGGGGAGTTTCTATTTTGTTGTCAAAAAATTTCTGGAAAACAGTTGGCGGTCATGTCAAAGATGGGATAGCTAAAAAAATAAGTAAAATTATTATTTGGTTGATAATATTTTCAATTATCGCTCTTGTTGCCTCAATGGCACAGAATAGATAAATAAAAAAATTGATATGTCTGTTGTAGAATCAAAACTGCAAAACTTATTAGACAAAGAGATAAATCTTGCGCAAACTCATGTAGCACAAGGGTCTACAAGTCATACGTATATTCGCAATTTGCTAGCCAACAGAAGGCAGACGGATTCATCGTTTCCTTGGTTGCTTGATGGCGATTTTTTGAGTGGATCATATGCTAGAGGAACTAAGTTGCATCCGCTTGATGATATTGACGTTATGATAATTTTAGATGGCGCAGGTTTAGTCCCAACTGGTTTGGAAGCCACCCACTATGTTAAAGGCAATAGCAATGGCATTCATAGTCCAATTCACAAGCACATTAATCAGAATAATTTATTAGACTCTCATGCTGTTTTGCATGCATTTCATAAAACATTAAATCAATCACATCCTGATTCTGAAATTAAAAAAGATGGTCAATCTGTTAACGTAAAACTAAAATCAAATAATTTAGGAATTGATATTGTTCCATGTTTTCATATTGTCCCTTTCGAGGCTGGGCAACAAGATTTTTATTATATTCCAATTGGCAGTAGTGATCCGTCATGGCTAAAAACTAACCCAAAGATTGATCAAAATATTTCAAAGAGTTTACATGACAGACACAATAAAAAATTAAAAAGTGTTATTAAGCTTGTTAAATACTGGAATAGATTAAAAAATAACGAAAGATTGCGATCATATCATTTAGAAACGATTGCTTGGAATGTTTTTCATACTCATCCATCGGCAATAACTTCGATATCGGATGGTGTTAGATATTTTTTTAATCATGCAAATGATTATCTGGTGGGACAATTATATGAGGCAACTGGATTTGGTGGCACTGTTGATTCTTATCTTTCCGATGTTGATCGTCAATTATCAATTAATGCAGTTAATTTGGCAAAAAAAGCTCTTCAGCCTCAAGCATTGTTGCCAGCATTAAATGCCCAAACAGGTTATTGGCAGTCTGTGTTTGGTGATAAATTTTAATTATATGGATAATAGACAAAATCTAATGAGATACGCAGAGGAGTCTGCATATTCTTCCAAGGGTCATTTTAGGACTGCGGATTGGATTAAATCTTCTTTAAAATTGTACATTGGCTTGCCGATAATTTTGTCTATTTTAATCATTATTTTTCCTGACATGCCGATATGGTTAAGTAGAATTTTGAGTTTTCTGAGTATTGGATCTTCAATAATGGCGTTGTTATCACCAGCTGTAAGCAATCAAGATAGTGCTTTTAAAAATGTTAATGATCATATGTCACTTGGCAATGAGTATTTAGGTTTATATAAGGATATAAGAAATATTTCAACTTCAAACACAATTTCAGATGACCAGATTCAGGAAGTCGTTCAGAGAATTAAATTGTTAGATGAAAAAACAAATTTTTTGCATATTAGTTTTGCTGGAAGAATATGGTCAAAATTGCGAATTAATAAAGAAATGGACCTTGATTGGATAAAAAAATAGAGTATGTCAGAATATTATAAGCCAAAACGAACAAGAAATTTATTTGATCCAAATTCTGTTGAGCCATTTAAGATTAGTCGCTCAAAATTGGATTTATTTTTAAATTGTCCAAGATGTTTTTATGTTGATCGTCGTCTTGGAGTTGGTCAGCCACCCGGATTTCCATTTAATTTAAATTCAGCAGTTGATGCATTATTGAAGAAAGAGTTTGACATTCACAGAGTTAAAAGCACAACACATCCGCTAATGAAAGCGTATAGTTTAGACTTAGTGCCATTTCAGCATAAGATGATTGATGAATGGCGGGAGAATTTTAAAGGCGTTCAGTTTTTGCATAAACCAACTAATTTTATATTTACAGGGGCGGTTGATGATTTGTGGGTTGATAAAAGTGGCATGATTCATATTGTTGATTATAAGTCGACAAGTAAATCAACGGAAGTTAATTTGGATGCTGAATGCCAGATTGGTTATAAGAGGCAAATGGAAATTTATCAATGGTTGATGAGACAAAATGGATTTAAGGTTTCAGATGTTGGGTATTTTGTTTATTGTAATGGTCAAACAGATCGCGAGGCTTTTGATGGCAAATTGGAGTTTGATATTAAAGTTATACCGTATAAGGGGAATGATTCTTGGGTTGAGAAAGAATTAAATAAGGCACATAAGTGCTTGATGTCTGATAAAATTCCAGCATCTGGCAAGGATTGCGATTTTTGCAATTATGTTGATGCAAGAAATAAAGTAACAAATTAATAATATGAGCGTTGCATATAAAAATTTTTGGTCACTAAACACTGATGAGGCTGTAGTTTGCGGAATACTGAGAAGCGAAACAGAAAAAAATATAGAAGTGTTAATGCCGATGAATGCACAAATGAAAGGCATTGATTTGGTTTTAATGAATGTTGAGACGAAAAAAGCTGTAACAATTCAGGTTAAGGGGAGCAGAGCATACGAACCAAGAAAGAGTGAGATGTATAAATACGGACATGGCAACTGTGGTTGGTATAAGTTGAATGCTGGGACTGTTCATGATGCAACTGCCGATTATTTTATTTTTTTAGTTTATATTATTGAGGAAATTGAAAAAATCGGTAGACGAACACTTTCACCTCATTCTATTGTAATACCTACAGTCAAGTTGCAAGAATTGACCAAAAAACATAAAAAAGGATTTGATTATCTATTTTGGGTTAACCCAAAAACTAAAGAAGCCTTTGATATTAGAGATGAAAAGTTTCATGTTAATGAATACTTGGATGGGGCAGGTTTTAAGTTGTTGAATAATGAACTAAAATAACATGATCTTTAAAGACCCTACAAATGATCCCGATGATGAGACTGAACAATTTGATGCACCTGATGAGGATACTTTAGATTTAATGAAAAACTACGATATCGATTTAGAGACTGCCGAACATGTTCAGGAGATTATGGATGAGTTGGGGGTAGATGAGGATGAGGCGGTCGAGTTAGAAGAGATACTTTAAACTATTTATTAATAACAATATTTTTAGGATATTGTTTTAGAAATATATGCCAATTTTTCAAATTAAAAACAACAAGGCACAGCAAGTTTCGTTAGATATAAATCATTTCAACAATGAAGCGGAGCTAAGAGATTTTTTTGCTGACAATTTAGATGAACTTCTTGGAATGAGATTTATTTCCAATGAATATCCGACTAGCGATGGTGGGAGAATTGATACATTGGCGCTGGATGAAACAAATTCACCAGTAATCATTGAATATAAATGGGGTCAGGATAACGCAATATTTGTACAGGGATTGTTTTATTATGATTGGTTAAAAAAGAACAAGAAGCATTTTGATTTGCTGGTAGCAAATAAAATTGGCAAGGATGAGAAGGTTAATTGGTCTAGTCCTAGGGTATTATTAATTGCACAGGGCTTTGACAACAGAACAATCAGTGCAGTTCAGCAAGTAGATAATGTTGAATTGTATAAATATATGCCTTACAAGTCAGATATTATTTATATTGAAAATGTTTATGTTCCAAATAAGCCGAAAAGGATCAAAGCTATTGAAAATGAGTTGGTTGTTGAAGTTGACTTCGATGATGGTGAGCAAACATACGACATAAATTATCATCTTGGTGGTAGTTCTGACGAGGCGAAAGAAATATTTTATAAAATTAAGGAAAAAATCCAAGCACTTCCCGGAGTCGAAGAATTTGTTAATCAGAAAACAGGTGTAACTTATCGAACAACAATGAGCTTTACTAGGTTTGAGTTTGGAAAAACATATATAGATGTTTTGCTTCGTGATCCGAAATATAATGACCCAAAAGATTTAGTGAAAGACATTAGTTCATACAAGTATGGTTATAAAGGAAAGGCAAAAATTAAATCATTGAAGGAGGTTGATGACATTTTTGATTTAATAAAACAGTCTTACGAATCAACCCTGTAATTTATATGAAGAAGACTCTATTTTTGGTGCTAATTATAATAACCTTGGCCGGTTGCTCGCGTAATGGCTTAATAACAGACAAACAAGTTGATAAAGCAAGTTCGACTAGCCAATATTCAGAAATTAATTCTGATGTGTTGCCAAAATTTACTGATTATTCAATCCGTAATAATTTGGGTGATGATTTGCCAAAAATAAATAAAATTGATTTAGGTAATAATTCCAAGGCTAATCAGTTTAGAACAATTCTGAATAATACAATCGGCAGTGATTCAAATTTTGCGTTCCATTACAAAATAGTAAGTATTGGATGTGGTACAATGTGCCAGTCTATTGCAGTTATAGATTCTACTGACGGAAAGGTTTATTTTCCGAACGTGGGGTCAGCTCTTGGATCGAAATATAAGCCAGAAAGTAAATTATTAATCGTAAATGATCCTTATGATATTTACGAATTTTATGGCAATGATTTATCAAAGCGACCAGATTGGATGACAACTAGTTATTATGTTTGGGAAAATAATGATTTTAGGCTCTTAAAAGAGGTAAGAATTAAATATCAAGTTGAGGATGTTTCTAGCTCAACGGCGACTATGCCGAAGAGTGATGAAAACAAGATCATTACTTCTCAAAATGGGGAATTTAGCGCATTTACTAAAGATGCAGAAAACATTGTATACGATCCAGTTGATTCAGTAAATTTCAATGAAATTTGGATAAGTAATTTAAAATCAAAAAAGGATAGAATACTGATAAAGAGTGGAAAAATAAAAGATCTTAAAATAGCGAATGTGAATAAAGATAATTTTCCATTTGATGAGATTCGCAATTTAATACTTAGTGATTTTTCGATTGACGGAAATTATTTATATTTTAGTTCGGCGGCATGGACAACATCTGAAGCAGTTTTTTCGGTTAATATTAAAACGGATGACATTAGATTTATTACTGATAGTAATTATGTAGAAGTTGTAAAGAATGGAAAATACAAAGGCATGTTGATTACAAATCATCACAGATACTACAAAGACAAAGAGGGTTCTTATGATCATTATTACATCACCGATCCAAAAACAGGTGAAGATGTAAAAGAATTGGGCGAAAATATCGATTTTAAATAACAATATGGAAATTACAAAGTGTACATGTGAAACGCCGAGTACTTATTCACCAAACTGGGATGTTTTAATGGAGGGGGTAGACGAAACAGAAGGGAGATTTGGAGATGTGTCAGTAAGAAGGTGTCCTCAATGTAGTAAGTTGTGGCTATGCTACCATGTCGAGTACGAAGCGTTTAGTAAATCAGGGAGATGGTTTAGGTGTTTAATTGCAGGGAATGAATTAAAGCACATAAAACCAGAGAATGCGGTTGATGTGATTGGTAGGAGCGAGTGGTATTTTCGGGGCGGGTCATATTTTAATGGTGAAGCAACATTTGCAAGTGGCAAGCCTCATGTTGGCATCTAAATTTTAGAGCAATATAGGATTTCATAAAAATTTCATCTTTTCTTTAGAATAATTTTATCTCAATTTTAAAACGACCAAGTGTGATACTTGGTCGTTTTTGGTATGGAAAAAAGTAAATAGTATGGTATATTGGCTGGTTAATGTCAAACTTTCGGCATTAATTTGACTTATCCGTGGGAAGCGTTAACATCTACCCCGGATAAGTTTTTATTAACCGAAAAGACGGCTAAAAGTCCGCCTTTTCTCGCCCAATAAAGGAAAGCACTCCGATCTTGGGTTGATTTAATTATAGCACGAGCAATATTAATAATATATTAATGTTATTTTATTGTTTGGCTAAAAGGTGTTATGAACAAAGCGAACCACAAAGCCCTAGGCCGTTATGCCTATGGAGGGAAAATTTTTCTCGGTGAGTGCCATGACTGTGGCAGGGAGCATTATTTAACAGTCGATCAGGTGCAGGAGGTAGTTAGCAATAGTTACCTTAAGCCAAAAACAAGCCTGCAAAGATTTAGGGGCAGGGTTGAGTTGTTTCAAAGGGCATTAGGCACTTTGATGTTTTCATTCATTATTATCAGTCTAGCCGATTTCGCAGTTGAGGGCTTTAACTTGGCTGATGCAATAATGGTATGATGATAACAGAGGCGGGGCTAAAATTTTTTGAGTGGTGTGAAATTGAGCAAAACCATTCAAAAAAGACGGTCATTAATTATGAACATCATTTTCGTCATTTTTATGAATGGGTTGGTGATGTTGACGTAAAACAGATAAGCGAGGAGCTGATTTTAAAATATAAGAAGCATTTACTGGATACTGACCATGCATATCAGAAAAACAGGAAGATAAAGCTGTCTACAGTTAGCGAAAAACTTAAGATGATTAGAATGTTTCTGACTTGCATGGAAAAGAAGGGAATTAAGGCCATGCCACCATCCTGCGTGCCAAAAGGCGTTCGAGCGGCTGATAGGATTATATTTTTTAATCAAGATGAATTTCAGCGGATGATCGCTACGATCAATACGGGGAATGATGAGGGTAAGAGAAATAGAGCGATTTTAGAGGTTTTGTTCGCCACCGGCATGAGGCTTGAGGAAATGATAAAACTTAATAAGGATATTGATATAAAATGCGGGGAGATAATAGTTCAGGGCAAATTTGATAAGATTCGGACGGTATATTTGAATGAGAGAGCCATGTATTGGGTTACGGAGTATCTCAAAACAAGGGAGGATAATTACCCAGCTCTTTTTACCTTTACTAGAAAGAGGAACGAATGGACTGAATTGAATAATGGTAGGATAGGAAAAAGGTCGGCTCAGGAGGTGGTTAAGAAGTATGTTAAGCGGGCAGGGTTAAGAAGTGACATTTCCACTCATAGTTTTAGGCACTCGTTTGCAACCCATATGCTCAAGAATGGGGCAGACTTGAGGGCGGTTCAGATGTTCTTGGGGCATAGTGATCTTCGGAGTACGCAAGTCTATACTCATTATGTTAATCCGGAGCTGAAACAGATTCATCAAAGATTGATGAATTTTTAGCTTTAAAAGGTGGGGGTTGGACTTGCCAACCCCCACCCGTATGCTATAATACAAGTATAATTTGAGTTAAAAAGTGAGAATTTTACTGCCAGCGGAGAATTAATTCACTATCCAGCATTTATTCGGAAAAGAATGAATTAATTATTTCTCAAAAATATAAAACAAAAGGAGACTGATTCAGTCTCCTTTTTTGTACTTATCCACAGTTTTTTATGGTGGGTGTCAATGACTTATTTTTCTCGCTTATATTCGTTATTTTTACACCCTTTCCCTGGTCCTTAAATTCTGCTAGAATGTAAATTGAGCACAACATTTAGTGGTAGGTGGTAAAAAACCCCACAAAATGTTGAATTTATCAATTTTTTATGAAATGCCCAATTTGTTACTTTGATGACACAAAAGTAGTGGATTCACGCGTGGCCACCGATGGCCTTTCCATCCGCCGACGCCGCGAATGTTTGAAGTGCGGTTTTCGCTTTTCAACTTATGAAGAGGTTGAACTTCTGGACCTCGCAATTGTCAAAAGAGACGGCCGTCGTGAGTCGTATAGTCGTGAGAAATTAGTTAGTGGTTTAAAAAAATCTTTTGAGAAGCGGCCGATAACCGAAGATAATTTCAAAAAACTTGTTCACTCCATTGAAAGAGAAATGCAACGTTTGAAAAAAAACGAAATCACTTCCCGGCAAGTTGGTGCCATCGTCATGAAGCAATTAAAGAAAGTTGATCAAGTGGCTTATATTCGTTACGCCTCAGTCTATGAATCATTTAAGGACGCCCAGGAATTCCGCAAGGAGTTAAATAAATTAATTAAAGAAAAAAAATAATAAAATCTAAAAAAATCCCTATGTCCGAAGTGATTACCAAAATCAGGAAAAGATCAGGTGACATTGCCTCTTTCTCTGAAGAAAAAATCTTGCACGCCATCACTAATGCCGCCAAGGCAGTTGATGAATATGATGAAGTTGAGGTTAAAAGATTGGCCGACGAAGTAGTCGTCCGTGTTAACAAAAAATTTCACCCGAATAGCATTCCGGCAGTGGAAGAAATTCAGGACGTAGTTGAGGAGACTTTGATTAGCGACAAGAAAATTAAAATTGCCAAGGCCTACATCTTGTATCGTGAACAGCATCGCCAAGTGAGAGACATAAACCAAGCGACCGCTGATGAAAAATTAATGGAAGATTATTTGGGTCGTTCAGATTGGCGCTTGAAAGAAAATAGCAATATGAGCTTCTCTGTCCAAGGCTTAAACAATTATCTAGCCTCCGCCATCTCGGCTCGTTATTGGTTGAATAAGTTGTATCCAGAAAACATCCGCTTAGCCCACGTTAATGGTGATTTGCACATTCATGACCTGGGCATGCTCGCTCCATATTGTTGCGGTTGGGACTTGAAAGATTTGCTTATCCGTGGTTTTGGTGGAGTCAAGGAAAAAATTCAAAGCAAGCCAGCAAAGCATTTTCGTAGTGCCTTGGGACAAGTAGTCAACTTTTTCTACACCCTTCAGGGCGAAGCCGCCGGAGCACAGGCCTTTGCCAATTTTGACACCTACCTTGCCCCCTTCATTCGTTATGATGGTCTTAATTATGAAGAGGTAAAGCAAGGTCTTCAGGAATTCATGTTTAATGTCAACGTGCCAACTCGCGTCGGTTTTCAGACGCCATTTACCAACGTTACCCTTGATGTCACCCCTTCGAAAATGATTGGCGAAGAGAGTGTGATCATTGGTGGTGAAGTGATGCCGGAAAAATATAAAGATTTCCAAAAAGAAATGGATATGTTTAATCAGGCTTTTGCAGAGGTGATGATTGCCGGAGATTCCACTGGCCGGGTATTCGGCTTTCCAATCCCGACATATACAGTGGACAAAGAATTTGATTGGAATCGTGAATGCTTGAAACCAGTTTGGGAGATGACTTCAAAATATGGCGTTCCTTATTTTTCCAACTTTGTAAACTCTGACATGAATCGTGATGACGCTCGCTCAATGTGTTGTCGCCTACGTTTAGACAACAGAGAACTGCGTAAACGTGGCGGCGGCCTATTCGGCGCCAATCCTTTAACTGGTTCTTTGGGTGTAGTGACTATTAATCTGGCCCGTCTCGGTTATTTATCAAAAGACAAAGAAGAATTCAAAGTTCGTTTAACCAAGCTCATGGAAGTTGCCAAAGAGAGCCTGGCCATCAAGAGAAAGGTGATCGAAAAGTTTACCCTAGACGGCCTATTTCCTTATTCGATGTTCTATTTAAAAGATATTCACGAACGCTTCGGCTCTTATTGGCAAAATCATTTCAACACCATTGGTATTAACGGCATGAATGAGGCTTCCTTGAATTTGCTCGGAAAAAGTTTGGCCGAAGAAGAAGGACATCAGTTCGCTAGCGAGATTCTGGACTTTATGCGCGAGAGATTGATGGATTATCAAAACGAAACTAACGACTTGTTCAATCTCGAGGCAACACCAGGCGAGGGCTGCACTTATCGTTTTGCCAAAAAAGATAAAGAACTTTTTCCAGATATTGTTTTTGCCAATGATGACGCGGTTAAAAATGATAACGCTGATCCTTATTACACCAATTCTTCACACATTCCAGTTAGTCACACCGATGATATCTTCACAGCTCTTGATCTTCAGGATGACTTGCAAATAAAATATACTGGCGGTACTGTGCTTCATGGATTTTTGGGTGAAAGAATTAAGGACCCAGAAACAACCAAACAACTAGTTCAGAAGATAGTGAATAATTATCGTTTGCCTTATTTTACAATCACCCCCACCTTCTCTATTTGTCCAAAACATGGTTATTTGGCTGGTGAGCACAAATATTGTCCAAAATGTGATGAAGAAATCGGTTTTGTCGGTACCACCGATGAAGAACGTCAGGACGCGGGAGCGAATAATCCAGCGTGTTGCTAATTGTTATTATTTAAATTAAAATATAAGTAAGAGTCAGCCGTCAATTTGTCCCCATGCAAAAAAGACAAAGGCCGGTGGCCACACAAAAAAATATGAGCCCAATTAAAACTGAGCGTCAAGAATGCGTCGTTTACAGCCGAGTTGTTGGCTGGTTAACTCCAGTGCAAAATTTCAATAAAGGTAAAGCGGCCGAGTTCAAAGATCGCAAGACCTATAAAGTAGATAACTCCTGTTGTTAAAAAATAAAAAAGTGGCTTCCTCGGGACTTTGGAAATAGGCAGCGTGGTCTTTCGGATTTCCCGGATTGCCAACAAACCCTATGAAAATCGGAGGATTAGAAAAATTAAGTCTGATTGACTACCCAGGCTGCTTGTCAGCTATCATTTTCACCGTTGGTTGTAATTTCCGTTGCCACTTCTGCTATAATCCCATGCTTGTCTGGCCCTCAAAAGAGTTAGGCGGGATAGAAGAATACAAGAATAAAGGTTTTTCCCCGGTTCCGGAGGAAGACCTTTTTCTTTTTCTAAAAAGCCGGGTGGGTAAATTAGATGGGATAGTGATAACTGGCGGTGAGCCCACCATGCATCATGATTTACCAGAATTTATTACGAAGATTAGAGAGCTCGGGTTTAAAATAAAACTGGACACCAATGGAACTAACCCAGAAACGCTAGCCAAGCTTCTAGAGCAGAAATTGATTGATTATTTGGCCATGGATTTAAAAGCACCGCTAGCAAAATATGAATTAGTTGTTGGTGTTCCTGTTGATTGCCAGAAGTTGCTTAGAAGTGTTAAAATGGTGATTGAGAGTGGTCTCCCCCATGAATTTCGCACCACCGTTACTCCTGGATTACTTGAAATTGATGATTTTTCTGAAATGGGTCAAGTGATTAAGGGGGCAGACGCTTGGTATCTGCAAAAATTTAAGTCAGACACAGAGCTTGTCGACCCCATGTTGCAAGGGAAGAAGGCTTATAGTAGTCAAGAGATGGAGGAGATGGCAATAATTGGCAGCAAATTCGTTGGCATTTGCCAGCTAAGATAATTTTATGGTCGAAGAAACAAAGAGTAATGAAGAGGATTTAAGGCAATTACTTCAGAGGAATATCGCTTTGAGTGAGGAGATTGCCGAGAGTTTAACTCATGTTCGAAAATATATTAAGTGGCAAAATGTCTGGGCGACCGTTCGTCTTTTGATTATTATCATTCCTCTCGCCATTGGCTTTTTCTACTTGCCACCGCTCATTAAGAGCTATTTGGGTAGTTATTCTGAATTTTTGAAATAAAAATATGAATAGTGAAATTGCAGTTTTTGCACAGACAACTTACCGAAACGAATTTAAAAAATTCGGTATCAAGACCGACGATCGTCGTCGTCATATGTATTTGATTGGAAAAACCGGAATGGGTAAGTCCACGATCCTAGAGAACATGATTATTGATGACATTAGGGCTGGACGTGGTGTGGCGGTAGTTGACCCTCACGGAGACTTGGCTGAGAAAATTATTGAATTTATTCCCAGAAACCGAATTGATGATGTGGTCTATTTAAATCCTGCTGATATTGATTATCCAATTGCTTTTAACGTTGTTGAACAGGTTGAGCCTCACTTGCAACATCTTGTCGCCTCTGGTTTGATTGGAGTTTTTAAAAAACTTTGGGCTGACTCTTGGGGGCCACGCTTGGAGTATATTTTGCGTAATGCAATTTTAGCTATTTTAGACTATCCGGGCTCTACTCTTCTGGGAGTGGTACGTATGCTTTCTGATAAAACTTATCGCAAGAAAGTGGTCACAAATATCAAGGATCCGATGGTTAAATCGTTTTGGGAAAAAGAATTTGCCGGTTATGCCGATAAATTCGCCTCCGAAGCCGTTTCGCCAATTCAAAATAAGGTTGGTCAGTTCTTATCTAGTTCTTTGATGCGTAATGTTATTGGCCAAGTCAAATCTTCTATCGATATCCGTAAAATAATGGATGAAGGAAAAATTTTAATCATGAATCTCAGTAAAGGGAGAATTGGTGAAGACAACTCCGCTTTATTGGGAGCAATGATGATTACCAAAATTCAATTAGCGGCCATGAGTAGGGTAGATATCGCTGAAAGCGAACGTAAAGATTTTTATCTTTATATTGATGAATTTCAGAACTTTTCTACTGATAGTTTTGCTAACATTCTTTCGGAGGCCAGAAAATATCGTTTAAATTTAATCATGGCCCATCAATATATCGAACAATTAGGAGACACAGTAAAGGCTGCAGTTTTTGGTAACGTCGGCACATTGATTGTCTTCCGGGTTGGTGCGACCGATGCTGAGGACTTAGTCAAAGAGTTTACACCAACATTCACCGAGGAGGACATCGTTAATTTGCCAAAATACGAAATGTACTTAAGGTTAATGATTGATGGCATTACCTCTAATCCATTTTCTGCCCGCGGCTTGCCACCACTCAGGGTGGAGGAAAAAACTGGTAACACTCAGAAGATTATTGATGTTTCGCGTGAGAAGTATTCCTCCCCTCGCGCTTTAGTGGAGGAAAGAATTATGAAATGGCATGAGAGCGAAGAGGAGGACAAAGAAAAAGAATTGCAGGAGAAAAAATCTTTCACGAAACCGGGTAACCAAAATTTTCCACCAAGAAATAATTATATTCCTCCAAGTTCAGTGCGAACGCCACCAGTCTACCCCCCTATGCAAGCGCCAGGCTTAACTGCGGTTAACCCAGCTGTTTCGCAAGAAAAAAGCAATCAGGCGCCAGCTGGTCAACAGACAAGTAAGCCGGTTATTCAGCGTCCGGTTGTCGCAGCTCCCAGGGTTGCTGTTGTTGCGGCGCCAACTTTGGCTACCACGCCAGTGTCGTCTCCCAATAGAATTCCACCAGGAAAAATATCTACCGAATGTAGTAATTGTGGAGCAGTGACTTTCGTTTCTTTTCAGCCGGATGGTGTTCGTCCTGTGTATTGTCAGAATTGCCTAACTCTTAAGAAAGAGGAAAAAAGAGTTGAAACTGAAGCCCGCCAAAAATTAAAACAAGCAGAACTTACCAAATTGAAAGAAGCCGAGAAGCGGGCTGAAAATTATGTTGAAGAAATGTTCGAGAAAGCCGCCAATACTCCTGAGCCAGTGTCTCTTTCTAGTCTTAGCAATTTGCGTCCAGTAAATTTTAAGGGCAGGGAAATAAAAGAAGAACCAAAAACAAATTCTAGCAATCTATCCGTATCTGCCGGCGAAGAGTTTGGCGAAGGAGAAGAAATAGATTTCTCCAGGATTCCTAGTAGTAATTAAAGTGAGGTTTATCTAATTTATGTATTATCTAGTGTTTGATACCGAAACCACGGGCCTCCCTAAAAATTATCAGGCGCCCCTGGAGGATTTTGATAATTGGCCCCGCTTAGTGCAATTAGCCTGGCAGTTTTATGATGGTGATGGCAACCTCTGGGAAGAGGAAAGCATTATCGTGAAGCCAGAGGGTTTTACTATTCCCGAAGAGGTTGCAAAGATCCATCGAGTTAGTCAGGAAAGAGCAATGAACGAGGGGGTTCCGCTGGATGAAGCATTAAACAGGTTCGCTGATGCAGTTTCTCGGGCCCATTTTTTGGTGGGACATAATATTGATTTCGATGATAAGATTGTTGGTAGCGAGTTTCTAAGGAGTCAAAGAGATAATGTTTTACAGCAAGCGACAAAGGTCTGCACCATGAAATTGGGAGTTAATTTGTGCCGCTTGCCGGGGCGCAGTGGCTTTAAGTGGCCAAACTTAGCAGAACTTCATCAGTTCCTTTTTCAGGAAAACTTTAGTGATGCTCATGATGCGCTAGTTGACGTTAAGGCCTGTGCCCGTTGTTTTTTTGAAATGAAGCGTCGAGGAATTATTAATTAATTTTCTATGGATTATCTAAAGATTGGCAAAGCGACTGACCTAGAGGGGAGAGATTATCGTCTCTATCGCCTTTTGGAAATTTTTCCAGGGTTTTTTTCCATCGCCACGCTACTGGTGTTGCTTGTCCTTTCTTATTTTAAGCCAGTTTGGGTCGCCTTTTTCATGATCGCCTTTGATGTATACTGGCTCCTGCTAGTTATTTATTTGGCAATCTATCTCTTGGTCTCTTACTTCAAATTAAAAAAGGGTAAAAAAATAGATTGGGCTTTAGCTTGTGAAAAACTCTCCCTGGAAACCAATAAAAAATTTCCCGAAGGAAAAACTAATGAGGAGCTAGTTTTGAAAATTGAAAATACTGAAAATCAAAAAGATTCTTTGTCTGATGCCGGCTTGCGCTGGGAGAATATTATTCAAATGGTGGTTTTGCCAAATGCGATGGAGAGCGCAGATATTTTGCGCACCTGTCTCAACTCAATTTTAAATGACGGATTTCCTCCGGAGCAAATCATTGTTGTGTTGGCGTTAGAAGAAAGATGTGGTGAATTTGCCAAGGAGAAGGGGGCTCTTATGCAAAAAGAGTTTGGCGGGCGTTTCCGTAATTTCTTGGTTACTTATCATCCAGATGGTATCGTTGGTGAAGTAAAAGGTAAGGGGTCTAACCAAGCCTGGGCCACCAAACAGGCCAAAGCCTTAATTATTGATCCAGAAAATATTCCAAGTTCAAGAATTCTGGTTAGCGTCTTCGATATTGATACAATCTTATTTCCCGGATATTTCCATTGCTTGTCTCATAAGTTTTTAACTGTACCATCGCCCTATCGCTCGAGCTATCAGCCGATTCCAGTGTTTCATAACAATATTTGGCAGGCTTCATTCTTTTCTCGCGTTGCTGCTTCTTCTAATACTTTTTGGCAGATGATGATGCAGGTGAGACAGGAAAGTCTGGTCACTTATTCCTCGCACTCCATGACCTACAAGGCCCTACTGGATATCGGTTTTTGGTCAACTAATATGGTGAGTGAGGATTCTAGAATCTTCTGGAATTGTCTAATGTATTATCGGGGGGAATATCGAGTCGAGCCTCTTTATCATCTGGTTTCCATGGATATTACTGCTGATCACACCATGAATTTGACAGCGCGCAGTTTGTATAAACAGCAGAGGCGCTGGGCCTGGGGAGTGGAGAGTTTGCCCTACTTGATGTTTAACGCCATTAAAAATTGGAAGCATCTCAAGAAGCGTCCGGTAATTAGTCATATCCTTGTGCAAGTTTACGGTTTTCATTCCTGGGCGACCAACGCCCTAATCATTGCGGTTATTGGTTGGATGCCCATGCTTTTGGGTGGTGATCGTTTTAATTCAACAGTTTTATCTGGCAATCTACCAACAATTTCTTCTTTCTTGATGAATTTAGCGTTAATTGGCATGGTGCTTTCGGCAGTTATTTCTTCCTTACTTTTGCCAAAGAGACCAAAAGAGTATTCAGCTTGGAAAAATATTGCTATGATTCTGGAATGGGTTTGCGTGCCAATAACGATTATTATTTTTGGTGCAATCCCCTGTCTTGATGCACAGATCAGATTGATGAAAGGAAAATACATGGGCTTCTGGATTACTCCAAAAATTAGGAATTAATAAATTTTCTGCTCACTATTTCTTCAAAATATTTAATTTATGTCCTCACAAACCAAGCAAAAAATTTACGCCATCCTTTGGATTTTGTTGATTGTTTTGGTTTGCTTACCCTTGGTGCGCAATTGGCGCCAGAAAAGAGCGGTGGAATCTGAAATTAGCGATTTCAAAAAAGAAATTAGTTCCAAAGAAGTCGATAATAAAAAACTAAGAGACACAATCTCGTATTTCCAGTCAGACTCATCCTTAGAGGAAACAGCCAGGCTCAATCTGGGTTTAAAAAAACCAGGAGAGAATGTCGCTGTGATTAAGGAGGAGCTTGGCACCTCTTCGGGATTATTGCCAGAAACCAAGGCTGAGAGCAATTATCTCAAGTGGTTCAAGTATTTTTTTAAGTAATTTTTTATGAATTATAATATTTTGCCAATTATTCATCCCTTCATTCCGGCTTTCTAGGAAAAACATCTATTCGCTTTGTTTTATTTTTTGATTTTTCTTTTAGTATTTAAATTAATCAAGACTTTTTTCCTTGCTCGCTATCTCAGGTCTCTAAAAAGTAAAAGCCTTAAAGTTGGTGACTATGCGGTGAATTTTATTCGCTCCATTCGCCCTTGGTTCTATATTTCCGTTGCTCTGTGGATTGGTTTTCAATTCCTGGGTCTGTCTATTTTTTGGAGCCATTTTTTTGACAGCCTATTGATTGTCGTTTTGTCCCTGCAGGCTGCTAATATTTCCAAGGTTGTTTCCAGGCATTTTTTAAAGAAAGCTGCTGGCAATCAGGCGGTAAGAGATTTTTCGGGAATTATTTCCTTTGTCATCTCGGCCTTTTTTATTGTTGTTGGTCTGCTTTTGGCCCTGGCAATGATGGGGGTTAACGTCACCTCGCTAATCGCTGGACTCGGTTTTGGCGGAGTTGCCTTGGCCTTGGCCGCTCAGAAGATTTTTAGTGACTTGTTCAGCTCAATCACCGTTTACATTGATCGTCAGTTTGCCGTTGGCGATTACATTGTGGTTAGCGGAGAAGGGGGAAGGGTGGAAAAGATTGGTTGGCGGAGCACGAGATTACGCGCTGATTCGGGAGAAGAGGTTGTGATTGCCAACTCTCTCTTGGTGGCCGGAAAGGTAAATAACTTTAAGAAGCAGGACAAACGTCGCGGAACTTTGGACTTTGGATTTTCGCTCAATAATTCCTCCGACAAGATAACTCAGGCTCATCGCATTATTGCGGAAGCCGCTCAGGTTGCCGGCCTTGAGATATCAAGGGCTTCTTTTGTTAAGACCACGACCAATTCTTTGGTTTTCCAGGTTTGGTATTTTGGACCGACTGATCAGGAGGCATATTTTGCCGCGACCGAAAAATTTATTCTCAAAATAAAAAAAAGATGCGAAGAAGTTAATCTTATCTTCGCCTAAAATAAAAACGCCCCCCAATCGGGCGTTTTCCGTGATCTTAATCTTGATTTGGAGCCCCCTACCGGACTTGAACCGACAACCTACGGTTTACGATACCGTTGCTCTACCAGTTGAGCTAAAGGGGCGGGCTAATCATCGTTATTGTAATAAAGGAAGTTTCCCTGGAAAACGAAGGACGTAATGCTGAATGGTTAAGAATGAGTCCTTGGTATCAATATTTTGGCGACAATGTTGCCACTTCAACAGTGCAGATTAATTATTTTTCTCCGAGCGATAGTGTAAAAGAAATTTTCTCCTATAATTCCGAGACCAAAAAATGGCAAGCCTTTCCAAGTATTGATAACCGGAAAACTGGTTCAGTGAGCGCGACTATCCCAGCCGGATCGCTTGTTGCTTTGTTTATCAAGCCAGATTCCTTGGCTTTCGGCACTGCCTCTTGGTATAGATTTAAGGGTGGTTTGTTCGCGGCTTCTCCGGATTTTCCTAAAGGCACAAAGTTGAAAGTTACCAACCTGGAAAACAATAAAAGTGTAGTGATTACAGTTAATGATTATGGACCAGAAAGAAATAAACTCCCGGACAGGGCGATAGATTTAGATTTGGTTGCCTTTGAAAAGATTGCCAAGAAAAGCGTCGGGTTAATCAAAGTTAAGGTTGAGCCAGCAGAATTGGCTAGTGCCACCGCTGCCATTCCCATGGTTACTCCGACAGAAGTAATGTCAGGAAAACCAGCGGTAACTGCAAGCGCCAAAGACAAGCCACAAATAAATGCCAAAACTGCCGTAGCAATTTGGGAGAAGACCGGTAAAGTAGCTTATGATAAAAATTCTAATGATAAACTGCCTCTGGCAAGCTTAACAAAGATTGTTGCTGCAAAAGTTTTTTTGGACACCAAAACCAGTTTAAATAAAGTGGTCACCTACAAGAAGGCCGATGAGAATTTTAATTATGAATATTGTTCTCCCTGGGAATCAGCCAAGCTTCTGGTTAAAGAGGGGGAAACAATGACTGCGAAGGATTTGCTCTATTCCGCCCTGGTTGGCTCGGCTAATAATGCAGTAGAGAGCTTAGTGCGAGCTAGCGGTTTAAAGAGAGAAGTTTTTATCTCGAAAATGAATGGCATGGTAAAAAAATGGGGTGCAAAAAATACCAAGTTTGTTGAACCAACTGGATTATCGCCAGACAATGTGAGTTCAGCTAACGATTATGCTATAATAACCAAAGAGGCACTGAAAGATAAAACTTTACAAAAAATTGATACCGCCAAAACCTATTCTTTTAAGACTATTAATACCAAGAAAGCCCACACCCTAAAGAATACCAGCAAGCTTTTGAGCTCGGGCGAAAATCAGGTTAATGCCTCTAAAACCGGCTACCTTGAAGAAGCTGGTCACTGCTTAATGAGCAGAGTGGACACACCTCAGGGGAACTTAATTGTTGTGGTGTTTGGCGCTTCCAGTTCAGCGGCCACAATCGAAGACACAAAAGAGATAATTGATTTCGCAGTTTCCAAATAATTTTTCCCAATTCTTTTTTTATGATTCACCTCAAAAATGTTTACAAAACTTACGGTCGTTACTCCAAGGTTTTGCAGGGAATCAACCTGGATATTAAGCCTGGTGAATTTGTTTCAATTGTCGGACAAAGCGGTGCCGGTAAGACCACATTGGTCAAAATATTAATTGGTGAAGAGCGGGTAGACGATGGCAGCGTGACTATCGGCGGTTGGGATATTACTCGCCTGAGCCGTCGGGAAGTACCATTTTTACGTCGGCAAATCGGGGTTATTTTTCAAGATTTCAAGCTATTGCCCAGAAAAACCTTGGCGGAAAATATTGCTTTTGCCCTGGAAGTTTCTGGTGGCACCAATTCTAAAATTAAACGAATTGTTCCTAGTGTTCTAAAAATCGTTGGCCTCGAAGATAAGGCAAACCGTTATCCAGGAGAAATTTCTGGCGGCGAGGCGCAGCGCGTGGCAATTGCCAGGGCACTGGTGCATCAACCAAAGATTCTTTTGGCCGATGAACCAACGGGAAATTTAGACACGATTAACGCTGATGAAATTATTGATTTACTGCTACGGATTAATCGTTTTGGAACTACGATTATTTTGGTGACCCATAATCGTGAGATTGTTAATCGTCTTAACCGACGAGTTGTAGCAATGGAGCATGGCTCAATTATTTCCGATCAAGCTCACGGAAAATACATCTTGTAAATTATATGAACAATTTCTTTCGGATTATAAAATTTAGTGTTCAAGATATCTCGAGAAATATTTGGCTTTCAGTGGCGACTATTACTATCCTAGTTTTAACGCTTTTTTCTATTAATATGATGGCTACGGTGCGGGTGATTTCTGATAATGCCATCTCGGTGATTAAAGGTAAGGTGGATTTTAGTCTTTATCTGAAGAGTGAGGCCAGGGAAGATGAAATCATGGCGCTCAAAGATCGCATTGGGGAATTAGGCAATGTAAAATCAGTCGATTATATTTCCAAACAGCAGGCTTTGCAAAAATTTAGAGATAAAAATCAAAATAATCAACAGGTCATCGAAGCCCTGCGAGAATTAGGAAAGAACCCCCTTTCTCCAAGTTTAACAATTTCGCCGAAAGACACTGCTCAAGCGCCACAATTGGTAGAAAGTTTGAAACGTCTCGACAGCGATATTATTGAGTCGAGAGATTTCGCCGACAACGCTTCCATCATTAAGAAAATCGACTATATTACTAATAAGATAAATGAGGCGGGAATTTTTGTGATTATTGTTTTTTCTCTCACTAGTCTTTTGGTAATCTATAATACGGTTAAGGTAACAATTTATACTCACCGCCGAGAAATTGAAATTATGATTTATAGTTTAATTGCCACACTGATTATTACAAGTATATTTTTTCCCTTCCTGAGCCTTCTGCAGCCTTATTTGGAGGTATTCTTCACTGGATATAATATTAATATCGTCTCCTATTTTATTACTAATTTCCTGGTCATCTTTGGTGCGGAGTTCCTTGCTGCCGCTTTCGCTTCTTCACTCGCCAGTTTGTTGGCAGTGAGAAAGTATTCTAAAGTTTGACTTGTCTATCACTTTTGGTTAAGATTAAAAGCGTTTTTCAGGTATGAACTAGCAAAATATAATATTCGGGGATCGTCTAATGGTAGGACAGCGGCCTTTGAAGCCGTCGATCATGGTTCGAGTCCATGTCCCCGAGCAATTGACAAAATAGCATCAAATATGCTATTTTTGTTTTATAAAAATTAGTAATATTAACAATAAATTCGATCATTATGGATGAACCACCTTATGTATTAATCATCAATCCGCATCGTCAGAAGGATGAAGCTCTGAATACAATACGCGAAGAGAAATTAAGCAACATGAATTTTGCCCTCACCGAGCTAGGAAAAGCGAAGGGCTGGGGCCAGAACCCGAGATGGGATCTGCTTTTTGAGGCCGGGTTTAAAGCCTTGGTAAATGAGGAGAAAAAATAGGAACCGCTAGTATCAATCTTCTGGAGTCTTTTTAAAAAAAGACTCTTTTTTATTTTAAAAAATCTAAGATGGGCCTATTATTTCTTTGTCAACCCCTTTTGTTCAGTAAATTGCCCAATATTACTATTTGTTATATACTATTAAGCAGTAAACTGGTTCGCTAGTATACTTAATAATTATCCTCAAAACCCTTGAAAGAGGGATATTAGTAGCCATTAAATTTTGATTTTTTATTACTGTTAATGTCAGTTAATTAAAGAGTGATGGTTTGTGGTTCAGGGTCTTGCGACCCTTCGCCTCGTTGGATTTAACCAATATTTATCGGTTTTCCGTTAGATATCTTGAGGATAATTTGAAAAATATGTTTTCCGAAATAATTTCTGACGCTAACCTGCGGGCGGCTTATTTGAAAATAGTCGAGCAATTCACCATTGAGGGTAAGAGTGCTAGTTACCACGGTTTAGACAATCTTTTATTGGAGCATTACGATTTGCGTTCCGAAGAGTTGCTTCTCCTAATTCGCGAGGAATTAGTGAGCGAAAAAGAAATTTCTCCAGCCTTATTGGTGAAAATACCCAAAAAAAATAATCCCGAAAAAAATCGGGAAATTTTTATATATAGTCTCAAAGAGAGAATAAAGGCTCAAGCGATTTTTCAGATAGTTCTTCCGGTATTTGAGAAAAATTTTTCTGATCGCTTATTTTCTTACCGTCCCGGCAAACCTCCATATCTGGCAGCGAAATATTTTGGGCATCGCTATCGTCGTGATTTTTCGCAAGATTATGCTTTGATTATTGATTTAGAAAATTATTCCGACCTGATTGATCGGCAGCTGCTTTCTGGTCGGCTCGAAGAAATATTTTCCGATCAGAAGGTTCTGGCGGTGCTCCGGCTATTTATTTTTAATTGTGCTTACCGCGACGGCAAGATGGTGATGCCACAATTCGGCCTGATTCAAGGGGTGCCACTGATTGCCGAGTTCGCTAATTTTTACTTGAGCGATCTGGATTTTAAATACCAAAAACTTGTTCCTTTTTATTTGCGGGTCGGTGATGATATTGCAATCTTGGATCAAAATGATGACAAGCTTGAAGTAATAAAGAAAGAAATGTCTGCTGACCTTTTAGCTAGAAAACTAAGAATCAACGAAAATAAGTTGTACTGTGGTCCCGCTAAGTCAAAATTTTCCTTTTTGGGATATTGTTTTGAGGGTGGATTGATTAGCTTGGAGCAAGGTTATTTACGCCGGATTGAAACGGAATGGAAAAAACTCCTGTCCTATAAGCATTTGCCGGACAAGCGTAAGGACTATTTGCTAAGGAAAATAATGATCGAGGAAAAAAATAATTTTAACTTTCGTTTTGAAAAGATTATTAAAGATAAGCCACAAATTAATGACTCGAAGCAAATCAGAGATTGTTCGGAAAGATTCTTTCAAATCATGACCAAATTTTTTTATGGACACTACTCACCACGCAATCGCCGCCTGCTAGAAAAACGCTTGGGTCATCTGGGAATATTTTCCCTCTACCATTTTTATAAAAAATTCCATTATGAAAGGAATTAGAAAACAAATAAAGTTAATCGGCCAGGCTCGTCAAACGCGCAGTAAATTTCAAAAAATTGAACTGAGCGATTTGCACTTTAATTTTTTGCGCGATTTTTTCAGAAATCGGAGATTCTCCCTGGTGGCTCTCGGTTTTCTCTTGCTTTCGCAGGGATTAGTTGAGGCTATTTTGATAATTTTTAGCCGCAATCAATTGGTGGGGCAGAAGACGTATTTTTTGGCAACATTTTTTTGGCAGTTCCTGGTTTTGTTATTGCTGGTCTTTTTTGTTAATTCTTATTTTTCAATTCGTCAGGAAAAAACTCTTGGGGTGTTTTTTGCAAACAAACTTCGGAGAAGAATCTTTAAAAATTATATTAATCAACCGCTAGATAAAATAAATTATCACAATAAAGCTGGTTTGATCGCTAAGATCTCCTATCAACTCCCTTTGGCTTCAATGGGATTTAGTAATTCTTTTTTTGGTCTATTACGCTGGCTCATTAATTTATTGGTTATTACCATTTTGTCTGTCTGGAGTGGGTTAAACTGGTCTCTAATTATTTTGATTTTAATTTTTTCCTCGGTAATTATTGCCTTTCTTTCGTATTTGGTTTCAAAAAATTATATTTCCCAAGAGGTCACTTTCTATTCTAGGATCATGGAGGAGATTGATGATTCAAGCACGGAAAAATATTTTTTAAAAATTATGAATAGGGAGAATGATTCCCTGAGACGATTTGATAGGCTGGTAAAATTTGATTCGTTCTTCAGGGTTAGAAGAGATTTGTGGATTAAACTTTGCGCCAAGGTAGTTTTTGCCTTATTGTTAGTGGTTTCGATCTTTTCTCATTTCTTCTCGGCGCAGTTTTTCTCTGATTTTGGTTCAATTAGCTCGGGTGGAAAATTTTTACTGCTTTTCCTTCTAATTTATTTTTCGCGAGCGATTTATGAGAGCTTACGCATCGGTCTTTATTTTTGGCCAGGAAAGATGGGGCTATTTCTTTCAGTTGTTGAGCGAACCAAGTTTTCTCAGCGAGAGAAAAGATTGGCTTTTCATCATAGCCTAGATTTCTACAGTCGGAAATTAAAGCTCTTCAAGGGCGCTAGTTATTGGCGTCATTGTCACTTAGCTTTTTCGCCTGGAGAAAAATATTTATTTTATTCCAACTTATCCGTTGGGAAAAGTGCTCTAGCTAAGGCTCTTTCTGGAATGGGTGCTTTTCAATCAAAGGCTTTAAGAATAAAAATTGATGGTCGTCGTTTTAGTTATCGGTCATTTCAGAGATTCGGACACGGCATCTGTTTCTTTGATCCGGGATTTTATTCCGAGAAGAGTCTGCTTGAATTAATTGTCGGCAGAGATAGGGCGGAGATGAATTTTTCTGAAATTGAAAAAACCATAGAACTTCTTTCTTTGAATCCATCACTTTTTTCCCTGGTCGCTCCAGATAATAATTTTAATGCCAGCGCTGCCGCCGCGCTTGCTAGTCCAAAGTCAGCCTTTGCGATATTTTCCCTTTGGTGTCTAAAAAGGAGACCAAGATTAATTGTAATTGATAATTTTTGGATAGATCTTGGGTACCAGGAGATTAAAGACGCCCTAGCGACGCTAGAGAAATCATTGCCGGAATCGACATTTATTATCTTTTCTAGAAAAGAAAATAACTATTTAACTTACTATCAAAAATATGAAATTAAGTACTAAAAAAAGAGGATTAATTTTTGCTATCACGGCCCTAGTTATCTCTCTGTGCCTGGTCTTTATTTTCTTTAGGTTTTTCTTTGTTGGTCTTCACGGTACAAATTCTCAAGATCATCGGACTATTGTTATTGCTGATGATTTTTCTGGTAAATTATATTTCAATAATGACTTGGGTGATGACAATCTCGCCCCCATTCTTATTAAAGCAATTGACGATTCCCAAAAGAGCATTGAGTTAGCGGTTTATTCAATGGACAATATTTTAATTCGCGAGGCTATTTATCGCGCCGCTAATCGAGGAGTGGCCGTAACAATTATGCTTGGCAACAAGAACAAGGCAGGGCATGACAAGATTTTTGAAAATCTCCCCAAAAATATCAAGCGCATCAATTTCTCCGCGGGGGGCGGCTCAATGCATCACAAATTTATGATTGTTGATCGGGGGGAGAAGACTGGAAGACTATTTTTTGGTTCTTATAATTTTACCTATTTGCAGGGTAAATATGATCCATGCTTTTTACTTGATACCACTCGTCCAGAAATAATTAATATTTTTGGTGAAGAATTTTCTCGTTTACTAAAAGGAGAGCGCGGTCGCGATAAATTAAATGGCGGAATTTCCAGTCTAATGACTCGGCTGGAGTACCCTCAAGGTTTTCTAGAAGTTTGGTTCACGCCAGAAACGCACAATGGTTTAAAGGGGCGCATGGAAGAACTAATTAAGAGCGCTCAGAGAGGAATAAAAATAATGATCTGGAATTTTACTAGTAAACCATTAGCTCAGGTTTTGGTAGATATTTCCGCAAACAAAGAAGTGCAGATAATTGCCGATGATTCCAACTATTCCCTCGCCGATTCGGTTTTTCCTTTAATGAACCAGCAAAAAGTCAGTCGTCACCTCGGGAATTTGGAAATAATAACTGATCAAAAAAGAAATTTGGAGGCCGCCAAACTCTCTGGCGATGCCAATCTAAATTCTTTTTTACACCATCACCTATTGATAGTTGATGATCAAATTGCAGTATTTGGTACTAATAACTGGAGTAATAATGGTTTTTTTGAAAACGATGAGTCAGTAATGATTTCTAACATTAGTTCTTTGGTACAGCCACTTTCTGGCGCCTGGAGCGTCAATTATGAAAAAAATAAATAGTATTTATAGTTAAAGTAGATATAAAATGCTAGAATTAGATTAATGTGATGAGAAAAGGTGGCATACTATCATTATCAGGTATTAGAGTGGAATTTTTGAAATAATCAATCGCCTTAAAAATATTGAGAAAAAATTGGAAAAAACAAAATAATTTCCTGTTTTTTGCGTATTAACTGCTGTGATCCCGAAGATTTCGGGCCTAAAGGCTAATCAGATGCCAAAAGCTCCAGAAGATTATTCTTCTAAAACAGACAATGAATTAGTCCTTTTAGCCTTGGAAGACCAGGCCTTTTTTGCTGGTATTATGAATCGTTACAGCGATAAGTTGGCTCGTTACATTAGGCGGATATCCAATTTTGGCGAAGAGGAAGTCGAGGATGTTCTTCAGGATATTTTTATCAAGGTTTATAAGAACTTAAATGATTTTGATAATGACTTGAAGTTTTCTTCTTGGATTTATCGTATCACCCACAACCAGGTAATTAGTCACCATCGGGCAAAAAGCGCTCGCCCCCAGACCGTGGAAATTGATGATTTCCTTGCCAATCGTCTACGGGCAGAAATAGATTTAACTGCTGAGATCGAAGGCAAGGACTTGAAGAAAGAGGTTGCGACGATGCTTTCTGTTTTAAAACCGATTCACCGCGAAATTTTAGTCTTACGTTTTTTTGAAGAAAAAAGTTATGAGGAAATTTCTGACATTTTAAAGAAACCAAATGGCAGCGTGGCAACGCTGATCTATTCCGCAAAAAAAGAGTTAAAAGAAAAATATGCAAGATCTTAGCGACAAGGTCTTAATGACCATTAATCAAAAATCAATCAAACCCCGCCCAAAGTGGTATTTTTTAATGCGCGGTTGCGTTCTTTGGGGCTTGGCTGGACTCACAACTCTTCTCGGTGGTTTGGCTTTTTCCTTAATCATTTTTTTTACCTACTTTCAGGGATTCGGTTTGAGCCACCCGCATGATACTGGGAAAATTCGCTGGCTTCTCGTCTCTGTTCCTTATGCCTGGTTTCTGGTTTTTCTACTTTTAATTGGGGTGATTTATTATAACTTAAAACACTTAAAGAAGAGTTATAAATATCCAGCTTATTTGCTGGTGGTTGCCTCCCTATGTGGTAGTATAATTTTAGGGGCTTTGATTTCCGGGATGGGAATACATCGCCGGATGAATATCGAGCTTTCTCGCCGTCTTCCTTTTTATGGTCAGATTTTTGATGCACGCATTCCGGCCTGGGGAAGACCAGGAGAGGGTGCTTTGGCTGGGAAGATCGGATCAACTACTGACGAGGCTTTTATCTTGCAGGATTTTAACGGTCAAGAATGGCGAATAATTTTCCGCGATGATACCGTAGAAGAGGCAGCGGTTTTGATCGTTCCGGAGCAAATGGTTCTGATTAATGGACACCCCGGATCACCGGGAGTGTTTATCGCCTCAGAAATTTTCCCCTGGGAAGGATGCCATAAAAAATGTAACCTAATTAAGCCATTATTGCCGCGACGCTCTCCCGGAATACCGGTGATGCCAAGAAAATAATAAAAATAATTAATTATATGAACAAAATCATCCCCTTTCTGAAGCGTTTCTTACGCGTCAAATATCTTATTTGGCTTTTAATTATCGGTACCGCCGTTTATTTTATTTATCCCAAGGTTTTCCCTAAGAAAGTTACTCCCCAATATGTCTTGGCGGCTGCCGAAAAGGGAAACTTAACGGTTTTGATTTCTGGAACCGGTCAGGTCTCTGCAATTTCTCAGGTGGATGTTAAGCCGGAAACTTCTGGTAAAATAACTGCCGTTAAAGTCGCTCTCGGACAAAACATCAAAGCTGGGGATGTGATTGCGATCGTTGACCAAAGGACTGCCCTTATTTCCCTGACTCAGGCCAGAGCTAGTTTCGCAAGTGCTCAAGCCAATTACAACAAAGTATTATCAGGAGCCGCTTCTTCAGATATAAAGATTAGCCAACTCTCTTTGAACACTGCCCAGAGTAATTATCAACAGGCGCAAAATGATTACGAGCAGACCATAAAGACCGCCAATCAGACCTTGTCTCAGGCCCAGGATAGTCTAAATAGAATTGCTGACATTTCTTCTTCGTATTCTTCTGATAGCAAAAGGTTTCAGGCTATAAGCACAATCGAATCAGAAATTGTTGCTTGTCGTGGCGCTCTCGATTTAGTGAATAAAATCCTTAATGATCAAGACGCAAAGCTTGCCCTGGGTGCTCTAAATAGTAGTTATTTGAGCCAGACCAAGAATGAATATGACATGGCCAACCAGTATGTTGCACCGGCGGTAAGCAGTCTGGATGCAGCCAAGTCTTCTCGAGATAATGCGAATATCAGTATGGCAGCTAATAGCACTTTAGATCTTTTAAACAAAACCCTAGCTGTCGTAAACAGTGCTTCTTATCTCCTCCAAAATTCAGTTTCCAGTGCTTCGTTTACTCAAGCCGACCTAGATTCTTATAAAAATTCCATCAACTCTCAGATCAATTCAATTAATAACGGTATCTCCTCTGTTCAAAGCAGTCGCCAAAGCCTTAGTGATGCCGTAGTTAACGCACAAAATAGTTTAACCAATGCTCAGCTATCTCTGGTCTCTCAGACAAATTCAGCGCAAGCCAGAGTTGATAGTGCTAAACAATCTTTGGACAATGCTCAAGCTCAATATGCCAAACTGACTGCTCCAGCCGATAAATCAACCACCCAATCTGCTTATTCGCAATTAGTTTCTGCTCGCGCTAATTTGGAATCTGCTCAATTGAATTTCGATAAAACATTAGTCAAATCACCAATTGACGGTCAAGTAGCAGCGCTTAGTGCCACTGTCGGCTTGGATGCCGGCTCTAGCGCTACGGTGTCTGGAGCAACTGCTCTTGCTACTATTATCACCAAGCAGCAGATTGCTATTATTCAATTGAATGAAGTAGACACGGCTAAAATTAAGGTTGGCCAGGATGCCGATTTGACTTTCGATGCCTTGCCGGATCTTAAAATTAAGGGCAAAGTCAGTGAGATTAGTGGTGTGGGAACAGTTACTTCAGGAGTGGTCAACTATAGTATAAAAATAGCTTTTGATTCTCAAGATGCGAGGATTAAACCAGGGATGAGTACTTCTGTGGATATTATTGTTAGTTCCCGTGACGGGGTTCTTCTGGTTCCCAGCGAAGCGGTAAAAACCGGTTTGCAAAACAATAGCTATGTAGAAACTTTACCAGGTGTTAGCGCTAATGGTCGCAGGCCGGTAAGTTCAACCGTTAAACCTGTTCGTCAGCAAGTACAGGTTGGAGAGTCAAATGATTCTCAGTCAGAAATTATTAGTGGTCTAAACGAGGGTGATCTGGTGATTTCCAGAACAATTGCCAGTAGCACTACTGCCGCTGCCGCTGCTAGCGGATTTAGCATGTTTGGTGGCAATCGCGGCGGAGCACCGACTGGTGGGGCTACTGCAACCAGAGGCGCTTCCGCTGGAGTTCCAAGAAATTAATTATTTCTTATGATAAAATTTGTTAATATTTGTAAGGCATATTTCGCCGGTGAACTCGAAACTAAAATTTTAAAAAATATTAGTTTTGAGATTAAAGCGGGTGAATTTGTTGCTATCACTGGTCCGTCTGGTTCGGGGAAGTCAACGATCATGAATATTCTCGGTGCTCTCGATTCGCCAACTAGCGGCGAATATCTTCTGGATGGTGCTGATGTTTCCAAGCTTTCCGATGACGAATTGGCTGCGATCAGAAGAAATAAAATTGGTTTTGTTTTTCAGTCTTTTAATTTACTCTCCCGCTCTACAGTTTTGCGCAACGTTTCTTTACCCCTAATTTACGCGGAAGTTCCAGCGACTACACGTGACGAAATCGCCAAGAAAGCCTTGCGAGCAGTTTCTATGCCCGAGGACCGTTGGCATCATTTTTCTAATCAGCTTTCTGGTGGTCAAATGCAAAGAGTGGCGATTGCTCGCGCCTTGGTGAATAACCCGGCTTTAATTCTTGCTGATGAACCGACGGGAAACCTCGATTCAAAAACGGGTCAGATTGTTTTACAGACATTTAAGGATCTAAACAAAAAAGAAAAGAGGACTATCATTTTAATTACTCACGACTTGGAAATTGCCAAACATGCCGACCGGATTATTCGTTTGCGTGACGGAGAAATCGTCAATGATTAAAATAGCAGTTTTTATTGTATCTAAAATTTAATTTATGTTGACTAGTGATTTATTGAGAGAAACTTATAGTGCGGTGACCGCCAACAAGTCTCGTTCGGGTCTAACCATGCTCGGTATTGTTATTGGTATTGGTTCGGTAATTGCTATGGTTTCTATTGGCCAAGGGGCACAGAGTTCAATAACTAGTAGTATCCAGTCCATTGGTTCGAACTTGGTAATGATAATCCCTGGTGCTCAAAGCAAGGGTTTTAGCCCGGCAAATGCTAGTAGAGGTAGTGCACAGACTTTAACCATCCAAGATGCTGAGGCAATAAAAAGTCAGGTTAGCAACATTGTGGCTGTTTCTCCGGAGCTTTCCAGACGCTATCAGGTTATTCAAAAAAATAATAACACCAACACCACAATCTTGGGTGCGAGTGCTCAGTATATTCAAGTACGTAATTTAGAGATGGATCAGGGATCATTTTTTTCTGATGCCCAGGTAAAATCCTATGCCAAGGTGGCCGTTTTAGCTCCTACCGCTAAGACTGATTTATTCGGTGACAACG
>JAPLVY010000008.1 GCA_026396875.1 Candidatus Falkowiibacteriota bacterium | reverse complement strand
CGCTTTTTTCTTGGCGGCATTCTTGGATCTTTTTACTTTCCAATCTATTCTTGACAGTTTCTTTGTTTCTTGGTTCTTTTGAGATTTTTCGCAATTTTAAGGACGAGACCTTGGTATTGCATTACAATATCGATTTTGGCGTAGATTGGATTGGAACCAGGGACTTAGTGTTCTGGCTCGCAGGTATTGGCGTCGCCCTTTTTTTGTTAGATTTCTTGATTCTTCTGCTAATTTCTAAGCGTTCGGATTATAAGTTTCTTTCTTTCTTTATTTTTGGTGGTTTGACGGTGTGCGAGCTATTTCTCAGCGCTGCTTTATTCTCGGTCTATTTGGTAAATTTTCGTTAATTTTTTTTATGACTTCTTTCCATATTTCTAGGTTAATCTTTTTAACTACTCTCGCCTTTGCCTTTTCCTTTCTGTTAACACCACTATTAACCCATTTCCTCTATAAGTATAAGCTCGGGAAAAAAATTCGCAATAATGGAGCAACGCCAATTTTCAGTCTCCTGCATGCACACAAAGAAGGTACACCAACCATGGGCGGTATTTTAATCTGGTTCACCGTTCTTTGCTTCTCTCTATTCTTCTATTTTTTCTCCCTTTGGGCTCCTGGTTCCTGGCTAGCTGGCTTAAATTTTTTGTCACGGCCAGAGACTTTTCTGCCTCTTGGGGTTCTTATCGCTTCGGCATTGATTGGCTTGGTTGATGACTGGTTGGATGTGCGCGGCTTGGGAACTAAGGGCGGTGGTGGATTAAAACTAAGGCATCGTCTGCTTGTCTATCTGTTTATTGCCCTTTTGGCCTCGCTCTGGTTCTATTTCAAGCTGGATTGGACCGTTATTCATCTACCATTTTTCGGTAGCTTTGAAATTGGTTGGTGGTATATTCCAGTATTCATTTTCATTATTGTTGCTACTGCTTTTTCGGTCAACGAAACTGATGGCTTGGATGGTTTGGCGGGCGGAACTCTAATGATCGCCTATGGTTCGTTCGGAATTATCGCCTTTGCTCTGGGGCGCTATGATTTGGCGGTGTTTTGTGGGGTGATTATTGGAGCGCTCCTATCTTTTCTGTGGTTTAATATTCCGCCAGCCAGATTTTATCTCGGCGATACCGGCTCAATGAGCCTGGGGGTTACTCTGGGGGTAATAGCAATGTTAACTAATAACGCTCTATTGTTAATTCCTATCGGGTTTATTTTTCTAGTCGAGTCTTTGTCAGTAATTATTCAAGTGGTTTCCAAGAAAATATTCAAGAAAAAAGTTTTTCGCTCCGCACCCATTCATCATCATTTTCAGGCAATTGGTTGGTCGGAATCAAAAATCGTGATGCGTTTTTGGTTGGTTTCTGGGGTGGCCTCGGCGATTGGCTTAATGATTTTTCTTTTAGATAAAAATTGGTAAAAATAAATGATACAAAAAATAAAAAAATGGTTTGCTCCGCTAAAGGGAGAGCATGAACCGGATAAAAAATTAATTGTCGCCTTAGCGGCCATTCTTCTTTTCGGTCTGATCATGCTTTCTAGTGCTTCCTCGGTGGTTAGCTACTTGAAAAACAATAATAGTTATTATTATTTTAATCATCAGTTGATCGCCATTATTCTTGGCGCCTTGGCTTGCTATCTAATCTCTCGTGTCGATTACCACCGCTGGCAGAAATTTGCCTTATTTTTTCTTTTTAGCTCAATTGGTTTGTTGGTTTTAGTTTTTGTGCCAGGGCTTAGGTCTAATTATGGCACGGCTCGTAGTTGGATTAATATTTTTGGTCAGTCAATCCAGCCTTCGGAATTAGTAAAGCTTGCCTTCCTCTTTTATTTGTCAGCTTGGCTGGAGGTTAAAAAGAATCAGTTGAACGATTATTCTCAGGGCATTTTACCATTCATAGTTATTCTGAGTCTTATTGGCTTTTTGATGTATTTACAGCCAGACCTAGGAACTTTGCTAATCCTTATCTCTACTTCCATCGCTGTGTTTTTTGTCGGTGGCGGAAATTTTAAGCATATCATGCTGGTCGGCTTGATGGGTTTGGCCGCAATTTTCCTGATTTATCAAGTCTCTAGCCGTCCAGTGGAGAACGCTAACGGCAAGACCGATTATAAAGCTAGTAGATTCCAGTGTCTAAAAGATCCCAATAACGAAAAAACTAAGCTCGATGCCTGTTACCAGATTAATCAGTCGCTAATCGCTGTTGGCTCAGGCGGAATTTTTGGTCGCGGCTTAGGACAAAGCAGGCAAAAGTTTAATTATCTACCAGAAGTTTATGGCGACGCGATATTTCCAATTATTTCCGAAGAGATTGGCTTTATCTGTAACATCGCCTTCTTGTTTCTTTTTGGTTTTATTTTCTATCGTGGATATTTGATTTCCAAAAAAGCGCCCGATGGTTTTGGTCGCAACTTGGCTATTGGTGTGGTTTTTTGGATGATTATTCAGGCCTTTTTTAATATCGGTGGAATGATTAACATTATCCCTATGACTGGCGTGCCTCTGCCTTTTATTAGTTATGGCGGCACAGCAATAATTTCTATTATGATGGCGATGGGTCTCTTGATTAATATCAGCAAGCAAACCAAGGAAAATCTGCGCGTGCGTAATCGTCAGTAATTATGAATAGGAAAAGAAAAATATTAATCGCCTTGAGTGGCGGTGGTACTGGTGGACCAGTGGTACCACTTTTAAGCGTGGCCAGGGTACTTGCGCGCGAACACCCAGAAGTGGAATTTATTTTTTTTGGGACCGCTGATGGACCAGAAGTCTCTCTAGTGGAGAATGAAACAAAAAACTTTTCAATTAAATATCTCAAAATTTCTTCAGGAAAACTCCGCCGTTATTTTTCTTGGCGTAATTTTTTTGACATCTTCAGTATTGTTTTTGCATTTGGTCAATCGTTTTATTATCTAATCAAATATCGCCCCCGGGTACTGCTTTCGGTTGGAGCTTTTGTGGCAGTGCCGCCGGCTTGTGCAGCCTGGCTTTTGAGAATCCCCGTATTTATGCACCAGCAAGACTTTCGTCCCGGCCTAGCCAATCAGTTAATTGCACCATTGGCTTCTCTTAAGACTGTGGCCTTTGAAAAATCTGTTGCGGATTATTCGCGAGCCCAATGGATCGGTAACCCTGCAGACGACGAAGAGCTCTCCATAGCCGTTAGAGGAACAGACGCGATTTGCAAAAAATATCATCTGAATAAAAAGCGACCAGTAATTTTGGTTACTGGCGGTGGCACCGGGGCAGATTTTTTGAATAATCTGGTCGTTTCCAGTTTGCCAAAATTATCAGATTTCCAAGTCATTCATTTGAGTGGTGAAGGGAAAGAGCGTGCCAAAAATTCCGAAGCCTATCAGTCTTACGGTTTCCTGCCACACTCTGAAATAATTGGCTTGATGGCAGTCAGCGATTTAGTAATTTCTCGCTGTGGTCTGTCCACGCTAACTGAGATCTCTCTTCTGGCGAAGCCGGCCATTTTGGTTCCCATGCCCAATTCTCATCAAGAAGATAATGCTAAAATATTTTCCGAAGCGGCGTTTGTTTTGGATCAAAAATCTTTGACTGTGGATAATTTTGTTTCACATGTCCATCAAATATTAAATGACAAAGCGGAGTTGGTAAGAATGTCTTCGGCAATCAAAAAAATAGTTAAGCCGGGCGCAGCTAATTTTCTAGCGGATAAAATTTATGAATATTCAGGGAAGAAAAGTTAAAACAGCCTATTTTATAGGCATCAAGGGAGTCGGCATGACTATGCTGGCTCAATTCTTAACTCAGCAAGGAGTCCTTGTCTCTGGTTCGGATATCCCGGAAACATTCATGACGGATAAAGTTTTGCGTCGGACTGGCATAAGGGTTTTTTCCGGATTTCAAGCCTCGCAAATTCAGGGAGCAGATTTGATTGTTTATTCTATTGCTTATTCGAAAGAGAATAACTGCGAAGTAGCCGCTCTTGGTAATTTTAAAAAATCTTTAGTTTTAAACTTCTCACAAGCAGTGGGGGCGGTATTTAGTTCTCATGACGGAATTGCTGTTTGCGGCAGCCACGGGAAAACAACCACTTCCGCTTGGCTTGGTTATATTTTGCAGAAAGTTGGTTTGAATCCCAATGTTTTGGTTGGTGCTCGGGTGCCACAATTTAATGGGAGTGCTTTATCGGGGACATCAAAATTATTTGTTGCCGAAGCAGATGAGTATGGCAATAAGCTGCAATATTTTTCCCCTCAAGGAGTTTTATTGAACAATATTGATTACGATCATCCAGATTATTTTAAAACCAAAAAAGCTTATCTTCAGGTCTTTATCGATTTTATTAAAAAAATTCCGCCAAAAGGTTTCCTGGTAGTCAATGTTCAAGATAAGCAGGCAATAGAAGTGGCAAAATTTTGCCAAGGAAGAGTTTTTCCGTATGCGTTAGTAAATGGCAAGGATGAAGCGGAGCACTGGGCTCAGAAAGGAATTTTGGTTGGCTACGGCGCAACTCTTAAAGATGGACAACAGTATTTTAAAGTTTTTGGTCAGGCCGGCTTATTTAAAACAAAATTATTGGGAGCGCACAACGTTGCGAACGCATTAGCGGTTATTGCCGGTGCCCTTGCCCTGGGTGTTGAAATATCAGAAATTAAAAAATATTTGGCTTCTTTTTCTGGTACGGCAAGACGCGCGGAATTACTCGGTAAATTTAATGGCGTGAAAATTTTTGACGATTACGCTCATCATCCTTCCGAGGTCCAGGCGACGGTTAAGGCTTTCAGGGAAGCATATCCCGATAAAAAATTAGTCGTTTTTTTTCACCCGCATACTTTTACCCGTACCAAAGTTTTATTCAAAGATTTTGTGAAAAGTTTTTCTGGAGCCGATTTCTTGGGAATTTTGGAAATCTATGGTTCCGCCAGGGAAAAGCAGGGCGGAGTTTCTAGCCGTGATTTAGTCTTGGAAATTAAACAAAAAAATAAAATCACCAAACAAGAACAGATCGTTAAATATTTCAAGGATTTAAAAGAGGCAGAATTTTATCTGCGAGAAAGTTTGCAGGCCGGTGACCTCCTGCTGTTAATGGGGGCTGGAGATATTTTTAGAGTCGGCGAAGCTTTAGTGAAAAAATAATTTTATATGCCAGAAACAATTATTGAAAAAGCGAAAAATAAATTTCTTCAAACGGTTAATGATTTCGGCTCAGATCCTTATCACTTGTTACCACACGTTCCAGAGGTTGAAAAATGGGTTAGGCATATTGCAACAAAATATCCGCAAGTCGATTTGGAAATTGCAATTCTCGGAGCCTGGCTTCATGACCTCGGACATTATCCAATTCCCACCGAAGTTGATCATGCAATCAGAAGTGAAGAGCAGGCGAGAATATTTCTGGAGCAGGAAGCTTACCCAGCTGATAAATTAGCACAAGTCCTGCATTGCGTCAGAGCTCATCGCTGCCGAGACCTTGCACCGGAATCACTGGAAGCAAAAATTGTTGCTTGTGCCGACTCGGCCAGCCATATGACTGATAGCATGTATTTTTCCATGGCCAAGGACGACAAAGAGTCGGGCGGGGAATTTAGAGTATATGCAAAAATGGAGCGAGACTACCGTGATGTCGCATTTTTCCCGGAAGTCAGGGAAGAGCTGGAAAGTATTCATCAGGCTTGGTATGAATTAATGAAATCTTATGAAAGAATTTCTCTAGAATAGACCTTCGACTTTTTTAATATTTTATCTAATTTAAGCCAAATATATTCAAAATACGAATCATCCTATTGACAATAAATAATAATCATGATATTATTAAACTAAGTACTAATCACGTAAATTAACAAGAAAATGAAGAAAAAAAGTTTAAGAAGTCTGTCGGCGATCATGTCGACAATTTGTATTGCAATGGTGTTCCTGCCAACCTACATGTCCCACCCTTTTAATATTGGGTCGGCGATAGTAATTCCCGTGTGCGCAGTTGGCTTTGGCTTGCTCGGTTCCGCATTTATAGAAGGATGGTCTTTGATTTCAGGTGGCAACGACGACGAAGACTCACTGTTTATAAGAATGGTGTCGGCTATAGGCTTTATTGTAGGTATTGCTTCCTTTGTTTTAGTTAAAGGCTTAGCAGAAATGACCATTAATCTATCTGGTGCGATATTGCTCGCAGTATTTCTAACGGCAGCTGTTAGCAGGATTGCTGCAGAGACAATTTTAATCAAAGAGGCTATTATTGCCAGTATTGCCAGGCGAGAAGAAAAAAGAAAGATCATTGCCGATCTTTCTTAAGACCAAAACACATCCTACACAAGGAGTTCAAAATCTAAAATTAATTAGATTACGAACTCCTTGTTTTATTTTATCAACTTGACCGACGGAAATTGTTAATTTTTTTGTAACCTTATTTCTTTTCCTTCGTATACATTATATACTGGCTAGTAGATAGCCCAGTTTTTAATGATTTTTTTATGGATAATCAAGATAATTCGGAAAAAACTGAAGATACTCTTCCCTGGAGCCGTTTTTGGGTAGAGTTATGGAAGTTATTGAGTAATTTCCATCGCTCGGCTTTTATTTTGCTCGGAATCGCTACTTTTACTGCCGGCCTAGATCTGGTCCAACCATATATTTTGAAATTTGTCGTTGATGGTCTGACCAATTTTAGCCGGGCAGAACTCACACATATTTTGTGGCTGATTGCCTATTACTTATTAGCAAACGAAACTCGCTCACTGATTCAGTATGTTGGCGATCGAAAGATTCTGCGTTTCCTCGTGGATATCGAATATTTTTTGGCAATAAAAGCGCAGCAGAAGCTAACTTATCTTAGTCTCGGTTATCACGAGAAAGAAAATACCGGCGCTAAGATGGTAAAAATTGAGAGGGGAATTGATCGGATTTCTCAGTTTATCGGTAATACGCTCTGGGAAATTACGCCGACAATTATTCAACTGATTTTTACCGCGATTATTTTATTCTTGAACGACTGGCGGATTGGTTCCTCTTTTCTAGTTTTTGCGCCTCTTTTTATTTTTCTTACCTATTGGTCAAACAAAAAGATGTATCCAGTGCGCAAAAAACTTTATCGAGACTATGAAATGGCTTCAGGGAAAACTGCCCAGTCAATTATTAATATCAATGCCGTCCAATCTTTTGTCCAGGAGAAGCGTGAATTGAAAGAGATTGATAAAATTAAGACTAGAATTCGCGACAATGATAACCTCCAATATGGCTGGATGATGAAAATCGGTCTATATCGCAATGCTATTGTTGATTTTGGTCGGGCAACCGTGTTATTTCTGGGAGTGTATTTTGTTTCTACTGGCGAACTCAGTATCGGCTCGTTGATTTTTGTTTTTACACTCAGTGAGAAAGCTTATGGTTCGCTTTATCGCTTATCTCGTTTTTACGACAAGATGGAAGAGGGGCGAGAAGGGATTAGCCGTCTAATCAAGCTTTTTAATACGCCGCGCGAAATTGCTAATAAATCAAACGCAATTAAGCCCAAGAGGATTCACGGCGAATTGGAATTCAAAAATGTTTCATTTTTTTATTCAGAAAATTCTAGTCCAGCAATCAATGACTTAACCTGTAAAATTCCCGCTGGCGGCGTCACCGCTCTTGTCGGTCCGTCTGGCGGCGGTAAGACAACGATTGCTCGCTTAGTTTATCGTCACTATGACCCCCAAAAAGGAGAGGTGCTTCTGGATGGAAAAAATCTGAAAGACTATGATCTTTACTCTTTTCGTAAATTCTTTGCCATTGTTCCTCAGGAAGTGGAAATTTTTGATTTATCAATTCGCGAGAATATCTCCTACGCCAAACCAGGCGCATCACTTCAGGAAATTCAAGCAGCTGCTCGTATTGCTAACGCCGAAGAATTTATCGAGAAACTGGACAAGAAATACGATACGATGGTCGGAGAGAGGGGAATCAAGCTTTCTGGTGGTCAGCGTCAACGCGTTGGTATCGCCAGGGCAATACTTGCTAATCCCAAGGTTTTAATTTTTGATGAAGCAACTTCCAGCTTGGACAGCTATAGTGAAAAATTGATTCAAGATGCGATGGATAAAATCAGCAAGGGAAGAACCATGATAATTATTGCGCATCGACTCAGCACCATTAAAAAAGCTGACAAAATTCTGGTTTTGGAGAATGGATGTTTGGCGGAAAGCGGTAGTCATCATGAGCTGGCGCGAATTAATGGTGGTTTGTATGCCAAATTGATTAAGTTGCAAGAATTGGGGGAGGTGAGATAGACCCTGGAACTTTTCCGTAAATAGCCGTAAAATAAACTCATGCTGAAGATTGAACGAAATTTTGAGTTGCAAAAGTTAAATACGCTTAAACTCGCCGCCAAGGCCGAGTTTTTTGCGGTAATATCTAACAGAGAAGAACTGCTAGAGGCGATTAGCTGGGCAAAAGAAAAAAGCAAGCATATTTTTGTATTGGGTGGTGGATCTAATGTCCTAATTAGCAAAAAAATAAAAGGCTTGGTTTTGAAAAACGAAATCAAAGGCACGGGTGTCCTCTCCGAAGATAAAGAGTCAGTAATTTTTTCAGCTTTGTCCGGTGAGAGCTGGACGCACTTTGTGCACCTCGCGGCCGAGAGTGGTTGGTATGGGGTAGAAAATCTTTATTTGGTGCCCGGTACGGCGGGAGCTGCTCCGGTGCAGAATATTGGCGCTTATGGCGTTGAATTGAAAGACTGCTTTGACCATCTAGTGGCAATCGATTTGCAAACTGGCAAGGAAAAAATATTTACTTCCAAGGATTGCAAATTTGCTTACCGCGATAGTATCTTTAAGAATAAATTAAAGGGAAAATATTTTATTTATTCAGTCGCTCTTCGCTTAAACAAAAAAGCGAATCTCAAGCTAGATTATGGTGACATCCGTGCGCGCTTGAAAGAAAAAGGAATTCATAAGCCAAACTTGAAACAGGTGGTGACAGCTATTCAAGATATCAGAAACAGTAAATTGCCATCACCAGCGCTCATTGCTAATGCAGGGTCATTCTTCAAGAATCCGGGAATTAGCGTTTCCAAATTTAAAAAATTAGAAAAAAGTTTTCCTGATATAAAAAGCTTTCCATCTGGCAATAAAATAAAAATTCCAGCGGGCTGGTTGATTGAAAAGGCCGGTTTTAAGGGTAAAATCTTTGGAAAAGTTGGTGTCTACGAAAAACAGGCCTTAATTTTAGTGAATTACGGTGGAGCCAGTGCTAAAGATCTATTAAATTTGGTTAAAAAGATTAAGTTAGTCATTAAAAAGCAGTTTGCTATTGATTTGGAAGAAGAAGTTAATATAATATAGTAATCTCATGAGCAGAAGAATTGTGAAAAAAGTATTGCCTGAGTATTTTCAAGACATCTTGGACGGCAAGAAAAAATACGAACTCCGTCTCAATGATTTTGAGATAGAAGTTGGCGACATTCTGGTTTTGGAAGAATGGACCTCTAGCGACCCGGAAACTCGTCGAGCAACGGGGAGAGTAATTGAAAAGGAGGCTAACTATTTATTCAAATTCAGACTGCAAGACCTCTGGTTTTCTTCGGAGGACATAAAAGAAAAAGGTTTTCAAATAATCTCTTTTGATTAAATAAAAAATATATGACCGCCACCGAATTACGCCAAAAATATCTCGACTTTTTCCGCTCAAAGGATCACAACGTGATCAGGAGTGCTTCTTTGATTCCAGAAAATGATGCCACGGTTTTGTTTACTACTGCCGGCATGCAACCGCTGGTCCCCTATCTATTGGGAGAAAAACATCCTGGCGGTGCGCGCCTGGCTAGCGCTCAGAAGTGTGTTCGTACTGATGATATTGATGAAGTGGGAGATGAAACTCATCACACCTTCTTTGAGATGATGGGGAATTGGTCTTTGGGAGATTATTTCAAAAATGAATCAATCGCTTGGAGTTGGGAATTATTAACTTCTCCAGAGTGGTTAAGTTTAGACCCGAAATTATTGGCAGTTTCCGTTTTCGCTGGTGACAATGACGCGCCTTTCGACGAGGAATCTTATAATCTTTGGCTCGCCCTGGGTATGCCGAAAGAAAAGATTGCCAGACTGCCGAAGAAAAATAATTGGTGGGGGCCGGCTGGCCTTACGGGTCCTTGTGGTCCAGATACGGAAATTTTCTATTGGTCTGGAAATCCTGATGAAGTGCCAAGCTCCTTCAATGATGATAATGATAAATGGGTAGAGATCTGGAATAATGTCTTCATGCAATACAACAAGCAGCCAGATGCTTCATTTGAACTTTTGAACCAGAAGAACGTGGACACTGGTCTTGGCCTAGAACGGGTTACGGCGGTTTTGAATCATTGTGATAATTATCAAACCGATTTGTTTAAAAATATTATCACCAAAACCGAAGAACTATCTGGTAAAAAATATTCTGACAGTCCAGAGATCAGAAAAGCAATGCGCGTCATTGCTGATCACGTTAAAGCGTCCACAATGATTATTGGTGACGAAAAAGGAGTGGCACCCAGCAACACCGATCAGGGATATATTGTTCGCCGCTTACTTCGCCGAGCAATGCGTTTTGCTCGTCAATTGGAAATCAATAAAACTAATTGGTTGAAAGAGTTGGCGATGGTGGTTATTAATGATTATGAAAAGGTTTATCCAGAGTTAAGGCTGAATGAAAATTTTATTTGTGCAGAACTGGACAAAGAAGAAGAGAAGTTTAGTCGAACCCTGGAGAAGGGTCTGCTGGAATTTAATAAGCTAAACGGCCTATCTATTGATGGTGTTCGCGCCTTTAATCTTTATCAGAGTTATGGATTTCCTTTGGAAATTACCGAAGAATTGGCCAAGGAGAAGGGAATGACGGTTGATAAAATTGGCTTTGAAACCGAATTAAGCAAGCACCAAGATTTATCTCGTACCGCAGCGGCCGGTAAATTTAAAGGAGGTTTAGCTGATAATAGCGAAGAAACCACTAAATTACACACCGCCGCCCACCTTCTTTTGGCGGCCTTGCGCCAGGTATTGGGGGATGGAGTCACTCAAAAAGGTAGCAATATCACCCCCGAAAGGCTTCGTTTTGACTTCTCTTATCCAGAAAAAATGACCCCGGTCCAAATTACCGAGACTGAAAAACTGGTTAATTTAGCAATTAATGACAAATTGGCAGTGGGTTGTGAAGAATTATCGCTAGAAGAAGCGAAAAATACTGGGGCAATGGGAGTTTTTGATTCAAAGTACGGAGAAAAGGTTAAAGTTTATACTGCTGGTATAGAAAATGGTCCCGATACTGCTAATTGGAATAAAGTCTTTTCTCGTGAAATCTGTGGTGGCCCCCATGTTAAAAATACTGGAGAATTAGGCCATTTCAAGATTCAAAAAGAAGAGTCGTCCAGCTCAGGAGTGAGGCGCATTAAGGCAGTTTTGGAATAATCATTTTTTTGTAGCGGTCACTATTGACATCACCGCGCGTTTCCCATATAATGTACCTATATTAAATTTAAACAAGCTAACTTGTTTTATATTTTGAAGATTTTGATAAAATCACTAGGTTTTTATCAAATTTTTTTGTGTTAATGTCAAAGGCAAAACGAAAGGCTAAGGAAAATTCGGAAACTAACGAAACTTTAAACGCCAAAGATTTTATTGAAATGCAAGGTGAGGTCTTGGAATTAATGCCGGCCGCCACTTTTCGCGTTGCGCTTCCCAGTGGTCATGAAATCTTGGCTCATTTATCAGGTAGAATGAGAATGAATAAAATCCGTTTACTTCCTGGTGACAAAGTTAAATTGCAGATCAGCCCTTATGATTTAACCAAGGGTCGAATCACCTACCGCCTCTAAATCCCGAGTATTTATAGAAATTATCAAGATATTAATTTAGATTTTATATGAAAGTAAGAGCGAGTGCGAAGAAAATTTGTAAAGACTGCAAAGTGGTGCGCCGCAAAGGACGCGTCCATGTAATTTGTGAAAACCCTAAGCACAAGCAAAGACAGGGCTAATTTTATTTATTTTGTAATTATTTTGTATGGCTATTAGAATCGCAGGAGTAAATATTCCTATTGAAAAACGCGCCCATGTCGCTCTGACTTATATTTATGGTGTCGGCATTACCCGCGCGCACAAAATTTTAGAAAAAGCGAAAGTCAATCCGGAAACTAAAATGAAGGATTTCTCTGAAGCAGAAGTAAACTTAATCCGTGAAATCGTTGAGAAACAACACACCGTCGAAGGTGACTTACGTCGTGAAGTCCAAAGCAATATCAAACGTTTAAAGGATATCGGTTGTTATCGTGGCACTAGACACGCCAAGAACTTACCAGCTCGTGGCCAGAGAACAAAGACTAATAGCAGAACTGTTCGTGGCAATAAGCGTATGACTGCAGGATCTGGAAAGGTTAAGGCCGGATTAAAGACTTAGTAGAGTGGCTTCCATTTTGAGCGAACTGCTTCGTCAGGCTCTCAACATTGTTCGTTCACCGTATGTGAAATACGGCTCACTCCAATGTTGATTCCTTCCTCACATTTCACTTCAAAATGAAATCCAAAATAATCATTATAAAGAAGAATCCAATATTCAAAAAATATAATATAATTTATGTCTGAAGAGAATAAGAAAATTGAAGAAGAAGTCTTGGCCCCAGTCGCTCCAGCGGAAGCGGTAATTGCTCCAGTTGAAGATGATGATGACGAAGATTTGAAATTTTCCACCTTGTCCGCCGCTGACGAAGAGTTACCGGACGAAATCAAGCAGAAACTGGAAAAGAACAAACAGGCCAGGGCAAAGAAAAAATTGGTGAAGAAGAAAAAGAAAAAAGCCGGTGCCAAGATTGTTAAAGTTGGCCGCGCTTATATCAATGCCACCTATAACAACACCATGATTTCTCTGACTGACACTAACGGCGACGTTATTTCTTGGGCAAGTGCTGGTATGGCCGGTTTCAAGGGTGCCAAAAAAGCTACTCCTTACGCCGCTCAGATTATTACCAAAATTGCTTCCCAAAAAGCTCGTGAAGAATATGGTTTGGAGGAAGTCAGCGTATTTGTTGCCGGTGTTGGCACGGGTCGCGAAGCTGCCATCCGCGCTTTGAACGCCAATGGCTTAAATGTCACCGCAATCAAAGATGTTACCCCGGTGCCTCACAATGGCTGCCGTCCAAAGAAACCAAGACGCGTGTAATTAATTAGAAATTTTTCAAAATATTGATATGGGTAGAAATTTAGAACCAAAATGCAAACAGTGCCGCCGTCTTGGTGAAAAACTGTTTTTGAAAGGAGATCGCTGCAGTACTGCTAAATGCGGAATGGTTAAGCGTAATTTTGCTCCTGGATTCCATGGTCCGAAGGGTCGCAAACGTTTGAGCGACTACGGTTTGCAATTAGCAGAAAAACAGAAAGCCAAAAAATTCTATAATTTAATGGAGAAGCAATTCCGTGATACTTTCGTGATTGCTCAAAAGAAAACTGGTGATGCCGGTAAGAATTTTTTCCGCCTCTTGGAAATGCGCTTGGACAACGTTGTTTATCGCTTGGGATTAGCTGCTTCCCGCACTCAAGCTAGACAGTTGGTCAACCATGGTCATTTCACTGTTAATGCTCGCAAGGCCAGCACTCCTTCAATGACTGTAAAAGTTGGCGATGTTATTGCCATTAAAAAATCTAGCGAAAAGAGCCGTTTCTTCCGAGATGGCAACCAAACCAAGAAGGCTGAATTACCAAGTTGGTTGAATAAGGAAAAGGATAATAGCGCCAAAGTTCTGCACGAACCAAATGATTCAGACCTACCTCAGAACTTTAATGTCCAAATGATCATTGAACATTACTCAAAATAATTAAGCGTTAATTCTGGCTATTTTAGCCAAGCAAAACGCGTCTTATTATGCAAAACATCGCTTTAGCAAAAAAAATTGAATTTAAGCCCGGTAAAGACGAGAACGAAGGCTCAATTGTAGTTGAGCCCTTGTATCCAGGTTATGGCATGACTTTGGGCAATTCATTGCGCCGAGTTTTGTTGTCATCCCTTCCTGGCGCCGCTGTCGTTGGCGTGAAGATCAAGGGAATTAGCCATGAATTTATGGCTATGCCAGGAGTAAAAGAAGACGTCTTGGAAATTCTGTTAAATTTGAAACAACTCAGATTAAAAATTCACACCGAAGAAGAAGTTATCTTGGAGCTTCACGTTAAGGGGGCAAAGAAAATTACTGCCGCCGATATTGCCAAAAATAGCGATGTCGAAATCGCTAATCCCGAGCTTTTCTTGGCTGAAACCACTGCCGCTACCTCTAACTTAGACCTAGAAATCTATGTTAACGAGGGTCGAGGCTACCGCATGGTGGAGGGTAACAAGAAGGACGGACGTGATATTGGTTATATTGAAATTGATTCCATCTTTTCTCCAGTGCTGATTGTGAGCATCGATGTCGAAAATACCCGCGTTGGTAAAATGACCAATTGGGATAAATTAGTTTTAAACCTGAAGACTGATGGCACAATTACTCCAATGGAAGCTTTTGAGCAGTCAGTAAAAGTTCTGGTTGATCAATTCAGTGTTTTGCTTCCTGGAGCAATGGAAATGTTAGTTGAAGAAAATTCCCCAGAGGAAGAAATTGCAGAAGGCGAGGTAATTGAAGAGGAGTCAGTGGAAGAAGAAAAACCTGCCAAAAAAGCCAAAAAGATCAAATAATTTTTTAAATAACGAAATTTTCACTCCGATTATATGAGACACGGTAACGTCAACAAAACTTTAGATCGCAAAAAAGCTCCTCGCGAGCTGATGCTTCGCAATATGGCTTCCAGCATCATCATCTACGAAAAAGTAAAAACCACTGAGGCAAAAGCCAAGGTTGTTCGCTCTTTAGTTGAGAAGATGATCACTGTTGCCAAAGCTGGCACTTTGTCTGCTCGTCGCGAGCTAATCGCAACCTTACCCCAGGAGAATGCAGTAAAGAAGGCTATTGAAGTTTTGGCCGATCGCTATCGCGAACGCCAGGGTGGTTACACTCGCATCGTCAAGCTCGGTACTCGCCAGGGAGATGGCGCGGAGATGGTTCAGATTGAACTAGTATAAATCCTGTTAACATAAAAATATGATAAAAGTGGAAAGAAAACTACATAAAATTGATGCCACCGACAAAACCGTCGGACGCTTGGCCACCAATATTGCCACAATCTTGCGTGGTAAAAACAAACCAGAATATCAACCGCATTTAGATTTGGGTGATATTGTTGAAGTTTCCGGTATTGAGGGTCTAAAGTTTACCGGCAAAAAGGCTGAACAAAAGAAATATTTTAGCTATTCAGGTTATCTGGGTGGTTTAAAAACCAAGAAAATCTCCGAAATTCTTGCTGATAACCCTGGAGATGTTTTGCGTCGCGCAGTTCGCGAGATGCTTCCTGATACAAAAATGAGAGTCGCTATGCTTAAGCGTTTAATCATCAAATAATTTAGAGTATTATGCCAGAAAAGAAAACAAGCAAAGAAAAAGAACCAAAGAAAGCCCCTGAGTTAATTGAGGACGAAGCTTTGGATACAGAAGAGGCGGTGTTTGAAAAGACTCCTGAAACCGCTGATTTCTCCGGCGAATATTTGAAGGCCGTTGGTCGTCGCAAAACTTCCGCCGCCCAAGTTCGTTTATTCAAAAACGGTAAGGGTGTCATCATTGTTAACGGCAAAAAAGCTTCTCAATATTTTCCTGGCGAGATGGTAAATATCCTGACCCAGCCTTTAAAAGCCTCTGGTCATGTTCGTGATTTGAACTTTTCCATCATCGTACGCGGTGGCGGCATGAGCGGTCAAGTTGAAGCAGTTCGTCATGGAATTGCCCGCGCTTTGTTTGCTTTTGATGAAGCTTTAAAAGATCAATTAAAGGTTAACGGTTGGTTGACCCGTGATCGTCGCTCCAAAGAAAGAAAGAAACCAGGTTTGAAAGGCGCCAGAAAGAGACCACAATGGTCCAAGCGCTAAAGCCAATTTACATACTTTTCAAAAATCCTCCAATTGGGGGATTTTTGCTTATAATAGAGGATTTATTAAATATAAATTGACATTTTTATTTAAGTGTGTTATTATGAAGGTATTCGTGCGGTTAACAGGTGGCACGTAAAAGTCATAAAAAATGGCCTTGGACGATTAAAAGTACAAGAATACTCCTGAGTTTGTATATTAAAAATTTAATTAGAAATGAAAAATTTCAAAAAAGAAGACTATTTGATAGTCAGTTTGTTGTGTGAAGGTTATTTTTTAATTCCTTCAATTGCTCTAATTTTTGGATGCCAGTTTATTGTGCATTCATACTACCCTGGTTTCTGGACAGAAACTGTTACTGCTTTTTCAAGCATGTTGATTGCCGGGATCTATTTCAATAGAGGCAAAAGAATTGATGATTATCTTCAGAGCGCCCTTATCTGTAGAACTTTATTGATTATTTCATCAGCCGCCTTAATGGTTTCATTTTTGGCTAACAAGGACAACGTTAATCAGAATAACTTTGGAACAGCACTATGGATTATTGTCATCGCCTCTCTTATTATTGGCTTAATCTGGCAATTAAAAAAAGGCCCTTCCAGAGAATATCTTGACGAGAAACGTTACTCCTATTACCGTGCACTCAACAAAATCATTTATTTATTTGGTGTAATTTTGTTGTCTTACGAAACCTACATTCATTTTGGTTCGCAATATGTTTGGCTGCCATCAATATTTTTGATTATTTTTTTATTCACTATGTTTGATGATACTGGCACTGGTATTTTTGACGATTTGAAAGAAGAAATTAGGGAATTATTATTTCTTATCCCCTTGCTGGTTGCCATTATTAGTACTTTGTATCAATTTTGGTTCTCAGAAATTGTTTGGGGAATCATCTTCTGGCAATTATTCGCTGGGGCATTATTTATCTTATTGATATCTTTGGCGATAGTATTTTTACGCAGACGTAATAAGCGGATTGCTAGAGAACTTGCCAAAAAACAAGCTGAACTGAAAGAAAAATCGCAACAAGCTGAACTGAGAGAAAAAAAACTGCTCGAAGAAGAGCAGGCTTTAGAGGAGAAAAGAAAGTCGGTGATGCTAATTTTAGATTCAATGAAAAAAGATTCTAAGGTTAGTTGGACAGACATTCTATTCCTGGCTGGATATTACCAGCAAGATATTAATAGTCTTTCATCGGTATCCAAAAATATCTTTAAAGCGCCGCTTGAGGAAATGATTACGATTTCCGAAGTAAAAAAACATATCGTTTGGCCTGGCAGCTTAATGATGGCCCTTCAGCTTCTTGAAAAATTCGCTGACAAGTCGTACGAGGATCAGGAATTGCGAATAATCGCTACTCAATTGGCCGATCTAATTACTTTTGTTGAAGCTTATCCGGAATACAACGGATACGACAATTTAATGCAAGCAATAAACGATCGCTGTCCCACAATTGTGAAAGTGATCAACGGTAATAAGTAGTTTTATAAAACCCCGGATAAAAATTCGGGGTTTTTCATAATAAAAAAGGAGTTATTGAGTAACTCCTTTTATTTTTTGATAATAAGTGAAATTTTATGGTAAATAAAATTCAGATTTGAGGCCAAATTTTTGCTGCAGCCATTCAAAATCTCCCATATGTGATCTTCCGAAGATAATCACTGCTTTTTTGTGGTCATTCTTCGCCATTTTTGCTATGCGAGCTACTGCAACCACGCTTCTCACGGAGTTCAGAGCTATACGGGTGTTTGTGAGTAAATTACTGTAAGAACTATTTGCGTTTTGATTAATGAAAATCAATTTCTGCTGCAGTCGCCAAACTTCGGTGCATTCCGTTCCGGCAACATTTTCTCCGCCTTTCTCGATGTACCTCTGTATGGCGTCACCGCTTCTATTGGCATCAAGGCAATGCTTAATTGTTTCACTCGCAGTATCCGATCCGCAGAGTAAAGTTTCATTTCCGCAAGAGCGGTTGAAAAAATGTCGCTTTTAGTTACGAAACCAAATTTGTCATACGATTCATGACCGATTATGTCCCATTTTTTGCTATGAATTAGCGAGGAGATACTGTCCTGGCTAATCATTACTTTCTTGTCATCACTCATCCAATCATTGTGAGTCATGCCGATAAAATCAATTTGTAAGCCGGAGACCGAGTCCAAGTAAAGCATTTCCTGTCTTATCTCCTGGTATTTACGAACCAACTGTCCAGCTTCAACGCCGATGTATGGGTCATTTATGCGCGAGGAAAAAGTTTCGTAAAGGAAGTCTAATGGCTGTAATAGCTCTTCTAGTAGGGTGTCTTTCGTGATTCTATTTTCTTTCTGGACTGTCATGTTTTGGCTAGTCCCGGTATTTAAATAAAAGTATATCCCTATCGCGATAATGGATAGAGAAATAACGATGATAACTTTTTTTCTTTTCATTCCTTTTAATTTTAATGGTTTCCATAAAAGACTAGTATCTTCTATGGAAACCATTAAAATTTTTGTCAAAGAATAGTGCCGTCTGATATTATAATGTTTATATAATTTTGTCAATAATAAAGTTTTTTAAGAACAGCAGAATTTTTGTTAGTTGCCATTTTTTAGGCTATACTATATGGTATAAGTACGGTAAATTATTCAAAAAAATGCCAAAATTAGCTAATCTTTCTGAATTGGGAAACAAATTTGAACAGTTGAAAGAGCTCCTTGCTTATAATAGTAAGCAGGTGCGTCTTTTGAATTTGAAAGAAATAATGAGCGAGCCAGATTTTTGGCAGAATCAATTAGCGGCGGCTAATGTGGGCAGGGAAGCGGAACGCCTGCAAACAGAATTAAATTCGCTAGACAGCATTGAAAAAGAATTAGTTGGCACTGATGAGATGATTACGATGTCTCTCTCGGAAAATGATGAAGCGTTAAAAGGGGAACTAGTGTTAAAAGTTGCCGAACTAGAAACGCAAATCGCCGAACTGGAATTCTATTCTTTGTTAGGTGATGATCACGACGATTTACCCGCTATTTTATCTATTCATGCCGGTGTTGGTGGCGTAGATGCTCAGGATTGGGCGATGATGCTAGAAAGAATGTATTTACGATTCGCAGAGAGAAGGGGTTTTAAAATAGAAATCATCGATCGCTTAATTGCCAATGAGGCTGGGATAAAAAGCGTTTCTTTGCGTATTACTGGCCCCTATGCCTTTGGCTATCTCAAAAGCGAAAACGGCGTTCATCGCTTGGCTCGCATTTCTCCTTTTGATGGCGAAAGCTTGCGCCAAACTTCTTTTGCGCTCGTAGAGGTTATTCCGGAGTTACCAGAAAATGACGAAGTGATTATTAAAGACGAAGATTTAAGAGTAGACTTATTTCGCTCTAGTGGCCCAGGTGGACAGAACGTCAACAAAACTGAATCAGCGATTCGTCTAACCCATATTCCGACAGGGATTGTCGTTGCTTGCCAAAGTGAGAGATCCCAGCACCAGAACCGTGAGAATGCAATGAAAATTTTGAAAGGGAAAATATTTCAGTTAGAACAAGAGAAAAGGGAAGCGGCGGAAAAAAATCTGAAGGGTGGCGTAGTAAAGGCTGAATGGGGTCGCCAGATTCGTTCTTACATTTTGTATGGTGCACGGCTAGTAAAAGATCATCGAACAAATCATGAAACTACCGAAGTGGATAGAGTTTTGGATGGCGATTTGCTGCCTTTTATGGAAGCCTATTTGAAGTGGAAGAAGATGTAAATTATCATCAATTTAACTTCTTTTTATTCCCGATATTTTAAAATTACCCCATGAACAAGGGTAATTTTTTGTTATTTTTTTGTGGTGGTGCCTTGAGCGCTTTCATTTTGGCGTCGTTGTTTTCTACTAGTATTTTGTTGCCGGTTTTTATTTTTATTTTGTTCCTATCCGTTACCTTCTTTTTTGCTCCGCAAAAAGTAAAAAAATATGCCCTAGGTTTTTTAGTTTTTTCTTTTGCTTTTATTTTAGCAATAACTCGTTATTTCGAATATTTACCAACAAAAGAAAAATTGGCTATTCCTCAACCCAAGTTCTTTGAGACTGTTTTTGTTTGTGAGAATTCTGAAAGAAATGGCGCTTTTCGTAATTTGGTTTTATGCAATAATAATGGGCGTTATATTGCCAAGACGGCGGCGTATCCGGAATATCGTTATGGCGATTGTTTATTAGCCAAGGGAACATTGGAACTTCCGGGTATGATTGAAGATTTTCGCTACGACAGATACCTAGCGAAGCAGGAAATCTACTTTGTGCTTCGTCAAGCTAGTTTTCAAGGAAGTGAAAGCTGTCAGTCAATTAAAAGTTTTGGAACTTTAAAAACGTTTTTGTTTTCAGCAATATATTCTATTCGAGATTATTTAATGAATCGGATTAATCAATTTCTGCCCGAACCAGATGCTGGCTTGGCGGTTGCTCTGCTTCTCGGTTACATAAAGACAATCGGATTAACTCAGCAGGCTTGGTTTTCTCGTGCGGGCCTGAGTCATCTGATTGCGATTTCTGGATCACATATTACTTTGATTGCTGCTTTACTTTCGCGCCTGGCCTTTTCGTTGCGTCTAAAAAGAAAATCAGCTTTAATTTTTTCTAGTTCATTTGCCATTTTTTATGTGCTATTTTCTGGTGCCGCTCCATCAGCGATTCGCGCTGGCGTGATGGCTTTTTTGACTTTCTTGGCTCTATTTTTTGGCCGAGAAAATTCTTCTTGGCGAGCACTATTATTTTCTGCGACGGCAATTTTATTTTTTAACCCTTCGCTACTTCGTGACGACATTGGTTTTCAATTGTCTTTTGCCGCTTTTGGTGGGCTATTATTGTCAGCGCCACTATTTCAAAAACATTTGTCCTGGTGGAAGGAGGTTTTTCTGGTTACTTTAATTTGCCAATTATTTACTTGGCCAATTAGTTCGTATTATTTTAGTGTCGTGTCCCTTGTCGCGCCGTTTGCTAATCTTTTGTCGGCTTGGATTTTTGCGCCATTGTTTATCATCTTGCCTATAGCAATGATATTCTCTTATCTTGGAAATTTTATTGGTCTCTTATTCTTCTGGCCAGCTTATTTATTGACGAAATATTTATTAACCGTGGCGAGAATTTGTGCTAGCCTGCCTTATGCGACCTTGGATTATAAAATTAATTTAGGGATAATTTTTACTTATTATAGTTTTTTGATCGGAGCTTTCGCTTTAGTCAATTATCGTCAGGCATTAAAAAATAAATAAAATTTTCAACAAAAAACTACCTTTCGGTAGTTTTTTATGTTTTTTGATAATTTTAAAAATCAAAGACTTATTCCTTGTCTTTCTTTGAGGTTCTTAGGCAGCTAGTGCAAACCTTTAGCTTCATATCACCGATATTTTTGGTCTGAAGATTAATATTTTGTCTTTTGAGGGTTTTTACCTTGGAGTGGGAACGGGTAGCGCCTTTCGTGGAACCGCGTCCGCATAAATCACATTTCTTGGCCATACAATGAAAATAATTATTTTTTACTAGGCTCACTTTATCACGTTTTGAAAAAAGAATCAAGCTATGCTACAATGGCATAAGATTTTAGAATTTAAACATTATTTATGGAAACCTTATTTCAAATTATTATCTTGATTTTTTCAGCAATACTTCACGAATATTCCCACGGAGCAATGGCTTATTCCCTGGGCGATCCAACCGCCAAGAATGCTGGACGTTTGACGCTTAATCCAATGGCCCACCTGGATTGGTTTGGATCGGTGCTTTTGCCGGCAGTAATGGTTCTTAGTCGCCTGCCTTTTGTTTTTGGTTGGGCCAAGCCAGTTCCTTATAATCCATATCTTCTTAAAGATCGTCGCTGGGGGGATGCCAAAGTGGCAATCGCTGGTCCGGCGGCTAATTTGGCAATTGCTATTGCTCTTGGCCTAGTCATCAGATTAATGCCATTTTCCGAGGCTTTTACTAATTTTGTGGCGATTGCTGTGTTGATAAATATCGTTTTGGCGGTTTTTAATCTCGTACCACTACCTCCTCTGGATGGATCCAAGATTTTGGCGTCATTTTTGCCAGAAAAACTGAAGGTCAAATACCTGAGTTTGGAGCGTTTTGGCTTTATCTTGGTAATAGTTTTTGTAATGTTTGGTGTTGGAATAATTGAACCTCTGGTTTTTGGTATTTTCCGCTTGATTACCGGGATGGGAATTTAATCCTCTTGACATATTTCATAATTATTGATAATTTAGGCAGTTTTGCAAATACATCCCCCGATATACAAAATATCGGGTTGTTTTTTTAGTCAGCAGTCTATTGACTTCTTTTTTCTATTTTGTTAAAGTAACAACAAAGAATAAAAAATATCCTGGAAATTTGGGATTATTTTAAGATTAAATTATGAAAACGAATTTTCTTTAAAGTTCGTAATTTGTAGTTTGCTATTGGAATTTATTTATGCCAACAATCAACCAGCTGGTCAGAAAAGGCCGCACACCGAAAACTGGGCGCAAAAAATCACTGGCTCTTCATGTCAGCTTGGATTCTTTGCATCGCAAAAAGAAAGATATCGCTAAGGGCGCTCCTTTTAAACAAGGTGTTTGCTTGAAGGTAACCACTACCACTCCAAAAAAACCAAACTCCGCTCTTCGAAAGATTGCCAGGGTTCGTTTGTCCAACGGAATGGAAGTCACCGCTTACATTCCAGGCATGGGTCACAACTTACAGGAACACTCCATCGTTTTAATCAAAGGTGGTAAGACAAAAGATCTTCCAGGTGTTCGCTATAAAATCGTTCGTGGCGTCTTTGATGCCTCCGGTGTTGAAGCTCGTCGCCAGGGTCGCAGTTGCTACGGTGCCAAGCGTCCAAAAGCTGGTGCTGCCGCTCCTGCCAAGAAAAAATAATTTTTAATTTAGAATTTCTATATTTAGCCGTGGATTATGAAATAGCTGATAATCCGTAGCTCACATTTATGAGAGGTAAACAAGCTCCAAAAAGAGATATCGAAGGTGACGCAAAATATAACGACAAAACTATTGCCAAGTTCATTAACTATGTTATGGAACGTGGCAAAAAGAGTGTTGCTGAAAAAATCGTTTATGATGCCTTCGAAATTATTAAACAAAAAACCAAGCAGGATCCACGCCATATTTTCAACAAAGCCGTGAAAAAAGTTTCTCCTTTGGTTGAAGTGCGCGGTAAACGCGTTGGTGGTGCAAACTATCAGGTTCCATTTCAGGTTCGCGGTGAACGCCGTTATTTTTTGGGTTGCAACTGGGTAATTAAGGCTGCTTTATCTCGCAAGGGTGCAGCAATGGCCGATAAATTAGCAGTAGAAATTCTTGATGCCAGTAATGGCGAAGGAGCTGCCGTTCGTAAACGCGAGGCGGTTCATAAGATGGCTGAGTCCAATAAAGCCTTTGCTCACTTCTCTCGCTAGTAAGGCTTCCATTTTGAGCGAACTGCTTCGTCAGGCTCCCGCCATTTTTCATTCGCCGTATGTCTAATACGGCTCATTCCAATGCCGGTTCCTTCCTTGCATTTCATCTCAAAATGTAAACCTATCTAGATAGTAGAGAGAATTCTCAAAAAACAAAAAAAATTGTTTGCTTTCAGTTCTCAAATATATAATCAATAAATTCATAATTTTCTAAAAACATTTATGCCCCGCGATTATTCCTTAGACAAAATTAGAAACATCGGTATCATGGCTCACATTGATGCTGGAAAAACTACTTTTACCGAACGTGTTTTATTTTACACTGGTAAAAAGCACAAGATCGGTGAAGTGCACGAAGGTGCTGCCGAAATGGACTGGATGGAACAGGAAAAAGAACGTGGTATTACCATCACTTCTGCTGCCACCACTTGTTTCTGGAAGGGGAATAAAATCAATATTATCGATACTCCTGGTCACGTGGACTTTACTGTTGAGGTAGAGCGCTCTTTGCGTGTCCTTGACGGCGCTGTCGCTGTTTTTGATGGACAGGCCGGTGTTGAACCACAATCCGAAACTGTTTGGCGTCAGGCTGATAAATATCATGTCCCACGTCTTTGTTTTGTAAACAAAATGGACAAGATGGGTGCTGACTTCTATATGAGTCTTGCTTCCATTCGCGATCGTTTGAGCCCAAAAGCAGTTGCTGCTCAATTGCCAATCGGTGCCGAAGATCATCTTTTTGGTATTGTTGATTTGCTTGATCAGAAAGCTTACGAATTCAAAGGCCAGAATGGAGAAAATATTATTGAAATTCCAATCCCTGATGACCTGAAAGCTAATGTTGAAAAATATCGCGCTGAACTCGTTGAAAAAGCTGTTGAATGTGACGAGGCAGTGATGGAAAAATATTTAAACGGTGAAGAAATTGGCGTTGAAGAGTTAAAGAAAGCGATTCATCAAGGTGTGATTACTAACCAAATCTATCCAGTTTTCTGTGGAACCGCTTTGCAAAATATCGGCGTTCAATTGATGCTTGATGCAGTAAATGAATACTTACCGTCACCACTGGAAACTCCAGAAATTGAAGGTATTGATGTTGATGATCCGGAAAAGACATACAAAGTCTTGGCCGACGACAACCAGCCTTTTGCTGGCCTAGCCTTTAAAATTGCCACCGACCCTTTTGTTGGTAAGTTATGTTTCGTTCGTGTTTATAGCGGTGTTCTAACTGCTGGTTCGTATATCGTCAATTCAAAAACTGGAAACAAAGAACGCGTTGGCCGTTTAGTTCGTATGCACGCTAATCACCGCGAAGAAGTTAAAGAGGTTTACGCTGGGGATATTGCCGCTGTTATTGGACTAAAGAACACAACCACTGGCAACACTTTGTGTGATGAATCACGTCAGATGTTTTTGGAAAATATCGTTTTCCCAGAGCCAGTTATCAAGATTGCTGTTGAGCCAAAAACCAAGGCCGATCAGGAAAAAATGGGTGTCGCTTTGCAGCGTTTAGCCGAAGAAGACCCAACTTTCCGTGTTGAAACTGACGAAGAAACTAATCAAGTTTTGATTTCCGGAATGGGTGAACTTCATCTTGATATCATCGTTGACCGCATGAAACGCGAATTTGGTGTTGAAGCTAATGTTGGTAACCCTCAAGTTTCCTATCGTGAAACTATCACCAAAATTGCTGAAGCCGAACATAAATACATTAAGCAATCCGGCGGTAAAGGTCAGTATGGACATTGTTCCTTGCGCGTTGAACCTCGTGAAACTGGCGAAGGATATTTATTTGTTGATGAAGTTAAGGGCGGAGTTATTCCAAAGGAATATATTCCAGCGATTGAAAAGGGTGTCAGAGAGGCTCTTCAGAGTGGTGTCGTTGCTGGTTATCCAATTGTGGATGTGAAGGTAGCGGTCTTCTATGGTTCTTATCACGAAGTTGATTCTTCTGAACTCGCCTTTAAAATGGCCGGTATCTTTGCCTTCAAAGATGCTTGTCAAAAAGCTGGTGCAGTATTATTGGAACCAGTAATGAAAGTAGAAGTCTCCACCCCAGAAGATTACATGGGAAATATAATTGGTGATTTGAATTCCAAGCGTGGGCAAATCGAAGAGATGAGTGACAGACCGAACAAGATAAAGTTGATTCACGCCAAAGTACCACTCGCCGAAATGTTTGGCTATGCCACTTCACTTCGTTCGATGTCCCAGGGCCGCGCTAATTACTCCATGGAATTCCTGCAGTATAGCGAAGTGCCAAGAAATATTCTGGAAACCATCAAAACCAAGAGCGCTAGATAAAATTTTGGTTTCGCGCCATATTAACGAATCTTCAAATGTATGGACGAGAATTTTCAGCGGATTATCCGCTTAATCAAGAAGACTGGTGATAAAATGGTATTTTTCGATAGTCTTCAGCCGGAGAATTCTTTCGTGGTCTTGCCTCTAGAGGTCTACGAGAGGGAACTAGGCGTTAAAGAGTTAAAATCTGAGATTTCAGTGGCCCCCCTAGGTTTGACAGAAGATGGCATAGCTGATAAGATAAATCGTGACTTGTTGGAGTGGAAAAATCAAGAAAATTCTCAGTATTTAGCCGAAGAGACTGCTATTGGTAGCCAATATTTCACCCAGGGTCCCCCAAAATCGTCAGAAAAACCGAAAAATTGGCAGATTCCCGGGTCAGCAAAACAAGCGGCCGAAGAAATAATTGAGTAATATTAGTAAATATTTATAAATAATTAATTAATTACGACTGGTTTCCCTAAGGAAAGAAACCTCATTTAGTTGAGGGTCGTAAACATAAAACAAATGGCAGAAAAATTTGACCGTTCGAAACCTCACGTTAACATTGGTACTATTGGCCACGTTGACCACGGGAAAACCACCTTGACCGCCGCTATGTTGGCTGTTTTTGGTGCCAATGGAATGAGCGCTTCCAAAAAAGGCGTTAACGAAATTGATTCCGCTCCAGAAGAAAAAGCTCGCGGTATTACTATCGCTACCGCTCACGTTGAATACGAATCAGCAACTCGTCACTATGCTCACGTCGATTGTCCTGGACACGCCGATTATGTTAAGAACATGATCACTGGTGCTGCTCAGATGGATGGCGCGATTTTAGTTGTTTCCGCCACTGACGGCCCTATGCCTCAGACCCGCGAACACATTTTGCTTGCCAAACAAGTTGGTGTTCCTTATATCGTTGTTTTCTTGAACAAATGCGATATGGTGGAAGACAAAGAACTTATTGACCTGGTTGAAGAAGAAGTTCGTGACCTCCTTAAGAAATGGGAATTCCCAGGTGATACAACTCCAATCATTCGCGGCAGCGCTTTGAAGGCCTTGGAAAATCCAACCGGTCCAGATGCTGAGCCAGTAATGAAATTAATGGAGGCTATCGATTCTTATATCCCAACTCCAGCTCGCGATGTTGATCATCCTTTCTTAATGCCAGTTGAAGATATCTTTTCAATCGAAGGTCGCGGCACCGTTGTGACTGGTCGTATTGAACGCGGTATCATCAAAGTCGGCGAAGAAGTTGAAATCGTTGGTTTGATGGACACCAAAAAGACTGTTGTTACTGGTGTTGAAATGTTCAACAAGCAGTTAGATCAGGGTCAAGCCGGTGATAACGCTGGTTTACTCCTCCGCGGTACCAAGAAGAATGAAATTGAACGTGGTCAGGTTCTTTGTAAACCAGGTTCAATCACTCCTCACTCCGAATTCGAAGCCGAAGTTTATATCTTGGGCAAAGATGAAGGTGGTCGCCACAAACCTTTCTTCAAGGGCTATAAGCCACAATTCTATATTCGTACCACTGATGTTACTGGTGAAATTGAATTGCCAGCAGGTGTCGAAATGGTTATGCCAGGAGATACTGCTAACTTGAAGATCAAATTGATCTCTCCAGTTGCTTTGGAAGAAAAACAGAGATTTGCTATTCGCGAAGGTGGCCGCACTGTCGGTGCCGGCGTGGTAACAAAAATCCAAAAATAATCACTTTAGCCCGCTTTCTGTCCAAGAAGGCGGGCTAGCTGTGTTTGTTTTAAATAAAAATATTTATAAACTAGTTCATTATTTCTATGCCAGAGAAAAAAGAAGACAAAGAATTTAAACAGAGAATCAGAATCAAAATTAAAGCTTTTGATCACAAAATCATTGATCAATCCACCAAAACTATTGTGGACACCATTGAAAGAAGCGATGCTCAGTTTTTTGGTCCTATCCCTTTGCCAACAGAAAAAAGAAAGTATACGGTTAACCGTTCCACTTTTGTTCACAAAGACTCTCGTGACCAATTTGAAATGAGGGTTCACAAGAGGATTATTGACATTGTTGATCCATCCGCCAAGACCATTGAAGATCTTACCAACTTGAATCTTCCAGCAGGGGTTGACTTGGAGATAAAAATGCAGTAAAATAGTATTGTTAGATTAAAATTTTTAAGCGTCCGAAAATGACTCGCATAACTCCCCTAATATTACAGGAGAAAGTGTGCAAGTAGGATTCGTTTACGCAATCGGAGGTAAAACCGCCATACAATAAGAACTAAAAATTAAAGCATCCTGTAAGTATTCATTTTTTGATTTTTGTTTTTAAGGCTGGTTTCCGACCAGTTTTTATTTATATGAAGTTTATTTTAGGAAAAAAATTAACCATGACTCAGCTTTGGGAAGGTGACCGCGTTGTTGCTGTTACTCCAGTTTCCGCTGGTCCATGTGTAGTCACCCAGATCAAAAGCGAAAAGAAGGATGGATATTCCGCCCTACAGATCAGTTTTGGCTGGAAGAAGAATAAAAACGTTGCCAAGCCACAGCTTGGTCATTTGCGTGGCGCTAGCGCTCTAGCCCCAGAAAACCACAGTGCCAGAAATTTGAAAGAATTCCGCACCCCAGAAGTCTCTGCTGAAGTTGGAGATCTGATTCTTGCTGGTATTTTTGCCAAGGGAGAGAAAGTCACCGTAACTGCTACTTCCAAGGGTAAGGGTTTTCAGGGCGTAGTTAAACGTCATCATTTTCAGGGTGGCAGAAAGAGCCATGGTAACAAAGATCAGCTTCGTATGCCTGGTTCCATTGGTCCAAAAGGCCCAGCTCACGTTTTCAAAGGCACTAGAATGGCTGGTCAAATGGGTAATGCACAAGTTACTGTCTCCAACTTAGAAATTATTGCTATTGATGAAGAAAAAGGACTTATCTATATTAAAGGGGCAATTCCTGGTCCAATCTCCGGCTTGGTTGCTATTAAAACTGAAGGCGAATTAAAATTAGTAAAAGAACTGCCGAAGGCTGAAGAAGAAGTGAGAATTCTGGAAACAGAAGTTCCAGAAGTTGCCGAGGTAATAGAAGAAGTTACCGCCAACCCAGTAGCCGAAGAAACTACTATTTCTGAGCCAGTAGCGGAAGCACCGGTAGCAGAAACTAGCCAAGAATAATCTAAGACGGGCTTAGCCATTTCAATGAAAATTGTCAGGCAAGCCATTCCCTATAAGATGAAAATCAAAGTTTATAATCAAAGCGCCAAAGAAGTAAGCGAATTAGAAGTTTCTGATAAGGTTTTTGGTTTGAAATCCAATCCCGAGTTGATTCATCAGGCGGTTATTGCTCAGATGTCCAACGAAAGACAAGTTCTTGCCGACACTAAAGACCGCAGCGAAGTTCGTGGTGGTGGTAAAAAGCCCTGGAAACAAAAAGGAACTGGTCGCGCTCGTGTTGGTTCTAGCCGCTCTCCTTTATGGCGTGGTGGTGGTGTGACCTTTGGTCCAACCAGCGATCGCAATTTTAGTGTTAAGATTAACAAGAAAATGAAGCAGAAGGCCTTGTTAATGTCGATCTCTGATAAAATCGCTAATTCCAGCTTTGTAGCTTTGGATAAGTTAGTTTTTGAAGAATTTAAAACCAAAGATTTTAATACTTTCTTGAGTGCAGTTGAAAAAGAAGTTCTAGCCAATGATCGCCGCAGTGTTTTACTGGTTAACTCAGAGAAAGACGAAAAGGTAAAATACTCTGGTCGCAATTTGAAGGGTGTAGAAATTATTAATTTAGAAAACTTAAACATCCTGGATATTTTAAAATATCGCAATCTGATTATGACCGAAGAAGCGGTTAAGAAGATTGCCGAGCAGTACAGTAAATAATTATTGAAGCAGCATTTATATAAACATATGGCTACAAGCTCTACTGAAAAGAATCCGGTCAAGAAACCGGTGGTAAAAAAAGAAGAAAAAAGCATGAAGGATTTATATTCCGACTCCACCCCTGGCGCTAAAGTGTCCAAGGCAAAGGATGGAGTAAAATCATCTTCTGCTTATCGTGTTTTAGTAAAACCGATGATTACCGAGAAAGCTGCTCATTTGGGAACCGAAAACAAATATGTTTTTATGGTTAGCCTGGACTCCAACAAAATTGAAGTTGCCAAAGCAGTAGCCGCGGTTTATGGCGTCAAAGTTGATAAGGTAAACTTGATTCGCTGTGAAGGAAAAACTGTTGTTCGCGGTCGCATCAAGGGAAAGCGCAAAGATTTCAAAAAAGCGATTGTTACTTTAGCCAAGGGCAATAGCATCAGCATCTACGAAGGAGTCTAATTGAAAATTTTTATTGAATACATATGGGAATTAAAAAAGTAAAACCGAATACTCCGGGCCGACGCGAAGCTACTTTTGATGATTTCGCGGACATCACTAGCCGCACTCCAGAAAAAAGTTTGCTGGTCATCAAGAAAAAAACCGGTGGTAGAAATGCTCAAGGAAAAATCACCGTTCGTCATATCGGCGGTGGTGCCAAGCAATTTATTCGTACCATTGATTTTAAGCGCGAAAAATTTGGTGTTCCAGCGAAGGTTGCTACCATTGAGTATGATCCAGGTCGCGGTTCCAGAATTTGCTTACTTCATTATGCCGATGGCGAGAAACGCTACATCATTATGCCTCTGGGTTTGAAGGTTGGTGATACCATTGTGAGTTCACAGGAATTAATTGAAATTAAAACCGGAAACGCCATGCCAGTGCAATTTATCCCTGCCGGTATGCCAATCCATAACGTTGAGCTAGAGCCAGGCAAGGGTGCAAAGATTTGTCGTGGTGCCGGTAATGTAGTATTTGTCATGGGTGTTGAAGATAAGTATGCTCAGTTAAAGATGCCAAGTGGCGAAATTCGTTTGGTGAGAAAAGAGTGCTTATGCACAGTTGGTCAGGTTAGTAATCCAGAAAGTCGCCATATCGTTTTAGGCAAAGCTGGCCGAAGCCGCTTGAAAGGTATTCGTCCAACTGTTCGCGGTACTGCCATGAACCCAGTTGATCATCCACACGGTGGCGGTGAAGGCAACCAATCAATCGGTTTACGTCATCCAAAAACTAAGTGGGGTAAGCCTGCTCTCGGCGTAAAAACCAGAAAGAAACGTCGCTCCAATAAACTAATCGTTAAACGCCGCACTAAGAGAAAATAATTAATACAATTCTCTCAAATAAATTTATGTCAAGAAGTTTGAAAAAGGGACCATATATTAATCCTCGCATCATCAAAAAAGTAACCGACGCCAAACCTGGCGATAAGGCGGTGATCAAAATTTGGGATCGCGCTTGTTCTATCACCCCAGCGATGGTTGGTTTCACTTTCGGTGTCCATAACGGAAAAATTCATGTTCCGGTTTATGTTGTAGAAAACATGGTTGGCCATCGTTTTGGAGAATTTGCCGCTACCAAGAAATTTGTTTCTCATGGTGGTAAAATGGCTAAGTCTCAGGCTCAGGGCAAAAAGTAATCCCTTCTTATATTAATCACGAATCCTATGGAAATAAAAGCAAGTTTAAATCAATTAAGGATGTCACCTCGCAAGGTGCGCTTAGTCGCGGACTTGGTGCGAAAGATGCCAGTTGATAAAGCGATTAATCAACTTCGCTTCGCCAACAAATTAGCCGCCGAACCACTCAAGAAATTGATTGAATCCGGAATTGCTAACGCCGACAATCTTTATGGTATTAATCGCGACAACCTTTTGGTTAAATCAGTGATGGTTGACGAGGGCCAGACTCTTAAGCGCTGGATGCCACGCGCTCATGGTAGAGCAACTACTATCCGCAAGCGTTCCTGTCATATTCATTTAGTTCTCGGAGAAATTCGTGAGAGTGGTGCTACCAAAAAGAAAGAAGTTAAGGCAGATGCGCCGGTAAAACTAGAAGCTATCGCCGAAGAAGCCAAGAAGAGCACCAAAAAAACCGATTCCGAAAAATCAGAAAAAAATACCGCCAAAAAAGGAGAATCAAAAAGCGGTGGCGGTTTCGCTAAAAAAGTTTTTAATCGCAAAGTCGGTTAAGCCGAAAATAATATTGATTCAAACTAATTACACTCACTATGGGCAGAAAAGTAAATCCAAAAATATTCCGCATGGGCATCACCAAGACTTGGCCTTCTGTATGGTTCAAGGCTGGCGATGAATATATTAAAGCGATTAAGCAAGATATTGCTGTTCGCAAATACATGATCAAGGAATTTAAAGAAGCCGGAATTGATCGGGTGGAAATAATCCGCACTAGCACCAAGATCCAGGTTGATATCTGGACCGGAAAGCCTGGTTTGATTATCGGACGCGGTGGTAACGGAGTTGAAGAACTCAAGAAAAAATTGCACACCAAATTCTTAAAGAGCTTTCGTCCAGGAGAAATTAGCTTAAACATTAAAGAAGTTTCCCGTCCAAATCTAAGTTCCCAGATTCTTGTCCAGTCGATGATTCTAGAAATTGAAAAACGTGTTCCTTTTCGTAAAGTAATGAAACAGGCTCTTGGCCGCGTTGAACGTGGTGGTGCTCAGGGAGTGAAAGTTGTGGTTTCTGGACGCTTGAACGGCGCAGAAATTGCCCGCACCGAGAAATTAGTTTTTGGAAAAGTCCCATTACATACCTTACGCGCCGATATCGATTATGCTCGCGGTGCCGCTCACACCACCTATGGTGCTATCGGTATCAAAGCTTGGATCTATCGTGGTGAAATCTTTGAGAAAGACAAAGAAACAAAAGGAGAAGTGCTTCAGAATTAATTAGCTTTTAAAAAAGCAAGACAAGAAATATGTTAATGCCAAAGAAAACTAAATATAGAAAAGATCACAAACGTCGCCGTGGCGGTGTCGCGACCCGTATGATCAATGTCAGCTTCGGCAGCTACGGACTCAAGACTCTTGATGCTCACTGGATTTCTGCCCGCCAAATCGAATCTGCCCGCCGTGTTTTGACTAGATATGTAAAGAAGGGTGGTAAGATTTGGATTCGCATCTTTCCCGACAAGCCAGTTACCGTTAAGGGTGGAGAAATCCCGATGGGTAAAGGTAAAGGTTCTGTTGATCACTATGTTGCCTGTGTTAAGCCAGGAACCGTGATGTTCGAAATGGAAGGAGTAGAGGCAAGCGCTGCCAAAGAAGCAATGGAAAAGGCTAGCCACAAATTACCGGTTAAATGCGCCTTCGTTACTAAAGAGTAAGCACCACTAATTTTTTGATCAATATGGAATTTAAAGAATTACAACAAAAAAGTACTAGCGAGCTCCACAAGCTTTTGGCTGATTCTCGTGAGAAGTTGCGCGAACTCCGCTTCAAGGACTCCAATAAGCAATTGAAGAATGTTCGAGAAATTCGCGTTCTCAGAGCTTTGATTGCCCAAGTTTTCACTTTGTTAAATAAACAAAAATAATTAATCATATGGCCGACAAAAAAACCGCCACCAAAACTATTAAAACTGACGCCAAAAAGGTTGTAGCGAAGAAAGCTATGCAGCCAAAGCGCGTTGCTCCAGTTGCCGCTCCCGAAAAAGAAACTATCCGCAAAAAATTCAGCGGCGTGGTTGTTAGCGACAAAAACGATAAGACCATCGTAGTTTTAGTGGAGCGTGTTAAGCTTGATCCAAAGTATAAAAAGAGATTCACCGTCAGCAGCCGCTATAAAGTTCATGACGAAAAGAACGAATTCAAGACCGGTGATAAAGTTACCTTTGTCGAATGTCGCCCAATGAGCCGCGATAAGCGCTGGAGAGTAATCAAATAATTGTAAAGATATGATTCAAGTTCAAACTGTATTAAAAGCAGCCGATAACTCTGGCGCCAAAGAAGTAATGTGCATCCGAGTTTCTGGCGGTTATAGAAAACGTTATGCACGCGTTGGCGATATTATTGTCTGTGCTGTCCAATCGGCCGTTCCTCACGCTGCCATCAAGAAGGGCGATATCATTAAAGCGGTAGTTGTTCGTACTAAGAAAGAAATTCGCCGTCAGGATGGTTCCTATTTACGTTTCGATGACAACGCTTGCGTGGTTATTGTTGATAAGGATAAAAAAGATCCAAAAGGTACGAGAATTTTTGGTCCGGTAGCTCGTGAAGTTCGCCGTGCTGGTTTTGTAAAAATCGCTTCGCTCGCTCCTGAAGTTTTATAATTTGTTACGGAGCTTAAAAGTTTTCAAAAATATGTCAATCAAAAAAGGAGATAAAGTAAAAATTTTGGCCGGCAAAGACAACGGTAAAACCGGTAAGGTTTTGCAGATGATGCCTAGTTCTGGCCGCGTTAGCGTTGAAGGCTTGAATCTTTTGGTCAAGCATTTGCGCCCACGTCGCGCTGGCGAAAAAGGTCAACGCATTGAATTTCCATCTTTCATTAATCTTTCTAACGTCGCTCTGGTCTGCCCAAAATGCGGCAAACAAACAAGAATCGCCAGCAAGATTGTTAAAGGAGAAGCAGGGAAGAAGGATCAGAAGTTCCGTATCTGTAAAAAATGCGGTGAAACTATTGAATAAGTTTCGAGCTAACATTGACCAATCAATATGATTAATATCAAAGAACAATATAAAAACGTCGCCGTTCCTGGTTTAAAGGAAAAATTTGGTTTTAAGAATCAAGTTTTGGTGCCAAAAATCAACAAGGTAGTCCTTAACGTTGGTTTCGGCAAACATACCAAGGAAAAGGAATATCAGACTAATGTTGAAACCAGCTTGGAAAAAATTGCCGGACAGAAGCCAATGATGTCAAAAGCCAAAAAATCCATTTCTGCCTTTAAGATTAGAGAGGGAATGATTATCGGCTCCACCGTTACTTTGCGCGGACAGAGAATGAATGATTTCTTAAATAAGTTAATCAACGTTACCTTCCCTCGCGTGCGCGATTTCCGCGGCATTAGCGACACCTCCATTGATAACAAAGGTAATATCACTATCGGCTTCAAGGATCAAAGTTGTTTCCCGGAAATCAGAGCCGAAGACGCCGATAATCTTTTCGGCTTAGAAGTATGTATCGCTACTAGCGCTAGAAATAAGGAAGAAGGTCTTGAATTATTCAAGCTTCTCGGTTTCCCTTTCAAAAAGAACCAATAATCATTAATTGATATGGCAAGAACTGCATTAATTGTTAAAGCAAAAAGAAAACCAAAGTTTTCCACGAGAAAAATCAATCGTTGTTGGCGCTGCGGCCGCAACCACGGCTACATGCGCGACTTCGGTCTTTGCCGTATTTGTTTTCGTGAATTAGCCAATAACGGTGATTTGCCGGGCATCACAAAATCCAGCTGGTAGTTCCGGCTCCGGTAAAAAAGATAAAAATATTATTACCCAAAAAATATGACAGATCCAATCGCAGACATGTTCACCAGAATCAGAAACGCTTCGGCCGTTAAAAAGGCTGAAATCGTTCTGCCTTTGAGCAAGATCAAGCTTGAAATCGCCAAAATTATGGAGAAGGAAGGCTGGGTCAAAAAGGCTGAGGTGCTTTCTCCTGCCACTCCTGGCAAGAAGGCCGGTTTTGATGAACTGCGAATCGTTTTGAAATATCAGAAAAGCGGTCGTCCAAGCATCAGCACGATCAAGAGAATCAGCAAACCAGGTTTGAGGATTTATGTTGACAAAGACCACGTTCCAACAGTTTTAAATAACTTTGGTATCGCCATTCTGTCTACTTCTCGTGGCTTAATGACTAATCGCGAAGCTCGAAAAGAAAAAATCGGCGGCGAGGTACTCGGCGAGATCTTCTAATTACTAATAGAATTTTAAACATATGTCACGATTAGGAAAATTAGCAATTAATCTGCCAGCAGGTGTTACTGCCTCTCTGGATAATAATATTTTAACGATCAAGGGTCCGAAAGGCGAGTTGAAGCGTGAAATCAAAAAACCAGTCCTCCTGACTCTTAACGAAAAGGAAATCTCGGTTTCCGTTGAAGATACTACCGCACCGAAGCAACGCGCTTTCTGGGGTTTATTCCGCGGTCTAATCAACAACATGGTTACCGGTGTTAGCGTCGGTTTCGTTAAGAAGCTAGAGATCAATGGTGTTGGTTATCGTGCTAACGTTGCTGGACGAAAACTCAATCTCAGCTTAGGTTATTCTCACCCAATTGAGTTTGCTCTTCCGGAAGGCATCGATGCCACTGTTGAGGCCAACGTAATTTCCATTAGTGGAATCAGTAATGAATTAGTTGGTAACACTGCTTATAAAATTAGAAAATTCCGTAAGCCAGAACCTTATAAAGGAAAAGGCGTTAAGTATACTACTGAAGTTATTAGACGTAAGGCTGGTAAGTCGGCCGCTAAAGGTAAATAATTAGCATTTGTGAAATAATATGAACACCCAAAAAGCCTTACAAGAAAAGAAGAATCGTCTTCATCGCAAGATCCGCTCCAAAATTAGCGGTACTGCCGAGCGTCCTCGTTTGAGTGTTTTTCGCTCACTTCGTGGCATGAATCTTCAGTTAATTGACGATGTTTTAGGTAAAACTTTAGCGAGTGTCAATACTCGTGAAGTGAAAACCAAGGGCACCAAAACTGAGATTTCTCGTGAAGCTGGTAAGATGATTGCTGAAAAAGCTAAATCTTTAGGCGTTACCATGGTGGTCTTTGACCGCGGCGCGAACCGTTACCACGGCAGAGTACAGGCGGTTGCCGACGCTTTGCGCGAATCGGGGATTGTGTGCTAATCTTAAAGCTAAAGTCTTAAATTTATATTTATGTCTGACGAAAATAAAAATCAAGCCACCCAAAATAAACCCGCCACTCAACCAGCTACTGGAGGAGACAAACGCCGCAATACTGGTGGTGCTCGTGGTCCAAGAAGAAATAATGACCGAGAGAAACCTCGCGATGAGTTTGAGCAGCGCATTCTTGATGTTGCTCGCGTTACTCGCGTGATGGCCGGTGGTAAAAGAATGAATTTCCGCACCTGCGTTGCTATTGGCGACCGAAAAGGCAAGATTGGCGTCGGAGTAGGCAAGGGAGCTGATGTCACTATGGCAGTTAACAAAGCAGTTAATCGCGCCAAAAGAGACATGATCACCGTTACTATGGTTAACGAGACTATCCCTCACGAAGTTCTTGGCCACATTGGTGCTTCCCGCATTATTTTCAAACCAGCCAAAAAAGGAAAGGGAATTATTGCTGGTGGAGTCGCTCGAGTTATCTTGGAGTTAGCTGGTGTCAACAATGTTACTAGTAAAACTTTGGGTGGCAACAACAAATTAAATAACGCTCGTTGTACCATTAAGGCCCTTTCTGCTTTAAGAACCAAAAATGTTCCAGTAGTTGAGAAAAAGACCGAAACAGTTGTGGTCGCTGAAAAAGAATAATTATATAAATTAAATTTCATCATAACAGTATGTTGTCATTAAACTCCATACCCGCTTCTAGCGGCAAAAAGGATCGCAAAAGAGTAGGGCGCGGTAACGCTTCCGGGCATGGTACTTACAGTACTCGCGGTCAGAAAGGACAGAAATCTCGCTCTGGCGTCAGCAACCTGAAACGCCTTGGTATGAGACAACAATTGCTCCAGACTCCAAAGTCCCGCGGCTTCAAGTCTTTGCAGGATAAGAACCAGGTGGTAAATGTTAAATTGATCAATCTCAATTATAAAGACGGAGAAACAGTTAGCGTTGCATCTTTATTTGAAAGAAACATCATTTCTCGCACCTCTTTACCGGTAAAGATTCTTGGAAAAGAAAAGTTAACTGTGAAGGTTGAATTCAAGGGGGTTAAGATGAGCGAATCCGTAAAAACTCAATTATAACACTTCAAGCGTCGCGTTCTGCGCGGCGCCTTTAGTATTGCTTATATGTTTGAAAAATTACATCAAATTTGGAAGGCCAAAGATTTGCGCCGCAGCATCCTATTTGTTCTCTTGATGCTGGTAGTTTTCCGTCTGGCTGCTCATATCCCAATTCCGGGAGTTAATGCAGTTGCCCTCAAAAATTTATTTGATAACAATCAGATCCTTGGAATGATGAATTTGTTTTCCGGTGGCGGTATGGAGAATTTTTCCATTGTAATGATGGGTATCGCTCCTTACATTACTTCTTCTATTATTTTCCAACTTCTCGGCATGATTGTACCGAAAATTGAAGAAATGCAGAAAGAAGAGTCTGGCCGCCAGAAGATTAACATGTGGACCCGTTGGGCCACTGTTCCGTTGGCTGCTATGCAGGCTTATGGAATGATTGCTTTGCTCCGTCGTTCATCCAGTGGTATTCTCGGCGCAGTCTCTCCTTTTGACCTTTTGGCTATCGTAATTACAATCACCGCTGGTACTGTTCTTTTGATGTGGATTGGTGAGCTAATTTCTGAAAAGAAGATCGGCAATGGTATTTCTTTGCTAATTTTTGCTGGTATCGTTGCGGTAATCCCTCAAAAAGTCATCCAGATTTCTCAGACCTTTGATTTTAGTCAGTTGTTTATGCTGATTGGTTTCGCAATTGTCGGTTTGATTACTATCATCGGTGTTGTTATCATTAATGAAGGTCAGAGAAATATTCCAGTGCAGTATGCTCGTCAAATTCGTGGCAACCGTGCTTTCGGTGGCTCCTCTAGCCACCTACCACTTCGCGTGAATATGGCCGGAGTAATTCCAATCATTTTCGCAATTTCTGTGGTGTTGTTTCCTTCGATGATTGCTCAGTTTACCGTTCATGCGCGCAGTGTTTGGTTGGCTCATTTTTCCCAGCAGGTGATTGATTTGTTCGCCAATCAACTTTTCTACGGTATTGTTTATTTCATTTTGGTTTTTGCTTTCACCTACTTCTATACCGAAATTGTTTTTCACCCAGATCAAATTGCTGAAAACTTACAGAAACAGGGCGGTTTTATTCCAGGTATTAGGCCAGGGAAGCACACTGCTGATTATCTAGCCTATACTACGCATAAGATTATCTTTGCCGGCGCTTTATTCTTGGGCTTAATCGCGGTACTGCCTTTAATCGCCAAGTATTTTACTGGCGTTCAGGCTTTCGCGATTGGTGGTACCAGTTTGCTTATCGTTGTTTCTGTGGTAATTGAAACTGTAAAACAGATTGAAGCACAGCTCACCATGAGAGAATACGACGGAATCTAGAATCTATCAAAATATTTTAAAAAGACCATCTTGTTTGATGGTCTTTTTGTTTATAAGTTTTTTATGTGGATCAACAGCTTTTCTTCTTCTGGTAGATTTTCATTGAATTCACTAATTGCTAATTTGCACAATTCAGTGATTATTGATAAATCATTTTCAGAATCGAAATCTATTTCAAAAGATGTACTGCCGTCCTTGCTCTTGGTAATTTTTAACTCAGAGCGCGAAGTTTCAAAGATCTTTTCACATCCAGTACGGCTCTTTGCTATTGGTAGCATTCGATCCTTATCTTCAGTTATTACCGAAAGATTTAGTAAAAAACCGTGGTTTCCAAATCTTTCTTGGCCAATCGAAGCCCAAATAACAATTTTTGAAATTAAAGCGGGCTTTTTTAAGCCCTCAAAATCGGTCACAATGCATTTAATTGCGGTGAATTTTGAATAAATCTCGATGTCATCGAGAGAGGAAATATCCTCGTTTTTACCCATCACTTTACTATAAAGTTGTAGGGCGTCATCTACTCCGTTTTTTGTTCCCATTATTTTTCCTGTATTTTTAAAAGAATACTTAAATAATAAAACATAATTGTTAAATTGTCAATAATATGGTGATATTTATTTGATTTTAGCAAAATTATTAAGTTAAGTTGATCTTCCTTTATTAATCATTTGTTTGATGCTATAATAATGGGGTTTTATAAGTGTTTTTTATATTTTATCAATTTATGTGGGCAATTATTATCACAGTTTTCGGTCTCTGCCTTTTTGAGGTTATAAGTAGTATTGACAATGCAATTGTTAATGCACATATTCTCAAAACAATGCCCGAAAAGTACCGCAAGATCTTCTTGTTTTGGGGGTTATTATTCGCAGTAGTGCTGGTCCGCGGTCTCTTGCCATTTATTATTGTCTGGGCAGTCAATCCTAGCCTTTCTGTTACTCAAGTCTGGAGTTCAACCTTCTCCGGTAGTGAGATGGTCAGGGCTTCCATGGAAGCATCCAAGCCATTACTCTTACTTGGAGGTGGCATGTATCTTCTCTTGGTTGCGGTAGCTTGGCTGTTTTTGGAAGAGAAGAAATATGCCTTTTTGGTTGAGGGGTTTATTCATCGTCAGGGGGCCTGGTTCTATGCCGTCACTTCAGTTTTGACCACGGGTATTATTTATCTTGCCCTCAAACAGAATCCAATGCTCGCCCTGGCGGCCACCATTGGCGTTTCTGCATTTTTTATTACCGACGGTTTTAAAAAAAATTCCGAAGAGAAAGAGAAGCAGCTACTTAGTGGCTCAGCAATGAGTGCTTGGAGTAAAATTCTTTATTTGGAGGTTCTCGACGCCTCATTTTCTTTGGACGGAGTCATTGGCGCCTTCGCCTTCACCTTGAGCGTCCCTTTAATTCTTATTGGCAATGGTTTGGGCGCCTGGGTGGTGCGTGAATTCACCGTGCGCGGCGTCAATCTAATCGCCAGATTTGCCTACCTGAAAAATGGTGCAATGTATTCCATCGGCTTTTTAGGGTCAATTATGATCGCTGAAAGTTTTGGTCACGAGTTTCCTTTCTGGGTGGCACCTCTAAACACTGTTCTACTGTTAGTGGTCTTTTTAGGACTTTCCATTCGTGAGAGTCGCTTAGCACTGAAGAGAAAATAACTTATTATTAATTCATGAATAAATTAATCAAAAAACCAGAAGAAATCAGGGCAATCCGCGAAGGGGGGAAAATTTTGAATTCTATCCTGAAAAAGGTTGGTCAAGAAATAAAACCGGGAGTGAATACTTCCGATCTGGAAGCCTTGGCCTGTCGCCTAGCTGAAGAAGCAGGAGCGAGACCGGCCTTTAAAGATTACCCGATGGGCGGAGGAATTTTCTTCCCCGACATGCTCTGTATCTCAATTAATGATGAAGTGGTGCACGGCACCGCAACCCCCGGAAGAATTCTTAACTCTGGCGATATTGTCGATATTGATTTGGGCATTATTAGAGTAATCAAGCCAGGTCTTAAAATGGCAGTATTAGGGAAGGTGATTCAAGATCACGCCGAGCGCCATGGTTACGGGGTAGTTCGTGATTTGGTTGGCCACGGAGTTGGTTATCTGGCCCACGAAGAACCAGCTGTTTTTAATTATGAAATTCCTGATCATGATCCGGAAAATATTGTTTTGCAGGAGGGGATGGTTTTGGCGGTTGAGCCGATGATTAATTCTGGCACCTGGAGAATAAAAATTGATCCGTTAAATAAATTCACCATTAAAACCGCCGATGGAAGCTTGAGTGCTCATTTTGAACACACGATTCTAGTAACTGCTACTGGTTGTGAAATCTTAACTTTGGAATAAATATGGCAGATACGAAAAAATATTTAGGAATTGATTGGGGCGGCAAGCGCTTGGGTTTGGCGCTAGCCGATTCGGAGACCGGGATGGCCCTACCCTTTAAGACGGCTTCTT
>JAPLVY010000006.1 GCA_026396875.1 Candidatus Falkowiibacteriota bacterium | reverse complement strand
GGTGGAAGTGGCAACAGCAATAGTAATAGTGGCATATCTAGTGCCATTTACTACTTGGTCATCGATGGCTGAGACAGTGGTGGTTTGGGGGATGTTCCAGTTAGTGTTATCGAAAAGCATGGAACTAGTGCTTAGGAGATAGCCCATAGTGCTGGTGGGGGTGAGGCTTACTGTTACCTGGCCAGAACCAGATGGCATAGAGTTAAGAGAGACAGAAATAGTGGAGGTGGCAGCGCCTTCGGTGACCTGCGAGGAGAGGGGGGAGACGACTAGGCTGGCGGTGTCGATGTTAACTAAGGTAGAGGAAGTGGAAGTAGCGGAACCTTGGATTGTGTATTCACCGGGGAGAATAGAGATTGTGAATGGTTTATCTGCTTCGGCAATATGGTTATCTAGGGTAGGGATGGAAATGACAGCGGTATTATTGCCATCGGTGATATCGGTGGAAGTAGTGAGCGACCAAGAAGTATTACTACTATCTAGGCCGCTTATCTGATAATACACGGTGGTGGTACCAATGCCTCCATTATTTCTATAGATATTGAAGTTTAGTGGCTGACCCTCATTGACGTGAGTTGGTAGGTTGGCGCTGATATCTACTTGTGTATCGTAGTGGAATAATAAGCCTTGACTTCCGCCAACAAGAAAATCCCCGTCGGATTTTGAGGCGATCGTGTATGGAACCATGTTGGTACCATAAAATCCTGAAGTGTTAGCGGTGTCTGCCGCGCCACCTTGCCAAGAGTAACCGCCATCGAAAGTTTCCAAAACCCAAGGCACAAAAGTACTGTTGTGATGACCGACTATCCTACCATTACTTGGCGAAGAAAATTTTATACTATCAAAAGTACAGTTAGGGCAGATAGGGCTGGTAGTGGCCGACCAAGTAGCGCCGCCATCAATGGTTTTAACTATCGTCCCGCTATCTCCCACTGCATAACCAGTGTTGTTGCTCGTGAAATAAATACTATTGAGATTGGTTGAAGTTGCCGCTGACTGAAAGTCCCAATTATCACCACCATCGATGGTTTTGAATATCGTCCCGCTATCTGCCACACCGTAACCGATATTGGTCGAGGGGAAAGAAAATTCCTTAACAGTAGCACCAAGGACAGCGTTCCAGGTGGCGCCACCGTCAGTGGTTTTTGAAATCTGCCAAAGACCGGCAAGCAAGCCAGTGGAGCTGGAAAAGAAATGCATCGCCAACACGCTACTACCGTTGGTGGTGGTTGAATTCCAGGTTTGTCCGTAATCAGTAGAGTGATACAAGGAGCCGTCGTAATCACCACCAACCCAAATATCAGGACCGAAGACTTCAATACTTAAAAAGTCGGTACTAGTGCTGGTGAGTATTTGCGTCCAAGTGTTGCCACCGTCAGCGGTTTTATAGACTTCACCAGCCATATCCATGTTCCCGTTATTATAACCGCCGACCGAATAACCATTATTGTCATCAATAAAATTTAAATTAAAGATATCAAATTTCTGACTCCTAAAAGGATAGGTCCAAGTAGCACCAGAATCATTACTAGCCCCAATAAGAGAATTGGAAGTCAAAAAAAGACCATTACCACCGGAATCAAAAGGAACTGATTGTAGTTGAGCGTTTAATCCAAAGCTCTCCGAACTGATCACGCTCCAAGGACTGGAAGTGCCAGTAGATTTTAGGGTTTTTAAAAATTTTGCCACACTACCAACATAGTTATAACCAGCGGCAAAAATATCATTAGCAACCTTATGAATCGATTTGAATTGAGTATTCGCGTCATAATATACTGAACTCCAAGAAATACCATCAGCGGTATAATAGATGTTCCCCTTGGTGGTGGCGACCCAGCCAGAATTAAAACCATCAAAAATAAAATCAGCAATACCTTCACCGGAGATACTTAGGGTTGGACGACTAAAGGATTGCCAGCTGGCACCACCATCTTGAGTGGCGTAAAAATGACTATTACTCAAAACTATCTGTTGATTTTCGTCGTTAGTAGGATTGAACACCCTTCTTCCTGAAGCAACGCTGAATATATCACTGGTAGTAGTGGAGACGCCCCAGGAATCAACCGAGATATTACTCTTCACGATATTGCCGCCAGCAACAGCATAACCAATGCCGTTATGAAAGGTTACCTCGGTCGGCCAAGCACCGATATTTGTGAGATTGGCAATCCAGGGAGAGTTGGCATCATTTTTGGTTAGAATGTAAGTTAAGTAATTCCCTGAATCCAAAGCGGGGACATAGACCTTGCCATTTTCATCTATAAAGGGATTCTTAAAAGTCAAGCTGGAGGTAGTGGCTAAAACCCAAGGATTTGCACTATGTTTTTCGAAAATACGAGATCCAGAAAATAAATAGAAATCTGAGCCTGAAGATAATATGAAGGAAGATCCCTGTAAGTGAATTTCTGGATTTAAGAGCTCGTATTTTGCGGAAGCCAAGCTTGGCGCCAGAAAAAAAGCTCCAACAAATAAAATAAAAACTAGGGCTAGCTGACGATTTTTCATAAATTTATCTTATGATGATTTTATTTTTCAATATTTTAATTATAGCATTTATAGGAATGAAAAACAAAAAATTTCCCAACAAAAAAGCGCCCCTGAAAAAAGTGACGCTTTTATATTCTTTTTTACTAATAATAAAGACTAACCAAACCCTTACTATCAATCTTCAGGCGTACACCGCTTTTTACCTCTAAGAGATTAGTATTTGCCAAGCGCTTGATCAGCGCCGCATTGGGGCTCAGTTTCTGATTCTTAAGCGCTGGATTAAAACCGGTTTTCAAGTCTGCGCTATCATTCTTTTTGTTGCCGTTTGTGTCCGCTTTTAGTGGATTTGAACCGATAGCTTTCTCCAGATAATCCGGCAGGCCATCCCTATCGGCATCAATCCATTGCGGATAGTTTCTGGCGATAATTCGTAACTCATCATTTAAGGCTCCGGCTCTCAAAGGTGAATTATTGGTGGCAATTTCTAGGCCATCATAGAACCAATCTCCATCAGTATCTGGATTATTCGGGTCGGTACCCAACAACAACTCTAACTCGTCGCCGAGACCATCCTTGTCGCTATCCTTGAAGGCATAATTACCAAATTTTAATTTTAACAAGTCGCTAGACTTAATGCCTAAAAATTTTGGCGCCGGAACTGGCTTTTGGATAACTGGTTTCTCAACCGCCAAAGGCTTTTCTGGTTGGACTGGTACTATCAATGATTCTACTAGCTCAATAGATGGAGAATAAACTCCCGAAGGGACACCGTTTGAATCATAGAATTTTATATAAACCTTCTTAAGACCAAAACCGCTGGTCAAAGTCCAATTCTTAACAGGAACAAAATTTTCTTGAGCGGCGGCTAAAAAGTCTGGGGTATTGGAAATCGCTAGTTTTTTGACGCTGCTATTGGCGGTAAAATTCAGGGTAACTTGAGTAGATAAAGTTTTGCTCGCCCCCTGGTTAATCGATACCCAAAAATCTTGGACTGTCGGTTGAGTTGGACTGCTTGGCCCAAAGCCTCCGCCACCACCGCCACCGCCACTAGCTGGTGCAATTGGTGAAGTCGATAAGGCGGCCGAACTAGTGGCTGATGTCCCGACAATATTAACCGCTTTTACCGTAAATGAATAACTAACATTATTGGTTAAACCGGTGACCGTAATTGGCGAAGAAGCCCCAGATGCTACCAAGCTACCAGAAGAAAAAACTGAATAAGAAGTAATTGGTGATCCCCCGTCATCAGTTGGAGCGTTGAAATAAAGTGTTACCTGACTATTTCCGGGAGTAAGCGAGAGCAAACTTGGTGCGCCCGGCAAGGTTGCGGGGGTTACTGCGTTCGAGGCTGCTGATAAGCTCGAGGTGCCAACGGAGTTTATCGCCACCACATTAAAAGTATAGCTAACACCGTTAGTTAAACCGACAACAATTCCGCTGGTTGTCGCAGTGGTAGTGGAAAATCCTCCGGATACAGAAGTGATGAGATAAGAAATAATTGGTGATCCGCCATCATTTGCGGCAGCGAAAGAAACCAATGCCTGTCCATCGCCTCTTGTTGCCAAAATCGCAGTTGGAGCGCTCGGGATAGTCGCCGGAGTGATTGACGAAGAGCTTGTGGAATTCAAAGAATCGCCCATCGCATTATGCGCTTTCACCGTAAAAGTGTAGGAAGTACCGTTAGTTAAACCAGTGATGATGCCGGAAGTAGTGGAGGCGCTAGTGGTGGTAGAAAATCCACCAGGAGATGAGGTAATGGTATAAGAAATAATTGGTGAATAGCCGTTGCTTACTGGCGCGGTAAAAGAAATAGTTGCCTGACTGTTTCCTCTTATCGCCGAGACGCCCGTTGGCGCACCGGGGACGGTAGCAGGAGTTATTGAATTGGATGGAGAACTAGTGGCCGAATCACCAACTGCGTTATTAGCAATTACCGTAAAAGTGTAAGGAGTGCCATTGGTCAGACCGGAGATGGTTACGGAAGTACCGACAGTAACGGTAGAAAATCCACCCGGAGAAGAAGTGATGGTATAGGCGTTAATAGGTGAACCGCCATCGTTTGGTGCCGTGAAAGAGATCGTTGCTTGACCATTGCCAGTTATTGCTGTTACGCCAGTCGGCGCATCAGGAACAGTGGCAGGAATAACCGGTGCCGATGAAGTACTTGCGGTAGAGGTGCCAAAAAGATTAATTGCCACAACACTAAAGGTGTAAGAGGTCCCATTGGTTAAGCCGCTGACAATCCCCGTGGTAGTAGCCGCCGAGATGGAGGTAGAAAATCCGCCAGGAGAAGAAGTGATTAGATAAGAGGTAACAGCTGAGCCACCGTTACTGATCGGCGACGTAAAAGAAATTCTTGCCTGGCCATTGCCTCTTGCCGCAGTAACCCCCGTCGGAGCATCTGGCGCAGTAGCGGCAGTGACTACATTTGAAGGAGTGCTAGTACTGGAGGTGCCGACATCATTAGTGGCGGTGACTGTAAAAGAGTAACTTGCTCCGTTAAATAAACCGGTAAATATTTTGGTGGTACTGGCAGTTGTGGTTGAGTCGCCAAACATCGAAGAGTAGATAGTATAATATAAGATCGGTGAGCCACCGTCGTTTGGTGCCGTGAAAGAGATTGTCGCCTGGCTATTGCCGCCAATAGCAGTAACACTAGTTGGAGTGCCTGGGATAGTCGCCGGGGTAATTGGTGTCGAAGGAGCTGAAGAACTAGAATTACCAATCAAATTAACCGCCACAACAGAAAAAGTATAAGCCGTTCCATTGCTCAAGCCACTAATTGTTCCCGTGGTACTAGTAGCGACTGTGGTGGTAGAAAATCCACCGGGAGAAGAGGTGATGATGTATGAAGTGATTGGTGAACCACCGTCACTCACCGGGGTCGTGAAAGAAATTGTCGCCTGACCATTTCCCCTCACTGCCAAAACGCTAGTTGGCGCATCTGGCGGTGACGCCGGGGTTATCGGAGCGGAAGAGGAGCTAGCAGTAGATGTTCCAACCGAATTAACAGCCATAACCGTGAAAGTATAAGGAGTGCCGTTACTCAATCCCGAAACAATTCCCGTCGTGCTTGCAGTAGTAGCAGAAAATCCACCAGGAGAAGAAGTAATTACATAAGAAATTAACTGATCTCCGCCGTCATTTATTGGAGGGGTAAATGACACTGAGGCCTGCGAATTACCGGCAACAGCGGAAACACCAGTCGGAGCATCGGGAACTGTTGCTGGAGTGACTGGTGATGAAGCTGCGCTTGCAGTTGAGGTGCCAATAACGTTGGTTGCCGTGACGGTAAAAGTATAAGGGGCGCCATTACTTAGACCCGTTAAAACCTTAGTGGTGGTCGCGGTTGTAGTAGAAAATCCGCCAGGAGAAGAAGTAATTGTGTAATAGAAAATTGCTGAACCGCCGTTACTAGCTGAAGCCGTGAAAGAAATTGTCGCTTGACCATTCCCTCTGATTGCGGAAACGCCCGTTGGCGCATCAGGAACTGTCGCTGGAATCACCGGTGCGGAGGCTGAACTATCAGGCGAATCACCATAACTATTAGTTGCCTTCACCACAAAGTTATAGGCTGTGCCATTAGTTAAACCGGTCAAAATGATTGGCGAGGATGAACCAGTTGTTGAGTGGACACCCTGAAGAGATGATACAGTGTAAAAAAGTATTGGTACTCCGCCATCATTAACTGGAGCAGTAAAACTGATTGTGGCAGAACCATTTCCTCTTACTGCGGTAGCCCCGGTCGGAGCGTCAGGAATTGTGCCTGGAGTAACCGGCGAAGATGATGTGGAGGCGGTGGAGGTACCGATTGCGTTTATGGCAACAACAGAAAAAGTATAACTCACGCTATTTGTTAAACCATAGATAGAAATTGGTGAACTAGATCCGCTGGCACTAAAACCCCCGACATTAGAAGTTACCAGATAAGAAGTTACCGGAGAACCACCGTCATTTGCTGGAGGCAAAAAAGATATTTGCGCCGAAGAATCACTGGCGACCGCCAAGACACTAGTTGGCGCATCTGGCAAGGTGGCCGGAGTAATCGGCGAAGAAGCCGCACTAGCAATAGAAGTCCCAATAAAATTGGTTGCGGTAACTATAAAGTTATATGCTGTACCGTTATCTAGACCAGTTAAAATAATTGGCGAGGAAGTACCGGTGGTTGAGTGAACTCCCTGAAGAGATGATACCGTATAAAAAATCACTGGCGATCCACCATCACTTACTGGATGAGCAAAATAAATTGTCGCCTGACCATTTCCTCTTATTGCGGTAACTCCGGTTGGAGCATCAGGAACGGTTGCTGGACTGACTGGCGATGAAGCTGCACTCGCGGTCGAAGTACCAACGCTATTGATAGCAACTACGGTAAAGGTGTAGGCCGTTTGGTTTGTTAAACCAAGGACTACCCCGGTAGTAGTGGCCGTGGTGGTAGAAAATCCACCAGGTGAAGAGGTGATTATATAGGAAGTGATCAAAGAGCCACCATCGTTTGGAGCAACAAAAGAAACTATCGCACGACCGTCACCGGGAATAGCAGATACACCGAGTGGTGCATCGGGAACGCAGGGACCGGTATGAAAACTTCTGTCCGCTCCATATCCGGTATCAATTGAATTAACGGCATAGCTACGAAAATGATAAGTGGTATTACATGTTAGAGATGTAGCACCTAGAGAATAAGGCACTTCCGCGAAAGAACCCATTTCGGACACAGTAGAACCATAACTAGTCGAAGTTCCGTATTCAAATCCTCTTTCGGTTACACTAGATCCGCCATTAGTATCAATACTTCCCTGCAGAGACGCAGAATTACTAGTAACTGAAGAAGCTGCACTTGTAATCGCTGAAGGGGCACACAGGGGTGGGGTGTAAGTTATCGTATTGCCATAGGTCGTTCCAAAGCTATTTTTCGCCCAAAGGACCACATCATATTCATAACCACAAAAAAGAGAAGGCTGAAAAGAAAACTGACCCGTGGAGGAAGCATAAGCAGAAGTAAGAGAGCCGCTTCCCACCTGACCATTGGAATACTCTAGACCAACACTAATTATACTGCTTCCACCAATATCAGTAATTGTGCCATAGACTCTCGAAGATCCCGGAGAGACTGGGATAGCATAATCCGTTGTTATTGTTGGCAGACCAGAAAGAATCGCGAATGACGAGGCGCTGAAAGATGAATCGCCTATTATATTAGTCGCTTTCACTGAAAAACTATAACTCACTCCGTTGGTAAGGCCGGTAATGATTCCCGTTGTGGTTGCAGTTGTAGTAGAAAATCCACCAGGAGAGGAGACGATGGTGTAAGAAATAATTGGCGAACCGCCATCATTTAATGGCGCCAGAAAAGAAACGATTGCACGAGAATTACCAGAAATAGCCACCACATCCGTTGGCGCATCAGGGGGCACTGCAGTAGTAACTGGAGCGGAGGGTGAAGAGGTAGCCGAAGTTCCAATAGCATTAGTTGCAGAGACTTCGAAAGTATAAGGGGTGCCATTGGCTAGACCAGTAATAGTCCCCGTAGTATCAGTGGTGGTGGTAGAGAATCCACCGGGAGAAGAAAATATTGTGTAGTAAAGAATCGGTGAACCACCATCGTCAGGAGCAGTAAAACTGATTGTGGCAGAACCATTCCCAGGGACAGCACTAACATTTGTTGGGGCGTCAGGAAAAGTCACTACATGGGGAGTAATTGAGTTTGATGGTCCTAGATCAGAAGAATGTCCGCCAGCGTTTGTTGCTTTAACGGTAAAAGTATAAGCGACGCCATTGGTTAGACCGGGAACAGTAACTGTGGTGGTTGCATAAATATCCCCCTCATAAAGATTATTTGCTACCAAAATATCATTAGGAATAGTTACGGAAATATTCCCGGGGTTAGAGGTCACTGTAAATGAAGTGTCCAGAGGTGCACCACCAACTGCCACGTGATGGAAAGAAACATCAGCAAAACCATCGCCCGCCTTTGCGGAAACATCGGTCGGAGTACAAGCGGGGGTGATAAAATTCTGCCAAGCACTATAGACGGTGGCCGCGGAGTTTCTTAGATAAAACTGATAGGAATAGCTGGTGCTACAGGATAAAAAACTCTTGGTACTAGTTTCAACTTTTCCGACCTGAGGGTCTATGAGGTTCGTCCCTCCGGCACTAACTAAATCTCCATTTTTCAGAAAAGAGTGATGCAAATAAAGAGTAGTCGTGCCGACACTGCCAATTGTCGCACTAATATCAACTGAACTTGAGCTAATAAATACAGGTGGATTGGAAGTAATTATCGGTAAAACGTCAGGAATAATCGCTACCGAAGAGGTGCTGCTTAGAGAATCGCCAATGGCATTCGTGGCTTTGACGGAAAAAGTATAGCTAACTCCATTGACTAGGCCATTTATAACACCGACTGTGCTGGTGGAGGTAGTAGATAAATTTCCCGGCGAAGAAGTAATGGTGTAATAAATAATTGGCGAGCCACCATCGTCTACCGGAGCTGAGAATAGAACGGCTGCCTGAGCATCACCGGCAATTGCCGAGACACCGGTTGGCGCATCGGGCACAGTTGCTGCTAGGGCATTATGAGAAAATAGCAATAAACAAGAAACTGCCGAGATAAAACTGAGCGTAAGTAATTTCAAAAATTTATTTTTTCTCATAAAGGTGTCCCAGTAAAAAAATTATAATACGACAAACAAGCCGACCATAATGGTTAGTGGCTTGCTCGTAAAAAAGATCAATTGGTTTAACTCCATACCTACCGAATTTGTTGGATAAACTTATTATTCATTGATTGTACTTTCGGTACTAGTCGGATTTACTATTTCAACCTTGATTCTATCTGATAAACTAGGTGCCTTGCTGATAAATGAGGGGGAGAATTCCAACTTGTAAGCACTAATACTATCGATGGTTTTTAGATAATCATTTATCTGGTCCCTGTTTAGATTGACAATTTTATTGCGATCCACAATTTCTACCCCTGGTGCAAGAGTCGTTCTCCCAGAGAAGGAAACTTTAACAGTTGCCACCTTAGCCACTTCATCAGCGTTCTCTAGAGAATAGGAAATAGAGCTCTCATTTAGTCCAGATAAAACCTTCCCTTCTGGAACGGAAACCTTTAGCTTTCCTGCTACTAATTTCAAGGCTTCGCTCTGAGAAAAAGCGATTACTTGGACACTCCCCCGAGCCTTCATCTTGAATTCATCTTTATTATCTCCAGGCTTGGCATCGGTCGCAGTTACTATCTTGGTGATATCGACATTATAGATAATTTTATCATATTGCTGAAATTGAGTAGAAGCTTCGGTTTTTGCTTTTTCCATTAGCGCCAAGCTGAGATCTTTTTTGGCATTACTGAGATCTTCAGCGCTAATATATTTTTTGGTCCCAGAATTGAAGGAAAAAGCCCCTCGACTCTCGGCATAGATTTTTTGCTGCAAAGACGCATTCAGGCCAGGGATAATAAAATTACTGGGAGCAATCGCCATTTCCGGAGAAGCTTGATCGGGATAAACATCAACCTCTACTTCCCCGCCCGCTGGAACATTTACCGCATTTTTGATCCTAAATAACTTATTATCGCTACTGAGCAAACGCGTGGTGGCTACCAGCGCCTGAGCTTTATTGTTCTTGTTAATAATAAAGACCTTACCAGAGAAATCTGAGCTTACTGATTCTTCGCCGGTGGCGCTGAATATTTTTTCATCTTCAATCACTAGTGATCTCACGATTCCCTTTGCTACATTGCCAGTGGCCATGGTGGAAGAAGCTCCTTCGTCCTGAACCGACATGGACAAGCTCTCGTTAACTAAATCTTCGTTTGGAACAACCGAGATGGTTAATTTTGAAAAAGAAAAGAAAGCAACAATCGCAATTAAAACCATTACCGCCAAAGTAAAACGGATGGCAAATTTACGGTAAAAACTAACGGAGCGGATTCGTGAGTGATTTGGCAATTCAGCTTCGCCACGCTCTTTGGCTTCTAGTGCCAAGGAGTGATAAAACTTCCTTTGGAAATCATAATCCTCTCGGTTATAAGGAGCTTCTTGATTAACGGTCTGGCCATCCTCATTACTTTCTTCATTCATCAGCTGACTTATTTCTTCTGGTTGTTCTATCGCCTCTTGATCTTGAGGAAGTTCGGGAATAGCTTCTTGATCTTTAAAATCATCAGCCGCCACAAAAGAATCTTCTGGATGATAATTGTTCTGCTCCTCAACAAATTTTTTAAAACCACTTTCCTTGGCGTGACTCAAAATCGGCTTGGGTTTTACAACTCGTTTAACTGGTTTTTTGGCAACCGTTTTTTTTATTAGCGGCTTCTTGGTGGCAACTTTTTTAACCACCTTATTTGAGGTAGAAGAAGATTTTTTTGGCGCTGGCATAATATGTTTGAGATAAATAAAAACTATCCACCATTATAACAAATTTTTTATACGGCGACAATTTTTATTTTGTCTTTTAGGGCGACAATCAATTCATTCTTTAACGTTTCACAATTGTCAACAAAAAATCCAGATTTAATAATCTGATCCTTACCTTTAATATTGATTTTAAAATAAACGGGATCGCCCCCAGAGTGCGCACTCATCTCAGATTTCATGATTTCAGTTTCTGCTGGAGATAACTCTTGAAGTAAAATAATTTTTAAAGGATTATTTATTTTTTTTGGATCTTCATGACTCTCGGGCTTGGCAATAACGACTTGCGGCTTGGTAATATTTTCAGCGCGCGTATAATTTCCGCGATTACGATAATTATTTTTCGGCGCATTAGCCTTGTAGTTCATAACCGCTCGCTTCACTTCGTCTACGGAAGTTTGAGGATTACTGAGATCGAGAGCAATCGCTACGCTGGCTAAAATTTTCATCTCGCCATCCTTGTCTGATAGTCGCCCGTAAACACCAAGCATTACACCATCTTTCCAGAGGTCTGGATTGGCCTTAAGAACGCTAGGAAAAACTAAAATTTCTCCATTACCAGAAACATCTTCTATTTTAACAAACATCATTGTTTCACCACTCTTAGTGATGATTTTCTTGATACTAGTAACCACACCAGCAGTAACTACCATTTCATCGTTAACTCTGGAGTTCAACATTTTTAAAGGAATAGAGTAATCGCCAAAATAATTACGGAAAATTGAAAAAGGATGCTCGGAAATATAAAGACCCAAAAGTTCTTTCTCCCAAGAAAGCTGCTCACTCTTATCTATCGGTTTTCCCGGCTCAAGGGTGAGCCTAAGGGCGTCGGTGTTGGGCAAAGCACCAAACAAGCTACTCTGACGACTCTCCCTTCTTTTGGAAGACTCTTTATTTACTGAAAGAATTTTTTCTAGATTAAAAAGAAGCTGCCCTCTCTCACCATAGCTATCCAAGGCACCACATTTAATCAAGCTCTCTAAAGATTTTTTATTCAAATCTTTATCGGTAATTCTCTCTAAAAATTCCAGCAAACTCTTAAATGGTCCGGCCGCCTTGCGTTCAGCGATAATCACTTCCACAATATGTTCACCAACATTTTTGACAGCGTTTAGTCCAAAGCGAATAGTTTCGATCTTTTCGTTTTCTGGAACTACTTCATTTTTTGCGGTTCCCGGGGTAACGACAGTGAAAGAAGCGAATGATTCATTGACATCCGGAGCCATAATCCTCATACCCATATTCTTGCACTCATCAATTTCAATCGCGATTCTGTCGGTATCATGCTGGTCGGAAGTGAGGAGAGCGGCCATAAATTCTACCGGCCAATGAGCTTTTAAATAGGCTGTCTGGTAACCAATCATCGCGTAACAAGCAGCGTGACTACGATTAAAGCCGTAGCCGGCAAATGGCTCGATAAATGAAAATACCTTTTGTCCTAATTCCAAATGAATGCCATTCTTCACACAGCCCTCAATAAACTTTTCTTTTTGTTCAGCTAGTAGGGCGGGAATTTTTTTACCCATCGCTTTACGAAGAACATCGGCCTGACCCATGGTAAAGCCCGCAAGGTCGCGAGCAATTTGCATAACCTGCTCCTGGTAGATCGCCACACCATAAGTCTTGTCCAAAATTGGTTCCAGTTTTGGGTGCAAATAAACAACTTGTTTGATTTTATGCTTACCGGAAATATAATCAGGAATCCACTCCATCGGACCTGGACGATAAAGAGCAACCATAGCAATAATATCCTCAAAAACCGTTGGTTTTAAATCACGCAGATAGCGCTTCATGCCAGAAGACTCAAACTGAAAAACACCAGTGGTCTCTCCTCTCTGAAATAATTCAAAAGTCGCGACGTCGTCCAGAGGAATTTGATCAATATCCACATTCAGGCCGCGAGTGTTTTTAATAATCCGCAAAGCTGACTCGATGATAGTCAAGTTTTTGAGACCCAGAAAATCCATTTTCAAAAGACCCAAATCTTCAACGGGATGCAGAGAATATTGAGAGATAATACTTTTATCCGCTGAGGATGCGTACTGAATTGGCACGTATTCAGTGAGCGGCTTGTCGGTAATCAATACGCCGCAAGCATGAGTAGAAGAATGTCGAGCCACACCTTCTAGGCGTTTGGCATAATCGACTACTCGCTTGGCGGCCAAATCGTTTTCATAAATCTCTCGAAATTCTGGAACAGACTTAATTGATCCGGAAATATCAAACTTAGCTGGGATGGCTTTGGAAATCCGATCGCATAGTTCATATGGTTCACCCAGAACTCTACCAGCATCACGCACTGCCGCCCTGGAAGCCATAGTCCCAAAGGTAATGATCTGAGCAACATGATCGGCGCCGTATTTATTGGCAACATACTCCAGCACTTCACCGCGACGAGTATCAGCAAAGTCCATATCGATATCGGGCATGGAAATACGTTCAGGATTCAAGAAGCGCTCAAAAAGTAAATCGTATTTGATTGGATCAAGGTTGGTAATGCCAGTTAAATAACAAACGATGGAACCAGCGGCACTACCACGGCCTGGACCAACGACAATCCCTTGGTCTTTTGCCCAATTTACAAAATCAGCAACAATCAAAAAGTAAGCTGGCCAACCCATTTTCTCGACAACTGAAAGTTCGTAATCCATTCGTTCGCGAACAGTTTTTTCTTCTTCTGACGAAAGTTTCTGGATGTAGCGCTTTTTAATTCCCTCCTCGCAAAGAAAGCGCAAGTAAGAATTACCGTCATAGCCAGCTGGCACTTCAAAGTGAGGTAATTGAATATTTCCCAAATCAATTTCGACATTACATTTCTCAGCGATTTTTAAAGTATTCTCTATCGCTTCCGGAACATGAGCAAAAACGCTCTCCATTTCTTTGGCGAGGCGATAAGAATAGTTTCCACCCATCATGCTCATGCGGTCAGTATCGGTTTTCTTCTTTTTATTTTGAATACACAGTAAAATATCCTGGGCCTCGTCATCGTCTTTCTTTAAGTAGTGGATGTCATTAGTGGCAACAACTGGCACTCCCAATTCTTTGGAAATTTCAATCAGTTTATTATTAACCATAGTCATACCGGCAAGTTCCGGATGATCCATGATCTCTAAATAATAATTACCGACACCAAATAATTCTTGATACTCCAAGATTCTTTTTTTGGCCTGCTCAATTTTATCAGATAGAATAAGTTGAGGTATTTCACCGCCCAAGCAAGCTGAACAGGCGATTAGACCTTCATGATGTTCCTGCAGTAATTCCCAGTCAATGCGTGGCTTATAATAAAAGCCCTCCAAGTGAGCGAGAGAAGTTAGTTTGATTAAATTGCGATAACCATCGTTGTTACGAGCCAAAAGCAAGAGATGATAACTTCTTCCGTCTGCTCGAGTGTTTTTGTCATGACGAGAGCCGGGCGCCAAATAAGCTTCGACCCCAATAATTGGCTTAATCCCAGCCTTCTTGCACTTTTGGTAAAACTCAATGGCACCATACATCACGCCATGGTCGGTAATTGCTACCGCCGGCGCCCCATCTTCTTTGGCCAAATTAACAAGCTCGTCGATCTTAGTTAGACCGTCGAGCAAGGAGTAGTGCGTATGATTATGAAGATGGACAAATGGCATAGGCAAACAAGGAAATTGTTTTAGCTTTTTAATTTATTGGTCAAATCTTTTAATTCTTCATCGCTATAAAAATAAACCATGACTTGACCGCCTCTTCCGTGGCGACGAATTTCCACCTTAGTACCGAGAACACTCCGAAGATCGGCTTCAATTTCCTGATCGTTATTGGTCTTTATCTTGGCCGCCTTGGTGCCACCAAGCTGCTTAATCATTCGATCGGTTTCGCTAACAGTCCAATTCTGGCGAAGAATTTTTTTGAAAATATTGAGCTGTTGAGCCTCATCTTCTATTCCCAATAAATACTTGGCATGGCCCTCAGAAATTCTACCGTCGGCTAGAGCACGCTGAATTTCTTCTGGTAAAGACAAAAATCTCAGAGCATTAGCCACACTAGAGCGAGCCTTGCCGACTCTTTTGGCTAATTCTTCTTGGGTGAGATTGAATTGATCAATTAAGGCGCGATAAGCAATCGCGGTTTCCACCGAATTCAAATTCTCTCGCTGTAAGTTTTCAATCAAGGCCCACTCCAATTTTTTCTGCTCATCAGCCTCGCGGACAATCGCGGGGATTTCTGACAAACCTAAAGCCTTAATACTGCGCAAACGACGTTCACCGGCAATGAGTTCGTACTTGTCGCCACTTTTGGTGACTACGATTGGTTGCAAGATTCCATGTTGGCGAATAGACTCCATCAGATCGCGCAGAGATTCTTCGGAGAAATGGCGGCGCGGCTGATGAGGGTTGGCAACAATCAAGCTTGGGTCAAGATGACGAATTCTGTCCTTATCGCTAAGAATTGCCAACGGTTCCTCAGAGAAAGAAGAATGATTGGAATAATTATCATTATCAGAAAAAGTTTTTTTGGGAATCAAGGATCCAAGTCCTCGCCCTAAACCTTGTGGCATATATTTTTGATTAATTTTGTGATTATTTTATAAACTCAAAAGTTCGCGAGCCAAATTTTCATAAGCCTTGCCACCGCGAGATTTTGGGTCATACTGTAGGATTGTTCGCCCGTAGCTTGGAGCTTCCGCCAAACGAACTGAGCGCGGAATTACTGAACGAAAAATACGATTCGGAAAATATTTGTACAAGTCTTCCATCACTGCTTCAGATAACTTATTTCTTTTGTCGAACATCGTGATAACCGCCCCCATGATTACTAATTCTGGTTTCAAATTATCTTTCACCAAAGCGATAGTTTCTAAGAGCTGTCCAAGCCCCTCGAGGGCAAAATATTCACTCTGGATTGGAATTAAAATTTCATCGGCAGCGACCAGGGTGTTTACTGTCATTAGCCCCAAGGATGGCGGCCCGTCAATAATGATAAAATCATAGTCGTCTTTGATTTCTGACAAAATGTTGGCCAACCGAAATTCGCGATCTTCCAGGGAAATCATTTCCACACCTGCGCCAGCCAAAGATACAGTGGCTGGTGCCAAAAAATAACGCTCTTGCAGGGTGCGTTTTACTATTTTATGAATCGGATGATGACCCAATAAAGCTTCGTAAATGCCATACTCCAACTTTCTGTGATCAATTCCTAGGCCAGAAGTGGCATTGGCTTGCGGGTCAGTGTCGATTAAGAGAACATTTTTGCCAAAATTAGCTAAATATGCCCCTAAATTGACAGCGGTAGTCGTTTTACCTACCCCGCCCTTTTGATTAACAACCGTAATAATTTTTCCCATAGATAATAAACTTTTTATCTGTATATTATAAACGATAAATGCGTCTTTGACAATTTAATTTTTTGTCCTTATAATAAAAATGTTTTAAAATCTAGTCATCAATTGCCGCGATGGCGGAACTGGTAGACGCGCACGACTCAAACTCGTGTAAGAGAAATCTTGTGAGGGTTCGATTCCCTCTCGCGGCACAATAATAAAAAGAAGGCCGAACAGGTCTTCTTTTAAATAACAAAAAAGAAGACCTTGTAATAATCTTCTTTTAATAATATTTCTCCATAAACATCTTAGCAAACTTGGCATAGCCCTTGTTATCGGCGTCTTGTAGTCTTCTGAGATCCTGGATGGGGAAATTTTCTTTTGGCATCAACAATAATTCGTTCAAGGCTTCATTTGATTTAATTATGTTAGCACCACCTAGATGATCAAGTAGCAAAAGAATGTTCTTTTCTGTCTCTAATTTTTCTGCGGTTTTCAGACTTTTTATTTCTGTTTGTGCCATATTTATTGGTTGTTAAATTACTAGAAGATAAAATTTACTTGCCCCAAGTTTAATATAAAAATTAAAAAATGTCAAAAAAGAGGGGTTACTCTCTTTTTTTCTTATTTTTATTTCATCTTCTTGAATTTTACTGAAAATTGTGGTTCATACTCCGTCTGATTATCATCAATTATTTTTACTAGTTCACCTTTTACTAATTGATTAATAGCCAAATCGCTAAGCAGCTGAGAATCACTAGCGATATGAAGCTTTAGGCCTTCCAGTTGATCAAATTCTTCTTTGAAATCACTTTGAACCCCAATTTCAATCTTTTTTTTCTTTACTTTTAAAACTTCCAGGTCATCCAATGCTGACTGATACTCGCCGTGCACTGACAACGCGTCACGATAACGATTTTTTAACTCGCGGCGCTTTGACTTATATTCCTCCAAACGAACAAAAATTGTCTTGAGATCTTGAGCCATAAAAATATTATCACTAGTTTATAAATACGACTCCCAGTATAACAAAAACTAGCTGATAATTCCACCGCCCAAAACTTGAGATTTTTGGTAAAAAACAATACTTTGGCCAGGAGTGATAGCTCGCTGCGCTTTCTTGAATTTCACTAAAATCTCCCTGTCGGAAACTTCCACCTTGCAAGCTTCAGCGGGGTGACCATAACGAATCACGGCCTGACAATTAAAATTTTTCTTTGGCACCTGGCCACACCAAATTAAATCATGAGCAATACATTCCTGTTGATACAAAAATTTTCCATCCCAATCTTTAACTACATACAAGGTATTGCTCGGATAATCAAGCTTTGCCGCATAGAAAGGGCCGATACCACCAATCTCTATTCCCTTCCTCTGACCAATAGTGTAAAGCGGCAGGCCTTGATGTTGCCCAATTTCCTCTTCACTATCCAATAATTTTATCGGCCCAGGGGTCAATTTCAGATAACGTCGCAGGAAGTCTTGATGTGCACCGGAAAGAAAACAAATGTCCTGACTCTCCTGTTTGCTGGCAGTAGGCAGTCCAAATCTTGCCGCCAATTTTCTCACTTCAGTTTTTTTCAAATTCCCCAAGGGGAATAATAATTTGCTGAGCTTTTCTTGCTCAAAAGAGTACAAAAAATAAGACTGGTCCTTGGTGTCATCTTTGGCGCGATAAAGTCTTGATTCTTTGTGGTCATGTTTTATGTTTGCATAATGACCGGTCGCCAAATAATCAAAACCTAAACCAGGAAGCATTTCAAGAAGACGACCGAGTTTAATCTTGCGGTTACAGCGGATACAGGGGTTCGGCGTTTTTCCATTCGCGTATGAGTCCAAAAAATAATCCACCACCTCCTCTTTGAAAGAATCCGAAAAATCAAAGGAATAAAGAGGGATGCCAATTTTACCGCAAACCGCTTTGGCATCCAAAAAGGACTGCAATGAACAACATTTATTTTCTTCCGTCGGTGCCGCCTGGGGGTCTTTCCAGAAACGCAAAAAAACCCCAGCAACCTCATACCCCTGGTCGAGTAATAGCTTGGCAGCAACGCTAGAATCAACGCCACCGGACATTGCTACCAGAACTCTCTTTTTTTGTTTCTTAATCTTAAACATGAATTCTTATAAATCAATAATAATTGTCGTCGGGCCTTCGTTAATTAATTGGACAGACATCAAGGCGCCAAATTTTCCAGTAGCAACCTTCTTTATTCCCTTAACAGCCAACAACTCCACAAACTTATCATAGAACGGCTTGGCTTTATCTGGACGAGCCGAATCTAAAAAGCTCGGACGATTACCTTTCTCAGTTTTTCCATAAAGAGTAAACTGGGAAACTACCATTGCTTCTCCGACAACATCTTTGAGAGATAAATTAATTTTACCGAATTCATCTTCAAAGATGCGAAGATTGATAATTTTTTCAGCAAGCTTGTCTAGGGTCAGCTCCTCATCATCATTATGGATAGCCAGAAGAATTAGTAGACCAGAACCAATCTCTCCAACAATTTCTTCTTTCACTAAAACTCTAGAAGAAGTGACTCTCTGAATTACTGCTCTCATAAAGAATTAAACAATTTTAAATATTCTCTCGCTGTCTTCTCCCAAGAGAATAACGCCAAGCGTTCTTTTCCTGCAGTCTGGAAATTTTCTCTAACCGTCTGATCAGTCAAAATAATTTTCAGCGCCGAAGCAATCTCACTGGGGAAATTTGGATTAATTAATAAGGCGCTATCTGCCAACACTTCCGGTAATGAAGAATTATTCGCCGCAATTACCGGGAGATTGTAAAACATTGCCTCCAGCGGCGGGAAACCAAAACCTTCATAGAAAGAAGGGAAAACAAAAGCTGCGGCCTGAAGATAAAGATTTATTTTTTCGTCTTCATCAACATAACCAGTAAAAATTATGTCTTGAGAAAATTTTGAATTCGTAGCCGCCTCATAAACATGACAATTGCGCCAGCCAGAAGTACCGACCAAAACTAATTGATTATTGAGATTTTGATTATTTAATCTCAACTCTTCATATGCCTTTATCAAGCCATCTAGGTTCTTGCGTGGCTCAATAGTGCCAACGGCCAAAATAAAGCCTCCTTCAATCCCGTATTTAGCAAGCAAATCAAGACTTGGCACCGCTTTAATGTTTTCTTCTGGCAAGTTGAGCCCTGAATAGATAACTTTTATCTTTTCGGCAGGAACGTTCAAGATATCAATTAGGTCCAACTTGGTATTTTCGGAAATTGCGACAACTACACTCGCCTGACCAACTAAACGCTTAACGCCCAACAACTTATGCCAACAATTTTTGCGCCAAGAAAAAAATTCTGGAGCACGGAGGAAGGATAAATCATGGACAGTCAAAATATTTTTTGTGTTACTAGAAAAATTGGAAAAATTAAAGTGCGGTGACCAAAAAATATCCACGCCCCCTAGAATCTTATCCAAAAAAGGTCGACCAATAATTTTTTGAAATAAATAATTGAAGACTTTGTTTGGAAAATGAGTGCCTATTACTTTTACTCTTTCACTCTCCCAGGAGGAGAACCGAGAGGAAAAATCATGAAAAGAATTATAGAAGAGATAATATTCGTTTTGTTGGTCTTGACGCAAGATTTCTTTTAAAAGCTGTTCGGTGTAGGCCGGGACGCCACTATAGCGCTCATCCATCAAAGCGCGGATGTCAACGCCGATTTTCATAAAGAAGACCTTTTCTCAGCAATGAATTTTTCAATTTGCGTACGGAAATTAGCTACTGAGAATCTTTCGGCATGTTCACGAATTTCTTTGGGATCAAAATCTGCTGAGTGAAAATTTCGCACAATCGCTGCGAGGGATTCAGCCTTCTGTTCGTCAAAAAATAATCCAGTCTTTCCTTCGATAACTGTTTCTAGGGCCCCGCCTTTACGATAAGCAATCGCTGGCCGGCCAGCAGCCATAGACTCAACTGGTGTAATGCCAAAATCCTCCTCTTGAGGATTGATAAAAGCTAAAGCATGGCGAAATAATTGAACCTTCTCCTCTTCGCTGACTCTGCCGACAAATTCAATTCGTGGATTGTTCTCTGCCAATTTCTTCAAACGTTTCTCATCAATTCCATCACCAAAAATCTTCAGAGCAAAGCCCTCGCCGAGCAAATTAAAAGCTTCAATGACCAAATCTATTCTTTTGTATGGTACTAGGCGACAGCCAGCCAAAAAATAAGACTTATCCCCTTCTGGCATTTTATCGGCAAGAGAAAATTTATCAGTTTCTACTGGTGGATAGATAACCTGGGAATCGCGACGATAATATTTTTTAATTCTGCCAGCCACCATCTGAGAGTTAGCAATATAGTGATCAACCCGCTGAGCGGCATTGAAATCCCAAAGGCGAAGACGACTAAGCACCAAAGAAATACCTTTTTTGATTAGCTTATTATATTTGAGTTCATTTAAATATTGATGGGTGTCGCTCCACAAATAACGAGTAGGCGTGTGGCAATAGCAAATATGCAAAGTGTTTGGCAAAGTAATGACTCCTTTAGCAAAAGAACTCGTATCAGAAATCACCAAATCGAATTCTCGCAAATCAAAGAATTCAACGGCCATCGGCATAAAATGCAAATACCATTTATAATGCTTCACCCCACCAGGAAGACGTTGAATAATAGAAGTATCTATTTCATGTCCCTTTAGATGACTGACATTTTTCTTTTCGTAAAGCAGTGTGTAAATTTTAGCCTCTTTGAACATCTCAGCAAAGACTGCTAGCACTTTTTCGGCGCCGCCATCTTGAGCTAGGTGATCATGAATTAGAGCAACTTTCATAGGTAATTATTCAGCTTCGCGGTGTTTCAGAACGGCGAGCGGGGTTTTAAATAAAATCGTAAAATCCAAAAGTAAAGACCAGTTTTCGATGTAAAAAACATCAAGCTTCACCTCTTCTTCAAATAATAAATCGCTGCGACCAGAAATTTGAGCCATTCCGGTGATTCCTGGCTTAATGGTTAGGGATTTGCGATGATGGTGTTCATATTTTGCCACCTCTTCCGGCAAGTGTGGACGAGGGCCAACTAGACTCATACGACCAATAAATACCAAAAACAATTCTGGCAATTCATCCAAAGACCAACGACGAATAACTTGACCAACTCTGGTGACGCGTGGATCATCTTTAATTTTGACCATTGGCCCATCGGAACGAATGTTGCGATCAGCTAATTCTTTATAGCGCATGCTGTCAGAATTAGGAATCATCGAGCGGAATTTGAAGTAGTTAAAAGGTTTGCCTCCCTCACCGACACGAGTAACACAAGAACCGTCATCACAACGAGAAAAAAATATCGGACCGCGGCTATCTAGTTTGATAGCAATTATAATTAACAATAAGATCGGAGAAAAAATAATAATTAATAAGCCACTACCGACGATATCCATAAGTCTTTTTACAATCTTTCCCCAGCCCTCAAGAGTAGTTCTTTTCACTTCCACCACTGGCACCCCGGCGATATCAATTACCTCGTTGCGCAAAACTTTGATACCCAAAAGATCAGCAACATATTTAAAAGTGATATGATTTTCGTTAGCAAAATCGTATAAACGCACCAACTCAGCCTTGCTCAGGTTGGGATCACACTGAATTATTTCATCCAAACGATTACCAGCAATAAACTCGCTAATTTCCTGAGCGGTCTCTAGGGAAAAATCGCGCACCCTTTTTACTACTTCATAGCCAAAACGACGATGAGCAGAAAAATCATGAATAAAATTGTCAGCAGTCTTGCCACTACCCACAATCATTACCTTCTTAATGCCCCAACCAAAGAGAAAAGACTTTCGCTGCAAGAAACGAATAATAATGTGAGCGAGACTAATATAAATAAAAGCAAGAAGCCAACCAACCAGAACAATAAAACGGGAGTCAAAAAGTTCACGACGAAAAAATATTAAAATAGCAATTAATGCCAAGCTAGTAGAACAAGCTAAAAATATTTTGGCCAGTTCTTGCGCCGTTTTTCTGGCGGAAGTAATTCGATACAAACCAGAAACTGCCAAAACAAAGAGCCACAATAAAGCTACCCATAGTAGCGGACGAAAATAATTATGAAAACTGAGATCAAAGATTACTGGCCTAATTTCTCGGTAAAAACTGGCGAAGCGCAGATAGTAAGCGCTAATTCCAGCCAGCACCAACATTAAATAATCTACTGGCACGAGCAAAAAAGAAAAGAACAATTCTGGTTTTTTGATTTTCATATAAACAAATTTCTTAAGTATTTTTGTTGTTGCTAATTTCTGATGCCAAAAAGTTAGAGGCGGGCAAGCGATAAGCCGGATTCTGTTAACGAGGACAAACCTCATTGGACGGCCATTTATCTAGCCTGATAATTGCTTACCAGGTCAAGCGAGCTACTTTTTCCCCGTAAACGGGGTTTGCTCTTGCTCCAGATAGGGTTTACCGCAACTCGTCGTCACCGACGGTTGAAACTCGTAGTCGTTTTATCAACACCGAGAAACTTTTCACCTTTCACCGCGTAATACGCGGCTAGTATTGTCTCTGTGGCACTTTCCCTGGGGTCTCCCCCGGTGGACGTTATCCACTATCTTTTTCTTGGAAGTCCGGACTTTCCTCACTCTAGCTAAAAACCAGAGCGCGACCGTCTACTTGCCCTTCTAACGCTTAAATCATACAAGGAAAAGCTGAAAAAAGCAAATTTATCAGCAAAAAACCCCGGAAAAACGGGGTTTTATTGCTTTAAGGCTGACTAAAGGGGCGACCGAGATCGAAGATTTGCTTAATGGCTGGTTTTGACAATGTTCCCTCCCAAAGGCTGAAGTCGCTAAGCTCAAAGGGGTAATTTTCTGCCTTAACCATAATTTCTTTAACTGGCTTCTTTAGCCAAACTGCTAATCTAGAAAGAATCTCCTCGCCGTCAATATACCAGCGAGCCACCATTTCCTGAGAATTATAAGTTAAAGTAAATAAATGCCAATTATTATCCATCGGGATAAAGGGATCATTCCCATAAAGAAGTTCGCCTTGAGCGCCAAAAGTCCAACGAGAATACCACAAAGAAATTACACTGGTCACCAAGCTGCCCTCGCCATTTAAAAGCGCTGTTACTATTCGGCCATCTTCCGGATAAGAACTATTGCGCCACCAAAAATCATAAGAGAAATCTCGGGGCATAAAATCTGCTGGCAAAACTTTGCGTTTTGGCTGGTCATACCAATTAAAATGCGATTCCACTTCTCCCAAATGCCAGTAATAAGCTTTCTGGGGAATCATTAAAGGATTATAGAGATCGGAAGTATAAAACGGCTTGCCGATTTGAAAGAATCCCAAAAGTTCCGCGCTAAGCAGTGGGCGACGCCAAAAGGCCAATTCATCCAACAAAATGTTGTTTCCTGAAAAAGCAAAACTGGAGAGAGTCAAGGGACTGAAATAAGTAAAACGAGAAATCTCTTGACCATCCTGATAAAGAATTACTAATTGAGACTGAGAATCAAAGCTGGCAACAATTTGGTGCCAAGTACCATCCGTAATTATTGCCAAGGAACTAGTACTACTAAAATTATTACTAGAATAAGTTAACCCATTACTATTTAAATTAATTTCTAGAGCAGCGACGCTAGAATAATTCAAAAAGAAAGACAGGTTAGCTCCTGGCTGAGCCAGGTAGTAAAAAGCGATGCTGGCCTCATCCAAAGTTAATGGATTACCGAAAGAAACCTCAGCCGGACTAGCATTCCCTACTAATTTTAAAGCGCAGCCATTTTTCCCGAAATCAAACAGATAGTCGCCAGGCAGAACAATCGAACTAGAAGCCTGCAAGCTGTCTTTAGCGTAATTGCCTTCGCAATCGTCGAAGTGCCAAACATTATTCAAACCCGGCGTGTTAATCGCTAACGTAGTACTGGTAGCAATCGGATCAGAACTAGTTGGTGTACTTGAAGAGACTGTTTCGTCAATTGGAGGGGTACTGGTCGGGGTGCTTGTATTCAAATCCGTACTACTGTTCTCCAGGGGAATGAGCCGAAAATCCAAAACATTATTTTTGGTATCAGAAAAAATTCCGTTTGAATTTTTTATTCGGCTAAGATATTCATTATCGCTTAGTGCCGGAGAAGGACTACCAGAAAAATAAAGTGCATCTGGGCCAAAACCGATTTTTTCAACAATATCTTGATCATCCGGGCTGGAAATTGCGTTATTTCCGGAGTAAATAGTGTAACCGCTTTTACCCCAGGTAAAATTGGCGTCCAGGGCCACGGCGTCGGCCTTCGACAACCAATAAGCATCGGCTTTCGCGCCAACAATCAGAAAGTTCGCCTGAGGCGCAAGACGAGAACTGGATCGATACTCAATTTCCGATGGCTCCGAAAAACGCAAAATAATACTTGGATCCAGAGCGGTTTTGGCTTTTTCTAGGCGAAAAGAAGAGCTAGCCAAATCAAAGACTTGGTTGTTTGGGTTAAAAATCTCTAAAAAATGGTTATCACCACTGGAAAAAATCTTTGTGATTAACGGTGAAGCCAGAGCTGGTAGATTACTTGCTCCCCCGGAATTTGACGAAGAAGAACTATTACCGGCACTGCTAGCGCCTCCGGTCTTTGCGGTTTTATTGGTGCTAGTGGCAACTTTAATGATTGGGGTAGTGGTAACCACTTTTTTTGTAACTATTGTACTGGTTGGTGTCGTGCTAGCGATAATTACTACTTTATCTGGAGTTGTACTGGCTAGCTTTTTTTCAGCTTTTACTTTAGCTGCTAACGCCGCCTTCTCTGCCGCACAAACTGCCAGGAATTCATCTCTTGCTGACTGAGAACGGAGGCCGGCTTCTTCGATTATTTGACGTCGCACCAAGTCGCTACTTTCTGGACAAGTAGCTTTATTCGGTGGACAAAAATCCGGATCTGCTAAACCAGATTCAACCAGCGCCTGGTTAGCAAAAATCAACGCGCCATCATCACGCAAAACGTAGACATAAAATAACCAGCGAGAATAGGTGTCCTTCTTGGCGCTAGGATCGGAAATAAGAATTATTTTTCCCGAAGTCAAAAGTTTTTCGTTTAAAGCCTTGGCTTCTGGGCCGCGACACTCCGTGGTTTTACGGGAAGCTGAAGCAATTTCGGGTGCATCAATACCGATATAGCGTACTTTCCTCCCGTCTTTCAAAACAAAAGTATCACCATCGATTACTCTTTCAATCTCCGGGTTATCACCATATTTTTCGGTACTAGTTGCGGTTTTTTTTACTTTTTTGGTGCTGGTTGAAATCGCGGAGGAGCTACTAATAATTTTATAGCCTGGATCGGGAAATAGGGATTGCCAATCGGTTTTTTCCTGAACTATCTGCGGCATAATATTCAAAGAGGTGCTGCCGAGGGTCGGCAAAGAAGAACTAGCAACTACTGGTTGAGGAGAAAATTGACTGCTAACTTTTTGCCAAGCCAAACGAATGCTGGAAATTGGATTATTAACTAAGCTCCACTTAAAAATCAGGACGAGGCTTGGTTGTTTTCCTCTAATTTCTTGGTCTTTGAAGTTACTTTCCAAAACTATATCTGGAGTGACGCTCGCCAAGCTGGGTTGAGCGAATTGCGTGAATGGTAAGAAAAAATAACGCTTACCATTGTGTTCCAACCCGGCGTCGTAACCGAATTTTTCGGGAGCGGGGATAATTATTTTTTTTCTTGAAGCAATCAAAGAAAATTCTTTTGTTAAAGATAAAACATCCCCCAAATTATTAACCACATGACCATCATCAAAACCATCAGGAGTAATATTAACACCATATTTGGCTGGATCGTACTGAAGGGTGCGCAAATCATAAGGATTTCCGGTATTGGCGCTTTCATAAATTTTTTCTACCAAACCAGAACAAATCCATTCACCGCTTCCTGGTCCTTTTTGAGTGTGAAAATCAAAATCATAAGCTGGAGCAGACTCTGCCAAAGTTTTAGCCAAAAGCACTGCCGTTACCCTCTCTAGCGGACTGGCTTTTACTGGCAAGCGGACACCAATCAACTTTTCACCATTTCGACGATTAACAAAATTTTTGGCCGGGGTTTTAACAACTCCGCTCGCCAAAGCTTCAACAACATAGTCAATACCGTTCTCTTGACCGACATAGATTCCGGCATGACCAGTGTAGAGATGCGTGAGCAGGCCATTTTTGACTTCTAGCAGCTTAAAACCACTATAGCCATACATCTGACCATCACTCGAAGTGCGATACAGCAAAGAGCCAAGGGGCATGGCCAACACTTCTTTCGGCCAAAAAAATATTGCCAAGAAGAAAAGGGTGAAAAAGATTATTAAATATTTCTTCATAATTTGTGCTTATCAATTTATAAGTTATCGCTAGCAAAATATTTTTCCCATTCCTGATCGCCAATCTCCGGGAAAGAGAAATCTTTTTGACCACTCTCGAGATTAAGAATTTCGGCAGCGAAAGAACGAGAAAAAATACTAAATATTTCCGAATGATATACTGCTATCAAAAAATTTCTGGCCCCACTTTCTGAATCGCTAATTTTTGCTCTTGCCAAAAAAATGGCGGTATTTTTTGTCTTTTCATTACTTGTCGATAAAAGAGGCCATAGCTTTTTGAAAAAATCCTGATTGACACCTTGGCCAGCGGGAGCAAAAATCATCGCCTTAAGTAGCGGCTGAAGAAATTTATCATCAGAAAATAAATCTTGCGTCGAAAGCCAAGCAAAAAACTCCGGATCTTTCCTGGCCAATACCAACAGGGAGGCTTCCCTGCTGAATAAATCAGCTTCTTTATCTAAAACCTTGGCTCTTTCGTCTTCTAGCCAAGCTGCCGGGGGAATCTGAAAATTTTCTTGAAAATAATTGCGGATACTTTGATTTTTGGTTTCGCGAAAAATTGCTAAAAGTTCTGGGGATAAATCTCCGGAGTCGAAAGCTTCTCGCCAAGCTCTTAATAGTTCAATCTTAAAAACGACGTCTTCATTGTCTTCTCTCAATGCTCGCAGAATTTTATTTTTCACCCTCTGATTTCCGCTCTTCAAGGACTCAACTAAAACTTCTCGGGATATTAAACGAGAAATAGCGCAGTCTTCATGGCAGATTGGTTCTCTAAAAACTGAGAGGCTAAGCTTCTCAAAAGCTAGCGGCATACGCAAAAACATTGGATAACTCAACCAGAGATTAGAAGTGACTGAGTAAAAGAACATAATTGTTGCGACCAAGGAGAAAGAGATAGCGGCAAATAAATAGCGCCACTTCTTTAGCCAGGGACGAAATTTAAGAGAATTTATCATAGAGTTAGAAGGCATTTCGCCAATAAAAAATATACCCCCAGCCTAACACTGGGGGTATAAATAATTTGCTTCTAATCGTTCAAGAAAAAATAAATTCTATTGTTGCGCCGCTGCTGCCTCTGCTTCCAATTGATTGATGTAGAGCGAAGAGGTGCTGGCCAGGCTAGGTTCCAGTTCAACTACTCTATTTACCGTAGCGATGGCCTCCGCATATTTTCCGTTCTGCTCATAAATTTTGGCCAGATTAATCAATAATCTATAATCATTAGGGATTAGGGTCGCCAAGCGCTGTGTATATTTTAGAGCCTGTTGTAAATTACCGTTTGCCACACTAGAACTAGCGGCATTAGCTAAAAATACTGGCACCATGGCGAACTCCAAACCATCTAACTTGTCACACTCATCAAAAGCTTTCTGAGCTTCACTATTTTTTTTCTCAAAAGCATAAAGAGAAGATAGGCGACAGTAACCTTCTGGGTAAATATCATTCAATTTTATTCCTTCCTTGATTACTGCTTCTGATCCTCGATAATCACCAGCAATCGCCAAAATCTGAGCCTTAATGAAATAATCAGCAGCTCGAGCAGGAGAAGCGACAATAGCTCTGTTAATCGCCGCTAATGATATCTCGTGGTAATTGGTTCCTTTGAATAAATCTTTATTCTGAAGCTGAAAACGATAAACCAAATCGGCTAATTGAGCAAACTCCAGATTCTTTAGACTATCGCTGGGATTTTTGTCCAGATTTTCCTGAGAAAGCTTCATGGCATAGCTGAGCAATTCCTCGATTTTGCTGTCATCATTCAAGGATGCGACTGCTTGTGGGTTTCCGGATATTAAGCGAGTAAAAGTGGCCTTACAGTCGCGAGCAAGCGGATGGGGATTTTTAAAAGCTTCTTGATAAGTCTGGAATCCTTCCCAGGCCTGGCCTTGAGCAAATTGGGAATAAGCCTTGATGGTCTGAGAAAATATATTATAAGGAATAATATTGCCATAATTAGCGGCAAAGAACATTAGGAACAAGCCGATCGCTAAACCACCATACTCTTTGCCGTCGGAAAACTTAGAATTTTTCTCTATCGTGATTTCCTTCGATTTCAGTGAAGAGTAATGAAAAGCAATTAATCCCAAAGTAATCATCAGAGCAGAATAGGTTACCAGCGAATCAAATACCGCCAGATTCTGGATAAAATAAGCAATTAGCAGACAGAAAAGAAGAATTAATTCAATATTCTTTCTTCCCTTTTCGCTCCAACCAACGTGAGAATCGTTAACTTTCAACGCTAGCCATAATTCGCGAATCGCAAAAAAGAAAATACTTAAGTATGCCAAGAGACCGATGATACCCGTAGTGGAAGCGATTTCGATGATATTATTGTGAGCACGGTCAAAATAAGTTTCCCCGCGGGAATAGTTATAGAAGCGAGCATTGAATTGACGATCAAAAATGTTAGCATAGTTACCGAAACCAACCCCCAGCCAAGGATGATATTTGAAATCTTTTATTGCCCCTTCCCAAGACACCAAGCGAGTTTGAAAAGTATTCTTGCTTGTGGTCAAACTTTTTAGGCGATAATTATTCTGAAACCAGGGTTGCTGCCATTGCGAAAAGAAAATAATAACTCCAATGAGCAAGGCGCCAAATATCCCTAGAGAAGCGCGACGGATTTTCTTGGCTTTGGAGAATAAACCGAACAAGAAAATGGCAATCAAAACACTAAAACCCAAACCAATAATTGCCCCGGAAGTATTGGCGCGATTAAAAGCGAAAAACATCAAAACTACCGGCAGAGCCCAGAGCCAGCGAAGCAACTTGTCCTTAGCTCGCACAAAGAGCAAGGCAGCAAAGTAAATATTAAAAATTAAGTAGCCGCTAACATAAGCGGTATTACCAATGGTGCCGTAATTTATTTTGGTAAGAACTAATAACGATTCCAGGG
>JAPLVY010000002.1:33153-35345 GCA_026396875.1 Candidatus Falkowiibacteriota bacterium | reverse complement strand
GCAGATAAGATTCTGAACGAGAGAAAATAAATCTTATAATACTATTATAACGCGAGATCTATTTTCTATCAATAATTAAAACAATTATATCTTGACAAGAGCTAAAAATATCTTCATTTCGCCTAGCTTCACCTCTTTTCTGGTAGTAATACTTTCGGGAATATCTACTAGTAAGATATCATCGCTAAGAGTATCTTTTTTGACTTCATCGCCAAATTTAATAAGTAATTCCTTGATTTCTTCGTCTGCACCAGCGAGATAGACCGTAGCGCGATCCCCAAGAGACAAGCCACTATCTTTGCGCAACATATTAATCAAGCGTACCAAGTCCCGCTTCAAACCCTCTTGTTTTAATTCCGGAGTGATTTCTAAATCCAGTTCAACGCTAATAAATTCTACTTGACCAACCTTCCACTCCAGATCCTTAACGTTTAATTCATCTTTAATTAAATTGAAGTATTCTGACTGCGAAATTTCTCTGCCCTGCGGGCTCGTCACAACCACTTTGCCAAGAATTTGGCGTACCTTAATCTTTGCTTCATCTCTTTTGGCCAAACCGAGCTCTACCACCTGGCGAACTAAGTTCATTTTTTCTAATATTTCTTTGTCTGCACCATCATTTTCTGCTTGAGTCCAAGAAAGCAAATGCACCGACTTCTCTCCTTGAGAAAAATTATACGCGGTCACCTTTTGCCAGAGATTCTCTGCCATAAATGGCATGAATGGCGCAATAACAACGGCCAAATTTTCCAAGACATAACTAATTGTTCCAAGTGCAAGCTCTTTATCGCCAATATTTTCATCTTTGAATCGATCGCGAGAACGGCGTAAATACCAAGTAGAAAGCTCATCCATGAATTCGGTGATTGGGCGCATCGCTTTCACCAAGTTATAATCGGCCATTGCCTGAGCCACTTCTTTAATCAGGCTATTGAACTTGACCATTATCCACTTATCCAAAATGTTCTCAGAAACAATTTTTTTCTTCTGGCCGACAATAGAATTATCAGCATACATCTCATAGAATTTATAGACATTCCAGAGTAGCATGATATTTTTGCGCAAAGCTTCTTCAACGCCCTTTTCTGAAAAGTTCAAATTCTCCGAAAGCATAACCGGTGAAGCCAGTAAATAGGAACGCAGAGCATCCGCGCCATACTTCTCCAAAACAAACATCGGGTCAGGATAGTTTTGAAGTTTTTTGGACATCTTTTTGCCATCTTCCGCCAAGACAATTCCATTAGCAATTACGTTGCTAAAAGCACTGGTGCCTTTTAAAGCCACGGAAATGACGTGCAAATAATAAAACCAGGCTCTAGTCTGATCAATGCCTTCGGCAATAAATTGAGCTGGAAAATTATTTTCAAATTTTTCTTTATTAGCAAAAGGATAGTGGAGTTGGGCATAGGGCATGGAGCCGCTTTCGAACCAACAATCCAAAACATCTGGTACGCGTTGCATATGGCCAGCACATTTCGGGCATTTTATTTTAATGCCATCAAGATTATCTTTGTGAATATCAGAAATTTCCTGGCCAGCCAATTCTTCTAACTCTTTGACACTACCAACCACCAAGCGCTCACCACAGTCGCATTCCCAAATTGGAATAGCGCTCGCCCAAAAACGTTGACGAGAAATTGACCAATCACGTGCGCCTTCAAGCCAATTACCAAAACGGCCGTTCTTCAAATAATCTGGCGACCAATTAATATCTTTAGCGGCTTCAAGTAATTGAGCTTTGATCTTAGTAACAGCTACAAACCAGGAAGAGGTGGCGTAGTTAATCAGTGGAGTATCACAGCGCCAACAATGCGGATAACTATGTTCATATTTGGCTTTGGCGAACAAGAGGTTATGACTCGCTAAATATTTAATTATCTCAATATCAGTTTTAGTGTGGTCATCAATTGGCTTAACATTCAAGCCAGGAAAATCTTTAACTTCTTCCTTGAAATTACCGTCCAGGGAGACATGCTGAATGAAAGGCAGATTTTTGAGTTTACCTAAATTCATATCATCCTCACCAAAAGCGGGAGCAATATGAACCACGCCAACACCGTCGGTGGTGGTAACAAAATCAGCGTCATAAATCTTCCAGCCATTCTCTCTATTTTCTAGCTTTTGATCATTAAAATAATAATCAAACAAAGGTTTATATGCCCTGCCAACTAGGTCGGCGCCAATCATTTCAG
>JAPLVY010000002.1:0-33129 GCA_026396875.1 Candidatus Falkowiibacteriota bacterium | reverse complement strand
CCTTATCCTTAAATACCTGCTCCAAAGTGGCTTCCGCGAGAATATAATTCTCTCCCCCGCTAGAGATTTTAAGATATTTGATTTCCTTGCCAACCGCCAAGGCAACGTTACCCACCAGAGTCCAAGGGGTGGTGGTCCAAGCCAAAACAAAAGTTCCTGGCTCATCCAATAATTCGAATTTAGCGGTAGCTGATAAATCTTTAACGTCTTTGTATCCTTCGGTAACTTCCGACTGTGACAAAGTGGTCTCGCAACGCGGACAGACATGCATGGAGCGATAATCTTTGTAAATCAAATCCTTGGACCAGAGTTCTTTAAAAACCCACCAGACCGACTCCATAAATTCAATATCCATGGTCTTGTAGGGATTACTCATGTCCACAAAGCGGCCGAGTTTTCTAGCCATTTCATACCAAACGGGGGCATAAGTAAAAACCTTTTCTCGACAAAGACTATTAAACTTGGCGACGCCGAGATTTTCAATGTCTTTCTTGCTTTTGGTGCCCAACTCTTTTTCCACAATGTTTTCAATTGGCAAACCATGACAATCCCAACCCCAGCGACGTTCAACCCGGTAACCGTGCATCGTGTAATAACGAGGCACCACGTCCTTCATGATTTGACCAACAATGTGACCATAGTGCGGCGTCCCAGTAGCAAAAGGAGGGCCGTCATAAAAAACATAGTCACCAAGAGGCGCTTCACGTTCGACGGATTTAAGAAATATTTCGTTTTTCTCCCAAAAAGCGAGTACTTCTCCTTCCATTTGCGGGAAAGAGACGGTTTTTGGGGTGTTGGCTTCGTTATTCATATCAAACAAATTAAAAAAATAGCTAAAATACCCAAATATTATAGGAGATTTCTCTATTAAAAGCAATAAAAAAAGATTGGCAACAGAGACGCCGCTCATATACTTAGTAGTTATTAAAAAACCACACAAGGGATTCCTTTATAATAAAAAAGCTCAGTTTCGACTGAGCTTTAGTTCTTAACAAGAAAGCATGGACTGAATTACTGGTTTTATTTTTTGAGAAACTAATTTATGCAAGTAATTCTCAGGATCTTCATGATGATTAACTTCTAAATTGCAGTAAATAGTTCGTTTAATACCCCCGAAACTATTGACATACGCGATGGCTTCAAAATATGCTAGCCTCCTTTTGGAAACTTCTTCCAAATTTATTGGATCACCATGATCTAAAGATTTTTTGGTTTTTAGATTCTTTAGTAGTGTTTCTGGACTGCCATCAATAAAAATACGAACATCTGGAATAATTCCGGAATTCAGGGTGCCATCTTTTATACTTTCCTTGGTGTGATTTATCGCGCCCTGGTTACCCTTGGCCAGATTAAAAGCTAATGCTCTAATCTCGGAAGAGTCGAGAATAACGATTTTTCCATTTTCCAGAGAAGGTATCACAGCATTGAGATAATTTAACCTCATAGCCTCTAGGTAAAACTCATTATGTTCCCTGGAATAAGCTTCCAAGCCACTAGTCGCTTCTAGCACTTCCTTCACCAAAAGAGCCTCGGCCGTAGTTTCGAAATAGGTGGGCTTGAAAGAAACCACCTCCCTTCCTTTTGCCCAGTCATCTCTTAAATAACTGGTGATAATTCTGGTGATATTGGTTTTTCCCGATCCATCCGGACCATCAATACCAATCAAAAGAGATTTCACTTTGAAGCTCCTTCCTTTTTTTCATCTAAAATAATCTTGATTGCCTCACTCGGTAAAATAATTTTTTTTACCAAAATTTTTCTAGGATTAGAACCAAATTTTATCACGAATTCATCTCCAACCTTTTTATTCAACAAAGATTGACCGAGAGGGCTGTTTATGGAAATTCTGTTTTTACCTGATTTCATCAAATAGCCATCAATAAAGAAAAAAGTTTCCTGACCATCTGTTTCAATAAACACGCCATTTCCTAATAAAATCTTCTTATCCTGCTCCTTTGGTATTACTACCTTAGAGTTTTTCAAAATTACTTGTAATTTGCCAAAATTTTGGCTCCACATCATTTCATCTCCGATGCCGATTTTAAATCCTTCATCGTGCCAGGTATCAGAACCGGCTCCCGAGGCAGCTTTGCTGTCGGTTGTTTCCTGCAAAGTTTTCTCCACTAATAGGTAGTACTGCAAGAAATCTTCATAACCCAATTGGGTAAAATTATAATTTTCCATGACTAAACGTTATTTGGTTGTTAAAAAATTTATTTTCTTTGATGCCCATTATAATAACATAATAATGCCATTAAAGTCAATGGTGAAAAAGATTCCGGGGAATCACTAACCATTCGCTCCAGGTCAGTCTCCGGGATCCACCGAGGGTTACGACTTTTCCTTAATTTTTCAGAAAATTCTCCACTTTTATAGCAAGCTTGAAAAACTAATTGCAAATAAGATCTCCCACCCATTAATTGCTGAACGCAAGAAAAAACCGGATATCTAGAAACTAATTCACCATCTTCTCCTGTTTGGAGTATTGACTCGTCGGGATTTTCAATCTCAATATTCAAACCCGATTCCTCCAACACGTCCCGCCTAATAGCATCCTGCGGCAATTGAAACTTTTTTATTAGTGTAGCTGGGATTTCGATTTTATTGGTATTCGCCGGATCGGCAATCGGTTTGTATCTGTCTTGAATAAAAATATAATTAGTCCCAGCTTCGTTCTTTTTAATAATACAAGAAGAAAGAGGAATGGAGATAGATAACTCGTCGTAATTTATAAATTTATTTTCAAAAGTTTGGTAATAGCCATTTTCTTTTAAAAAATTAAAAAGTAACGGACAGTCATGCCTGATGTCTTCCCTTAAAGTTAGCAGGTCTTCCGGCATGTTTAAGTCATTCTTCAATTTAAGAGAAAATATTTCATCGATACCAACTATGCGAGCAATATTATCTGATAGATCAGAAAAAGAATTTTGGGTGCTCCACCTAACCTCATTAAAAATTCCTTGCTTATATTGTCCGCTCAGCCCAATCAAATAAATACCGCCGTTTATCTCCGGTCCTAATACTACTGTTTTTTCTTCCAGTCTAGCAAAAGCGGTAATTATATCTTCTTCAAGTATAAAAGGTATATCCATGGGAATTACAATCACTCGTTTGTACTTGTAGTGATTTAACAGCTCCGAAAAGATAAATTCAAGTTTTTGGCTTTGCTTAGCAATCTTCTCCTGAATCCCCCCAGAGTTAATAACAAAACCTTCCAAGGAATAGTTCTTCTGATACCAAGACAAGCTGTCTAAGTCATCAACTCCAACCAAAAGATCGTAGTAATCTGATTTACCAATTTTATTAAGTAAATCAGAAAAACAGGCTCTTGAAAAATCCAGGGCAAATTTATCCGAAGTTTCTCTGGCGATTCTAGTCTTGACCATTCCTAATTCTGGTTTTTTGGCAAAAATAATAATCAAGTTATCCTTTTTTTTGTTAAAAGTCATATTGATAAATCATCATTCCAAGTTTCGGCTCCCAATCCAGGCGCCTCCTTGAGAAACATTCTGGACTCGACTAGCGCTTCCTCGATCTTTCCAATTTCCTTGGATTTTATAAATTCTGCCAAGGCAATAGTTTTTTCGCTGACGTGGCATGGTTTGATATTAAAAGCTGGGTCAACAAAAACCTCATTAGAGAGATGGCACTCGCGACAAGCCTTTTTGCTACCACAGCCTATCTCAATAATTACTCCATAAGTTTTTTTATAAAAATATTTTTTTGTTGGCAGATATTTTGCCTGCCCCCTAAATCCCTTCTCCATGGGAGCCTCTTTGCAACCACATCCAACAAATAAGCCAATAATCTTCTTGTAAGGAATAGAGAATTTCAACTGCTCTTTACTTATGGGTTCAAAATTTAAAACTTTAAACTTGAAGTTATTTTCGCTACAAAAATCGAGGAATGACTTTATTTGTTGCTTTGAATCGTTAACTCCCCCAATTGGCACCAATTTTATTTCGATAGTTAGTTTTTTGTTGACGTTTTTTTTGACATACGCCAGGTATTCAAGGTTTTTCATTAGCTTTCGGAATTCGGCGATCCTTCCTCCGGTCAATCGGTGCCAGGTTTCAAAGTCAACGGCGTGCAAAGAGACTGCGATCTTATTACACCCTATAGACAGAAGATTGGTTATTTCCTTGCTTAAATTAATACCATTGGTATGAAAAAAGAAATTATTGAACTTATATTTATTTAAAAATTTCAATATTTTCTTGATTTTTGGATGTGCCGTTGGCTCTCCGCCAGTAATTGAAATATTTTTCAGCCCGCTTTTATGAAGTGCGTCCACAAGATACTCCAGCTGTTCAACTTCTATATTTCGAGAATTCTTTTGGCTAGAGTCCATTCCTTCGTTGGAACAGAAAAAGCAATGCAAATTACAAAAATCCGTAATCGAGATTCTTAAAGGATAAAACTCTAGAACCTTTTTAATATCCATATTATTCAAATTTATAGTCTTCCTCTCTGTTCCAGCCACAACTGGCCAAACCCGGAGAAAGCATTAAATACTCTCTTGATAATTTAAACAAATCCAGTAATTGCTGAGCGTTGTTTGTTTCTAGGGCATGACTTAGGTCAATTCTGGTATCCAAAACGGAGCATGGCTTCAAATAAAGGCCCTTTCCATTCTGATCTGGTTTAACGAACATGCACAAAAAACTATAGCAAGACTCGCAGGCTCCTTTTAACCCACATCCAAAAATGCTGTGCAATCCGAAGGTTTCATTTTTCCCATAATAAGAGAAGTTTACTCCAGGAATATAAGTATCCGGGTCATTATGCCTTGGGACATCGGCGGAAAAATGACAACCAATTTTCTCCAATTTTTCAAAAAATTCTTTCCTGCCAACAATATACTTCCTTTGTTCAGGATATTGCGGCTCAAACTCTAAAAACTTTGGGTGAAAGTTATGCTTATCACAAAAGTCCAAAATACCCTTGAGCTCGTCTTCGCTATCATTTACACCGCGCATGATAACGCTCTTAATAAAAACCTTATGTCCGATATTTTGCTGACCCAAATATTCTAAATTGGCCATTACTTTCGCAAATTTTTCCTTTTGCGCCTCAACCGGGAATAAGCCCTTGAGATTAGTGATTTTATTCCAGGTTTCAAAATTAAAAGAATGCACTGAAATGCCGATACGGGAAAAATGATCCTTAATTTTATCAACTATAGTTTTGGTAAGATTGATCCCGTTGGTATGCAAAGAAAATCTTGCATCCGGGTACTGCTTAACAAATTCTACTAACTTGAAGTTGCCATCCTTAAAATCAGGGTGAATTAAAGGCTCTCCGCCGCTAAAATCAATTGACTTCAAGGGGGTGTTATCTAAAAGCATTTTGGATAATTTGATTACCTGATCAACGTCGGCAAATTTTTCTGATTTGGCAGCATAACTCGATCCTTCATTCGAACAAAAAACGCACCAGAGATTACAGGCCGGAGTCATGGAAAACCTTAGCCTGAGAGTAGCAAACAATTTGTCCATATCCTCCTTGCGAAGATGCTTACAACCCTCTTGTACTAAAGAATTTTTAGATAAGTCATAGTATTCGCCGGATTCATTTTTCTTAACGGTTGCCTCCGCTTCGCGCAGACTTTTATCGTGAGTCATATGATAAAGAATTATTATTTTTAACAAATAGTTCTACAGATTTTTTGAAATCATCAAGAGCTAGTAACGGCAAGGCTTCTTCCGGGTTGAGCCATCTGCCCTCTGTTAATTCTCGCTGATCTAGTTTTGTTATTTCCGAGCCGACAATCGAACACAAGAAATGGAAAGATATCATATGAAAGCCGCTCGCATCATTTGAAATAATTTCGTAGAAATTAATCATTTTTTCAATCGCAACAACCAAGCCCGTCTCTTCTGCTACTTCACGGATTAGGGCCTCTTCAAGCTTTTCGCCAAAATTAAGATGCCCACCTGGCATGGTCCAATTATTTTTTAGTTTCGGAGATTTGGCAATCAAAATTTCGCCTTTTTTATTTACAATAACTGCCGCCACGCCAATTCTAATCTGTTTTTCCCGGAGAACATCTGAAGTTGCTTCTTTGTTCATATTATTATGAATTTCCCAAAAATAAGTGACTAATGCCTTAGGAAAAAGGTAAATATTTCCCTGAAAATTGGGGAAAATACTACATTTTATTTATAGCTTAAAACTACGCTTTATGTGCAAATTTGTCAAATAAAGAGTGGGCGCCTCATTGTAAATTTTTTGGACACCTAACAATTAGAAATTCTAAATGAAGCCTGGGGACATAACATGATAAAACCCTTACTCTAAAAGCGGTAAAATTTGTTTCCGCAAAATTAACCGATCATTTCTTGCCACGCCGTTGGTATCAAAAGAAACATTCAGGGCTTTAGCAAGCATAAGCTCTGTATCCTTCCCCGGAGCAACGAAAATACTGTGGCCACGATTTAAATCACAAGCATTCAAAAAAATACGCCTGGTGTCATTTTCAATCTGCAAGCGAGCCAGAATGCTTTTTATTTCCACTAGACGAGTCGCCACCAAGTCATCCAAATCAAAACCTTCCAGCTGAGCAATGCCGAGGCTACCGGTGAATCCTTTAAAATCACTAGCCATCACCTCGCCAAGATGATCATCTAAATATTTAGTTTTATAATTAAACATTTCCGCGACGAGCTGAGGGCTTAACTTGCCATCACTTTGCTCTTCGCAAAATCTCAACGCCGCCAAATCACGTTCAGTGGCGATACTTGGCTGCAAATTAAGCGTATTAGAATAAATTGCACCAAAAAGCAGGGTCAGGCTACCGAGATCCAAAGAGAACTCCAGTGCTTGAGCTTTTTCCACAATCAAAGTGGCAGCTGCACCCACTGCTTCAATTTGAATTTTGGCCTGAGGAAATAATTCCTTGGCTTGAGTTACGGAGCGATGATCAATCACTTCAACAACATCCAAGGCTCGAATCGCCTGCGGCATACCAATAATATCGCTCGCGTCCACAATAATAAACTGATCAAAATGATCAACGGGATCAAAGACTAAACCGCTTTTCAACTGGAACTTCTCCAATAAAAAATTGGCCTCGCTCTGCGGCTCACCAAAAATGCCGGCAAGATATTTATTACCCGGATCGTTAGCGTTTAAAATCTTGACCAAGGCATAGGCGCAAGCGACACCATCAAGATCGGGATTAATTTTTGGGGTGACAAGAACTAGTGACATATTATTTCAAAGCTAATAAATCGTCAGCTAATTTTTTTAGATCTTCAGCTAGCGGATTATTCTCACAGGAACTAAGTATTGTGCTAATCACTTTTAATTGATTCTGAATAATTTTTTCTTTTGGGGCATTAAAGCGTAAAAAAGTTTCTTCTGCGTAACGCTCGTAATCATCCAACAACTCCGAGACATTACTGATAACATCAGCGGACTTAACAAGTAAGGAGTCGTGTGAAAACTTTCTAATATGCTCCAGGGCCTGTTCTTTCCGATCCTCCCAGGAGAGCCCTTTGTCTTGTTCGGTAACACTTAAAACTAATTGGGATACATTTTTACCAAATCTTTCTTCAAGCATTTCGGGGGTAACTTTTTTCTCTTCCACACTATCTTCGATAGTATCATGCAAAATGCCGGCAATAATAACATCCTCTGAAGCTTTGGCGAGCGCCAAGATTATTCCCGCACTAAGCGGGTGGGAAATATAAGGCAAGACCTTGCCTTTTCGCAGTTGCTGTTGATATTCGCCATGAGTTTTGGCGGCAAACTTAATGGCCTTCTGGATTCTTTTGGTGTAGATCATAAAAGTTTTTATTATTTGGTGATAGAGATTTTACTTATTATTCTTTTCATAACCATTTCTCTCTTTCGTACTCAATTGTCGCTGGATTATCTATGACGTGCTCTGGATGATTCATGGTCCACCGAGAAATATCCGTCCACTTGAGGCCATGGAAACCGAATTGACCGTCCCAGGCGTAATTTTCCAAGTTCTCTCCCTCAAAACTGAATTCCTTGGCTATGGTAACTGGTGCAAATTTGATACCTCGATTTTCCAAAAGCCCTCGGTACCAGACACCAAGCGCGACATCTTCTGGGTCCTGGCGCAAAATTTCTCCCGCTTGTGCTAATTCGGCGCTGAGACTTAATAACTTTTTGCTGCGCAAACTAAAACCACCATTTCCTACCACAAATTGACCAACTAGTTCCGGAGGAAAATCGAATTTCTCAACCGACCAATCCGCCACCAACCAAGGTGCGCCAATATAATCATATTCCAGGAATTCATCCTTCCAGGCTTCTGGCGCCAGCACAAAACCATCGTACTGCACGAGTAAAACGTGGGTCGTATCCACGTATTTATGCAATTCATTAATAACGAATTCTGAATACTCAGCCGTGGAATTAATAGCGGGAATTTTTACTATATTATTAGCGCCAGGCAAAGAACTTAGGATTTTTACTGCACCAAATTCTAAACCTTCCTGGCAAATGCTGATTGCCTTTTCCAGGCGCTCCAAATTTACACAGTCAATTCCCAGAAGAGTGACGGTGGGTAGTTGATGTTTCATGAGAATATTTATTAAAATAAAGCCTCCTATTCAAAACGATGCTTGTCCCGCTGATTCTTTTTTTCCACCGATTTATTGAAAGCTTCATCCAAATCGATTCCCTGAGAATTAGCTAGACAGGCCAGAACAAAAAGAACGTCACCAATTTCTCCCTCCAGGCCATCAGTTTTTTCGCCCTCCTTTTTCTTCTTGTAACCGTAAAGGTGTGCCACTTCCCTGGCGACTTCACCAATCTCTTCGGACAATTGGGCGCAAAGCTCAAAGGGTGGAAAATATTTTACCTTGTGTTGCGGCTGAGAAACCCATTCGTCAACCACTTTTTGAATTCTATTCATATATTTTTTATTTAATAACGCTAAATGCCTCTGCCAAAAACCGACTGTCACGTGCTTGAATAAATTTTCCTTGATAATCTGCCGAGGCCTCGGCTTCCAAAACTTTAATTGCTTCTTCTAGCGGTAGCCACTTTATTTCAAAACCGTCGTTAACTTCCTCTTGAGTAAAATCTGGTAAACCTTTTTCTCCCAAGACTTTTGCCAAGTAACAATAGGAGTGCTGCTTGAGAGACCAGAGATCGCGATACTCAATGATTTCACCGAGCTCGGCAAATACGTCAACGCGACAGCCAATTTCCTCCAGACACTCTCTAGCAAGAGCTTCGTTAATATCTTCTCCAGACTCCAGTCCACCTCCAGGTAATTTATAATAGGAGTGCTTACTGACATAGAGTAAGGCAATCTGGTCATCAGAATCAAAAACGACCGCCCTGGCGGCTCGCCGAGTTTCAAATGTTGAGATTTTCTCCTCACTTAAACTATTAAATTGAATGATTTTCAGTAATTTCATATAAGCTAATTATAGCCCAAAAGACTGAAATATTAAAACTCACGACAGAAACGCAGTGTCTGACAAATAAAAAAGCCGTCTTTTGCTGACGGCTTTAATCTCATTCTTCCGGTTGATTTTCGGAAATTATTTCACATAGACCAAGGCCAAAACCTTCGTCCAGAGCTAACTTTCCTCCTGGTATTTTAACCAGATCTAAGTCGAATTTCTTGGCAACTTTTTCAATAGTAGGAATATCATCAATCTTCAGGCCGATTTTCAATAATTCCTCTTTGATTAGGGCTGTTGAGGCTTGAGTGATGATAACCCTCTTTTCACTTTCGTTATCAGTTTTTGCATATCTTTCGCCAGATCCTTCTATCTCTTTTAGAATTCTAGCGTTGCCTTTGCGGTGGCAAATAATCAATTTTGCTCTTTTTTGCTCCATTTCAATTATTTTAAAGTTCAATAAAAGAAAGTTATCATAAAGATATGTATTTGTCAATAAAGACGAGATGAGTCAAATAAAAAAACGGTTATTGACCTGGGTCTAACCGCTTTTATGTTTTGGAAAAATGTGAATTAGAAGCTACGGCTTCTACGTAATTTGGGCGCAAAATGCATGATAATAAACACCACAGCACCGTGTGCAGCACTAAACATCAAAAGGATGTATAGTAAGATTGCCTTATCCATGCCCCAGTTCATTTGAGAGAACTGCATAGGATGACTTAATCCGATAGTGGTTTTTCCCACTAAGAAAAAATACGCCGCTAAGGCGACGAGAAACGAAATGATAATTTTTTTTAACATTGATAAATTTTTAAACAACAAAAATAATAATTTTAACTGTAATATAATTATAACCTATTAACATATTTTTGTCAATGATATAACAAAAAATAGGCTTATATTGGCCTATTTAATTGGCTGAAAGGGACATACTGAGAGTTTTGGGGAAATTATCGCTAGTTTGCATTATTATCAAGCAGTTTGTTCTATGGAATTCTTTGGCTCCGAAGCATCAGCGATTTCGTTAAATATTTTTTCCAGGTATTCCGGTTTAGTAGTTTCTATAAATTGATTGGACTCTTTTGATAATTTTCCAGCTTTATAAAAATCCAATAGCTTTTTTGAGTGCTCCGATGTAAAATTCTCTCCGTATTTTTTTATACCCAAATCATCCATTTCTATATCCAAGGCTTTTTTTCTGGCATACCTCTCGGCGCTACTTAAAAAATAACTGCTAAGCTCTCCTGGCGAATAGTTTTCTTTAAATTTAAAATTGACACTACTCGGATCAAAATCTTTATATGACTCTCTTAGCAAGCTGTCGGTTTCCTTTGGTATTCCAAAATTACCCTGCACCGCCTTATGTCCCAAGACTTCATGCTCCGCCTCATAGCCCGCTGTATCCTTATCAAGGGAAACTTCAAAATATTTGGTTCCCAAATGAAAACCGGGATTTTGCTTCTCATCCAAATAATAGGTGCCCTTTAAAACATTGGCTAGTCTTATTTCTTGGTGTTTTTTCGCTTCATCCTCAGAAATATTAAATTCAACCATCAATTTTTTTAAATACTCCGGACTTTGAATATGTTCTACTATCTTATTAATCTTTTGATCATAATAATCAAAAAATTTTTTATTTTCCGGAGAATCCTGCGCTTTTCTTTTCTCACCACTGAGATCAATTTTGTTATTTAAACTATAATATTCAGGCACTGGATCTCCTTGATTTTTATTTTGTGGGCCCCCGGCTTCCGTCTTATTAATTCCCGCAAATAAACCGACACCGAGAGTAATGGCTCTAAATGCCTTGCCAAGCTTGGCATTATCACGGATCCATCCTAAAACACTTCTTTCTGGAGCATCACTATCTTTTATTGTTAAGTCATTCCCCGCCTTCTGATTAACCAAAGATTCGCCATCGATTCTGTCTGAAGCAATCTTGCCAATTTCACCCCTCACCACCTCTAATTTTTCTTCATCATTCGCTCGACAAACATCACGGATTCTTTTCTCTTCAACGAGTCTTTCCTCGGGGGAAGTTGCAAAGTTTTTGGTCTCCACGTACTGAATAAAGTCCTCCTTGTTGTCTATTGACTGACAAATCGTATCTATTTTCTGCAGTATCTCGTCCTCTTTGACTCCACGAAAAATCTGAGACAACTCTTCGTCTAGACGATTCTTATCTGAATAAAATTTAATGATCTGCTCCCTTAAATACTCGTCGCTGTCTTTATTTAGATATTCCCCAGCTGATTTAACAAAAAAATCTTGAATTTTTTCAGTAACATTTTTTGGATAATCATTTATATCATTTAATTCCCCCTCACTGACTGGAATTTCTTCTTGTTCCTGGATACTTATTGATTCCTGTTTTGGTTTTTTTTCAAAATTCATATTTTAGTTATGTTTTTTGTGTAATAAATATAGTCTTACCCCCCCCCTGTTTCTTTTAATTATACATCAAAATTGGCATAAGGAGTAATGCCAATAAAGAACGAATATCTCTTCTACAATATTCTCGCAACGGAAATTCACTAAGCAATCGACGCCAATAAAACAAAAAATAGGCCTACATTGGACTATTTTTTGTTTACGAAACTCATGGTGATAAATAATTTTATTAATTTAGGCGGCAATTGCGTGCTCAGCTACTGCATCATCGACATCTTCCGTTTTATCACTCGCCTGGTAATCCCTGAACAGATTGCTTAGTTCATACAACTCACTAGCCTTGCCTTCATTTTGCATACTTATCGACATATCAAAAACCTGTTTAGCATTACCCAAATCTACGCCAAACTGCTCTTGCCCTTTTTTTAATATTTCCTCAGAGGACAAAACCACCTCCGCCTTTTTATCTTTCTTAATAAAAAGTTCTTCGTACATAAATTTAGGATTAATTTATTATATAATTAACTTCAACTTTATTATACATAATTTGTCAACATTAAACAAATATTAGCAACATCCAAATATTCAAAGGGTGAAGTATGATAATAGCATTACTCGATCAAAAATAGAGCATCCCTAGACATGGCAATCCAAAATCAAGCAAAAGCTATCCTGAGAATATTTAGCAACTATTTGCTTGAATTCTTTTTGCCACGCCAAAAAATCTTGATAATCACTGCTATTCTCATCAACAAACATAAAGGCTTTTGGCGCTCTAATCAATTTGAGATCAGTGGTCACAATTGCATCCGGAAACCTGTCATAGCCGTCAACCATATTCAGGAAATCATTAGTCATTTGAGCGTCGAAGATATCATAAGAATCCAAAAAATTTAATTTCATTAATGGCTTATCAATTTTCTTACGATAATGCTCAACAACAGCGCTTTTAAAAGCGGTGCTAAAATAATAGATACCGCCCTCATCTACTTCACAAAATTCTCCAGTTGTATCAGTAAATGCCTTGGCAATGGCTTGATTGTCGGACATATCAACATTGGGCAAAATACTAAGCATGCTAATAGTTTCAGAGCTCAAATAAACCTTTGATTTTTTGGATAATGACTCTCTAATTTTTTTGACCATCTCGGGGCCGGATTGAATGATAACGATGGTGGTGAATTTCATAAGATATATTGGTTTTATTACAAGAAAAAAATATTATTTTTTTCTTATCACCCTTAAGACCAAAAGCAGCACTATTGTATCAAAAATAAAAAGATAAGCTGGATAAGCAACTTCTGAAAAATTAAAGTTTTCAATTGCTAGAAGAGATAATAGACCTGAAACTGTCGAGGCTAGCCAGGCAAAATAAGTTTCACTCTCTGGCCTTTTATATGTTTTAAAAATGGTGGGCAAGCCAAAACTAAAATCGGCAATGATAGCCAAAACTAAAGCGATTATTGGCGAACCAACAACCTTCCACAATATTAACCCCAAAATTCCGAGACCGAAAAACAAAAAATCATAAATCGAAGCGGACCAGACACCAACCTTTCTAATTACCGAATATCCTGCGATAACAAAACATAAGGCGGTATTTGCAAAAAGTAGGGCCACCACCCAATGGCTACCACTCGCCAACATAGCGGAGCCTCCAAGCGCTGTAATAAAAGACCAGCCAATCCAAGATAAAACGTGGGGACGGACTTTCTTTTTGTGGATATCCACAAGATAAGGAACCCCTCCAATTATTAAAACAACCGAGGAAAGAATTCCAAAAATAGCTTTTATTTCCATATAATTATGTTCAACATAAAAAGTAGCATAAAAAGTACTGTTTTGTAAATTTACCCGATAGTTTGATAAAAATTAGCTTAAATATGACAAAATTTTCCCTTACCCGAAGACCAATGCCCTCCCTGGAGCATAAACTTCGAATCTCGCTTCTTCGAGGCGTAGAAAGCGAAAAACATATCCGGGGGAATATTAGATGACGACTAATTTTTTCAAATGTCTCTTCAAGATTTTCGATTCCAGCCAAGTTAAATAAATCAGCAGAACGTCAAACAAAGTAAATATTAATAACATTGGCGAATAAGAGATATTAAGGCGGTATACCTGATAACAAACGAAGGCGAAAATAATCCAGATAAACGTATAATACGCCCAAAGCTTTTTATGGAAAAGGCCCAGGATTAAAAACAGTTTAATAAAACCATGACTCAATAGATAAAAAATGGCAAAAAAATTATTTGATGAAATGTGCTGCCCAATATAAAGCAAGGAATTTGAAACAATATCGTGTGAGTTCTCAATCAACTCTTCGTGCGTATAAGTTTCAATAAATTGAATCAACGAGTTGGTATTGATAAAAATCAATAATAAACCCGCGATGATTTCCAAAACACCCTGAATGCTTTTGATGATTACTCCTACCTCGAATATTGTGTCAACTCTTTTTTCTGATTCAGTTTCCATATTTTAAGCATTAAATATCTTTTACTTCTTTTTCATTATACTAGCTATTATTGGTTTTTAATAGTTTAATAATCAAAAGTGAGAGACTTATAACTAATTTAATATAGCAAAAACAGACTTTTAAGGTCTGTTCCTGTGTTTTGCTAGGAAATTGGGATAAGGCCGGAGCTTCTTTAATATTTAAAAACCAATAATTAGACTAGGAATAATTCATAAATACCCTCCTCTTCTGTCTCGATTCTTATATTAAGAGTATTAACAATTTCTAGTAACTCACTTATAAAGTAATTTTTGTTATCAATAATCTCGGCTAGGTTTTCGTATTTTTTAAAAAAATTAATTACAACCTCAGCAATTTGATTCATTTGCAACATCAATTTTTGCGCAACCTCTTTATTATATTGTGATTTTTGAAAATATGCTGGATAAAACTTCTCGTCCTCTAGTTTTAAATGATCTAATAAATCGTTTTTGAATCTATTTAGGTTTAAAACAGTTAAATCATTTTCATCTTTATTATCCGAATTAATACCTTCTAAAACATCAGACAAGTCTTTTCGAAGATTTAAATGTTGTGATTTTAATAACAATATCAATTCTTGGTCGCTCATATTCTTTATTTTATATTTATACACCAAAGATAGCACGAAAAGTAATATTTTGTATATATTAGCTCGGGGACCATGATTTATTCCTCCGGGACATAAACTTCGAATTCAACCTCTCCGACCTCTTATAGGTTTGTAAAAAACAACGATTTATGGCGCTGCTTATTTTACTTGCTCCCCAGAACGGATTCAGACTTACCCCATAGCTTTTTCTGGGAGATTTCTGAGCAGTATTTAAAGAGAATAGGTTTACGGGGTGGGCAAATGGGATATAATATGGCCGCACTTTTGCTAGAGCAATATAGGGAAAATTGATTTAGGATAATTTAAAACCCTCTGCTGATACTAATCAACAGAGGGCTAGGTTTTTTCTGCTTTTTTTCATTTTTTTGAGAGTTTTGTTTTTAAGGACCGCCTCCATAATATTCGCTGTATGTCTCACCACATCCAGAGCATCTATAATGATTTGATAGGTCATTAGGGCCAAAACGCACCCACTTAAAGTTGCAACTCCCTACCCGACCACTTCCATTGCACGTCCAACACTCCTCCTTCTTGCCGTCATTGTTTTTTACTTTACCGGAACCACCGCATTTATTACATCTTGTTGTACAAGCCATTTTTAATACCTCCCTTCTTGTCTTAGTTTTAATTATTAAATATCTGATCATTAATTATAATTTATAATACAACTAATAATCATATTTGTCAATCATCATGCCCAATTAAAGCTACAGGGCTGTTTTTCTGAAAGTTACCAGCCGTACCACCAGCGTTAATTTCGAATCCCACATCTTCGATTCCTGTAAAATAAAACAACGCCTCGCGACGTTTTTTATTTTACTTGCTCCGCGTCGTGGATGATTTAGAAATAGTGTGGCTAATAATCAATCAAATTTAAACTAGCAATCCATTCTCACTTCTGTTTATAAAATAAAGTTAAATAAGTAGCCAGTAAATATAATGCCTAGCCCAACCACTGAAGCAAAGATAACTATTAATTTTATCTTCATAACCTTTTTCAAAATCATAAATTCCGGTAAAGACAGGGCCGTAACCGCCATCATAAAGGCCAGTGTGGTGCCCATAGCGACCCCTTTTTCAGTTAAAGCACTTACGAGCGGAATTACCCCGGCCGCGTTGGAATAAAGAGGAATACCAATTATGGTGGCTAGCGGAACAGCATACCACTTATCAGCTCCAGCGCACTGAGCCAAAAAATCAGCGGGGACATAACCGTGAATCCAAGCGCCGATGCCAACTCCGATAATAATATAGAGCCAAACTTTTTTAACAATATCTAAGGCATAGTCTTTCGAATAAACTAGTCTTTCTTTGAAAGTCATCTTAGTGATTAAAGCGTTATTATTTGGTTTGCTATGTTTCCAGACAAAATCAGCGACTAGATGCTCAACTTTCAGGCGACCAATTATTAAACCTGAAACAATCGCGATTAAAAGACCGGAGATTATATATATTAAAGCTATCTTCCAACCGAAGAGCCCAATTAGTAAAACTAAAGCCACTTCGTTAATCATTGGTGACGCGACCAGAAAAGAAAAAGTTACACCCAGTGGCACGCCAGACTCAACAAAGCCTAAAAATAAAGGAACAGCCGAACAAGAGCAAAAAGGAGTTACAATCCCGAGTAGCGAAGCCAGAATGTGGCCAGTCAATTTATTCTTCTTAGCCAAAAATAGACGAACTCTTTCTGGCGGGAGATAGGTTCTAATAAATGACACCACAAAAATAATCACTAACAAAAGAATAATGATTTTTATAGTATCAAAAACAAAGAAATTAACCGCACTAGCTAGTAAGGTTTTTGGCGTAATTCCAAAAACAGAATAGGTTAGCCAGTCAGCTAATAATTGAACTGGGTAAAACATAGTTTAGATATTGTGAGCACTTAGTAATTCCTTAATCTTCTCAATGTCATGAAAATTTCCAGCTAACACTGGCTTATCGTTAATAACTAAAACCGGCGAAGACATCATTCCAGTATCAATTAACTTTTGAATATCGGAACTATACTCCACTTCGGTAGTAATCTTTAATTCCTTGGCAGCCTCCATGGTAAGTCCGTGAAGTTTTTTACAACTTGGACAACCAGAGCCCAAAACTAAGATTGATTTTATATTAGAATTCATATTATTTTAATTAACTTGAAGATACTTAAAAATATATTTCTATTACTACTATACCAAAAAAACATCTTTAATTCCACAAAACAGAATGTGAATTCGAACCAATTTTGACCAATAAAACTAAGGGTTTCTATATATTTCTAAAGATTATCCAAAATATCATAAAAAGGCTCGAACCGCTTTTGAAATAAAATGTGTGTAATATTTAAACAAAAACAGGTCTATAAAACCTGTTTTTGTGTTTTGCTCGGGGACCAGGATTCGAACCTAGATAAACAGGACCAGAACCTGTTGTCCTACCATTAGACGATCCCCGAATTTTGTTTTTTGCTTGCTTTAAGCTTCGATCTTGGAAAATAAATAGCTGGCAACAACCAAAAAGATTATAACTACTACACTTAAAATTGTAAAGTCGCGCACCAATCCAAGCTGATGAAGTCCCACAAGCGTGTTTCTGAGGGCGTCAACGCCGTAGGAAAGAGGGTTTACCAACATCACTGCCTTCAGCGCACTTGGCAGTCCGGTTAGCGGGAAAAAGGCTCCAGAAAGGAAAAACAAAGGCATGACTAAAAAATTAATAATCAGCTGAAAGCCCTGAACGTCTTTCATTGAAGAAGCAATTCCGGTACCAAAAAGAGTGAAAACCAGGGCAATCAAAAACATGAAGCCAAGCGCTGCTGGCATAAGTAGCCAATTATCAACCCGAAAACCGACTAGTAGAGACAAAAGAAAAACAATTACTCCCTGCAAGACGGCAACAGTTGCTCCACCCAAACAGCGGCCAAACATTATTTTAAGGCGCGGCACTGGAGCCACCAGCATTTCTTTCAAGAAACCGAACTGGCGATCCCAAATTATTTCTAGACCCGAAAAAACTGCGGAGAAAAGAATACTCATGGCAATAACACCCGGCACGAGGAATTGCAAGTAATTTCCGCCACCAGCTTTTTGATAAATTGGACCAAAACCAAAACCAAAGGCAATCATAAACAATAGAGGTTGCCCCAAGGAACCAATAATCCTTGCTTTTGAGCGATAATAACGCTTGATTTGTCGTAGCCAGAGGATATAGATAATTTCCATAGTAAAATTTTTAACGTCCACCGAAACGGCGGCGCATCATTTGCTCGTTGGGATCAACCTGTTCTTCTCGAATGGTGTTGCCGGTTAGCTTAATAAAGGCATCTTCTAGATTATCGACGCCTGCCTTGGAAATTAATTCTTCCGGAGTACCAACTGCTACCACTTTGCCATGATCAACCACTACGACTCGGTCAGCAATTTTTTCTGCTTCTTCAATATAATGGGTGGTAAAGAACACAGTCATCTTTTCTTCCTGATTTATTTTTCGGATATACTCCCAAATATGATTTCTGGTTTGAGGATCCAAACCTTGAGTCGGTTCATCAAGGAATAAAATTTTGGGATGATGCAATAGTCCTTTGGCAATCTCCAGGCGACGTTTCATTCCGCCAGAAAAATTTTTTACAAACTCATTTTTTCTGTCCCACAATTCCACAAACTCCAAAAGATGCTGAATAAGTTTTTTCCGCTCTGTTCTCGGTACATTATACAAAACAGCATGCACCTCCATGTTTTCATAAGCGGTTAGCTCTTCGTCCACGCTAGCGTCTTGAAAAACGATACCAAAAGATTGGCGCGCCTTATCCTTTTGAGTGAGCGGGTTAAAACCATTTAAAGTAATCTGCCCACCAGTCGGTGACAGAACGGTGGTGAGCATTTTAATAGTAGTTGTTTTGCCAGCGCCATTTGGCCCGAGAAAAGCCAAAATCTCCCCCTCCGGGACTTCAAAGGAAATCTTATCAACTGCGACAAAATCGCCAAATTTCTTGACGAGATCCTGTACTTTAATAATCATAATGATTTATTCATTTTTTGGCTTCATGAGAGGAAAGAGAGTAGTCTCGCGAATCGGTTTATCTACTAAGAAGGCAAAGAGTCTTTCACCAAAACCAAAGCCGCAAGTCGGTGGCATACCGTGCTCAAGCATTTCCACAAACTCGAAGTCAGCCATCATCGCTTCTTTATCACCACGATCGATTAATTTCTGTTGCAGCTCAAAACGAGCGCGTTGATCAACTGGGTCATTGAGCTCAGAAAAACCATTGCCCACTTCTGAGCCGGCAATAATAATTTGAAAACGTTCGGTGAGCTCTGGATTATCTTCTTTGGCCTTGGACAAGGGTGAAACTAATTTTGGATGATTAATTAAAAATACTGGTCCAGCAATTGTTTTGCGGCAATACTTCCAGAGCGTATCCATCAATCTTTCGCGATTTGCGCCTTCGTATTTCACCTGAAGCTCTGCCAGCTTTGCTGCCATTTCTTCTTCAGAGGCTTTTAAAACATCGATTCCGGTCTTTTCCAATACTGTGTCGCGATAATCAATTTTTGGCCACTCACCAGACAAGTCATAAGACATGCCCTTGGTGGTGAATTCTGTGGTACCGAAAACGCGCTGAGCAATTTCTTGATACATTTCCTGAGCCAATTTCATGCCGTCGTTATAGTTGGCGTAGGCCCAATAGAATTCCAAATTGGTAAATTCTTGTAAGTGATCCAAGCTTGAACCTTCGTTACGATACACTCTCCCAATTTCAAAAGTTTTTTCAAAGCCAGCCGCCATCAGTCTCTTTTGCCAAAGTTCGCCAACAGAAATACGCAAGAAAACATCGAGATCAAAATCATCATGATGAGTTTTGAAAGGGTTAGCTTCGGCGCCGCCAGTGGTGGTTTCAATAGTTGGTGTTTCCACTTCAAAGAATCCGTGACGTTTCATGAAGTCACGAGAGACATCCCAAAAAGCTGCTTTCTTTTTAAATAATTCGCGGGTCTCCGGGTTCATTAAAATGTCCAGATAACGTTTGCGCAACCTGTCTTCTTCGTCCTTGAAACCATACCAATTATCAGGAATCGGGCGCAGGGCTTTGGAAAGTAATTTCCAGCTTTTTACCATTAAACTATTTTCACCCTTGTGAGTCACAAAACAAGTACCGAGAACTTCCACGAAATCAGCGACATCAATCATCTTCACGAATCTTTTATATTGTTCATCGCCTAATTCTTTTTTGGATAAGGCGATTTGTAAAGTGCCGCTTTCGTCCTCCAGGTTAGCAAAAGTTAAATTGCCATGCGAACGCAGTCCGCGCAGGCGACCACAGAGGTGGACTTCTTTGATATCTTCGGAAAGTTTTACAAAATCGGCCAACAAATCAGCAATCATTAAATCGCGGCTTGCTTTGGCTGGATACGGATTAACACGAGACTCTTTCAGGGATTCCAATTTCTTTAAACGATCAGCGTATTCACCGCTGGCAGTTTCTTGAAGATTTTGACTTTCCATATTCTTAAACTTAAAGTTTATTCAACTTTCGTAATTTTATATTTCACACTTCCCTTCGGAGTCTCCACTGTCACTTCGTCGCCTTTCTGGTGATGCAAAAATGCTACTCCCAAGGGAGATTCGTTGGAAATTTTGCCATTTACCGGATCAGCTTCGTTGAAGCTAACAATTAAATACTGCTTCTCATTGCCATTGACCTTGACTGTCACCAAAGAGCCCATCGCTACCTCAGTGCTGGAGGCATCATGTTGAACAATGGTGACGTTCTTGAGAGTATTAATCAATTCCAAGACTCGACCTTCATTGAGCGCCTGGGCGTCCTTGGCTTCACTGTATTCGGCGTTCTCACTCAAATCGCCCAATTCTTTGGCTCTTTCAATGCGTTCGGCGATTTCCTTGCGGCGGACGGTGGTTAAAAAAGTAAGCTCTTCTTGGAGCTTGTTATAACCTTCTTGAGAAATGATTTGCTCATTCATAAATTTTAGATAATTAGCTAAATATAGCTTTTAATATAATGGAAAAACCAAAAAAAGACAAGGCTAGGGCTTTTCTTGAAATGCCGGATAAAGAGACGCGAGAACAATAAACATAATTCCCAGAGGATGATTGAGATAGGGCGTAAATGTGTGAAGAGCCATCAGCGCAATCAGGCCGGCAGCAAAGGAGTTGCCAATAACATTCTTGAGCCGCAAATTTGATCTAATAATTATAACTAGTAAATAGACGAAGGCTAAGACCCCGAATAAACCGAACTTCAGCCACAGATCCAGCCAGCCCCACTCAAAAGCATAGGTAGTATAGGTGCCCAAAGAATTAATCTCTAAAACCCGGGGATCACTGGCGCGATAGGTAACCGTGGTGCCAAAACCAGAACCCAAGACTGGTTCGGACTTAATTTTACTCCACAGCTCTGGCAATAAAGACCAACGAGAAGCTAGGGCCGCTTCATTAGTATCAATTTCGGCGCGAGCAGCGAGCGAAGAAGCCGAAAAATCTTTGGTCGGTTTCGGGAAAGGAAATTTGGCAATTCCTAGAACTAAAATAAAAGAGACAATAGACAACACGGCGACAAGCATCCAGGACTTAAGCCATTTTTTCCAAGACAATCTTGAAAAAGAAATCATTAGTGCTGCCAAAATACCGCCAAATATACCAATCCAAAATGAACGAGAAAAGCTCAGGAGAATAACCGCGCCAGAGACTGCTAACGCACCGGTGCTAAGCAACCAGGTCTTTTTGACTTCGCTTTTTTTGAAAATAAAAAAGGCAAAGAACCAAGAAAAAACCAAATAAATCTGGGACTGAAAAAATACCCGATAAAAACCGTTGGGCATTAAAGTCACTTCACCCACCCCGGTAGTACGAATCCAACGATACAGACTGAAAACTGAGTCAAAAGAAAAATGAGTAAAAATATAGAGCATCACTAGAGATTTGATTGCCAACCAAGAGATTGCCGCTGCGCTAACGGTGATAATCTCACTCCAGACTTTCTGACGATTATCCACTTGCCCGAGATAATCTATCCAGGGAAAAATAATAAGGAAATAAAGCCAAGCATTAAGATCGAAAAACCAATTAGCAAAAGCGTTGTGACGAATTAGCGCCATGCCGACTCCCAAAACCACAAAAGCCGCCAGAAAAGCATAGACCCTTAAAGGCAAAAAGTTTTTGAAAGGCTGCAGAGCCTGTTTTTTGTCCCTCAAGAAACGACGAGAAAAATTTAGTAGCCAAAAAATCATCAAAATCAGCCAGAAAGTAATGCGAATAGAAAGCTGCGGCCCGTGAAGATCAAAATAAAATAAATAGCCCTTGGAACCAATAATGAGCTCTACTAGAGCAACAAGCAAAGCGAGGTGAAAACGATAAATGCACAGAAAAATAAAAATAATACTCAATACCAGAAAGGCGAACACATTTATCGCACCATTCAAATAACCAAAAAAGGAAACTGCTTCCAGTAGAAAGATTGCCAGCAAGGTTAACAGGTATTTACGTTTGATTATTTGATCCATATTCATAACCGATGTTTCTCTTTAATTATTTTCATGGCCGAGTTGTATTTTTTTACTGCCGGCAGAAATGGACATAACTTATAAGCAATAGCGGGCAACCAAACGCTCATGGTACCACCTGTTTGCACATGGTATAAAACTTCTGGCACAAAAATTCCCTGGTGTCCGGCCTCCAAAATAGTAAGCCATAGATCCCAATCTTGAAATTTTTTAATGCCCTCATCCCAACCACCGACTGGAAAATGCTCACGACGCAATAAGGCCATTGGATTGATGTATGGCATTTTTCGCATCTTGTTGGCATCAAAAGGGCCGACTTTAAATAGCTTTCTCCCAAAATAAAAAGAAGAGTAGACGTAGCTCACTTCCGGATGAGCTTCAAGAGTTAGGCGTAGTTTTTCTAGAAGAGTTTTATCCATAGTTAAATCGGCATCACAGAAGAATAGATATTCACCCCTTGATTCCCGAAAGCCATGATTTCTGGCTGCTGGAGCCCCTTTGTTTTCTTGTTTAAAAAACTTGTAGTCACCCTCCCCCTTGAGCCCGCCAGAAGCACGTAAACTCAAAATAAAGTCACCAAAAACTTTTTCTGGATTATCTTTTGAACCATCATCAACAATGATTACCTCAAAGTTTTGATCACTCTGCAGAGCAATACTCTTTAGGAGCGCTCCCAGTTTATCTGCTTGATTATAAACAGGAATAATAATAGAAATCATAAGATTCAAAATAATTATTTTAACAAGTACTGATAAAATTTCTCAGCCTGCAGGGGCCAGAAAAAAGTTTTCGCACGCTTGTGACCATTTTCTCCCAATTTATTTCTCAAAGCCTCATCAGCCGCCAGTGTGTAGATAGCGTGAGCAACATCCTCTGGACTCTCCGGATTACACAAAAGTCCGTTCTCGCCATTAACAACCGCGTCAGGCACGCCGCCAGCCAGGCCAGCGATCACTGGCTTGTGACAAAGTCCGGCCTCTAAATAAACTATTCCGAAACCCTCAAAATCACCGGCAATGTCACGTGCGGGCATCGCAAAGATGGAGCAATCATTGAGCAATTGCCATTTTTGTGCACCAGAAACCAAACCGGCAAAAATTATCTTCTGCTGCAAGGAGGGAGAAGAAAGGCTCACAATTTTCTTCAAATATTCTTCATCCTGACCGGTGCCAGCGATAGTATAAGTTAAACCCGGCCACCAAGACTGATCTGAGAATTCTTTTTCTAAAATTTCCAGAGCGACAATAGTCTTATCAATTCCCTTTCGTCTTACCAATCGACCAAGAGACAATAAATTGATATTGCTCGAGTTAGTAGGTTTTACTAGACTCTCGTCCACAGGAGAAATTCCCGGGTTAACCACAAAAATTTTTGCACTCCACTGAGAATTAATTTTCTTCAGTCTTTCGGCGGTAAAATTATTTGCACAAATTATCTTACTAGCACGATTAACAATTAAACGGCTCAAAATTTTCTTATGCCCAGAGAAGGCCAGGCTCAGATCCATGCCATGAAAAATTAAGCAATACTTCAGCGGTTGAAATAATGAAAGCAAATAAGCAACCGTGCCCAGGGGCAGAATTTGTCCGACTAGTAGCCAATCCGGATTTTGTTTGCGCAGTTCCCTCTTGATTGTGAAAAAACCTTTACGCCATTTCGGCCAAAAGCCGGAAGCTAATAATTTTCCTTCAGAATTATCCACTACCGCCAAATCGCCAGAAGGCCAAAATTTTTGCAAATGATAATAGTAATGGCTGACGCCCCCAGTGTTTGAAAGATTATCGGTTGTAATTAATAAGGTTTTCATTTTTTATGACGAAAAGAATTAACAACACTGGTTATGTCCTCTTTTTTAAAACCACCAAATAGATAAAGAAAAACAAAATAAAGAATCATTCCCACGCCAACCGAGGCAATTAGGGGAATAAAACGTCCGAGACCAAAAACAACTAGCCCCATAAGAACTGAAGCAGCGATAGTTTTTCCAAGTACTATCAAGTTTTTGCGCAGATGGTAGGCAATAATTTTTTTCACCTCAATAATTCCCAGAACAGTCATTAAGATGTTTGTTATAAGAACAGTAATGCTGGCGCCGACTGCTTGCAAATGAGGAATTAAGAGAACGTTTAGAAAAACGCTGGAAAGCAAAACAATCCCGATATTAAGCGTATTCTTTTTTTGCTTGTCACAAGCATTGAGAATAGAGCCAATTGGAAAATTAATAAAGATAAAGAAAAGCGCCACGATGGAAATCTGCAAGGGTAAAGCTGCTGATGAATAGTCTGATTTAAAAATTAAAACCAAACGATCCGCCAAAACAATTGAACCAATAATAATCGGCCAGGAAATAATGATTAGATAGTTAATCGCTCTCTCAAAAGTAACAGAAAGCTGTGAGCGATTATTCTGCCAGTAAGCACTCATCGCCGGATAAAGCGATGCGGTAAAAGCCGAAGGCAAGAATTGGAGCGCAAAAATAATTTTGAAAGCCACTTGATAAAGACCAACTTGTACGTCTCCAGCCAAAAGCGAGAGTAATACTGAGTCTAGATAAGTATAGAGTCTCTGAAAAATCGCAAAGACCGCGAAAGGCCAAGAAATAAAAAGCATTTCATAAACTGTTTTCTTATCCAGGGCTAGGCGCAAATGAATTCCTAGTCGGCGACGCAAAATAAACCAAGAAAAGAAAAAATTATAAACGCTGGCAAGCGCCAAGACTAGCATTGCTGCCAATACACCGTAATGGAAATATAAAGCGAGGCCGCCAAAGACCAAAACGATCAACTGGAACACTACCGAAGAAATACTTTCGTATTTGAGATTGTGAAAACCACGAGAGATAGAAAAAAAGGTATAAGTGAAGGAATCAAGAATCATGGAAATAGAAGAAACAAGTGCTAGTTGAAAAATCAAAGAATCATAACCCAGAACTTTTACCGTAATCAACACTGCTGCTAGCGCTAAAATTGCTAGAGGAATTTTAACTGCTGTGACATTCCCCAGGAGCCTTTTAGCATCTTCTGGGCGTTTGGCAATTTCCCTGGTTAAGACGTTAGCAAAACCAAGGTCGATAATGATTGCGAAGATAGTGGTCAGAGAAATGGCGAGGTAGTACTTCCCCAACAAGGCGGGCCCAAAGGCACGGGCCAAAAAGGCAAAATAAGAAAATGAGATTATTTTCTGTAATATTAGGGCAACTGTTAAGTATGAAGTGTTTTTGGCAATGTTATTTACTTTATTCATAGATTATCTCCTATTTGGATGTTTTTCATTATATCAGCTATTGATTCTTTTTAAAAGTTATGATAATATGCTTCTTAGCGCCTTTTAAGGTCTGCTTTTTTTATTAAAACATTGATCTAAATATGAAAAAAGACATCCACCCAAAATACAACGACGATTGCCAGGTTGCCTGCGTTTGTGGCGACACCATGACTACCGGTTCAGTTGAAAAAGAAATCAAAGTTGAACTTTGTTCCAGCTGCCATCCTTTTTATACTGGCAAACAGAAACTGGTCGACAGTGCTCGCCGTGTTGAAAAATTTGAAAACAAGTCTGGCCTGAAAGATCAGCTCGGCAAGGAAAGAAAGGGTAAAAAGGTAAAAACTGCTGCCCGCGCCGCTGAAAGAGCGAAAAAGGAAGTAAAAGTGAAAGCTGACAGCTTCGCCAAAATCGCCCAAGTTAAACTCGGAAAATAGCTACTTCAAGATAACGAAAAGCAATCGGTAATTTTATGATATAATAATATCATATCGTCCGATTGCTTTTTGTTTATTGGCAATTAAACTCAAATGGTCCACAAAAAAGCCGCCATAGATAAATAATTGGCAGCAAAGGGGAAAGGAGAGACCTTTGCTGGAAAGATATTTATCTAAAAGGCGGCGGGAAGTACAACCAGAAGTGATGACAAGATTTTTTCTTGACTTTCTTCTGGGGAAAGTTGAAATATAAAGTTAACGACTAATTAAACAACTAAGATTATAATAACACATTTTTAAAAAATAAGCAATATGTTTGACAGTACTAAGGAAAAATTTGCTAAAATTGAACAAGAATTGTCTAATCCCGACCTCGCCAACCAGCCAGCCGAGATGATTAAGGTTTCCCGTGAACATTCTGCCCTACGCGAAGTGATGGAGATGATTTCTCAACTAGAAAAGGCACAGGCACAGCTTGATGACAATCGCGAGATGATAGAAAATGAAAAAGATCCTGAACTAAAAGCAATGGCTAGTGAAGAGCTCGAACATTTGGAGAAAGAGGTGGCGAGGCTCAATGAAGCAATTGAAGATGAACTGCACCCAGCCAACCCCAACGATAAGAAAAATGCTATCATAGAAATTCGCGGTGGTGCAGGCGGTGATGAGTCCGCTCTTTTTGCTGGCGACTTGCTAAGGATGTACTCGAGATTTTGCGAAAGACAAAATTTAAAAATGGAATTACTAGATTCTAGCCTGATTGGTATTGGTGGCGTTAAAGAAGCGATTTTTTCGGTTACCGGAAAAAATGCTTACGGTTTACTTAAATATGAAGCTGGCACCCATCGTGTTCAACGCGTTCCTGAAACAGAAAAACAAGGGCGAGTTCACACATCAACCGCAACTGTTGTTGTTCTGCCGGAAGCAGAAGAAGTAGATATTGAAATCAAACCAGCAGACTTACGCATCGATACTTTTTGCTCAAGTGGTCCAGGCGGACAAAGCGTTAATACAACCTATTCGGCAATTCGCATCCTACATATCCCTACTGGAACCATTGTCAGTTGCCAAGATCAAAAATCTCAGCATCAAAATCGCGAAAAAGCTCTGCAGGTTCTGCGCTCCAGATTATTGGCAAAGCAAGAGGAAGAAAGACAAGCCTCAGAAACCGCTTTACGCAAAACTCAAGTAGGGGGAGGCGATCGCAGTGAAAAAATTCGCACCTATAACTTTCCCCAAGATCGCATTACCGATCACCGAATCGGCCAAAGCTGGCACAGCATCGGTCGCATTATGGATGGTGAATTGGATGAAATTCTTGCCGCCCTCAAACAAGCGGAACGCGATGAATTAAAGAAACAGCAATAATTATGACTATTGGCGAAGCACTGAAAAACGCTTATCAAAAAGCCAGGAAAGATCAAAATAAAAAGCTAGAGCAAGAGTTGCTACTGGCTTTTGTTTTGGATTGCGATCGAAGTTTTCTTTTGATTAACCACCAGCAAGAATTAAGTAAAGAGTATCTGGAAAGGTATCAAGAATTAGTTAAAAAACTTTTTTCTGGCTGGCCCCTCGCTTATCTTACTGGTGAAAGAGAATTTTATGGTCGACCTTTTCTGGTTAGCCCGGCCACCTTAATTCCCCGCCCAGAATCAGAGATGATTGTGGATATAGTCAAGGAAGAGGCAAAAAAATATCAACAAGCCGTTCTGGTTGACGTGGGTACCGGCTCTGGCTGCTTAATTATCTCTTTGGCCTCTGAACTTGGAAAAGATTTTAAATACTATGGTTTAGATATTTCAGAAAAAGCCCTAAAAGTTGCTAAAGATAATGCTAAAATAAATCGAGTAAAAGTTAATTTTAAAAACAGCAACCTGTTAAGCGGGCTGCCGAAACAATCTGGCCAATTATTTATCATCGCTAATCTTCCCTACCTCACCAAGGAACAGGTGGTAAGGGAGGTGAGTATCAAAAAAGAGCCCAGGAGCGCTTTAATATCCGGAAAAGATGGCTTTAAAGATTACCGAAACCTATTCGAGCAATTAGCCGACAGGAAAGATCTTCGAGATTTTTATTTAATTATTGAAATCGACCCCAGTCAAGCCAAGCTAGCGAAAATTGAGGCAAATAAATACTTGCCAAATAAGAAAGTAGAGCTTATTAAAGACTTGAGGGGAAAACATAGATTCGCAATCATTAAATAGGTAACAAAAAAGAGATCTCATCTGAGGTCTCTTTTTTAATAATTCAACTTCGCGCTAATCGCTATATTTTCGATAATTCCAGCAAGAATGAAGCTGGCGATAACCGAAGAGCCGCCATAACTAACAAACGGCAAGGCAATGCCCACTACCGGCATAATGCCGAGGTTCATGCCAATATTGATAAACATTTCCACGAAGATTAAGCCAGATGCCCCGATAATAACGTAGGCCTCAAAATCATTTCTAACTTTTTTCAAGATTGCGAGTGCCCGGAAAAAGAAAACTGCAAAAAATAAAATAATGAGCGAAACCCCGAGGAACCCGAGCTCTTCAGAAATAACGGCGAAGATGAAATCGGTGTGAGCTTCCGGCAAGAATTTCAGTTGAGACTGCGAGCCGAAGCCAACCCCTTTGCCGGTGATGCCGCCGGAACCAACGGCAATCATGGCCTGGGAAACGTTGTATCCCTGCTCCAAGGAATTATCTCCGGGATTGAAAAAAGTAAGAATTCTTTCCTTTTGATATTCTTTAAAAAACAGAAACCAGGAAAGGGTACAGATGATAGCAACGGTAGTAAAAATAAATACAAAATATTTTCGTTTAAACCCCGAAAGCAGGATCATGATAAACCAAATTGAAATCAACATCAAAGCGGAGCCGAAATCTGGTTGCAGAATAATTAACCCTGCTAAAAGCAGAGTGAAGCCAGCGGAAACTACTAAATGCCGCACCGTCTTAACTCTCGTAGAGAGTCTGGCAAAAAAATCTGATAAAAAAATAATCAAGACTATCTTTACAAACTCCACGGGTTGCATATTAAAACCACCAAGAGAAAACCAACCCTTGGTGCCACGAATAGTCTGCCCGAAAAACAACACCGCCAGCAAAACAATGATTGCCAAAACATAGAGATAACGACTAACACTTTTTAACGAATGAAAACTGGAAAGAGCAAAAAAGAAGAAGCAAGCCAAACCAATTAAAATAAATAGGATTTGCTTCTTGAAGTTCAATAGGTCAACCATTTCTTGTCCCAGGGCAACGCTGTAAATTTCCACCAAGCCAAAAATTGCAAGAAAAAAGACTGGCAAAAAAATCAGCCAATCGAAATTCTTTAGATAAGCTTTGAGGTGATCCAACATAAGCCCTAGTGCCGATAAATTGATTCATCCAAAACATTAATATCTGGCGTAACCATCGCCTGCAGACCGGAGGACAACCCGGACTGCCAAGAAATACTTACAGGACGCTTTTCCAAAGATTTAAAATCAGCGAGAACAAAACGATTAACTCCGATCAATGAACCGCCACTTGCCAGGGTGATGTTTAGCGGCACTTCCCAGAAGTTATAAGGAGATTTATTCTCCATATTGAAAGCTAGGTTGCTTTCCCCATTCACGGAAGAAAAGGTAAGATTGCTGATCACAAAGTTGTTGCTCTTGGCATAGAAGCCTGGCCAATCTGGATATTTGCGATTATCGATTCTCTGCCAAGACGTCTTTTTGATGATGAATTTGTAGTCACTGGCCGGTTCTGACTGCGCTAACGACAAAATATATTTTTCGGTGTTTGGCAAAATAAAATCGCTACCGCAAGAGAACTCCTTGCCGTCTGCCAGAAAACAATATTCAATAGAAGAAAAATATTTCTCATTTTGATTCTTAATTTGCACGGCTAAATCGAGTTTATCGCTATGATGAAAAGTGAGCGGCGCTGAGACGACTAATGGCGCCACTGAGGCACGCAGATGAGCTTGCTGTAAATCTATCCCCATCGTCGTAAAATTTTCCGTTAAGGATTGATCCTGGTTTTTCCCGACTAATAAATAGTATAAAACACCGTAGGAAGAATAAACAAAAAATCCGATAATGGTAAAAATCAACAAAGCAATGACAATTTTAATTAGACGACGACGATTTTCTGTTAACCACAGACCAAAACCAATCATCTTGAGACTCGGTTCTGATTTATCATGATAATCTTCCGCTTTGAATGTGGCAACTTTGGGTTCTTTGTCCATATTATGATATAATAAAAATACTTAGCTTATTTTTTATTATTATATCATAAATATGAAGAAATCACAGGTTCCACTCAGCGTGCCAAAGAATAAGATTTCTGAATACCGTAAAAATTGGCAACTCGCTACGAGAAAATCCGGAAAATTATTGCTATTTGCCGGCGACCAAAAACTCGAACACCTCAATGACGACTTTTTCGGACCAGGAATTTCTCCTGAAGACAAAAATCCGCGCCACCTCTTTGAAATTGCTAGCCACCTAAAAACCGGCGTTTTCGCTTCACACCTAGGACTAATTGCCCGCTACGGTGAAGAATTCAAAAAAATAAACTACGTTGTCAAGCTTAATGGTCGAACTAATCTGTTTGAAAACAAAGATTCCTTAGTTTCTCCCGCCTGGCATAGCGTAGAAGATGTTTGTGATTTTGCCAAACAAAGTGGCCTGAGAATCAGTGGTGTCGGCTATACAATTTATCTTGGCGGCGAGAACGAAACGGTAATGATTAAAGAGGCGGCCAAAATTTGTCTGGAATCTCACCAAAATGGAATACTAGCAATCATTTGGATTTATCCGCGCGGTAGCAAAATTAAAAACGAAGATGACCCTCATTTAATTGCTGGCGCTGCTGGCGTAGCTAGCGCCTTGGGAGCCGATTTCGTGAAAGTAAAATACCCTTATAAGAATCAGAAAGATGCTGATAAATTTTCCGAGGTAACCGAGGCAGCTGGTAATTGTGGCGTCATTTGCGTTGGCGGCGCAAAAATGAGCAACAAAGCCCTGTTCTCTGCCCTTGCCAAACAAGCTAAGCAAGGAACCAGAGGTGTCGCCCTAGGAAGAAATCTGCATCAGAGACCACTAAAAGAAGCTACCGCTCTCTTGGAAGCGCTGGAAGGATTCATTCAAGGAGATTACACCGAGAAAGAAGCATTGATGGTTTCGGAGGGGAAAAAAGTGAAAAAGAAGAAAGGAAAAAGCAAAATATTATTCTTTTTCTAAAGTCTTATAGAATATTAAAAACAGCCGCTTAAATTAGCGACTGTTTTTTGTTTTTATTTTTTGGCTTCCCACTCATCAAAGAATTCCTGTAGATATGCTTCCATAAACTTATGACGGTGGTTAGCAATCTTTTTTGCCGACTTGGTATTCAGGCGATCTTTTAGAAGTAGCAGTTTTTCGTAGAAATGATTGATCGAAGAACTCCGGCTTTTTTTATAGGCAGCAAAAGTTTGGTGAAGCTTCGGCTTCTCTGCTGGATTATAAATTTCCCGCTGTTCGTGGCCACCGAAAGCAAAGGTTCTGGCGATACCCATCGCCCCTAAGGTATCGAGGCGATCGGCGTCTTGAACCACAAAACCTTCAATACTTTTTAATTTATTGGCGACTCCCGCCCCCTTAAAAGAGAGGTTATCAACAATCTCGCAAACTTCTTGAATTATTAACTCCTCAACCTTTAAAGATTTTAGCCATTTTCTTGACAGTATCCCGCCAGCTTTATCACTGTCGCTGAACTTCCAGTCGGCAATGTCATGCAGTAAGGCAGCTAATTGAACTACAAATAGATCGGCGCCTTCTTTTTGTGCTAATAAGGTCGCCATTTTCCAAACTCGATAAACATGCCAAAAATCATGACCATTCCCTGCTCCGGATAATTTCTTTTTGGCAAAATTTGCTGTTTTTTGGATAATGACTTCTTTATTCATATTACTTGAGAGTAAGCACCCCCTTAGCATCAACCTTAAGGGCAATGCCGGTCTTCACTTCAATGAGGGTTTTGTTCTTGAGGCGGGAGATGAGGGAGGCACTTGGTTTAAGCTTCTTGCCAGTAATGGGATTAATTCCCTTCTTGAGGCTGTCGGCATCTTTAATCTTGTCGTTATTAGTATCTAGTTTCTGGAAGGAGGTACCAAGGGCTTTCTCAAAGGCATCAGGGAGGCCGTCACGGTCTGAATCCAGGAGCTGGGGATGAAGTCTGGCAATTGCTCTTTCTTCGTCAGTGATTGGGCCAGCGCCAAGGGGAGAGTAATTGTTACCGATCTCTAGGCCATCATAGAAGCCGTCACCATCGGTATCGGGGTTTTTGGGATCAGTAGCAAGGAGGGCTTCTAAGTCATCTCCTAGGCCATCCTTGTCGCTGTCTTTGAAAGTATAGGTGGTGAACTTGAGGGAGAGGAGGTCGGAAGACTTAACCATGATTGGCTTAGTAGCAGGAGTAGTCTTTGGGGTAGTACTTGGAGTAGGATTACTTGCTGGTTCTTCATTAGTGATGATGCTGTCATCTACCAGTTCAATAGTAGTAGTAATGGCAGCAGAAGCGGTGCCGCTAAGGTTATAGAACTTGGCATAGACAGTCTTCATTCCAGCGCCAGAAAGTAGGGTCCAGGATTTGGTAGCAGCAAAGTCTTCTTGGGAAGCAGAAAGGAAGTCTGGGGTATTAGAGATAGCCATCTTCTTAATGTCTGAGCCAACTGAGAAGGAGAGAGTCACTTGAGGAGAGGTGGTCTTTAGGGCACCAGAATTAATATACATGGTGGCATTGGCAGTAGATGGTGGGGTGTAGCTACCACCGCCCCCTCCTCCACCACCACCGGTTACTACTGGGGCGACATCGTTGTCGTTAATAGTGAGAGTGGAGGTAGTGGACATGGACGTAGTGTATTCTGGGGAGGTGGAAGTGGCAACAGCAATAGTAATAGTGGCATATCTAGTGCCATTTACTACTTGGTCATCGATGGCTGAGACAGTGGTGGTTTGGGGGATGTTCCAGTTAGTGTTATCGAAAAGCATGGAACTAGTGCTTAGGAGATA
>JAPLVY010000007.1 GCA_026396875.1 Candidatus Falkowiibacteriota bacterium | reverse complement strand
CTTCATCCCCAGCTCCTGGATTCAGACCGTGACGGCCTCCCTGATGCCTTTGAGAAAGCCCTTGGTACCTCCTTCCAGAAACTAGATACTAATAACGACAAGATTAAAGATGCCGACAGTCTCAAGAAGGGAATTAATCCCATTACTGGCAAGAAGCTTAAACCAAGTGCCTCTCTCATCTCCCGCCTCAAGAACAAAACCCTCATTGAAGTGAAGACCGGCATTGCCCTTAAGGTTGATGCTAAGGGGGTGCTAGGATTTTAGCTATTGGCTTTTTGAATAATTTGTTTTAGAATAAAAGGTCGCCAAAGTGGTGGCCTTTTGCGTTAATTAACAAAAATAATAGAGAAATGGAAATAAAGTTTCTTATCTTCGATGTTGACGGCGTTTTGATACGATCAACAGAGGTTGGTTTTGACTGTATGTTTGAGACCGCCAAAAAACTTGGTTTGCAGATGCCAAATCAAGATTTCTTAAAAAAACACTGGGGGAAAATTTTGGAAACAGAATTATTCCCGGCCTGTTTTGAAGAATTGGGATGGGATACTTCAATCGGCATTTCTCTAGTTATTGATACTTATTTAGAGATTGCCGCCCAAAAAAGATATCCGCCCATAGCCGGACTAAAAGAATCCCTAAAATGGCTAAGTGATAATTATTTACTTGGAATTGCGAGTAATCGTGATCAGAGGACTATGAAAATTCGCTTGGCAGAGGCCAATATTGATGAGGGATTATTTTCTCTCCGTCGTCGCCCCGAGGGTCTGGTTTACTCAAAGCCTGACCCCAGAGTCTTTAATTGTTTTTGGGAACAGGGCTGTGTCCCCGAAAATACTTTATTTGTGGGGGATACCATTGATTATGATTGGATGGCCGTAAAAAACCATCAACCACGATTTCATTTTGTGGGGGTCACCTCAATACTTCATTCGCGGACAGATTTTATTACCGCGGGAGTTCCGGAAAGCATGGTTATTGATAGTCCGGCAGAATTACCGGATCTGCTCAAGTTATTAAGTAGTAGCTCGATGTCCGCCTAAAAACAAAAAAGCTTCTTTTTAAAGAAGCTTATTTTTTTAATTCCGATTGATTTACTGGGTCATATTTGACACCAGCTAGTTTTTCGGTTATAATTTGTTCACAATAATAAAATACTAAATTTTAGCCAGAATTACGCGACTAGAAGCGCGTATTTCTTTTTGTGAGACCGTTTTTGGTAGTGAAAAATTATCAATCCCTAATCTTGCCAGGCCTAATTAGACAAAACTATGGATATTAGAAACATCGCCATTATCGCCCACGTTGACCACGGGAAAACCACCTTAACCGACGCCTTGCTACAACAGGCCGGCTTTGTTGTTGCCAGCATGGATTCTAATGCCCTAGAGCAGGAAAGAGGAATTACTATTTATTCAAAAAATGCCAGTTTATTATATAAAGATACCAAAATTAATTTAGTCGATACTCCCGGACACGCAGACTTTAGTTCAGAGGTAGAGCGCATCTTGCGTTCCATCGACTGCGTTTTGCTTTTAGTCGATGCTCAAGAAGGCCCAATGCCACAAACCAAGTTTGTTTTAAAAAAATCTTTGGAATTAGGCTTAAAGCCGATTGTTGTTATTAATAAAATTGATAAGCCCGCAGCTCGCCCGGCAATCGTTCAAGAAATGGTTTATGAACTATTTTTAGATCTTGGTGCTAACGACGAACAGTTAGAATTTCCAGTTGTCTTTGCTGCCGCCAAACAAGGCTTTGCAATTAACCAGATTGGTGATGAGCAGAAAGATTTGAGCCCACTTTTGGAGGCGGTTCTAGCTCATGTTCCGCCAGCTTCCAAGGCTTCGGCCTCGGAGCTTCCTCTGGCAGCCCAGCCATTTAACTTAGCTTATGATAATTTTCTTGGGCGCTGTTCTATCTGTAGGGTTTATGAAGGTAAAATTCTATCCGGTCAAAACGTTACTATTTTGAGTCATGATGTGCCAAATCGCACCGCCAAGATTACCAAGCTCTTCACTTTTTCCGGTCTGGAAAGAAAGGAAGTTGAATCAGCAGAGGCCGGTGATATCGTAATGGTTGCTGGCTTAGGGCAGATTAATATCGGTGATACCATTGCCGCCAATGCTGATGCCACTCCACTGCCAGCAATTAAAATTGATGAACCAACAATCTGTCTAAATTTTTTAGTCAACAATTCTCCCTTCGCTGGACGTGAGGGTAAATATGTCACCAATCGCCAGCTCAAAGAGCGTCTAGAGAAAGAACTTGAAGTCAATGTTGGCTTGCGAGTGGACTTTTCTGATACAAATTTTTATAAAGTATATGGCCGCGGTGAACTCCACGTTGCTATTTTATTGGAGAATATGCGCCGTGAAGGTTATGAAATGCAAGTCTCTCAACCACAGGTAATTATTCGTGAAGAAGCTGATGGTAAATATGAGCCATTCGAAGAAATTACTATTGATATTCCAGAAGGAATCTCAGGAATCGTTATCGAAAAAATGTCCAAGAGAAAAGGACAGATGACTGATTTACGCACTCATAATGGTCAGACCAGAATTTTATTTGAAATTCCTACTCGTGGTATTCTTGGTTATCGCAATGAATTTGTAGTAGATACACGCGGCGAAGGTATTTTATGTTCTCATTTTATTGGCTTTAAACCTCATGCAGGAGAAATCGAAAGAAATCAGCTCGGTTCAATGGTGTCGATGATTGCCGGTAAGGCCCTAGCTTATTCTTTGTGGAATCTCCAGGAAAGAGGCGTTCTATATATTTCTCCAAACACTGAAGTTTATACAGGTATGGTTTTGGGCAATGTTGCCAAAGGAAATGATCTCGACGTTAACCCGATTAAAGGTAAAAAACTGACCAACGTTCGCGCCTCCGGTACCGATGAAGCGATTCAGCTTACTCCACCTTGGGATATTACCCTCGAAAGAGGACTCAGTATTATGAACGAAGATGAATATTTAGAGGTTACTCCCCATAACATTCGTCTGAGAAAACAAAATTTAAAAAAATAAAACAAAAAAATAGTTCATAAACAATAAAAAAAGGAGAAGGAATGGACAGTCTAAATTACTTGACCCGTCTAGTTAGGACGGATGTTGATACAATCGTTTTTGATTATGATGGCGTTATTGTAAAATCGCCAGAAGAATCCCTGAAGATTATCATGCAGATTGCCAATGGTTATGGCTGCTACCCCCGCTTACAAGATTTTAGGGAGTTTAGTGGCATGTCTTGGCCGGAGATGTTTCCCCTTCTGGGAAAAAAGCTTCGTTGGTCACAAAAGAAAATCGTCTCAATTTGTGAGGAAAGCACCGAGACAGCACTTAACACGGTTTTTGAAGTGCCTTCTGGTTTGTTGAATAGAGTTGAATCGCTAAGAGCTTTGGGTCTGAGAACGGGGATACTGACTGGCCGAACAACTTTTTCACTTAAAACCTCTGCTCGCCTGTCAGATATTAAAATCAAAAGAAATTTTGATTTTATTGGAACGGCAGATAATTTGCCTCACCAGAAACCTGCGCCAGCAGTTTGGAATGATTTGCAAAACAAGGGTTGCGTAAATTTCATCAGCAAGGTTTTGTTTATTGGGGATACAAAAATTGATTTGGACACAACGAAACACAAAAAGTTTCCCGTAACTTTCTTTGGGGTTGGTAATCGAAATGAATTTCCCAGATATGCTTTACCTGATAATCGCTTTTTTGAAGACTCAGTTTCAGCTGTTGACTTTATCCTGGCCTGTAAGCAGGCTTAAATTTAAAAATATCTTCCAAGATGAACTTGGAAGATTTTTTATTTTTTGAGGCAATCCTTGACTGGTCCAAAACTTTTACGGTGAATAGGGCAGGGGCCAAATTCTTTTAGCTTGCTTAGGTGGATGGCGGTGCCATAACCTTTGTGACGGGCAAATTCGTATTCAGGATATTTTTCTGCCTCAGCACTAATTAACCAATCGCGGGCGACCTTGGCAATAATAGAGGCGGCCGCAATACAAAAAACTTTTCCATCACCTCCAATCACAGCACTTTGCGGAATATCTGTTTTTGGAATCTTGAATTTGCCATCAATAAAAAGATAATCTGGGGCAATTTTACAACCATCAACAGCCTTTTTCATCGCTAATAAGCTGGCTTGGAGAATATTAATTTTATCAATAATTTTTGGTGAAACCACGCCGATTTCTACCGCCAAAGCTTTTTCACGAATTAGCTTGTAAAGCTCTTCACGTTTTTTGGCACTGAGTTTTTTGGAGTCCATAACTTTTTCTAGCTCACCCTTAATTTTGAAGTCCTCCCCGATCACCACGCAAGCGGCCACAACCGAACCAGCTAATGGTCCACGGCCAGCTTCATCCACGCCACCGATTAATTGGTAGCCTGAGGCAAATTTTTCTTTTTCGGATATTAAATCTAGCATAATTAAATTATACTCCTTTGTTAGTCCAAAGGGTAGGACTATTTAAAAACCCCATTTTCAAAAATGGGGTTTCTTTTTTTAGTTTTTGTGAGCTACCTGCTCAATAGATTTTTTGATTGTTCCCGCGGCATTAGCCTTGGCAATTTTGTCGATCACATCATCGTAGAAATCTTGGTGATTTTTAGTGAAACGGAATTCCTTGCCAGTTCCTTGACTGAAAAGGATTTTTTTTATTTCCGTCCCCCCAACAAAAATGTTTTTATCTTTGGAGTACTGAATCAAAAAGTTTTCCTTCCTGGTTGTGATTATATCAACCAACGACTCCATGATCACCGGATTCCTAACAGTAATCTTGGTGAAATGAAATTTATGGTCACGCTCCTTAGCTGACCGAACACCAATACCAGTTTTGATCACCTCAGTCCATCTCCTGGTTTCTTTGGCGATTTCCTCTAGGATGGTGTCCAGCACTTTCAGTGTTTTACGCGCAAAAAATTCTTCTAAGGAATGGTCACCATCTCCGTATTCTTCCATTGCCTTGGTGGTAACAAAATCTTTTGCCAGATGTCTAATTGGTGGCACCAGATTTTTGTTGCTGCCCATTTCTAACCAGTTATTAACTTTCGTGTCCCACTGTCCTTTTTGTCCGGCCACTAGCCAAAGGATTTCCATTTTTTCGCGGTTTGTCATTCCCGACAAATCCAGTTCATTTAAACGTTTTGCTTCGTAGATCATTACTCTATTTTTTTTGTTGATTATTAAGTTACCAAGGAGATATTAACATAATAAATAATTTTAGTCAATGCTATTCATTTTTTGGAATTTTCGTGGTATTATTCAAAAATAAGCCTTTATTTATGAATATTGAGCAAGCTTCTTCTGAAAACTTGAAATTTTCCCAGAAAGCGGAGTTGGTCAAGAAAATTAAAGAGATATCTTTATCGCCAGATAATGAAAGGTTGGCGCTTTTGGTGGCGATAAAAGAGCTTAGTTTTGCTGAATTGGATTTTCCCGAGGGAGCAAGTTCTGCTATCTTGGCAATGAAAGCTCTTGATAATTGCGGACTTTATATCACCATAGAAAATAGTACGACAGGCAATAAAGTTATTGTCTCTAATAACCGTGAAGATTTTGAAGAATTTAATAAGCATAATCTAGAACCTTAGAACTTAGCATGATTGATTTCCCTTATAAAATTAGGAAAAGCCGTTTGGCCAAAAGTTTGCGCCTGGAGATTTCTCGCGCCGATGGCGTGACGCTGGTGGTGCCAAATCGGGTACCACTTTTTTTGGCGAAGAATTTCCTATTAGCAAAAGAGTCCTGGGTAAAGGCTAAATTGGCAGAGCAAAGAAGTAAAAAGTCTGACGTTTTTCCGACAATCACTCCAAAAGAAGAAAAAGAGGCGAGAAATAATGCACGACGACTTATCGGCGAGAGAGTAAATTTCTTTGCTACTATTTTGGGATTGCCAGTAAAAACTGTTGCTATTAGGGATCAAAAAACCCGCTGGGGCAGTTGTTCAAAAGAGGGAAACCTGAATTTTAATTTTCGCCTAATATTTATCAATCCCGAATTAATGGATTATGTGGTAGTTCACGAACTCTGTCACCTCAAGGAATTGAATCATTCGCCCAAATTCTGGGCTTTAGTTGAGAAAGTTTTGCCCGATTATCGTGAGCGTCGCAGAATATTAAAAAGAATTAGCCTTTAGGGTTTTATAATGTTTACAATTTGCGGTTTATATGTAAAAATATAGCTGCTCAATCGGGCCCAGGTGGCGGAATTGGTAGACGCGCTAGCTTCAGGTGCTAGTTTTCGCAAGGAAGTGGGGGTTCGAGTCCCCCTCTGGGCACCAATAAAAACCTCAAAAAAGGTTAAAAATAGATAACGAATTGGGGCTCCGGCCCTGTTTTGTTAGGTTAGTGATATGGACAATCAACAAAAAATTAATTTAGAACTATTAGCACCAGCGCGTAATCTGGAATCTGGTAAGCTGGCGATTGAAGCTGGCGCTGACGCGGTTTATATTGCTGGGCCAAACTTTGGTGCTCGTCAGGCGGCAGGCAATAGTCTTGACGACATTAAAAAACTTGCTGATTTTGCGCATCTATTTGGCGCAAAAGTGTATTTGGTTTTAAACACCATCTTGTTTAACGAGGAGATACCTCAGGCACAAAAAATCGCCAGAACAGCTTATGATGCCGGCGTTGATGCTTATATTGTCCAGGATTTTGGTTTAGTGAATGCGGGCTTACCACCTCTACCTCTTTTTTCGAGCACCCAGATGAACAATCGAACACCGGAACAGGTTGTGTTTCTTGAGGAGCTGGGATTTTCCAGGGCTATTTTGGCCAGGGAATTAAGCTTGGAGCAGATTCAAAAAATTCATAGCGCTGCCCCCAAAATAGCACTAGAAACTTTTGTTGCTGGTGCTTTATGTGTCAGCTATTCAGGCAATTGTTATTTTTCTCAGAGCGCCTTAAATCGCAGCGCTAATCGCGGAGCTTGTGCTCAATTATGTCGCCAAACTTTTACCTTGCGCGATGCCCAAGGACAAATCATGGCACATGACAAGTTTCTCCTTTCTTTAAAAGATTTAAATCTGGGGAACAAGCTTGATGACCTGCTTTCTAGCGGCGTCACTTCTTTTAAGATAGAGGGTCGGCTGAAGGATAACGCCTATGTTGCCAACATGGTTTCTTATTTTCGCCAGGAGCTCGATAAGATTATTAATGTTAGCGAAAAATATCAGCGCGCCTCACTGGGGCGGGTGTTTCCTTCTTTTGTTCCAGATCCAGCAAAGACTTTCAATCGGGGATTTACGGAGTATCTGATTTCCGGGAAGATCAAGGGCTCAATCGCTTCGCTGGATAGTCAAAAATCTCTCGGTAAATTCATTGGCAAGGTTCAAAAGAGTGGTCGTGGTTGGTTGGTTTTGGATCGTGAGCATAAACTGAAAAATGGCGATGGTATCTGTTTCTTGGATAAAAATGGCAATCTCTCTGGTGCTTACGCCAATGCCGTCAAGGAAGATCGTATTCTTTTGCACCGACACGAAGAAGCGCCAGTTGGCGCAGAACTTTATTGTAATCAGGATTTGAGTTTTGAAAAATCGGCCACCAGCGGTTTACATCGGGCAATTGGCTTGAAATTGGTAGTGGAAGAAAAAAAAGGTGAGATTTTTATTAGCGCCCAAGATGAACAATCGCTAAAAGCCAGCGTTTCTTTGGGTGTTGGGGAAATAGCTGAAAAACCAGAAGCAGCTGAACTTGCAATCAAAGAAGCCTTAGCAAAACTGGGAGAAACAATCTTCTATTGTGAAGAAACAGAGTTGAAATGGCAGCAGCCAAAATTCTTCTCTCGTTCCTCCCTGAACGAAGCCAGGCGCCAATTGGTGGAGAAGCTTTTATTGTTGAGAGAAAAATCTTATGTCCGCGAAGAGTCGGTTATGGAAAAAACTGATGCAACTTACTACCTAAAGAAAGCGGATTATAGCTTTAATATCTCCAACGATTTGGCTCGTGATTTTTGGGAAAGCCACGGAGTCAAGGTTGAGGAAGATGCCTTGGAGTTGCAGATGAGAAACGGAAAAAAGCCAAAAGGCAAAGTTCTAATGACCACCAAGCATTGTCTAAAGAGAGAATTCGGTTATTGCCCGAAAAACGAAAAATCAAAAGGCGGTTTGCGCGAGCCATTATATCTTGAAAGAGAGGGGAAAAAATATCCACTAAATTTTGATTGTCGAAAATGCCAAATGGAAGTTTTGGATTTAGAATAATTATTTTTTCAATAATTTTAAAAATATGAAAACCAAGTTTTTTATAATCGCCGGTTTAATGCTTTTTCTTTTTCCTTTATCGGCTAGAATGGTTAGCTCAAAAATTTGCACCATGGAGTACGCTCCGGTCTGCGGGGTGGACGGAAAAACTTATGGCAATTCCTGTATGGCCGGGGAAGTAAAAATTGCTAACAAGGGAGAATGTTCGGTAGTGAAATGCCAGATTAACTGTTTCCGTTATGACCCTGTTTGTGGCACTGATGGCAAAACCTATGGTTGTGGACAGCCAGAAGCCGATTGTTATGGTGTTAAGGTTGTTAGTGTCGGTGAGTGTTTAAAAAAGTCTGCCCAAGAAGTTGTTTGCTCCTTAAGTGACGCAAAAAACAAAAAACTTTGCGCGACCTGGAGGGAACGTGATCTTTTTGAAAATTATTTAAGAAAAAATATCAATCTAATATCCAAAGAAAAGCCAGTTTTGGGTGGCAAGTTTTACATCACTGAAATTAAATGGTTACCAAATCGAGCAGCGATAATTGCTTATGAAGACGGACATATCGCCCTGAAAGCAAAGTTGGGCTTGTATTATAGAAAGGGATTGCCAGTGCTAAGCTATTTTAGAATTATCCAATAAACTTGAAATTCGGGATTTTTCTTGTTAAAATTTTGGTGTTCCAAAAATAGAAAAGGTCGCTTAGCTCAGCTGGTTAGAGCGCTGCGTTCACATCGCAGAGGTCGGTGGTTCGAGTCCACTAGCGACCACAGAAAAAAGTCTTTCCCCTGGTGGGGAGAGGCTTTTCTTTTAAAATCTCATGCGTCGTGTTAAAATAAAGAAAAATAACCTAAATTTTATGAAAATTTTACTTCGTTGGCTTTTTAATGCTTTAGTGGTTTTATTAGCCTCATTTGTTTTGAGCGGGATCACGGTTGCTAATTTCTACTCTGCCTTAATCGTTGTCTTATTTTTAGGGATAGTAAACGCGGTGATTAGACCAATTATTATTCTTTTGACCCTGCCAATAAACATCCTCACCCTTGGTCTGTTTACTCTAGTAATTAATAGTCTACTAGTGCTTTTGGTTGCCAGTGTTGTTAAGGGTTTTTCGGTAGCCGGATTTTTGCCGGCTCTCAGTTTATCCTTATTCCTCTGGCTTGGCTCGATGATTAGTAATTTATTATTTAAAGAAAAAACTTCAAATGAACTTTAGTGCCAAAGAAAAATTCTCCTTCATCTTTATCGCTGCCTTGATCGTTTTGGCGGCGGGTATGAGGATTTATTATTTTTTTCAAGCTCCTCAGGTCAAAACAGAGAAGATTCAGGTGGTTAAGGTTTTAGAGAAAAGTGCCTCCACCACGCCGGTAGTCTCTAATCAGGAGATTGTTATTGATCAGCCTCAACCAGGAACACAGATATCCGCCCCTTTTGCGGTGGCTGGGAAGGCTCGTGGCAATTGGTTTTTTGAAGGATCATTCCCCTTGAAAATAGTAGACGAACAAGCTAAGGTACTAGCAATTGGTCAGGCTCAGGCTCAGCTGGACTGGATGACCGAGTCTTTCGTCCCCTTTGTTGGTGTTTTGGAGCTAGCTCCTGGAGAGACCGTATCTTCTGGAACTAAAGCATTTTTGGTCTTATCGAAGGACAATCCCAGCGGTCTACCGGAGCATGACGCCTCAACGAGCATTCCAATTATTATTAACTAGCATAATATGGATATGGAAAACTTTGGTCCAAAAATTATCGGCAAAATTGACCTCTCTGCTTTTCAGAAAAAAACTGAACAGAAACCAGCTTTTCGTCCAGAGAAATTTTTACCGAAATTAGAAAGTATTTTAGCCGCCCAAAGTCGCGAAGTAAACGAGTCTTATGGAGACTTCCTAGATCTTGAAGCCAAAATCAAGATGACCGGCGCCTATGCAGAAAAAGATCAGCAAGAAGTTGATGATATTGAAGCCTATTTTGCTCGTGGCAGACAAGAAGAACTGAGCACCTGGAAAGATAAGAAAAAAGGACATCCAGCCACTATCGCCGAGATGGCAGTGACCGCCGTACTTCACAAATTCATCGGTCAAGATTTTATTGTTGCTCGCGCTTCAGATTATGATGACTATAAAAATGGTGTCGACAATATTCTTATTGATAAAAAAACTGGAGCAGTTATTTGTGGTTTTGACGAAGTCCTGGGTGCGGTTGGCGACAGTGGTCTTGCCATGAAACAGGAGAAGCTCTCAAAGAGCGATAAAAAAAGTGAAAGAAAAAGGGTCGGCACCTACGTGAAATACGGTGCGACAGTTAAGAGCGGAGAATTAGAAAGAAGAAGCATGGGTAATTTGCCAACGTTTTTTCTTTCTTTATCTAGGGAAGAGTTGATGTTGCTCTTGGAAGACATTAACCTGGAAAATCCTGCTGGGGGTGATTTTGAAAGAAAGATGTTTACAAAATTCACCTCGCTCATCAAGGATCAGATCGGAAACAGCCAGGAGGGAGACCTAGATCCAAGATTGAGAGAAAATCTTTTAGCAAGTCAAGAAATCATTAACCGTCTCTAATCTATGGATAATAAAATTTTTTTATACAATACTTTAAGTAATAGAAAAGAAGAATTCAACTCAGAATCTTCTGAGGTTGGCTTGTACACCTGTGGCCCAACTGTCTATAATTTTGCCCACATTGGTAATTTGCGAACCTATATTTTTGAGGACCTCTTAAAGCGTACTCTCTCGTATTTTGATTATCCAGTGAAGCACGTCATGAATATTACCGACGTCGGCCACTTGGTCGGCGACATGGATATGGGGGAAGATAAGATGGAGTCAGGTGCTCTGCGTGAAGGACGCAGTGCTTGGGATATCGCTTCTTTTTACACCGAAGCTTTTAAATCCGACTTGCAGCATTTAAATATTATCGAACCCAATATCTATTGCCGAGCAACCGATCACATCAATGAGCAAATTGCCTTGATTGCCCGCTTGGAAGAAAAAGGATTTACCTACAAGACCAGTGATGGAATTTATTTTAATACCGCACTGATCAAAGACTATAATAAGCTGAGCCATCTGCCTCTCGAGGAGCTACAAGAAGGGGCAAGGGTAGAGAAGAATCTGGAGAAGAAAAATTCTACTGATTTTGCCCTCTGGAAATTTTCACCAGTTGGTAGCAATCGTCAAATGGAATGGGACTCTCCTTGGGGTATTGGCTTTCCTGGCTGGCACATTGAATGCTCGGCGATGAGTCTGCGCTATCTTTCTGGACAGCTGGATATTCATTGTGGCGGTGTTGATCACATAAACATTCATCATACTAACGAGATTGCTCAAAGCGAAGCAGCTACTGGTGAGAAGTTTTTCAATTATTGGCTTCATGGGGCATTTTTGATTGTTCCTGGAGGTAAAAAAATGGCGAAAAGTTCGGGAGATTTTCTAACTCTAGAAAATACTTTTATTTCTCAAGATATTGACCCTTTGGCTTATCGCTTTTTACTTCTCCAGGGGCATTATCGAAAGCCGATGGAGTGGCGCCCTGATTCAGCCCTGAATGCTCTGAGCGGTTTGGAAAGCTTACGGCGAAAAATAACAGAACTGAAGAGCGAAACCTCCGGGGAGGGTAGGCTGATAGACAGTTTTGTCAGTCGTTTTAGAGCCGCATTGGCTGATGATTTGAATATCCCTCAAGCACTTGCACTAGTTCAGGAACTTTTAAAATCTGACGAAGAAGCAAATGATCGCCTAAAAACTATTCTTAATTTTGACGCTGTTTTGGGTTTGGGCCTGGCCCACATCTCTCGTGACGATTTGTCACTTGGTAGTTTGCCGGATGATATTAAGAAATTACTCACCGCTCGCAACTCTGCCAGGGACAGCAAAGATTGGTCGGAGTCTGATCGTCTGCGCGATGAAATCCGTTCTCGCGGTTATTTGGTGGAAGATACTAAGGATGGTATGAAGATAAGCAAGGCTTAACATGAAGGAGAATTTTTGGCACAAGATCAAAAAGCCAATTCTAGCTTTGGCGCCGATGGCGGGTTTTAGCGACTCGCCTTTTAGGATAATTTGCTCGGAATACGGCGCTGATGTTGTTTACAGTGAGATGGCTTCGGTGGCCTCAATTTTTTACCACCAAAAAGATCTAGGGCACAGGACTTTTGATATCTTGAAATTTGATCCTGCGCAAAAAGCCCATTACGTTGTACAAATTTTTGGTTCAGAGCCAGAGCACTTCGCGGTCGCCGCACGCCTAATTGAACAAGTGATTAAACCCGATGGTATTGATATCAACTTTGGCTGCCCGGTCGGCAAAGTCATTAAGCAGGGTGCCGGCGCCGATTTAATGAAAGATTTGCCGCGCGCTAGAGAGGTTGTGAAGGCCGTTATAGAAAATACTAGCTTACCAGTTTCTGTTAAGATTAGAGCTGGCGCGGGTGCAGTTTCTGCTAGTGATTTTCTAGATAATATCGCAGATTTGCCGGTTTCAGCGGTGATGATTCATGGGAGAACTTTGGCCCAGGGGTTTGTTGGTGAAATCAATTGCGAATTAATTAAGGAGGCGCGCAAGCACTTTTCTGGGATTATTCTAGCAAATGGTGGCATCGACAATCTGGAGCAAGCACGGAAAATACTGTCAGAAAGCGACGCGGATGGCCTTGGATTAGCTCGCGGGTCCCTTGGTCGCCCTTGGTTGTTTCGGGAAATAAAAAATGATCGAGAAATAAATTTATCTAAACAGGAAATTGCTGCCATTGCCATCCGCCATGCAGAGTTGGAGGAAAAATTAAAAGGACCAGGAGCAATTGTGGAACTTCGCCGGCATCTTTGCTGGTATGCCCAGGGGATACCAGGGGCCAGTCATCTGCGCAGCCAGTTGGTAAAAGTTTTTACATCCCAGGAAATTAAGGATATTTTCAATGCTTGGGTTGAAGAATAAAATATATGAAAAAAACAGAATTAATTTTATCGATTGATACCGCTTCGCAATCAGAAATCATCCTGATGTTAAAGAGCGGCGGAAAAACTCTTGCCAAAAAAAAGTTCTTGGCACCAAAAAAGCAAGCAGAAAAATTATTACCAGCAATTGAAAAAATGTTGGTTAAAAATTGGTTCCAATTAAAAGAGTTGTCTGGTATTGAAGTGGTTAATCGTGGCGGCACTTTTACGAGTTTGCGTATCGGAGTAATTACCGCTAACGCTCTGGCTTTTTCTCTTGGAGTACCAGTCGTGGCGATTGATAAAGATGGGGTGATTGTTCCAGAAGACATCAAAAAGGCTCAGGGTTTGACAATTGTAGCCCCTCACTATGATGCCGAACCAAATATCGGGAAGAAAAAATAATTTTATTTTTTATGAAAGAACTATTAAATATCGTGAGCGAAGATGATGAAATCATCGGCGCTGAGACTCGCGAAAAAATTCATCAAGAAGGATTGTTGCATCGCGAAACGCACGTTTATTTTGTCACCCCCAAGAGAGAAATAATTTTTCAGCACCGCGCAAAAGATAAGGACACTTACCCAGATCTACTTGACGCTACCGTAGGCGGCCACGTGGAGATAGGCGATAGCTATGAAGAGACGGCACTCAAAGAATCCCTGGAAGAAACGGGAATTAAAATCGATCCTTGTGATTTATTGTTGATCAAGAAAATCAGGAAGAATGCCGAAGACAAGGTGACTGGAAAAATAAATAATGTTTTTACTTCCCGATACTTATATATCTATCGCGGAGACGTCGCTGACTTAAAGGTAGAGAAGGGCAAGGCAATCGGTTTTGAGGTTTGGTCAATGGAGCGTTTAACTAATTTAAGCGACAAGGAAAGAGCACGCTTCATCCAGGCGATTTTGGACTTCGCGCCGACTTTATTTGGCTTTATTAAAGGTTTAAAATTATAATTTTATGAAAATTGTCATTTGTGGCAGTATGAAATTTTCTTTCGAGATGTTGACTTTAAAGAGTCAGCTCAATGCTCTCGGTTTTAATCAGGTGATTGTGCCTCATAACACCGAGAAGTATGCTAGCCATGAATGGGGTCAGGAGTCTCGGGCCGAGTCAACAGAAAACAAGATTAATCACGACCTCATTCGCGCCTATTATCAGGAGATTTTTGAGGCAGACGCAGTCTTAGTTGCCAACTACGACAAAAATGGCGTTAATAATTATGTCGGTGGCAATTCTTTTTTAGAGGCCGCCTTCGCTCATGTACTAAGGAAGGATCTCTATTTTCTTCACGAGGTGCCAGACATGAGCTATAGCGACGAGATGAGGGCCTTGCAGCCGATTGTTCTTGATGGTGATTTGCAAAAAATCAAGCGTTAAAATTATGAAAATCGTTATTTGCGGTAGCTCCGCCTTTAAAGAAAAGATGCTTGAGTATCGAAGCAAACTATCTGCCCTGGGACACGAAGGGATTGTTCATCCCGATTACGAGGCCTTTGTCCGCGGTGAGAAAAAAGAACTTTGGAGCCAGATCAGTGGCGGAGAGCATTACTTAGCTAAAGTATCTCAAGGTTATATTAAGTGGTACTACGAAGCGATTTGCCGCAGTGATGCCATCCTGGTTTTAAATTTTGATAAAAATGGCGTTAATAATTATGTCGGTGGCAATACTCTAATGGAAATTGGCTTCGCCTATGTTAACGGTAAAAAGACCTTCCTTCTTAATTCGATTCCCGAAGAAGTTTCTTACACCGACGAAATTAAAGCGATGGTGGAAACTATTTTGGATGGAGACCTGACAAAAATAAATTAGCATTATTAATATCATATAATTTTGCCGCTACACCCCTTTAGGGGTGTTTTTTTGTTTTTGTATCGTCGATAGTTTTCCACAGGTATCTTTTTGTTGACGTCTTGGGGGCTGGTGGGGTATAATTACATTCGAAAGGTGAATTGTGGTGATAAGTGGTGAATTAAAAGTTTTTTTATGTTCATCGGAGAATACAATCACAACCTGGACGACAAAGGAAGACTAGCTATTCCGGCTAAATTCCGCGCCATCCTAAAGAAGGGAGCAGTCGTTACCAAGGGTTTGGACAACTGTTTATTTTTGTATTCCAAAGAACAGTTTGAGGTCATTGCTCAAAAATTTGCTAGCTTGCCAATCAGTCAGGCGAAGGCGCGAGCCTTTGCTCGCCACATGTTGGCCGGAGCGATGGACGTTGATTTTGACAATCAGGGCAGAATCAATTTGCCTGAATATTTAAGAGTGTTCGCTGGCCTAAGGAAAAATACGATTATCGCTGGTCTGTATAACCGTTTAGAAATCTGGGATGAGAGGCAGTGGAACAATTATAAAGCAAGCGCTGAAAAGAATAGTAATGCCATTGCCGAAGAACTCGGTGACTTGGGCATCTAATCTATGTATTCCCATATTCCCGTAATGTTGCCAGAGGTTTTGAAATATTTACAACCAAAGAAAGGTGAAAATATTTTTGACGGTACTCTTGGCGGTGCTAATTATTCATTAGCAATCGCTAAGGCGGTTGGTCCAAGTGGAAGAGTATTTTCTACCGACTTAGATCTTTTGGCGATAGATAACGCCAAAGAACGAGCCAAGATTGAGGGGGTAAATAATATTAGCTTGATTCATGATAATTTTGGTAAGTTGGCAGAGATTGCTGAAAAACATGGGCCATTTGACGGCGCCGTATTTGATCTCGGACTTTCTTCGGCACAACTGGATGACCAGGACAGAGGTTTTTCTTTTCAAGGTGATCGCCCACTATCGATGTCTTTCAGCCAGGATAGTGCGGAAAACGAAGAGACTGAAAACATTCTTCGTTACTACAGCTTACACGAGCTAACCGACATCTTTCGTCTTTACGGAGATGAGCCAAAAGCATATTTTGCCGCTAAGTTAATTGTTGAATATCGCAAGAAAAAAGTTATCAAAACCACCGGCGACTTGTTGGAAGCTCTGGCGCCAATATTGAAGGGGCATCATCGCACCAATCCTGCAACGAGAATTTTCCAGGCTCTGCGGATTGCTACTAATGGCGAATTTAAAAATTTAGAAAATGCTTTGGCGGCTTTGCCGCAAGCTTTAAAGCCAGGGGCACGAGTAATTTTCGTTTCTTTTCACAGCGGGGAGGATCGGATTGTTAAGAATTATTTTCGCCAGGAAAGTACGGACTGTATCTGCCCATCAAGTTTTCTCCGTTGTGTTTGCGGGCACAAGAAGACTTTGAAAATTATTACCAAAAAACCATTAATACCAAGCGAGCAAGAAAGTGAAGAAAATCCACGAGCTCGTAGCTCAAAATTGAGAGCAGCAATCAGAGTATAACCATACTATTTAAACGACTATGAAATCGTTGCAAAAAAATAAAGACAAGAAGAGATATCACCAGTCCAGGAGAGGCGACAATCCTTCCAACTTTTTTCATTCGGTGAATATTGTTTTGTTTTCTGTTTTCGTTCTTGTCGGTTTTTATTATCTAATTAGTGCTAATGATCTAGTAGTTAAGGGGGTTGTGATGCAGGGCTTAAAAAATCAAGCCAAAAACTTAGATGAAGATAAGCGGGCTTATGAAAATAAGATTCTCGCACTCCAGTCCTACGGCAGCTTGAAGGCGAGAGTTCAAAGTTTGGATATGGTGGCGGTGGGTAATGTTGATTATTTGACGATTAAAGCTCCGGCACTGGCGATGAAATAATGACCAATGGTATCCATTCTCAATAAAATTTATGTGGCGTGATTCTGAAAAATATGCCTGTCTAGACAAGAAAGATTCGAACAACCGCCTCCGCTTAGTGGTGGTGGTGGTTTTTTTATTAATTGGGGTTTTAATCGGCCGCCTTTTTTTGTTACAGGTGAAAGACAGCGATTATTATACCGCACTAGCGGCTGGTCAGCAGCAGATTTTTAGTAAATTGAGCCCGGAAAGGGGACAGATATTTTTTAGTAGTGTAATGCCGGGAGACAGCGACGGTTTATTATTTCCACTAGCTACTAATAAAAACTTTGCCCTACTTTATGCAGTCCCAAAAGATGTTGCCGACCCTCGGGCAATGGCGGAAAAATTGTATAATTTCTTTGATAAGCCATTGATGGAAAAGGAAAATAGCCGCTTAGCTCAAGAAAATGAAAAGAAAAAACTGAGAGCCATTCAAGATATTCAAGACGATGAAACTTTGAAGCCAGAGGAGAAGACCGCCAAAATTGCCACAATTGCTAGCGACCCAATTTTCTCTGCTGATTCCAGGAAAGAAGAAATCATCGCTGGCTATTTGAAACATTTAGACAAGCCCGGTGATCCTTATGAACCGTTGGTGAAAAAAATGTCCACCGAAGATTTACTCAAACTCTATGCAGCAATTTATTCAGAGTCTACTTCTACTCCGGGGCTTATCTCAACCACTTCTTCGGTCAGAGCACAAGACCTAGATATCCTCCACGAACAGATAGTTAACACCGCCGACAATAATCGTCCTCTGGATATCAAAGGCCTAGGTTATGAATTTTTTAAGTATCGATATTATCCCGAAGGTGATAATGCGGCTCACCTGGCTGGCTTTGTGGACACCGATGGTGTCGGCCATTATGGCTTAGAGGGGTTTTTTAATTCTGAGTTAACTGGTACTTTTGGTTTCCTGAGGGCCGAGAAGGGCGTAGGAAGAAACATGTTAATTGTTAATGATCAGGAATATGTTAAACCGGAAGATGGCAGTGACTTGGTATTAACAATCGATCGTAATGTCGAATTTGCAGTTTGTGACCAATTAAAAGCGGCAATCGAGAAGTATAATGCTACCGGCGGCAGCGTTATTGTTGGCGATCCGAAGACCGGTGCGATTATCGCGATGTGTTCTTACCCAGCTTTTGACCCAAATGACTATAAGTCAGTAGAAGATATTCAATATTTCAACAATCCAACGATATTTTCTCAGTATGAACCTGGTTCAGTGATGAAAACAATTACAATGGCTGCCGGAATTGATCAGGGAAAAGTTTCTCCCAACTCGACCTATAATGATCCCGGGCAAATGTTTATCACCGGTTGGCCTAAGCCGATTAGTAATTCAGATTATTCAACAAAAGGTGCTCATGGAGTTGTGGATATGAATTTTGTTTTGGAAAACTCCCTAAATACCGGGGCAATCTTTGTGATGCGTCAAACTGGGGCAAAGACCTTTCTGGATTATGTGAAAAATTTTGGTTTTGGTAAAAAGTTTGGCATTGAGCTCGAGTCAGAAGTCCCAGGAACTATCGCCAATCTTTTACAAAGAAGAGTTCCGGAGATTGACTATTCCACCGCCTCGTTTGGCCAGGGAATTTCGGTTACCCCTTTGCAGATGGTTGTTTCTTATATGGCTTTGGCTAATAAAGGACTAATGATGAAGCCTTACCTGGTCAAGGAAATTTCTAAACCCGGCGGTGAAAAGATAGAAATTAAACCAAAACCTATTCGCCAGGTAGTTTCCGAACATACTGCTAATACAGTTTTGGCCATGTTGACAAACGTTGTCGAGAAAGGGCATTCTAAGAAAGCAGCGGTCAGCGGTTATTATATTGGTGGCAAAACTGGTACCGCTCAAGTTGCCTCCAAGGGTTCTTATAGTAAGAGTGATTTTATTCATACTTTTGTTGGCGTGGCGCCGATTGAAGATCCAAAGTTTGTTCTTTTGACCAAGATCGATAATCCTAAGGGGTTACAATACGCCGAGAGTACAGCGGTTCCTTTGGGTCAGGGGATTATCGATTATCTCTTAAAATATTATCAAGTACCAAAGACGAGGAAATAATTTTTATTGATTCATATGAAAAAGATTTTGCAATTAAAACTAAGAATCCTGGCTGGCTTAATCTTGAAAAAATATCAGCCAGAGGTTATAGGAATTACTGGTAGCGTTGGCAAGACGACCGCCAAGGAGGCAATTGCCGCAGTCCTGTCTTCCAAATTTTCAGTCCGAGCGCCTTTAAAGAATTACAACAATGAAATCGGTGTTCCTTTGACGATAATCGGTGCTGACTCTCCGGGTTCAAGTTTGATTGGCTGGCTCGGAGTTTTTTTTCATGCCTGGAAGTTGCTGCTTTGGCGCAACAAAAATTATCCGCGGATGATAATTTTAGAGTTAGGAGTTGATCGTCCTGGAGACATGAGATACTTAACGAGAATTGCCAAACCGCAAGTTGGAGTAGTGACTGCGGTTAGTCACTCTCACTTGGAGTTTTTTGGTAGCTTGGAAAAAATAAAAAAGGAGAAACAGGGGCTAATTGAATCGCTACCAAGCAAAGGGCTGGCAGTTTTAAACGCCGACTCAGAATTAGTAAGTTCTATGACAGAGGCTAGTCGCGCCAAGGTTTTGACCTATGGCTTTTCAAAGGAGGCTGATTTGCGAGCAGTTGATTTAAGGTTTAACTACGAAAAAGGTGAAGGATTTTTACCGGGGCTCTCTTTCAAAATGGAATATAATGGCTCTAGCGTCCCAGTGTTTTTGCGTGAAGCGATTAGTGACAAGGCAGTTTTATCTGCTCTTTCGGCCGCCGTTGTTGCCACTCACTTTTCTTTTAATCTTGTCGAAACCGCTTCTGCACTAGAGCACTTCTATCTTCCTAAGGGGCGCCTGAGGGTTTTACGAGGAATTAAAAATTCTTCTATTATCGACGATACCTATAACGCCTCCCCCGATTCTACCGCGGCTGCCCTGGAAGTGATGTCGCGCGCGACTCTTCCTGAGCACTCTGTCAAAATCGCCATTCTTGGTGAGATGCTGGAGCTAGGCTCTTACACAGAGGAAGGGCATCGTTTGGTTGGCAAAAAAGTTGTGGCTGCGGGAATTTCTCAGTTAATTTTAGTTGGTGAAAGGGCTCACCACATCGCCTTGGGGGCCAAAGAAGATGGGTTTAACCCTGAAAATATTTTTTATTTTTCTCACGCTACCGAAGCTGGCGGATTTGCTGTTCAGAGAATCGGAGCAGGAGATTTAATTTTAGTTAAGGGCTCACAGGGATCCAGGATGGAAAAGGCTATTTTAGAAGTCATGGCCGAACCGCAAAGAGCCAATGAATTGCTGGTTCGTCAGGGACAAGAGTGGAAAAATAAATAATTATGAAAATTTTAATCATCGGTTCGCAGGGCAACCTTGGTACTCAATTAATGAAAGTATTTTCCGATCAAACAGTTGTTGGGCTTGATCGCTCTGATGTCGATTTTCTCGATTTCAACGCGCTAAAAGAAAGACTAGAGCGGGAGAGTCCAAGTATTATTATTAATGCAGCTGCTTATAATGTAGTAGACAAGTGTGAGGTCGACGAGAATGAAAAAGCTTTAGCGCGAAGATTGAACGTTGATCTCCCGGGTTTTTTGGCAGATTTTTGTTTGTCTAGCGACATACTATTCGTGCATTACTCTACGGATTACGTTTTTTCTGGAGATAGTGCTAATAGTCGTTTTCTCGAAGATTGCAGTCCCAGTCCAATCAATTTTTATGGTCAAAGTAAGGCTGATGGTGAACAAAGAATCCTGAAACTTATCTCTTCTGGGTTGAAATTTTATTTAATCCGCACTTCTAAGCTTTTTGGACCAGCAGGGTCCAGTCCCTTTGCTAAACCGAATTTTTTTGACATCATGATTAATTTGGCGCAAAATGGAAACACCCTGAAGGCGGTTGATGAAGAGTGGAGTTGTTTTACTTTCACCCCCGATTTGGCGCTGGCAACCAAAAATATTATTATCGACCACGCTGATTACGGAATATTTCACTTGATTAACGAGGGGGTTGCTACCTGGTATCAAGGTGCGGTCGAAGCGTTGAGGCTCAAAGGAATAGTATCGGAGCTTGTTCCAGTTTTGGGTAGCACTTTTTCGCGGCCAGCCAAAAGGCCAATGGCCTCTGCTCTGGAAAATTCAAAAAGGCCTCTGCTTCGTTCCTGGCAGGAAGCCCTGGCAGATTATTTAAAATAAAATTAATTTCTATATTTATGCGTGGAATAATTCTTTCTGGTGGCAGCGGTACTCGCTTGCGCCCTCTCACAAAAATCACTAGCAAGCAGCTATTGCCGATTTATCATCGTCCAATGATTTATTATCCTCTTAACACTCTGGTTAAGGCCGGAATAAAAGAGATCCTAATAATTGTTTCCCCGGAGAGAGCTGGCGACTATTTGAATCTTCTGGGAAGCGGCAAAGATTTTGGGGTTAAATTTACCTACGAAATTCAGGACAAGCCAGAGGGCCTAGCTCAGGCCTTTATTATTGGCAGCAATTTTATTGATAATGAGGATGTAGCGATGATTTTGGGCGATAATATTTTTGAAGATGATTTTTCCGAAGAAATAAAGAATTTTAGGGGTGGCGCCAAGATTTTTGCCAAAGAAGTTCCTGATCCGGAGCGTTTCGGTGTAGTAAAATTTGACGAACAAAAACGTGCTGAAAAAATAGTTGAAAAACCGAAAGAATATCTCAGTAATTATGCGGTAACCGGAATGTATATTTATGACAAAAGAGTGGTTGAGGTGGCTAAAAATCTTAAACCCAGCGACCGGGGAGAGTTAGAAATCACTGATCTCAACAATTGGTACTTAAATCATGGAGAATTAGAAGTGGCAATGGTTCAAGGGGAATGGCTTGATGCGGGCACTTTTGATAGTCTTTTAAGAGCTCAGCAAATTGCCAAAGAAAAGTTAGCAGATAAGATGGTAATTTAAGAAAACGGCCTTGCCCGGCCGTTTTTTATTTCTTTAGATTTTTGGTCACAATTATTATGAAGTTAGTTATCGGATTAGTTGCCTACGGCGATTCTTCGCTAAAATATTTTTCCAAGACTTTGCCAGCTTTGCAGGCTGCTTTATCTTTTTTGCCAGATAATAATTTTTTGGTAAAAATCTTTGATAATAGTGAGCCTGGAGATTATCGCAATCAGGAATTGATTGCTACGAGTTATCCCGATTTCCAGTTTCTTTCCCGGAGTCAAAACCTGGGTTTTGCCAGAGCTTATAACATTCTAATTCGTTCAGCAAAAAAAGACGGGGCCACTTATTTTCTAATGCTTAACCCCGATGTGCTCTTAGAAAAAGATACCATAAAAAAGCTAATCGAATTTTTGGATGGAGATGGATCAATTTCTTCCGCTTGCCCCAAGCTCTATCGTTGGCCTTTTCCGAAGAATCCTGAACACAAAATTATTGATACTTGCGGCTTAGTTTTGTCTCCCGGTCTTCGTTTCTCTGACTTGGGGCAGGGGAAAGTTGATGATGGCTCTTTTGATAATCTTGAGATTATCGGCCCTTCGGGGGCGGCAGGTATTTTTCGCCTCTCAGCCCTATTACTTATCGCCACCGGAAAAGCCGGGGAGGAACAATATTTCGACGAAAGGATGTTTATGTATAAAGAGGACTGTGATCTAGCCTACCGGCTCTTCTTGGCGGGGCAGAGATCAGCTTGTGTTTCTGAGGCCGCTGCCTGGCATGATCGTAGTGCCGCGGATCCCGGACAAGGTTTTATTGCCACTCTTCGAGATCGAAAAAATAAAAGCAAGAATGTTCGTCGCTGGTCTTTTGTTAACCAGCACCTGCTTTTTAGCAAGCATTTTAGCCGACAGAACCTTTTTTCGAAAGCAATAATTATCAAATCTAGCCTGGGCATGTTCATTTTTGCTTTATTTAGAGAGCCGTTTTTAATGAAGGAATATTACAGCATTTTTACTAATATAAAGGAAAATTATAAAAATAAGGACAGATAACTCGTGACTATTGACTAAAAAATGTTATCGTGATAGAGTTCAAGATAGATAAAAAACTAGCGGGTCAGTCAATTATATTTTTTTTGACCAACCATCTGAAAATATGGGAAGCATTTTAGAGACTTTAATTAAAGAAAAACGCGGCGAAGAGGCCTCCAAGCTTAACGCCGTTCAAATCGTTTCCAACCTCTTTGGCGATCTTATGGACCGCGAAAAAGATGTTTTGGTGCGCCGTTTTGGCTTACAAGGGGAAAAGAAAGAAACTCTGGAAAAAATTGGCAAGCTCCATCAGTTAACTCGTGAAAGAGTTCGTCAAATAGAATCTTCAAGTTTGAAAAAAATCAAGAAACTGGAAACACTTGAAGGCGATCTAGCAGTTTTAAAAGAAGTCGTAGAGTCCCTACTCGAACAGCATGGCGGTTTAATGCGTCGTGATTATCTTTTGGATATTTTAACGGTTTTTTGCCTGGAGATTATTGATGGTAATAATGAGTCAAGTCAACAGGAAAAGACTTCATATCGTAATAACTTCGATTTTATTCTTTCTCGCGTCTTGGCCGATAACTTTGATTTCGTATCCGAATCAGAGCAGTTTAACTCCTCTTTGAAATCAAAGGACTCATCCATTAACCATCTCGAAGAATTAGCTAATGATTTGATGGAGAAGGTTGACGCCTTGAAGAAAACTTTAAGCACTGAAGAATTGCTCGATCTTCTAAAAGAGCTCGATTCCTACAATAAATACCAAGAGCAGCTAACGTTTGATGGTGATGTCGATATTTCAGCAATTTTAAAGAGTGAAACTTTCCCAGATAAAGCAGAAGTAATCAACAGCAACAAGATTCTTTACTCTCTAATGCAAGCCATCAAGAGCCTGGAAAGAAACAAATTTGGACATTGGGGTGTTTCCTCTTGGCAGGAGGTTAAGCCAAAAACTATTAATGATAAAATCTTTTTGGTTTTAAAGAACGCTGGTGAGCCTTTGCATTTTACTGAGATTGCTCGTCGGATCAATGAAGTCGGTTTTGACAAAAAAGTGGCAAATCCAGCCACTGTTCACAACGAATTAATTTTGGATAACCGCTACATTTTAACCGGTCGCGGTATGTATGGTTTGAAGGAGTGGAATAAATAATTTTTCAATCTTTTTCGATATCAAAAATCACCCCAGAATAGATCTGGGGTGATTTTGTTTTTACTAGTTTATATGGTAAAATAAAAGATATTTTATAATTATCCTTCTTATGGATATTGTTATCAATTTAACCCCGATTGAAGATTTTTTACATCTTCCGCCCGATCTCATGCTCTGGAAGTTTTTTTTGTATTTTGGCTGGATAATTTTGGCCTGGATGTTTGTCAAAGCCTCATTGCATCTTTGGCTGATTTACATCGAGACTAAATGGTCAATGAAAAACAAGTTTATTTTGCTGGCTATCGATATTCCCAAAGGCAATGAGCAATCTCCAAAGGCAACCGAAAACCTTTTTACTTATTTGGCTGGCGCTCACGGCTCGGTTAGTTTTTTTGAAAAGTGGTTTTTGGGAGTCTATCAACTTTCTTTTAGTTTTGAGATTGTTAGCATCGATGGGTATACGCAATTTTTAATCAGAACACCTATTCAATTCAGGAGTCTAGTGGAATCATCAGTTTATTCTCAATACCCAGACGCGGAAATCACCGAAGTGGATGATTATGTCGAGGGGATGCCATTACGTTTTCCTGATGAAGAATATGATATCGCCGGTTCAGAGTTTATTCAGCAGAAGCATTTTATTTATCCAATAAAAACTTATAAAGAATTTGAACATCAAATGGGCCCAAGCGAAACTCAGTTTAAAGACCCCATGGCTTCGCTAATGGATTTATGCAGCTCTTTGCGGACTGGCGAACAATTCTGGTATCAGATTCTGGTTACTCCCTGTGGTTTTGATTGGGCAAAAAAAGCGGATGACGAAGTAAATAAGATTCTTGGCAAGAAACCGAAAGCTGGGGAAGACTTATTGGATCGTTTAGCGCCAATTGTTCATGGAGTTAGTGAGGGGCTTTTTGAATTATGGGGTCCCTACCAACCAGAAAAGAAGGAAGAGAAAAAAGCTTTATCGATGATGGAATTAACCCCGGTTCAGAAGAAGAAGATTGAATTTATCCAAAACAAAGCTTCTCAATTAGGCTTTGAGGCCAAATTAAGAATTGTTTATCTTGCCAAAAAGGACGTTATTAATAAAGCCAAAGTTTTTAGTGGCTTTGTCGGCTATATCAAGCAATTCATCGATTTAGATCTCAACAGCTTTAAGCCGGACTTAGATTTTACCATGACCAAGTCGGCTTATTTTAACCAAACAGCGCGACTAATAACTAAGAAAAATCGCTTGATGAATAATTATGTCGGTCGAGCAGTCGGCGCTGGTCGCACTCCTGGTGTTTATACCATTGAAGAGCTAGCTACTATTTGGCATTTTCCAATTGAAGCTTCAGTCAAAGCTCCCTTGGTTCAAATGGCTCCTGGCAGAAAGGCGGAAGCTCCAGCAAGTTTGCCCCTGTTTATGGATGACAAATATGTTCCAGAAGATATTTTTAACGAAAAACCGAAAGGACCAAAAGCACCAGATGACAAAATAGAAGCCTTGGAAAAAGATAATCCACCGGAGAACCTCCCCTTTGCCTAAACTATAAAAATGGAAAATCACAAAAAACCAAAAATTGGTATTGACGCTCGTTTTTATGGTCCTCTTGGTAAGGGCCTCGGTCGTTATACTCAGGAAATCACTGACCGGATCGTTTCTTTCGATCAGACTGCCGACTACGTTATTTTCTTGAGTCCAGAAAATTTCGATAGTTTTCAGCTACCGGGAAAAAATTATAAAAAAGTTAAGATTAATATTCGCTGGTACTCTTGGCGTGAACAAGTAATTTTACCTTTCTACTTTTACCGTGAGAATCTCGATCTATTGCATTTTACACACTTTAACGTGCCGATATTCTACCGTCGTAATTTTATTGTTACTATCCATGATTTAATTCTCACAAAATTTCCTTCACTGAAGGCCACGCTGCTTAAACCATGGATGTATCGCCTGAAAAATTTTGCTTATCGACAAGTAATTGGTTACGCTGTTAAAAATTCTTTAAAGATTATTGCAGTTTCAAAATTTACCGCTGAAGATATTATTAAACAATTTAAAATATCGGCTAATAAAATTGAGGTTACCTACGAAGGAGTGGCTGATAATTTCCTCGTGGATGTGGCAACGGATTCTCGCATTTTGCAGCAGCAAGGTATTGACCAGCCTTTTTTCCTTTATGTCGGCAACGCTTATCCTCACAAGAATCTTGAGGGTTTACTTAAGGCTTTTTCCTCCTTCCAAGGAGAAAGTAAACAGCATAATGCCTCCTTGGTTTTGGTGGGGAAGGAGGACTATTTTTATTTACAGATAAAAAAATTAGCCAAAGACTTGCAAGTGAAGAGGGTTTATTTTCTCGGCTATGTTTCTGATGATGATTTATCATTTTTGTTTTCTCGCGCTCTGGCCTATATTTTCCCCTCGTTTTACGAGGGCTTCGGTCTACCACCGCTAGAGGCAATGTCTCGTGGTTGTCCGGTTGTTAGCTCAAAAGAGGGAAGCCTGCCAGAGATACTAGGCGATGCCGCACTATATTTTGACCCCTATGATGCCAATGATTTCTTAAGTAAAATGAATCGAGTTTTCAGCGATGCGACGTTAAGAGAAAATCTGAAAGACGCAGGAACAAAAAGAGTAAAAGATTTCAGTTGGCAGGATTGTGCGAAAAAGACCTTGGCGGTTTATCAAAAGTGCCTAAAAATAAATGACTAAATTGAGAAATAAAAATAAGAAATTTTCTTTAGATATTTCCCTTGATCAGTTGGAGCATAAGCGCTCCGGCTTTATTCTTGATTTACGGAAGAATGATTCTTCAGTAAATGAGGGTAAACACCAAAACAAGAAGACTAAAAGATCGAATAATTATTCCTGGAAATCAAAGAGAGTTTCATCTTCTCTGTCTTTCTTTTTTAAACCCCTTACGCATCATCGCCACGGAGGCATGCTTCTAGACAAAAGAGCGGAGGAAATAAGCGATCGTCTTAGCTCTTTTGAGAAGAAGGTTTTCGCTAGTTCTTTTCTTGGTCGCGCTATTGCTTTCTCGCTGGTTCTTTTGTCTATTTTTATCCCCCTTAAATTGCTTGCTTATTATAAAATACTTGACCCGCAAGCGCTAAAACAAAAGATTAGTGCTAGCTCTCATTTGGCTATTAATGATCTGATGTTGGCGGCCTCAGCGGCTTCTCGCTTAGACCTAAAATCCGCTTCCAATGACTTTTCTGGAGCCGCGCAGCACTTCTTGCAAGCCGAAGATGACCTGAAAGGAATTAATCAAAATTTACTTGGTCTGGCTGCTTTGTCTGGGAATAAAGAATTGCGTCTAGCCGCCAATGGCCAGAAGTTTCTGGCAGCGGGTATCCTCGCTTCTTCTTTGGGGCAGCATCTGTCCTTGGCGTTAGATGGAATATTTTCTCAGGGTGATCCCAAGGATTCTTTGGCAATTTTTGAGAGGGAGGGGGCGGTGGCTTTAAGAGAAGCAAAAAGCTTGTCCAGTAAGTTGGAGGAAATAGATGCAGAATCTTTGCCGTCAGAATATCGCCAGCAGTTCTCAGACCTCAAAGAAAAGGTGAATGTTCTAGACGATGCTTTATCAGAAGCCGTGCCGGCTGCCAGTAAACTCGGAGAATTATTTGGTGTTAATAGAGACAAAAGATATTTGCTTATTTTTCAAAACAACAATGAGTTGCGTGGTGGTGGTGGATTTATGGGAAGTTACGCGCTGATTGATTTCAGTGGCGGTAAAGTTAAGAATTTGGAGATACCTGGTGGGGGGACTTATGACACTAAGGGCGGTTTAAGTGCTTTTGTTAAATCTCCAGAAGCTCTGCGCCTAATTGCTGCTCGTTGGTTTTTTTGGGACGCGAATTGGTTCCCTGACTGGGCTTTGTCCGCTGATAATATCCGTTGGTTTTACGAAAAGAGTGGTGGTCCGACAGTAGACGGGGTAATTGCTTTTACTCCAGACATTATTGATGGACTCTTGGAGATCACTGGTCCGATTGATCTGACTAGTGAATATGGCGTCATTATTGATGCTAACAATTTTTACGAAATAACTCAGCAAATAACCGAGAAAGATAATTTAGTGAAAGACGGGCAGTTGTCGGTGGACGATTTTCGAGGTGCCACTAGTACTACCAATATTGCCAGCGCTACTGTCTTGGTTAAGCAGGATTTAGAGCGCAATCAAGGGAAAAAGCCCAAGAAAATCATCGGTGACTTAACGGCAAAAATTCTTTCGGAATTACCCAAAAAAATTGATCGGGAAAATATCGCCAAAATCTTGACCTTAACCGAAAGAAGTCTTGACCAGAAGCAATTAATGTTCAATTTTTCCGATCCAAAATTGCAGGCTGAAGTTGAGCGTCGTTCCTGGGCTGGTAGGCAAGAGAAAACTACTGGCGATTATTTGATGGTAGTTGACTCTAATATTAGTGGCGGCAAAAGCGACTATCGAGTGACCGAGAGAATTGAACAGAGCACCGAAATCCAGGCGGATGGTCGGATTCTCAATAGAGTAAAAATTACCAAAAATCATAGCGGTATTAAAAATGAAAAGTTGTTTGGCATGAGAAACGTTGATTGGCTTAGAATTTATGTGCCGCTAGGAAGTGAGTTAATCGATTCCTCGGGTTTTACCACCCCCAGTAGTTCACTATTTAAAAAAGCTGCCGATGATTGGCAAGAGCGTCCACTTATTCAAAAAGGGGAAGGACAGGCCCTAAAGACTCGCAACGGAACCATGATTTATCAAGAAAATAACAAGACGGTTTTTGCTAATTGGTTAATGGTCGATCCTGGCAATGAAGCGAGCGTTGAATTTAGTTACTATCTGCCTTTTAGAATGACCTTCAGTAATAGTTTGCCAAATGAAAGCTGGCAGGCAAAACTTGGCAGACTTGTCTTTGGCGAAAAGGAAAAATTAGCTTCATACTCACTTCTTGTCCAGAAACAGCCCGGAGCCAAAGCCCCTGAATACTATGGAAAATTGTCTTTTCCGGATTCAAATAAGCAGCTAAATAATATTTGGGTTTATCCTGAAGTTGAGGACGCCCACCCTCTGGGCTGGGAGAAGAGTCAATTATTAGAGGGGGATCAGAGCTTCGGCGTGATTATCAAAAGTAATAATTAAAAATATGTCGACAAAGAAAACAGAGCCGCATTTTGTTGAAAAGCCCTTACCTTCTAGCGCAGAAGTTCGTAGTTTTGAGCGTCAGATGAGAAGCGAGGAGCGTGGCGAGGAAATCAACGGCCGTTTATCGGAAATTTATCGTGATGAACGTGGTCATCTGGTTGATGTCCATAAATTAGAAAAAAAAGCCAGACAGAAAGCGTTTATTACGGTTTTTCGTTGGATGTTTAGTCTTGTTTTTTTGGCACTTGCCGCTTGGGCAGGACTTTTGATTTTTTCTCCCACCCAGAAATCAGGGGTTGAATTGTTGATTTCTGCTCCAGACCGAGTGAAGGCTGGAGAAGAGTTTTCTTATTACCTTACTTATCGCAATAATTCTGGCGCACCGATTAATTCACTGAAATTAGAATTATCATATCCAGGAAACTTCATCTTTACTAGTGCTAGTGCAGCGCCAGTTTCACACAATAATTACTGGACTTTACCAGATTTGCCGGCGGGAGCAGAAATGACCTTTGAAGTTAAGGGGAGAATCATTAATCAAGAGAATTCAGCCAATGTTGTTTGGGCTAAATTGAGTTATCAGCAGTCGGGATTTTCCAGTGATTTAAAGAAAGAAGTTTCCGCGTCAACGATGGTTGATGGCCTTGGCTTTCGTGCGGAAATAGATTATCCAAGCGCTGGCTTGGCGGGAGCAGAGAATAGTCTTTTGCTTAGACTCTCTAATTTTGAGTCTCCACTGATTAATAAATTTAGGATTGAGTTTGAGGTGCCCCAGTCGGTTGTTATTATCAATCCAGAAGTTGCTTCTTCGGCGTCTTGGACTCTAAAGAAAGTTGATAACTATTGGCAGGTGGAGGGAATTAATGCGATCAAAATCGTCTAGAAATTGTTGGTAAACTTTCCGCGCCAGACCATCTCGGTAATAATGTAGTCTTTCTTGAAAAACGAGCTGGAATGGACGTGATCAAGAACGATCTAAATTTAACGATGATGATAAATGGTAGCCAGGGAGACCAAGCGGTAAATTTTGGTGATGTTTTAAACTATACTATTTCCTATTCCAATAAGGGTGCAGCGACTCTCAGTAATGTTGCAATCAGCGCCGTGGCCGACAGTCCTTTTATTGATTGGAGTAATTTATTTGTCGATTCTTCTGGCAAGTTAAAAGATGGCGTAATCACCTGGACAAAAGATGAGGCGCCGGCTTTGGCGGAAATTAAACCAGGACAAAGCGGTGATCTAAATTTTTCCGTTCATTTGAGAAAATTTTCCAGTGCTGATTTGGGCAATAATTTTCAAATTAAAAACTACGCTCAATTTAATATTAACAGTAATACAATAGCGTCAGAGCTTAACCGCAGCAATGTCATCATCAATAAGTTGAATAGCGATTTGAATTTTTCCGAGAAGATCCTTTACTTTGACGACAACAATTCTCCTGTTGGCGAGGGGCCTTTGCCCCCGAAAGTAGGAGAAAAAACTTCGTTAAGGGTCTACTGGTCTCTAAGCAACACCTTACATGAATTGACCAAGGCGAGGGTTAGTCTTGCTTTGCCACCGAACACTAGCTTCGAGGGAAGAGTGAAGGTCCAGGCGGGTGCTATTTACTATGATCAGGCTTCAAATCAGGTGGTTTGGGATCTTGGTTTAGTCCCTCTTTCGGTGCCGAAAATTACCGGAGAGTTTAATCTCAGCCTAATCCCTGTTTTAACTGACCGCAATAAAATATTAATTGTTTCTCCTGGTTCCTCGGTTTCTGCTCTTGATTCGGAAAATAACTCTGAAATAAAAATTGTCAGTGCACCCAAGACGACAAAATTAGAGGATGACGATATTGCCAGCTTGAGTAATTCAGGGAAAGTACAGTAATACTCTATGTTTATTTTTCAAAAAGATAAAAAATCAAATTTGCGACGCGGCAAACTAAAAACTAATCACGGTTTTTTGAAAACGCCTTTTTTTATGCCCGATGCCACCCGTGGCTTCGTTAAATTATCAACCACAAAAGATGTTTTAGCGACAAAGACTGCGGCAATGGTGGTGAATACCTTTCACCTCTATCTGCAACCAGGCCTGGAACTAATCAAAAAGGCTGGGGGTATCCATGGTTTTATGTCTTCTGATTTGCCGTTATTATCCGACAGCGGCGGTTTTCAGGTTTTTTCTTTAATCCATCGCAGTCAGAAAATGGGTCGCATCGATGATCAAAAGGTAACATTTAAGTCACCACTCGACGGTTCTTATCACGAGCTTAGTCCCGAGAAATCAATCCAAATTCAATTTATTCTTGGTACAGACATGATTGTCTGTCTGGACGATTGCCCGCCTAACGAATTTTCTCGTGAGCAAATGGAGAAATCTGTTGAGAGAACTTTGTCATGGGCAAAGCGTTGTAAAGATGAATATTTGAGGCAGGTCAAAAAAAGAAAACTTACCGAAAAGAACCGGCCCTTGTTGTTTTCAGTTGTGCAGGGAGGCGTTGAGGTTGATTTGCGTCGCTATTGCGCGAGTGAGCTGGCGAAAATTGGTTTTGATGGCTATGGTTTTGGCGCTCGCCCGGTAGATAAAAATGGCAATTTTTTAGCTGAAATTTTATTTGAAACCGCCAAAGCTATTCCCGAAAATTCCTTGCGCTTCGCCCTAGGAGTTGGTACTCCGGAAGATATCTATCGCTGCGCTCTGATGGGTTGGGATATGTTTGACTGTGTTATTCCTACTCGCGAAGGAAGGCATGGAAAACTATTTTATTTCAAGAAAAATTTTTCTGGTTTCAAGCTGCCTCAAAAAAATGACGGACCAGTCGCCAAGGCTCCAGATTTTTATCAATCAATTAATATAAGTAATGCCATTTTTGCCAAAGATTTTTCTCCGATTAATAAAAACAGCAAAATTCCTGAGCTACGCACTTATTCTAAGGCTTTCTTGCATCACCTATTTCGTCTCAATGAGCCGCTAGGCCAAAGACTAGCTGCGGCTAATAATCTGGAATTTTTTCAAGATTTATTGACCGAAATAAGGCTGAACAAGTAAGTCTTATTCCAGTGTTAAAGATTTACTTTATCGGTCCAAAGAGTAAATAAATTCGCAAATAATGTTTAAAAAATACCAATTATGTTGTTTATAGGCTCTTTCCATTTTGTCCTTTTTGATCTATAATGTCTGAAGACATCAGGGAAATGTCGTTTTTATTTTGAAAAATAAATAATTTATAATATTTTTATGTCCACAAAAATCGTTGCCACTATCGGCCCCCGTTCCGAATCACCAGAAATGATGAATTCCTTAATGAAGGCCGGCGTTGACGTTGTGAGAGTTAATTTCTCGCACGCCACCCCAGAGCAATACAAATCCATTAAAAATCAGATCAGCACATTTAATAAGGTAAATAACCGCAAGGTAGCAATTTTACTGGACCTACAGGGCCCAAGAATCCGCGTTGGTAAAATGCCAAGCACGGGCTTGGTTTTAAAAAAAGGAGAAACTTATCGCTTCACTTATTCTACTAAACCATACGAAGACGAAGGAATAATTCCCATCGATAACTCCGAATTAGCCAAAGAAATCAAGAAGGGAGAACCCTTGTTTCTCTGTAACGGCGGGATCGAATCAAAAGTCGTCGGTATCAAGAACGGGGTTATCAGTGCCAAGGTAACTGTCGGTGGCCTCCTGCTTCCTCGTAAAGGAATAAATGTTCCCGACACCAATCTGCGTGCTGGTGGTTTGACTGATAAAGATATTAAAGATTTGAAGTATGGTTTGAAAATTGGTGCGGATTATGTTGGTTTATCTTTTGTTCAAACCGAAGAAGATGTTTTGCGTTTGAAAAAATTAATCGGCAAAAGTAAAGCCAAGATTGTTTCCAAAATTGAAAGAGGAATTGCTTTAAAAAATATCGATAAAATAATCGCTGCTTCAGATGCGATCATGATTGCGCGCGGCGATCTGGGAATTGAAATTCCGATTGAAGAATTGCCAATTGTTCAGAAGAATTTGGTTCGCCATGCTCATTGGCACAATAAGCCAGCGATTCTAGCCACGCAGGTAATGATCTCGATGATGGATCATGCCAGTCCAACCAGAGCCGAGGTTAGTGATATCGCTAATGCAGTTTTTGACGGCGCTGATATGATTATGCTTTCTGATGAAACCGCGATGGGGGCATATCCCCTGGAAGCGGTGAAGATTCTTAAAAAAGTTATCGACCGCACTGAGAGCAGCATATATAAACGCAACGTTGCTGAATAGTTTTTAAGGAAAATAAGTTTATCAATATGAAAATTAAATCAATCAGAGCTTGGGAGATTCTGGATTCTCGTGGCAACCCAACCGTTGCTGCAGAAGTTGTTTTAGAAAATGGTCTTGTCGGAAGGTCGGGAGTCCCTAGCGGCGCCTCTACTGGCAGTTATGAAGCAGTTGAACTGAGAGATAATGACGAGGGTCGTTATAACGGGCTCGGGGTTCTTGCGGCTGTAAAAAATGTTAACGAAATAATTGCTCCCGCGCTTGTTGGTCTGGAGATTGAGAATCAGAATCATTTGGATCAGAAGATGATCGATCTCGATGGTACAGAGAATAAAGCAAAATTAGGAGCGAACGCAATTCTCGCAGTTTCCCTTGCTTGTGCTCGCGCTGCTGCCGCCTCCCTTGGTCAGCCTCTCTATCAGTACTTGAGCAAGTTCAATCCTCGTTTTGCCGGCAAGTTTTCCTTGCCCGTCCCAATGATGAATGTTTTAAATGGCGGTAAGCATGCTAATTGGGCAACCGACATTCAGGAGTATATGATTTTGCCAATCGGGGCCAAACATTTTTTTTTTTTTTTTATGATGTGTGCGGAAATTTACCAGGCACTTAAGAAAACATTAAAAGATCAGGGTTATAGTGTTAACGTTGGTGATGAAGGTGGTTTTGCGCCCGCAGTTTCTTCTAACGAAGAAGCTTTCCGTTTACTCACAGAGGCGGTTGTGGCTGCGGGCTACTCTTTAGGAGAAGAAGTGGTTTTTGGAATAGATGCCGCTGCTACGGAATTTTTTGCTGATGGCCTATACAATTTAAAAAAAGAAGGGAAGTCTATGTCCTCTTCGCAAATGATTGGTTTTTATCAGGATTTAGCCGAAAGGCATCCAATTATTTCTTTTGAAGATATTTTGTCCGAAGATGATTGGCAAGGATTTAAGGATTTTTCCTTGGCCTTCAATAATGAAGTCCAGCTAGTCGGTGACGATCTTTATGTCACCAATGTTTCAAGGCTCAAGAGGGGGATAGAAGAAAAAACTTCAAATTCAATTTTAATTAAGTTGAATCAGATCGGCACCTTGTCGGAAACCGTAGCTGCAATTAATCTCGCCTTAGAAAATAGCATGACAGCTGTCATTTCTCATCGCAGCGGTGAAACCGAAGACTCTTTTATTGCAGACTTGTCGGTTGCTATGGGTACCGGTCAAATTAAAACCGGCGCTCCGGCACGAAGCGAGAGAACAGCCAAGTATAATCGTCTGTTAGAAATTGAAGCTGAATTGGGAGAACTGGGCACTTACGCCAATTTTCCTTTTGCCGTCCGCTAAAAAATTATTAGAAATTAATGATTAAGAAAATTGCTAAAAAAATCTTGCTTCTGATATCTTCGGTAGTTTTGGTTCTGCTCGTCAGTCATTTTTTGTTTTATCTGGTTTTATTGGATGTCTTTTCTTTTCTGCCGATTTTCCCTTACGCTTTTCTTATTATTCTACTGTCATTTTCTTTCATTAGTGTTTTTCTGGCTCAGTTTCTGGTCAATCGATTTGATAACGGTTATACGGCCTCCTTTTATTTCTTGATTGCTTCTTGGATTGGTATCGCTTGGCAAGCATTTCTTGCTTATTTCGTAATTATCATCTTGCGGTTTGTTCTGGGACTTTTTGCGCCTGTTGATTTCTCGATATTTTCCTGGTTCTTTATTGGTTTAACTGCGATTTTTTCTCTCTACGGGTTTTATAATGCTTTTTCACCGGAAAATCATGAAGTGAAAGTTGAGATAGAAAATCTCCCAGATTTTTGGTTAGGTAAAAAAATTGTTCATTTGTCCGATGTTCATATCGGGGCGATTTATCGGCAAAAATTTATGGCCAGAATTGTCTCTGAAGTAGAAAAAATAAAACCAGAAATGGTGCTTATCACTGGTGATTTATTTGATGGTACCGAAGGAGATTTTTCGCAGTCGAGCAAAGAACTTCTCGCTCTTCATGCTCCTTCCGGTGTCCATTTTGTCTGTGGTAATCATGAGGGAAGATTGATCCACTCTGGCCCCGTTGAGCACTTAACTGGTAGCGGTATCGAAGTTTTGGACAATCGCCTTGAGGAGATTCATGGCCTACAAATCCTGGGGGTCACCCACCCACTAAATGGCATCAAGACTTTTGATCTAGCTGAAAAGATCAAGTCTCTTTCTGGTTTTAATTCCAAGAAACCTAGTATTCTAATGTTTCATGAGCCGATTCAATTTTCTAGTGTTGCAGAAATAGGAGTAGATCTTTATTTGGCCGGTCACACGCATTATGGTCAGATGTTTCCCTTTAATTTTATTTCCAATTTAGCTTATCAGGGCTATTCGCGTGGAGTAAGGAAATTTAAGCAAATGACCGGCATTATCTCTACGGGGGTTGGCACCTGGGGCCCACCGCTAAGAACTCTAAGCCGTAGCGAAATTGTGGTTATTACTCTCCTTAGAAAATAATATTCTAGCCCGTTTTCACGGGCTTTTAATAAAAATATGGACATTTCATTATTGCATGGAGCCTTAAAGGAAGAAAAGAAGTTTCGGCATACCCAGGCGGAAAAAGCGGTTTTTGTTGATTTAATTGACGACTGGTCTCAGGCCACCACTTTTCCTATCGCTCTGAGGGAAAAATTGAATTCCGAGTGCCCCCTGGAGATCAAGGCAGAAGTTACCGGTGGCTCCGGAAAGAAAGGTGTTGCCAAGGCGTTGATTACCCTAAATGACGGCGAGCAGATAGAAACAGTATTAATCCCTCAGGCCGACGGTCGCTTTGCAGTTTGCCTTTCTTCACAGGTTGGCTGTCCTTTGGCTTGCGTTTTTTGTGCTACTGGCATGAACGGGTTTACGCGCAATTTGCGCGCCGAAGAGATCGTGGAACAGTTTTTATTTTGGGCTCGCTACTTGAAGAAGGAAAACTACGGTCGCATCGATAATGCAGTTTTTATGGGTCAAGGAGAACCTTTCTTGAACTACGAAGAAGTAATGAAGGCAATAAAAATTTTAAATGATCCAGAGAACTTTAATTTCGGTGCTCGCCGAATATCCATTTCTACCTCTGGTGTATTAAACGGCATCAAACGTTTGGCTGGTGAAAAATTACAGGTCAATCTCGCTATCTCTCTTCATGCGCCAAGCGATGCCTTGCGTTCAAATATTATGCCCCTTGCCGGGAAGACGCCCTTAAAAAAACTTCTAGAGGCAGTAGATAACTATATTGCTAAGACTGGCAGAAGGGTAATGTTTGAATATCTATTAATCAAAGAAGTGAATGATCGCGATGAAGATGCAATCATGCTTGCCAAGTTGTTAAATAAACCATTGTATCTAACGAATTTGATCCCTTACAACCCAACTGGACGTTTTCAGCCAAGTACGCCCGCTAGGACCGCTAGATTTAAAGATCTCCTCGAGAGGGCTGGCTTGTCAGTAACTGCCAGGCGTAGCTTAGGACAAGAGATTGATGCTGCTTGCGGGCAATTGGCGGGAAAACGAAAAAAGCGCTAAAATATTAATGAACGATTGATAAATTTTTATAATCATAAATATATGTTTAATTTAAGCAACTTACCATTCGAGAAACCCGCTCTGGAACCTTTTATTTCCGAAAAAACTTTGGAATTTCATTACGGTAAGCATCACCAAACTTATGTCGATAATCTCAATAAATTAATAGCCGGAACCGACCTGGAGAACCTTTCTGTTCTAGAAATAATTAAAAAAACTGCTGGCCAGCCAGAGCAATCATCGGTTTTTAATAATGCGGCTCAGATTTATAACCACGACTTCTTTTGGTCTAGTCTGCGGGCGGTAAATGAAAAAAAAGAAATCTCAGAAGACTTTTCGTCTCTAGTTAACGCTTCTTTCGGTGGTTGGGATAATTTTCGCGAAGAATTTAAAAATTGTGCCCTAACGCAGTTTGGTAGCGGTTGGGCGTGGTTGGTTAAGGACGGTGAAAAATTAGCTTTCTTAAAAACCGCCAATGCTGACTCCGCTTTTTTGCATGGCGTTAAGCCGCTTCTAGTAATTGATGTTTGGGAGCACGCCTACTATCTTGATTATCAGAATCGTCGCGCCGATTTCGCGCTTGCTTTGATTGATAATTTACTAAACTGGGATTTTGCTCTTAATAATTTTAGAAGTTAATTATGATCTTTCAGTTCAAATCTCAACTGACCCCAAAGGAAAGGCAGCCCTATACAACAATCTATCTAATTCGCCACTGTAATCCAGATTACAGCTTGGAGGGACTTGTCGGTTCAGAGAATATGCCTCTTTCTGTTGCGGGGCTAAAGCAGCGAAAATCCTTAACCAAGAAACTCTTAACCTTAGAGATTGACCGAGTATATTCTAGCGAGTTAAAAAGATCCAAAGAAACTGCCGCTTTATTTGCCAAACAGTTGGGAAAGAGAATTATTGTTGATGCCCGTTTTAACGAAATTGATTGGTTGGAATGGCATCGAGTAAAATTTTTTCACATTGCTGAAAAAAATCGCCACAAACATTTGAAGGGTTATCAGAAGATGGATAAGCAGTTAGACGAAATCCAAATAACCGCTCGCTTGGCGTTAACCGATATTTTTAAAAAGAACAGAGGAAAGACGGTAGCCGTTTTTTCTCACGGCAATCTAATTAAAGCGGTTCTGACGGGGATTTTAGACGCTGATATTATTGGTTTTTTGTCGCTAGAGGTCTTTCAGTCATCTATCAGTAAATTAGTAATTGATAAAGATGGTGTTGTAAAAATAAATTTTATTAATAGTGTTGATCATCTCAAAGAGGCACCACAAGAGGATCTGTTCGTTACTCTTAAAGATTAATTTTTTATCAACTAAGCCTTAATTTATGAAAAAAATATTATTAGTTTCACTGTTGGGTCTCGCGCTGACTGGTTGCGGTGTAAAGTCTAGTCCGCCAGCTTCGGTTGAAGAAAAGCCAATAGATCAAGCCGCCATAAACGATGCTTATTGTCACTCTGGGAGAGTATTGACGAAAAACCAACTAGACGGCCTCACGAAAACTGAAAATAGTAATTAGTTTTGCTAATCTAGCTGGCCCAGGTTGGGGTAGGGGTTTTTTTGAATATTCCACCTACAATTTTTCCATCGGAACTCAGCAAGAGCGGTATGCTTTGCCAAAAGATTTTGTGAACATTTCAGAAAACAAACCAGTTGCTCATCCGATTGAGGTTGATGGTGTTAAGGGGTTTGTTGAATATTATTTTGGCCCCTGTATCGCTAATTGTGAAGGAGCTGGCGCTAATGTCATGGAAAAGAGAATTGTTTTTCCTTTCGCCAATCATTATAGCGCGGTCGTCTATCGTTTCTCTGGGGAGTACCTGAAGCAGGACGACAAGCTTATTGACAATCTTTATCGAGGCAATTATCCGGAAAGCGATAAGGAGGGCCTGGAGTTGATAGACAAATTGGTTTCGAGCCTCAATTTTTCTGCTAAGCAGTAGGCAGTATTTGGATAAATAAAAAGCCCCGCATCTTCTGCGGGGTTTTGTTTTATAAACTAGCCTCTTACTAGTAATTTATGTCAATATCAATGTTGACATCAGCCAATTTTTCCCGTATTATATAAGAAAAGAGCCTAGTTAATGCTAAGCCTTTTAATATTTTAAGCTAATATTTAATTAATTATCATGCCTCAAAATTTTCTTGCCGGCCATTTTTTGTGTCGGTAAGGAGGCAGAAGCTTGAGCGCCAAAAGGCGCCAGGGTAAAAAGAAAAAATTATGGTAAAGATTCCAAAAATGGAAGACATGCTGAAAGCCGGTATGCACTTCGGTCATCGTACAAATCGTTGGCACCCAAAAATGAAGCAATTCATTTTTGGTGAAAAAAACGGAATTTATATTATTGACCTCTCCAAGAGTCAAGAAAAACTGAAGGAAGCCTTGGAATTTATCCAGACCCTTGTCAAAGAGGAAAAGAGTGTGCTTTTTGTTGGCACTAAGAACCAAGTCAAAGAACCAATGAAGAAAATGGCGGAAGTCGCTTCTATGCCATATATCGTTGGTAAGTGGCTAGGCGGTTATCTGACCAACTTTGTGGTTGTCAAAAAATCCGTTAAAAAATATGTTGATTTGATTGAAAAAAAGAAGGCTGGAAAATTAGAAAAATATACAAAAAAAGAACAATTGGACTTTGATCGCGAAATCAAAAAATTAGAAGCTCGCGTTTCCGGTTTGGTTAATCTCAATAAACTCCCTGATGCTTTGTTCATTTGGGATATCAAGGAAGAAGAAACTGCAGTTGCCGAAGCAATCAAAAAGAACATCCCGATTATTGCTGTCTGCGACACTAACGTTAATCCAGAATTGGTTAACTATCCAATTCCTGCCAACGACGACTCCACTAAAACAATTAAATTGATTTTAGAAACCGTCAAAGAAGCTATCCTTGACGCTCGTAAATAAAAATTATTAATCTTCTTTTAATTTCCTAATTATATGGAATTGTTAAAACAGTTACGCGAAATGACCGGCGCTGGCATGGTCGACTGCAAAAAAGCTCTTGATGAGGCTGGTGGTGACCTGAACGCAGCCGTTGAAATTTTGCGCAAAAAAGGTATTGCCAAGTCTGCCAAGAGAGCTGACCGCGAAACAAGCGAAGGCATTGTTTCTGTGGCTGTAAACGCTGATGCAACTGAAGGTTATGCTATTGAGGTTGATTCGGAGACTGATTTTGTGGCTCGCAGTGATAAATTCCAAGAATTTGTTGCTGGCGCTTTAGAATTAGTAAAGACTGCCAAGCCGGCCAGTGTCGAAGCCCTATTAGCTTTGGATATGAATGGTCTGAGTGTAAAAGATACTCTCGATACCCTCAGTGGTGTGATTGGCGAAAAATTAGCAGTTAAACGCTTGGCCGTATTAAATGGCGGTACAGTTGCTGCTTACTCTCATCTCGGTGGTCGTATTGGTGTTTTGGTTGCTATCGATGCTTCTGGCAAAAATGAAGAGGCAGTTGATGTTGCTATGCAAGTTGCCGCTGCTAACCCAAAATATTTAGTACCCGCCGAAGTTTCTACTGACGAAATGGATAAGGAAAAAGATATTTACCGCGAACAGTTGATTAAAGAAGGCAAGCCAGAAGCAATGGTGGAAAAAATTCTAGAAGGTAAGATGGCCAAATATTATTCCGAAGTTTGTTTGATGGAACAAGAGTTTATTAAAGACGACAAGAAAAAGGTGAAGGATATTCTTGGTGGCGCTACGGTGTCTGCCTTTGTCCGTTTCAGCCTTTAAGTATGAGAATTGCCGAAGTTCAATTCGTTTCCTGGGACAAAATTTATAATTTTTCTACCGAAGAAGATTCTTTTAAGGTTGGTGATCAGGTTTTGGTTGCCACCGAACTGGGGCGGGAAATCGGCAAGATTGTCGGCTTTGTCAAAGAAACTGGTAAGGGCGAAGAACTCAAAGAGATTATCCGCCGTGCCGAGAAATCAGAATTAAATCGTCTGCCTAGCGAAGAGAAGAAGCGTGAGTCCCTGGAGGTTTGTCGGGAGATTGCCAATCGTCAAAATCTTGATATGAAGCTCGTGGACGTGCACTTCTCCTTTGAGGGTAACCGCCTTAACTTTGCTTTTATTGCTGATGGTCGAGTTGATTTTCGTGAATTGGTAAAAGAACTGACCGCTCACTTCAATGCCAATATTCGTCTAACTCAGATTGGCGCTCGCGATGAAGCGCGCCTCACTGGCGATTGCGGCGGTTGTGGTAAAAAGTTATGTTGTCGTGGTTCGGTAAAGGAATTTTCTTCCGTTACCTCGGAGATGGCAGAGGTTCAGCAGGTTGTTCATCGAGGCAGTGATCGTATTTCCGGGATGTGCGGACGCCTAATGTGTTGCCTGGCCTACGAATACGAAGGCTATAAAGAGCTTCGCGGCAAGATGCCAGCTTATGGCGCAAAGGTTAACGTTGACGGTCGTCGAGGGATTGTTGTTGGTCATCACGTCTTAAAACAATCAGTCGATGTTCGTTTCCCAGCCGAAAAGAGCGGGGAAAGAGACGCAGTGATGGAGGTTGATTTAAACCGAAAAAACAAGAAGAAATAGGGAATATTTGAATAAATATAAAAAACACTCGCTAATCGCGGGTGTTTTTATATGTCCCTATTATTGACAATTGTCTAATATCGTGATATTATTAGGTTGATCATTAAAATTTTAATCCATGAAGAAAATTATCAATTCACTTGACATAGATGTGCTAATTTTTGCTTTCATCTATGTGATTATCGGACTTGTTGGCTCGCTTGTGAAAATCAACGTGCCTTCAGAGGAAGGTTGGCCGATTGCTTTGGGAATTTTTTCCCTTCTTGCCATTATCTCTTTCTCTATTCTATTAAAAAGGAGAGAAGAGGCCCTAGATTCTTTTTCGGAGATGTTTCAGGCTCTTAGTTTCTTTGGATAATCAAGGGCGCCACCAAGGTTTAAAGAGTGTTACTTGTCATTGCATGGCAAGTAATACTCTTTTTTTATTTTTTTTGACGCTTATGCTATAATTTAATTAACTAATAAAATTTATTTAAACAATTTTTATATGTTCAATCGCAAGATTAATATTGCAATTAACGGCTTCGGTCGCATTGGTCGGGCGGCCTTTAAGATTATTTTGGATGAACACCCAAAATTGAATATCGTAGCAGTTAACGACTTAACTGATACGGCCACTCTCGCGCATCTTCTGGAATATGATACTTGCTACGGTCGTTATCAAAGAAAAATTAGCAGCACCAAAGATTCCCTGGTGGTCGATAATCAAAAATATCCAGTTTTTTCTCAGAAAGATCCTAATTTGTTGCCTTGGAAAAAATTAAAAGTTGACATTGTTCTCGAGTGTACCGGGAAGTTTCGTAGCGCTGAAGAAGTTCAGGCTCATCTCGATGCCGGCGCACAGAAGGTGATTATTAGTGCTCCCGCAAAGGGCAAAGTGAAAACTATTGTAATCGGAGTAAATGAAGATAAAATCTCCAAGACTGACAACGTGGTTTCTTGTGCTTCCTGTACCACTAATTGTCTAGCCCCCGTTACCTCGGTTATTAAGAGTCATTTCGGCATCAAAAAAGCTTTAATGACTACTATTCATTCCTATACCGCTGATCAAAATTTGGTTGACGGACCACACAAAGATTTGCGTCGAGCACGAGCGGCAGCGATGAATATTGTGCCGACCACTACTGGCGCGGCTACTGCGGTAACTGAAACTATTCCTTCCTTGAAAAATAGTTTTGATGGTTTGGCGGTACGAGTTCCAACTCCTGTCGGTTCTCTTTGTGATACAGTTTTTGTTCTTGGTAAAAAAACCACTGTTGAAGCAGTCAATAAAGCTTTTGTTATTGCGTCCAGGGGGAAAATGAAGGGAATTATCGAAGCCTCCAACGAAGAACTAGTTTCCTCCGACATTATCGGTAACGCCAACAGCTCAATTGTTGACTTGAAGTCGACCATGCTTGTCGGCGGCGACCTGCTCAAGGTGGTTGCTTGGTATGACAACGAATGGGGTTATTCGCATCGTTTGGTCGAACTGTCCTATCTGCTTAAAAAATATTTAAAATAAAAGTCCTGCATGCCTGATCAGAAAATTCTGAATTTAATCAAAAAAGCTAACCTTTGCGGCCGTGGTGGCGCCAGCTTTCCTGTTGCCTCAAAATGGCAAAGTGTTTTTGATTCCATAAAAAAGAGTGGCAAAAAGGGTATTATCGTGGTTAATTGTTCTGAAGGTGAACCGGGAGTTTTTAAAGATGCTCACATTTTAGATAATCATTTACTTGAGTTTTTTGCCGGTTTACGAGCGGCAATTAGCTTTTTTGGCCCAGAGAATATTTCTCAAATATATTTTTTTACCAGTGCTGACTACGGTAAAGAATTCATGCCTTCCCTGGATCAAGAGTTGGCGAAGAAAGAAAATTTGATTGTTCGAAAACTCTGGCGAAATGAGTTTAAAAACGGCCACTCCTATATCAGTGGAGAAGAAAGTGCTATGCTCAATGTTATTGAATTTTCTTTGGCTGAGCCACGCCTCAAGCCACCATATCCGGCAGAAAAAGGTTTATTTGGTTGCCCAACTTTAATTAATAATCTTGAAACTTTCTATAATATTGGACTGCTAGTTTTGGGAAGGTTTAAACAAGAGAGATTCTATTCGCTTACTGGTGATCTTAAAAATCCAGGAGTTTATGCCTATTCCGAAAGTGCCAGCATCTCAGAAATCCTAGAGGAAACTGGCAATACACCAAAAAGAGATTTTTTTGTAGTTGTGGGCGGAGATATGAGTGGTGAAGTCTTGAACCAAAAGCAACTCAAGCGCCCGGTTGGTGGGGCAGGATCAATTAAAGTGGTTTTGGCAGGTACTGATCCTCGTCGCTTGGTTAAAGAATGGCTAGAATTTTATGTTGCCGAGACTTGCGGCCATTGTACTCCTTGTCGAGAGGGAACTTATCGCTTGCTGGAACTATTCAAAGCCGACCCAAAGAACTTCTTGAATTTTAAAGGCGAGGTTAGGGATTTGCTGGACAACCTTTCAGCTTCCAGCTTCTGTGCTCTTGGTGCCAGCCTGCCCATACCCCTAAATAGTTATGCTGAAAATATTTTAAAAATAAAAATAAAAAAATAGAAAAAATTATTAAAAAAAAATTTATGGAAACAGAAAAAAAGTTAGTTGCCAAGGCGGCTAAGAAAAAATTAATTCCAGTTTTCGATTTATTTGAAAACTCTTGGAAAATGTATTGGAGCAATTTTAAGAATTTAGTAACCATATCTCTCTACGGTCTCTTGGCTATTCTGGCAATTTTCGCCGGAGTTGCCTTGATTGCTGGCTTGGCCACTTTATTTTTAATGAAGGGCCAGGATTCCATGGTGCTCTCAGTCGTCATTAAGGTTTTAATTGTTATTATTGCCTTGGCCACTTTGGCATTAGCCATCTGGTATAGTACTAGAGCCAAAGCTGCTACCTACCTTTTAATTAAAAACGGTTTCTCTTCCGTGAAATCTTCCTGGGAGGAGAGCAAGGGACTGTTTACCCCGTTTTTCCTGTTAAGTCTTTTGGTCTTAGTGCTAGTACTTCTGTGGAGTATTTTACTAATTATCCCTGGAATCATTTTTGCGGTTTTCTATAGCTTTGCCGTCATTATTTTTATCTTTGAGGGGAAAAAAGGCATGAGCGCTATTAAAGCCAGCAAAGAGCTAGTAAAAGGTTATTGGTGGGCCACCTTTGGTCGCCTTGTTTTCCTCGGTTTTGCTTTGTACCTCTTCAGTCTGATTGTCGGTTTACCTGGCGCAGCATTTCAAGGAAACTCCGTGTTTGTTACTTCCTGGAATATTATCGACTCGATTATTATGTTTATCGTGTCACCATTCCTTTATGTCTTCACGGTTCTCCTTTATAAGAATTTAAAAGAAGTAAAGAAATAATTAATTTCTCATGACCAAAAAAGTAAACTTCAAATTAAACGGTAAAAAGGTCACCTGTGAGTCTGGTGAAACTATTTTGATGGCAGCAGAAAATGCTGGAGTGCTAATTCCATCTCTTTGCCACCACCCCGATTTAAAGGTTAAGGCGAATTGCCGGGTTTGTGCTGTTGAAGTTAGGGGCAGGGAAAAACTGGTCGCCTCTTGCCAGGCGTCAGCGGTTTCCGGAATGGAGATTTTTACTGATAGTCCTAAGGCCACCAAAAGTCGTCAAGAAAACTTGAAATTACTTTTTGCAACTCACGCCGAGTATTGTGCAGATTGCCCTCGTTTATTTGATTGCGACCTTTTGCGTCTGGCCAGAGAATACAAAATAGTGGCCAATACCTTTCCGGAGAGAAAGATGCGCCGTAAGATTGAAATTTTTGGCGGCGGGGCTCTGGAATTTAACCATCAGCAATGTATTGACTGTAATAACTGTGTGGACGCCTGTGCTGATCTGCAGAAAATTAATTTCTTTCGTTCCGAGGGACAGGGAATTAATAAAATTATCAAAGCGACAAAAAAAGATTCTGCTTGTATTTCTTGCGGTCAATGCGCTTTGCGCTGCCCAGTTTCCGCCATTCAGGAAAACTTTTCTGTTACTGAATTGAATAAAGCCCTAAAGAATAAAAAGAAGATCATGATCGCTCAGTTTGCCCCTTCCATTCGTGCGGCAATCGGTGAAGAATTCGGCTTGCCTTTTGATGACAAGATGCCAGGAAGAATTGCTAGCGCTTTAAAAATGTTAGGCTTTGATTATGTCTTTGATGTTGATTTGGGCGCCGATATCACGACCATGACAGAGGCGGAAGAATTGGTGGAGAAATTAAAGGACAAAAAAGCGGTTTTACCAATGACTACTTCTTGTTGTCCGGCCTGGGTACGTTATGTTGAACACTATCACCCAGAAATTATTCCTCACTTGACTAGCGCTCGTTCACCGCACATGCATTTGGGTAGTTTGATAAAATCTTGGTGGGCCAAAGAGCAAAAGATTAATCCCAAGAGAATAGAAATTGTTTCGGTCATGCCTTGTACGGCCAAAAAATTTGAAATCGTTCGCCCGGAATTCCGACTAAAGAGTGGCGTGATGCCAGTAGACAGAGTAATCACCACTCGCGAATTTGCTTTTATGATTAAAAAAGCAGGTATTGATTTCGCGGCGCTTAAGCCGGTTGCTCACGACCTCTGTCTGAATAATGGTTCTGGCGCTGGTGCTATCTATGGTGCTTCTGGTGGCGTCATGGAGGCCGCCTTGCGATCAGCCAAGTTTTTACTTGACGGCCAGCGCTCCAAAAAAATTGCCTTCAAAACGGTTCGTGGCGCCTCCGGTCTTAAGGAAGCGAAGGTAAATATTTTTGGGCGCACTTTGAGGGTCGCGGTTGTAAACGGTATCGGTAACATTGAACCGGTGATTAAAAATTTGAGTAAGTACGACTATATCGAAGTTATGTCTTGTCCGGGTGGATGCCTTGGTGGTGGAGGACAGCCAATACCAACCACTGCCAAAGAAAGAGCGTCAAGAACAGCCGCACTTTATCAGTTAGATGACAAACTACCAATGCGTTCTGCACACGACAATCGTCCAGTTTTGGAGTACATGGAATGGGCCAAGACAAATAAGCGCGCTCACGAATTATTGCATACGAAGTTCAAAAAAAGGGTTTAATCCCTATTCTTGCCTTCAAAAAGCCACCTTTATTTGGTGGTTTTTTTGTTTATTATTAGCACAACATGTTTGATTTAAAACCTTTTTATTGACAATATTTATAAAATATGTTATAATTACTCTTGTAAGTTTGAAGCCAGTTCTTTGACAATTAATCCTTCCAGCCAAGATTTTAGTGAAGTTTTACTTGTTTTTTTACTCATCAGCTTTTTATTCTGATGATGCGTGAAAAAACAAGTAAACAATTATCACTTTTATAAATTATATTATTAACAAAAAAACAAAACTTGAAAATGGAAGAATTTAAACGTTTTATCGGAGAAAATGCCGTGCTAACAGTGTTAATCATCGGCGGATTGATTGCGAGCTTGATATTCGCATTGTACAAAATTAGTCAACAAAAGCAGAAGAAGCAAGATTTAATCGTTGCATTGATTAACTACACAAACTCATTAGTGAGTATTATCAGTAACCAAGGAGGAATTGAACTGGGTAACCTTGGCCTTCACCTCAGACACGATTTCAACGGTTATAATACCAGTTCTATTTCAAAGTTGGTTATTGAATCAATCAAGAAAAGATTGGACGAAAACTTAAAATTATCAACGCCAATTTACACCAATTCACCTCTGCTGCTTTTCTTAAACAGGCATGAAAACAATTCGTATCACTTCTACTATCAGATGTTCTACGATAAAAAAATATTACTTACTCCCGAAAAAAAATAGGGACAAAGGTATTTTACAAAAAAAGGCTACATTCAAAAGATGTAGCCTTTTTCCTTTTTTTGGAGTTGTTTTAATTATTTTACTTCGTAGGTGAGAGTGACGTCAACTTTAATTTCATTTTGTCCGGTAGCAATTTCTGGACTAGCAATTGGTGTGGCGCCGGAGCCGATAGCCAAATCCATTTTGGCGTTAGCGTACATTGGGATAATGCCTCCTTCATTGGAATTTTCCGAAACACTCTTTACTTCGCCGAGTTTCATCCCAGATTGCTTGGCAATCAAGGCCGCTTTTTCCTTGGCTTTTCCGATTGCTAACTCGCGAGCCTGATTTTTCAAGGCAAATTCATCGTCAATGGTGAAGCTGATTCCGCCAATTTGATTGGCGCCTTTTTCAGTACCCTTCGCAATGATTTCACCAATTTTGGTTAGGTCGCGCACCTTGATGCTAAGGTTCTGGTAGACTTCATAGCCGGCCAGTTCCTGCCCCTTGATGTTGGTGTAGTTGTAGACCGGATTGAGATTGTAGCTATTGGTCTGAATGTCTTTTTCATCAACACCTAAAGCTTTAATGGCCTTAATGATGTCGCCCATCTTGGCGCTGCTTTCGATAGTGGCTTCAGCGGCAGTTTTTTTGGTTTCAGTTTTGAAGCCCAACTGAATATTGGCAATGTCCGCCTTCGCATAAATTATTCCCGAGCCAGAAACGGAGAAACGATCTTCGTTTTTTTGTTGGCCGTTAAATCTTAGAGCGCAGATAACGATGGCGGTGACTGCTAGAATCAGCAGCACTGCTAAAAATACTTGAGATTTTTTCATAAGTTTTAGAAATTAATTATTTTCTAATAACATTATAGCACGTAAAGGGATGTTGGTGTTATTAGTTTGATATTTTGAGCCACTATTTTCTGTTATTTAAACAAAACCAATACAAAGTAATTTATTTGTCAAATAAGAAATTATGATATATAATTGATAGGCATTTTAGTGAAAATTTATGGTTATTCCGGTTTACATTCTAGAATTGTTGCAAAAATTAGAGAAAAAAGGCTTTGAAGCCTATATTGTCGGCGGCTGTGTCCGTGATTTTTTGCTTGGTCGAGAACCTCAAGATTGGGATTTAACGACTAATGCCACGCCAGAAGAGATTCTGGCGGTTTTTCCTGAGGGAAAATACGAGAATCAATTTGGCACTGTTTTGCTACCTCTGCGCAAGCTCCCCGATAATTCCGGTAAGGGCGAATTAATAGACGTCATTGAAATTACTACTTATCGCAGTGAACAAGGATATTCCGACAGACGCCATCCAGACGAAGTGCTTTTTGAGACGGAAATTGACAAAGATTTGGAGCGCCGTGATTTTACGATTAACGCTCTGGCTTTAAGATTGGCCGTTAAGGGCCAGGAATTGAAAGCCCATCGCGAATTACTTGAAATCGATGACAAGTCTTACGAACTGGTAGACTTATTCCGTGGCCGTCGTGACTTGAAGGACAAAATAATTCGTGCAGTTGGTGAGCCGACTGAACGTTTTAAGGAGGACGCTTTGCGTATGATGAGAGCAATTCGTTTTTCTTCTCAATTGGGATTTGAAATCGAAGCCAAGACGCAGCGGGCAATTTTAAAGTTAGCTGGGGCCGTGAAATTTGTTTCCAAAGAGAGAGTTCGTGATGAGCTGGTCAAAATTATCAAGTCAGGTCGTCCAGCGGCAGGAATACGTTTGATGCATGATTGTAAGTTACTTCAGTATATTATTCCGGAGTTAGAAGAGGGGGTGGCGATGGATCAGAATCATCATCATATCTATCAAGTGTTTGATCATAATGTTAATACCTTGAAGCATTGTCCTAGTGCTGACTGGCAGGTACGTCTAGCCGGGCTTTTTCATGATATTGGTAAACCAAAAACCAGAAAGTTTATCGATGGTGCGGCCACTTTCTATAACCATGAATACGTTGGCGCCAGACAGGTTGAAAGAATCATGAAACGTTTGAAATTTTCCACCGATGATTCTTTGCGAGTGGTTAACCTAGTGAAAAATCACATGTTCTACTATAATGTAGGAGAGGTGACCGCAGCTTCGGTCAGACGCCTGATTGTAAAAGTTGGTCGAGAAAATCTAAAAGATTTAATTGACTTGCGCATTGCCGATCGCCTCGGTTCTGGCACCCCGAAGGGCATGCCTTATAAATTAAGGCATTTGGAGTACATGCTGGAAAAGGTTCAAAATGATCCAATTTCTGTGAAAATGCTAGCCGTTAACGGCTATAGTCTCATGAGCGAACTAAAACTTGAACCTGGTCCCAAAATTGGAGCAATTCTTGACGTCTTGCTTTCGGAGGTAATTGAAGATCCTGAACTAAACAAAAAAGATTATTTATTAGAAAAAGCGCGACAACTAGAAAGTTTTAACTTGGCTGAGCTTCGAGAGCAAGCCAGAGAGAAAATCGATAGCCGTCGCGAGGAAGATGATAATGATTTAAAAAAAAGCTTTCACGTCTAAGGAAAGCTAAATGTAAAATAATATGAAAAAGTATTTTTTATTTTCTCTTTTGGTAATTAGCGCTTTAACGCTTTCTGCTTGTGGTGCCGACACTTCCACTCCAAAAAAGTCTAGTGCCGCAGACATCCTAAACGAAGACGCTGCCGCGTCAGCTAGTTCTAGTGCTGCCGCTAGTGCTAATAGTCAAACAGGAGGAGATAATAGTGTTGATAAAGATAAAATTAAACAAGAACTTGCCGGTATTCCTGGAGCTGACAGTCAAGTCACTCAGCCAGCCGGAGAAGTTAAAAAAATTGATATGATGACAGTTGATCCAAGTAAATTTGAAAATCTGGCCGCTAAATATAGTCAGGCCATTTTCAGCACTAATATGGGTAATTTTACCCTGAAGTTTTATAGCGACAAGGCACCCCAGACAGTAATGAATTTTATGAACCTGGCCAATATCGGTTACTATAATGGCGTAAAATTCCATCGTGTAATTCCTGATTTTATGATTCAGGGCGGAGACCAATTGACCAAAGACGACTCCCTACAGAGTAGCTGGGGTACTGGTGGTCCTGGCTATGCAATTAAAGATGAATTTGGTCCTGGCCTTTCCAATGTCCGTGGTACAATTTCTATGGCTAATGCAGGAGTTAATACTGGTGGTTCTCAATTCTTTGTTAACGTTGCTGACAACACCTATTTAGATGGCAAGCATGCGGTGTTTGGTGAGGTAACCGAAGGTATGGATGTGGTTGATGCTATTTCCAAGGCAGCAACCGGTGATGCCAATCGCCCAATAACACCGATCGTGATTAATAGTATTGTCTTGAAATAAATTATGAAAGTTTATCTTGATAATGCCGCTACCACCAAAGTCGATCCTCGTGTTTTAAAAGTGATGTTGCCATATTTTTCAGTTAATTACGGTAATGCTTCTTCTATTCACACCATGGGCCAAGAGAACTTCAATGTCTTAACCGATTGTCGCGAGAAAGTTGCCAAGATTCTTGGTGCCGATTCACGCGGTATAATTTTTACTAGCAGTGCTACGGAGGCAAATAATTATTTGATCAAGGGAATTGCTCGTGCTAATCGCAAGAAAGGAGATCATGTAATTATTTCAGCGATTGAACATCCTTGCGTTCGTGAATCGGCACGCCAATTAGAGAAAGAAGGATTTCGAGTTTCTATTGTTCCAGTTAATTATGAAGGGCTAGTTGAAATTTCTGAACTAGAAAAGCTAATTGATAAAAAAACAGTTCTTGTTTCCGTGATGATGGTTAATAACGAGATTGGTACGATTCAGAATATTTCCGAGCTCGTGAAATTAGCAAAAAAATATGGAACTTATTTCCACACGGACGCAGTGCAGGCAGTGCCGTATCTGAAGATTGATATCAAAGAATTAGGCGTTGACGCCCTAAGTCTTTCGGCTCATAAATTTGGTGGCCCCAAGGGAGTTGGACTGGCCTATCTGAATCCGGCGGTTTATGCTGAACCTCTAATTATCGGTGGCGGGCAAGAAGAAGGAAAGAGAGCGGGCACTTATAACTTGCCAGGGATCGTTGGCATGACTAGCGCCCTAGAGATAGCGTACAAAGAACGCTCAGAATATGTGAAGCGCGTTAAAAAATTGCGTGATCGTCTGTGGGATGGATTAAAAAAGAACTTGCCGGATATTCAGGTTAATGGCAGCATCAAGGAAAGAGTACCAGCAAATTTGAACGTGATGTTTGGTTATGTCGAAGGGGAAGCAATTCTGATCGACTTATCTTACAAGGGAATTTTTGTTTCTACTGGCTCGGCCTGTTCGGCGACCAATCTCAAGGCTTCCAGTGTTTTAGCGGCCATTGGTCTTAGCAAACACTTCCTAAATAGCAATATCCGCTTTTCTCTTGGAAAAGAGACGACCGAAAAAGAGATAGATTATACGATTAAAATGGTAACAGAAACCGTGGGCAGACTCAGAGAATTTTCCCCAGTGTCCAAATTATAATTAAATTAGTATTATTCATTTAATTTTTGAGCTCGTGTTTTTTTGTAGCTAAAAACTAAATGAATAATTAAATATATGGCTCTAAAATATACTAAGAAAACAATTGATCATTTTCTTCATCCGAAGAATATTGGCAAAATGGATAGACCGGACGGTTTTGCAGAAATTGGCAACATGGTTTGTGGTGATCAGTTAAATTTCTACCTCAAAGTAGATAAAGGAAAAATCAAAGATGTGAAGTTTTTGTCTTTTGGTTGTGCTTCCAATATTGCGACTGCATCGATCATGACCGAAAAAATCAAAGGAATGAAGGTTGAAGACGCAAAAAACTTTAAATGGAAGGAAATCGTTGAAGATCTGGGTGGTTTGCCTCAACAAAAGATTCATTGCTCAATCATGGCCGTCGAAGGCTTACAGAAAGCGATTAAGGACTACGAAAAACATATTGATGAAAAACTGAAGAAAGAGGTAAGGGAAGAAGTAAAAAAGGCGAAGAAAATTGTGGTCGAGAAGAAGTAATTTTGTTTGGTTAAGATAATAAAAAACACCCCGAAACCGGAGTGTTTTTTATTTTTTCTATAAATTGAGCTGTGTCACTTAGCGTCTTTCAAGTGGGCGAGCCTCGTTGACAACGATGCGGCGACCCTCAAATTCCATGCCGTTGAACATCGAGATTGCTTTTTGAGCATCTTCCTCGGTAACCATTTCCACAAAGCCGAAGCCCTTGGAGCGATTGGTCATGCGGTCCATAATGACCACTGCCGACTCGATTTCACCAGCCTGAGCGAACAAACTGCGCAGACCGTCTTCAGTAGTTTTGAAGGCAAGTCCACCAACGAATAATTTCTTCATCTTATTTTGTATTTTCGCGTGAGCGGTTAGTTTTTAGCGTAAGAACGACCTTTCTGGCCTTACAAGGGGAATATTAGCAATTTCAGGAAATCTAGTCAACATTACTTCTGAACAATTGGAAATATCTAATTTTTTAGCCTGTTTAAGTCGGTGTAATTAAAAACCGCCCATTTAATTAGATGGGCGGTTTCTGGTAGTTCATAATAATGGAACAAATTGTTTTTTTGCTCTTTCTAGCAATATTTTGCCGTTTGGTTTGTAGAATGGTCCCAAATTACTAACTTCTCCGCTTCCGGGGTTTATTTCTTTGGTTTCTCCTTTTTCGCCAGAAAAGATGAAAATTTTCTTGGCATCTGTGCTGAGCCAAATCTGAGCTTGTCCAAAATTTTTGAAGTTTTCTTCGGCGGTCTCACCAATTTTCTCGTAAATTTTATTAGAAATGAATCCGACGTGAAGTTTAATAATCTGCTCCTTGTCGTTATCCATCAGGTACCCAATTCCTTTTTCTGGTGAAATCACAAAGAGTTTTTCAACTCCTTCTCGAAAAACTGAGCCAGCGATACGGCCACCAATTTGAGTGGTTTCTTTGAGTACTTTGAATTGCAGAGAATCTTCATCGGGGAAATATTTTTGCAATATTTCTTTTTTTAACTCCCGCAGGCGGACTTCGCCAATAACATATATGCTGTCTTTTTTTTGGTGCAGGGAATACAGGTCTTCCAGTGTTTTTCCACTAATGATTTCTCCTTGAATTTTTTTATTGGAGGATTTAAGGGCAAGTTCAGCTGCTCCAGCACAAACGAGCAAAGAAATAAAAATAATAATTGCTTTTTTCATTTTTGATTATGATATTAATGAATATTGTTAAAGGTCTGAATCGAGCAGTTTTCACTACGAGGTGGATTTCCGCTCGTTTCTTAAAATATCATGATTGTTTGATTTAGTCAATATGTTTATTGCCACTATGGCGAGTTTGCTAAAATATTAGAATAAATACCCAAAATATTTCATTGGCATCTTTGTTTTGGATGTATTATAATATTAGATAAGAGTTTTAAAATAGATAAAGATATGACTATCGAAAAACAAGAAAACGAGCTTATTGATTCTCCTGAGGAGCTTAAAGTAATTAACTCTAAGGAGGGAGAAAAGAAAAATTTTGCAGAAAATGCTCCTGATATAGAGTTAGTGAAAGCCCAGTTAATTAAAAGCGGCTTAGAATTGATTGGAGAAAGGGAAGCACTGAGTCGCGGCGTTTTCGGCCCCTTATTTCGCATGAAGGTGCATGATTTGAGAACTGGAGAGGACAAGTATGTGTCCGAGAGAACTTTTGTCAGAAACCGGTATGAGAGCCTTAACCCAATTTCAGGGGATGAGGAAGATGGCAAAAGAGAGGATTCAATGGTGGTAAGTACAGATAGTGGAAAAACTTATAAAAATTTGCAAAAAGAATCTGATAACGATGCGATCATTGTCGATCATCTTTATGATGAGGCGGCAGTTCTTGATGATTTGCAAGAATTAACTGGCGTTCCTGAAACTTATGGCGCCGTATACCAAGGGGAAAAGGGTTCATTATTGGAAGAATTTATTGTCGGCTCTGACCTGCAGGAAGCAATGATGAGTCATGAAATTTCCGACTCGTTAGAGCTTGCAACTATCTGGGAGAAAATCAAGAATGTTTATATTGAGGCAGCTAAGAGGGGGTATGTTGGGCTTGATACTACCGGCACCACAATCATGATTGATGCTGATAATCATCAACCATATCTCACCGATTGGTATAATTGTTCCAGGGGCTCAATTGAAGTTGATGGCCCAGTTAAAAGACAGTACTTAGCAGGCCTGAAGGCTATTGACGAAAGAATATCAGAATTGTCTAGCTGGTCTACGGTAGCTGCTTAGTGATAAAAAGCCCTAAAATTGGCACTTTTTTAGTATTGACTTTAATGTATTTTTATGATAATGTTCAAGCACGTTATTTAAAAAGTACACAATGGAACAATACAAGCAAGAAGCGGCCAATAATTTGGCCGCTGGGACTTTAGTAATTATTTGTTTTTCAGCTGAATGGTGCGGTCCTTGTAGAGGGCTTCATCCAATCCTGGAGAAGATCGCCAGCGAGAGTGTTGGCAAAAAAATTGCATTCTTCGAAGTTAATGTGGATGAACAAAAGGAGTTCACCGCGGAAATGGGAGTGCGCAGCATCCCTGTTGTGCATTTTATGAAAGAAGGAGTGTCAGTCGACAAAATTGTCGGACTTTCACGCAAAGAAATTTATGAAGATACAATCAAAAAACATTTAACTGTTTGATGAATGTTTGTTCGAAAATGAAGAAAACCGTTTGTTTAACAAACGGTTTTTTAAATAATAAAAAAACGGCCGGCCAAATTCACAACAAATGAACTTGACCGGCCGCTCTTTATGGGAGCGGTGACGGTTTGCTTTATGAGATGGTTACTTTAATGCCAGGACCCATCGACGAACAGATGGCCACATTTTTTAAATATGATCCCTTGGCCGTAGCCGGTTTGGCTTTTTTCACGGTATCCAGGAGCGCCTGATAGTTCTCAACAAGCTTGGCGCTGTCAAAGCTTACTCGACCAATAACCGCATGCAAGTTTCCAGTGTCGTCATTTTTGAAAGAAATTTTTCCTTTCTTGAGTTCAGTGACGGCTTTTGCTGGATTCAAGGTAACGGTATCGTTCTTGGGAGATGGCATCAAGCCTCTTGTTCCCAAAATCTTAGCGATTGAGGCCAAACTCTTCATCATGTCAGGGGTAGCGACGGCGACTTGAAAATCGGTTTTTTCCGTTCTCTTGATTTCTTCAATCAGTTCCTCGCCACCAACATAATCGGCGCCAGCACTTTTCACCTCTTTCTCCTTATCGGCGGTGACAAATGCTGCAACCTTGACGGTTTTTCCGGTACCATGAGGCAAACTTACTGCGCCTCTGACCTGCTGGTCTCCTTTTTTCGGGTTGATACCAAGACGAAAATGCACTTCAATAGAAGCGTCAAATTTCACCGTGCTTGATTTTTTGGCAATTTCAATCGCTTCCGCCAAAGTGTAGGCTTTGTTGCGATCGAACAATTCAGCATTCATAGCCTTTTTTTTGGCCACGTTTGCGCTCGTCTTTTTTCCTTGTTCTTTTTTCATAAATATTTGATCGTGGTAAGCGTTAGCTGTTTAAGCCAACTCCCACGAATCATTAATTATTAATTACTTGATTTCAACGCCCATATTGCGAGCGGTACCGGCAATGATATTCATTGCGCCCTCTACGCTATTGGCATTTAGGTCGGACATTTTTGTTTTGGCGATTTCTTCTAGCTGATCCTTGGTGATTGAGCCAACTTTGTCACTCTTTGGTTTAGCAGAGCCTTTCTTAATACCGGCAGCCTTTTTAATCAATTCAGAAGCAGGAGCAGTTTTCAGGATAAAATCGTAAGTGCGGTCTTCGTAGACGGTGATTTCCACTGGTACAACATCGCCCATGCGGGTAGCTCTGGTTTGGTCGTTAAATTTTTGACAGAATTCAGCAATATTCAAGCCATGTTGTCCCAAGGCTGGACCGACTGGAGGAGCGGGGTTCGCTTGGCCACCAGTGATTTGTAATTTAATTTTTGTCTTAATTTTCTTAGCCATATATTTTTACTTTTTCCGTAGAAGCATCGAGTATCACGAAACGGGAAAAGTTTATTTATAAATTTCTTATTTTTTGATCTGTAGAAAGTCCAATTCAACCGGAGTTTCGCGACCAAAGATGGTGACCGAAACTTTGACTTTGCCTTTTGCTTCGTCAATGGAGGTGATTTTTCCTTCCATGTTCTTGAATGGTCCCTCGTTGATTGTTACTGGATCGCCGATAACAACGTCCATCTTAAACTTCGGATCTTCCACACCCATTCTTTTCTGAAGGGATTTTACTTCTTCTTCACTGATTGGTGTCGGAATGGTTCCGGTGCCGATAAAGCCGGTGACATTTGGTGTGTTCCTGACAATGTACCAAGACTCATCGGTTACTTCCATTTCTACTAAAATGTAACCAGGAAAGATTTTTTCCTCAGTCACTTTTCTTTTGCCGTTCTTGATTTTGATTTTCTTTTCGGTGGGAATCAGAATGTTAAAAATTTTGTCTTCCATGTCCAAAGACTCAATCCTTTGTTTGAGGTTTTGGGCGACGTTTTCTTCGTAGCCGGAATAAGTATGAAGCACATACCATCTGCGGCCCTGGTTTAAGAGCTGTTTGGCCATAAAGGTCAATGGGGCGCGAGAAAAATTTAGTAAATAAATTTATCTAGTTTAGCCCGGGTTAAAAAAAGAACGATTAGTATTTAGTAATTAATTTTGCTAAGCCAAGACTAAAAATGTAGTCCAAAAGTCCGAGAAAAACAGCAACCGCTAAACTAAAAACGATAACGAGAATCGTGTAGTTGGTAGTCTCTTTTTTTGTCGGCCAAGAAACTTTTTTCATTTCTTCGATTGAGGCCTTGATGTAAGTCGTTAACTTGTTCATAATGTTTGCAAAATATTGGGTAAAGTAATTAAAAACAGCCTTGTCGGCTATCCTTATTAATCTATTGATATTTTAAGAAAAATAGGGGCGCTTGTCAAGCTTTTTTGCTGGTTTTGCTAAAATATCGATTTTTGTCAAGGAAAAATTGCCTTTTTCCGCTAAACAACCTAAAATGAACATAGGTAAGGTCATTTTTATCTTGCTTTAAACGTGTTTTGATATTTTTTGCACTCGTGTTTTTTCGTAGGTGAAAATCGGAGTGATAAAAAATATTAAAACATTTATTTTATGGTTAGTCCAACTTTGATGCGCCGTAGTGAGTCAGCCCGTGGGGCCGAGCTCAATCTTGATGCTAAACACTTATTTCAAGTCATAAATTCTGATCGTAAGAAGGGCGGGGAGTCTAACGATGATGCACCGAAAATCAGTGTTTCAGAGATGATTTCCAAATTGTCTTTCGCTTACGAAAAGATTCGTAATGCGGTCGACTACGAAGAGGACCATTTATTGCGCAAGAATGCGATTATCCGCATCTTAAAGCGTCAGGTGGTTATCGAAGGCGTTTTAAAGGAGTCAAATAGTGAACAAATAGCTACCCACTTACTCGCCGAGCTAATTCGTGCCGGCTATTTACCCAACAATAAATTACCAGAGAGCAAAATCAAGGAAACTGCCTTACTTCTGGAGAAATATATTCGCCTCAAAGATCATAGTGTGGCCAAAATTAATGCCTTATTGAATTTGAAGACTGATTTGGGTAAGGCGAAAGATTTAATTGGTGAGAAGAATTCAGTTATTAGCTGGATCCTTTCTTTGGCTGCCTGCGAGATTGAAGAGAATTTCGATTTAAATCGAGTTAAGCAGACGATAGTTTCCAACATGTTTGCTGTTCTTTCCAAGAATCTGGAATTGCCGGAAAGTTTGCCGTATAAAGACGATTTAGAAATCCAAACCTATTTGAGTATCAATCGAATTTTTTTGCGTTTTGATAAAGCGATGCTTTCTCTGATTTTGTTTAAGTATTACCACGCCACCTGGAGTAGCGCTGAAAAAAATAATTTATCTGACGAAGAGATTGATCGCATCGCCGACACACTGCCAGTCCTTCATAAGGCGATCGATGAACAGTTGGATCACCCACTTGTAAAACCACTCGATCGAATCGTGAAAGTGTATTCTTTGTACTACAATATTTTATTGGAGAATGTTCAGGGTGACCCAGTTAAAGCTTATGAGGACTTGAGTCGTGATGAGAATAAATTTCTGGGAAATATCAGCAAGACTTGCGCAGCAAAGTACCAGCGCGAAAAAAATCGTTTATGGCGCAAAGCTTTCCGCAGTATTATCTATATTTTTCTTACTAAATCAATTTTTGTTTTCCTGATTGAAGTGCCAGCAATTAAGTGGTTTAATGAACCCTTGAATCCCGTAGCCCTAGCAATCAATGTCTGTTTTCCGGCGGTTTTACTGTTCTTTATTGTGATAATGTCGCGCATGCCGGATAAAAAAAATACTGAAAAAATTATTTCCGGTGTGAAGGAGATTGCTCTGGCTGGTTCCGAGAGAACACAGCCAATAATGATTCGTGTTCCCAAGAAGCGTCAAAATGCGGTAGATTTCTTTTTTAATATCATTTATACAGCGGCTTTTTTTGCTTCAACTTATTTTATTATCTGGGTGCTCAGCAAAGCACACTTTAACTGGGTGAGTATTACGATTTTCATGTTCTTTTTGGCTTTCGTTAGTTTCTTTAGTATTATCGTCACTAAGGATGTCAAAGATTTAATTATCGTCGCTCGCAGGGAGAGCTTGCTCGGTTTTCTCATCGATTTGTTTTACATGCCAATCATTGCTGTTGGTAAATGGCTTTCTAGCAATGTTTCCAAGGTTAACGTTTTTGTTTTTCTATTCGACTTTGTTATCGAAGCTCCATTTAAAGTCTTGGTGGAAATTGCTGAAGACTGGACGCGTTATGTTAAGGAAAGAAAAGATAACATGTTGTAATTAACAGCTTTAATTTTGGACGAACTGGGTCGACAGATCGCCGAAGTTGTTCACTTACCGTATGTTTAATACGGTTCGCTCCAACTTCAACTTCTTCCTTGCATTTCATTCCAAAATAAAAGCCGAATCGTTTAGTTTTTTTATTTATGTCACTATTTGTTGTTGGAACGCCAATTGGAAATTTAGAAGACCTCAGTTTTCGTGCGGTTCGCGTTTTGAAAGAGGCGGATTATGTTTTGTGTGAAGATACCAGAGTAACGCGTAATCTTTTGGCGCACTACGAAATCAAGACGCCGACCATTTCCTACCACCAACACTCAGGCCTTAGTCGAACTGATCAAATCATTTCTTGGTTGAAGGCAGAAAAGAGCTTGGCTTTAGTTTCTGATGCTGGTACGCCAGGAATTTCCGACCCCGGCGCAGCATTGGTTGAATTAGTGCGCAAAGAATGTGGCGAGGAAGTATTAATTGAATCAGTTCCCGGACCAAGTGCTTTGGCGGCGGCAATTTCTATTGCTGGCGTGGGTTGTGATCGTTTTTTATTTCTTGGTTTTTTGCCTCATAAGAAAGGTAGGCAAACAATGTTAAAACAAATAGTTGCCAGTGAATATCCGGCAGTAGTTTATGAGTCCAAACATCGCGTTTTTAAATTATTAAATGAATTAATTGCTCTTCAAGAAAATTTCCAAGTAACAATTTGTCGCGAGTTAACCAAAAAATTCGAAAGCGTTTACCGGGGATCTCCCGAAAAGCTACTCGCTGCTTTTGAGGCAGACGCGGTAACCACCAAGGGAGAGTTTGTCCTTATCATCGGTAAAGAAAAAAAACAAAAAACCAAATAATTTATGTCTAAAAATTTTTATATTACCACAACTTTGCCATACACCAATTCCGATCCGCACATTGGTTTTGCGGCAGAAATAATTAAGGCCGACGTGATTGCTCGCGTTGAGCGTCTTTTGGGGAATGTTGTAGTTTTTAACACCGGTACCGATGAGCACGGTTTAAAGATTTATCAGAAAGCGCAGGAAGCGGGAATGGAGCCGAGAGCTTACTGCGATTCTTATGCTGAAAAATTTCATTCTTTAAGAGAAGCACTCAATGTTAGTTTCACCAACTTTATTCGCACCTCCGACGATCATCACGTGATGGCGGCACAAGAATTTTGGCGTTTATGCGAGAAGAACGGCGATATTTATAAAAAAAATTATCAAGTAAAGTACTGTGTCGGTTGTGAAATGGAAAAAACAGAATCTGAATTGGTTAATAATCGTTGCCCACTTCACCCAGCCAAAGATCTCGAGGTAATAGATGAAGAAAATTATTTCTTTCGTTTTTCTAAATATCAAGAAGCATTGCTTAAACTTTATGAAGAGCGTCCAGATTTTGTGGTGCCGAGCAACCGTCTGACAGAAATTAAAAATTTTGTGGCCGGTGGCTTGCAGGATTTTTCTGTTTCCCGTCTGGCCAGTAAAATGCCCAATGGCGTGCCAGTTCCAGGAGACGAAAGCCAGGTAATGTATGTCTGGTTTGATGCTCTCGCTAATTATATTTCCACCCTCGGTTGGCCGGAAGATCAAAAGCAATTTCAAGATTTTTGGCCGGCAGTTCAGGTTTGTGGTAAAGATAATCTTCGTCAACAAAGTGCGATGTGGCAGGCAATGCTTGCTTCCGCTGGCCTACCTTTTTCCAAACAGGTTCTGGTTTTTGGTTTTCTCTCCTTGAATGGGCAAAAAATCAGTAAGAGTACCGGCAATACTGTTGATCCATTTATCACGGCAGAAAAATTTGGCATTGATGCGGTGCGTTACTATTTACTTACGGAAATTCAGATGTTTGAAGATGGTGATTTTTCTGAAGAACGTTTGGTGCAAAAGTATAATGCCGATCTGGCAAATGGTCTTGGTAATCTAGTTGCTAGAGTTTCTAATTTGCTGGAAAAGAATAATATCTCCACCAAGCTGGACCGTCATCAGGCCGAGATGGCAGCAAAAGATTTTTTTGTTGATTATTCTAAAGACGCTTATCGTTTTGGTGTTAATTTGCAAGCTATTTGGCAGCTAATTGCTGCTAATAATGAAAAGCTTTCTGCCTCTGCTCCCTGGAAGATGAGTGATAAAAAAGAGATTGAAAATATTCTTCGACCGATTGCGGAAAGCATTTTGCATATCGCTTGTTTGCTTGCTCCGTTCTTGCCAGATAGTGCCGAAAAAATAATTAAACAGTTCAGTGCCGAGCAGGTTACTAAAGGTGAATCTCTTTTTCCACGTTTAAGTTAGAATTAAAATAAAAAATATGTCTATTTTTGACATCGTTCTCTTATTAATTTTGGCCGGTTTTGTTTTTAATGGCTTGGCCAAGGGGCTAATTAGATTATTCGGTCGACTAGTCGGGGTGATTGTCGGTGCTTTTGTCGCCAGTCATTTTTATTTGGTGTTTTTTGCCTGGAGCAAGCACCTGATGAACGGGCATGATAATATTGGCAAGGTAGCTTCTTTTATTATTATCTTTGTTGTGGCGGCCAAGCTGACGGATTGGGCCTTTATTGCCATCGAGAAGCTGTTTGATCTCGTTTCTTTCATTCCTTTCACCAAATTAATCAACCGCATTCTAGGGGGTATTTTAGGGCTCGTGGAGGGCTCACTCTTTCTTGGTTTAATAATTTTTGTGTCTTCACGCTATGCGATTATTGGGTCTTTATTTGGTAATCAGTTGATTGCCTCAAAAATGGCGCCGTTTCTCCTAAAAGTAGTTAACATCATGATGCCCGTTCTCCCAGAGGCCCTCAAGGCACTGCAGTCCATCTTATGAAATATCTGAAGTTAAACTTAAAAAATCCAGAGCAAGAGGTGCTGGAAGAGATTTTGCTTTTCCTAAAAAAAGGGAAGGTGGTGGCCTTGCCGACCGATACTATTTATGGGCTTAGTTGTTTGGCTACCTCCTCTGCGGCCATTAAAAAAATTGCAGCCATCAAGAATCGACCTTTTAACGGCGCTCGCCATTATCTGATGTTGGTATCGTCAGTGACACAAGCCAAAAAATACGTATTTATCAATAATCGTCGAAATGAAACCTGGAGTCGTTTGCGTAAAAAGCGTCGCCCAGTAACCGTGATGTTGCCAAGCAGAAAACTCTTATCCAGGGAATTAGAAGCAAATCGTGAGGTTTTGAGTCTTCGTTTGCCAGCCAGTGATTTTTTGCGTAAAATAGTAAAGTTAAGCGGGGTTCCTCTGGTCTCCACAAGTTTTAATCTTCACGGTCAGAATCCTTTTTCTGACATGACGGCAGCTTATATTTTTTTTAAGAATAAAAGCGTGAAGCCAGATTTGATTATCGATGGTGGCCTGCCTCGCTCAATCAAGCCGTCTAGCTTAGTTGATCTAAGTGGTGACAAGGAAGTCATTTTAAGAAAATAAAAAATAATATGAAAATACCAAAAAAGATTATCACTGGCGCCTTAGTCCTGGTAATTGCCGGACTGGCCTTTACTAGCGGTTTTTATTCAGGCAAGGGAAGTGAAAAAAACACTTGTTTTGCCAGTGAAGACTTCGTTTACCTAAATGGTGGCAATAAAAATAACGCATCATCTTCAGATGAGCTTGCTACTAGTAGTAAACCGGAAAATATCGATTTTTCTTTGTATGGACAAGTTTGGGCACTCCTGAGTAAAGATTTTGTTAACAAAGACAAACTGAATTCCCAAGAAATGTTTTATGGCTCATTGAAGGGACTTACCGCTTCGATGGGCGATCCATACACGGTTTTCATGGACCCAAAAGAAACTCAGGAATTCAGTTCAGATATGGCTGGTACTTTTGAAGGTATTGGTGCGGAAATCGCTAGTAAAAACAATCAAATCACAATTGTGGCGCCACTTGATGGCATGCCAGCTCAAAAGGCTGGACTGAAGGCCGGCGACAAAATTTTGGCAATAAACGGGACCTCCACTGCCGGCATGACTACCGATGCGGCTGTTAGATTGATTCGTGGACCAAAAGGAACGACTGTTAAGATTTCTATTATGAGAGAGGGCTTTACGGCGGCTAAAATTTTGGAAATAACCAGAGAAATAATTATTGTAAAAAGTGTTAAAGTGGAATTTCGTAAAGATGGCTTGGCGGTCTTAAGGATCTCTAGTTTCGGTGATGATACGCTCAATTTATTTGAAGATGCTGTGAAGCAAATCCAAGAGAAAAAACCAAAGGGTTTGATCCTAGATTTGAGAAATAATCCTGGTGGTTATCTCGATTCAGCGGTCGCAATCGCCAGTGAATGGATTCCTTCCGGCCGAGTGGTGACAGAAAAATTTTCCGATGGCAGTTTGAAAAATTATAGCTCCAACGGCAATGGTCGCCTGGAAAACCTAAAGACAGCAGTCCTTGTGAATGGCGGTAGTGCCTCTGCTTCAGAAATTGTTTCCGGTGCTCTCCTTGATTTGAAGAAGGGAACAATTATCGGTGAAAAAACCTTTGGTAAAGGTAGCGTACAATCGGTACGTGAATTGTCGGACGGGTCATCACTCAAGGTCACGGTAGCAAAATGGCTCACTCCGGCTGGAAATTCAATCAGTGATATTGGGATCACTCCAAATATTGAAGTAAAGTTAAGTCCAGATGATTTTAATAAGGATAAGGATCCACAATTGAATCGAGCAGTGGAGTTGTTATTGAAAAACAAATAAAAAGAGAGCGTTTTTTACGCTCCCGTTTATAGGTTCGAGTTTTTAATACTCACGTTGGGCTAATCTCCCAAGATCATGAAGACTACCTTCCAATTTTTGGGCGTTAAGTTCCGAGTTTATGAATTCCAGACTTTCAGGTTCAACATTAAAGAATATATCACCCGATTGAAAATCGGTCAGGTGAAATTCAATCAAATGTCCCGTTAGTTTTTCTAGGGACTTGAGGATTGAAATTTCTCCTTCGCTTTTCACCTTAAATTTTTCCGCAAATTGGAACACCACGACTGGGTAGTCATCGATGACTTTGAAGTCATACTCCCGTTGTTTTTTTTCGGCCAGGTCATCAATCAGGCTGCCAATTGTGCGCCATTTGTCGATGTCGCCAAAGTAATTAATTGTCCCTTCTTTGTAAGCCCGGTGATGGCTGGCCAAGATATGCTTGGCGATTTCCGTCACTGTGCCGAAAGTTCTTGACTGTAGACCTGTTACCGTTATCACCATTTTCCCTGCGTTCTCGGTGATAGAAATTGTTTTCTTCATTTTTGCTGTTTTCGTTGATATTTAGTTGTTAACCCTTAAAATCTAACATATTATTTATTTTAAGTCAATAGTTCTATGGTTACTAAAAAAACAAAGAAAAAACCAACAAAATTCATTTTTGTGGTCGGTGGAGTAATGAGTGGAGTGGGCAAGGGGATTACCACCGCTTCAATCGGTGAAATTCTTCAAGATCATGGTTTCAAAGTGAGCGCCATCAAGATGGATCCATACATTAATGTCGATGCTGGCACCATGAATCCAGTTGAACATGGAGAAGTTTTTGTGACCGAAGACGGTGACGAAACCGATCAGGATATTGGCAATTATGAGCGATTTTTGGGAAAAAATATTTACAAAGAGAACTATATGACAACTGGGCGAGTATATCGTTCAGTGATCGAGAAAGAGCGCAATTTGGAGTATCACGGCAAGTGCGTTCAAGTAGTGCCACACATTCCTCAGGAAATTAGAGAACGAATAGAGAAGGCAGTGGATAAGACTGGTGCTGAAATTATGATTATCGAGATTGGCGGCACCGTTGGTGAATATGAGAATCTCTTGTTTTTGGAAGCAGCTCGCGTAATGAAGCTCTATGCACCAAAAGACGTATTGTTTGTTATGGTTTCTTATTTGCCGATTCCCAATAAAATTGGAGAAATGAAAACCAAACCCACTCAGCATGCTGTTCGTAATCTGCAAGCCGCCGGCATCCAGCCCGATTTCTTGGTTGCCCGCAGTGAATTGCCAATTGATTCAGCACGTAAAGAAAAAATTGCTATCAATTGTAATGTTGCTGTGGAAGACGTTATTGCTGCTCCCGATGCTGACTCTATCTACGACATTCCTTTAAATTTTGAAAAAGACCATCTGGGAGAAAACATTTTAAAAAAGTTCAGCTTAAAATCTCGCACCAAAGATGGTAACGTTGCTTGGCGAAAAATGGTTTCTGATCTCAAAAATCCAAAAGATACAATTGAGGTCGGTATTGTTGGCAAATATTTTGCGAGCGGCGACTTCTGTTTGACTGATTCCTATATTTCAGTAATTGAAGCGGTTCGCCATGCCAGTGCCAACACTCGCACCAAAGTTAACCTGCATTGGTTGTCAGCCGAAGAAGTTGGCGAAAAAGGCGCGAAAATGCTTAGTAATTTTGATGGCCTCATTATTCCTCAGGGCTGGGGCGGTCGCGGCAGTGAAGGGAAGATTGAGGCAATTCGTTATTGTCGTGAGAAAAAGATTCCTTATTTTGGTTTGTGCTACGGCATGCAAATGGCGGTAATTGAATTTTCTCGCAATGTTCTTGGTTGGAAGGATGCTAATTCAGAAGAGGTTGATAGCAAGACTAAACATCCAGTAATCCACATTATGCCGAACCAAAAAGAATTAATTGCTCAAAAAGGTTATGGCGGCACCATTCGTTTGGGCGGTTGGCCCTGCACTCTCAAACCAGGGACTCGTCTGGCGAAGGCTTATGCCAAGTTCACCGAAGAAAAGGTGGTTAGCGAGCGTCATCGTCATCGTTATGAATTTAACAACGAATTCCGAGAATTATTAGAGAAGAAAGGTTTGACCGTTTCTGGCACTTCACCGGATGGTCAAATTGTGGAAGCAATTGAGATTTCTTCACACCCATTTTTTGTCGGTGTGCAATTTCATCCAGAGTATATTTCTCGACCCTTAGCTCCTCACCCATTATTTGTTGATTTTGTTAAGACCTGTCGAGATTTAAAAAAGAAGAAATAGATTTTTAAATAAAAAAAGACTTCAATATTATTGAAGTCTTTTTTTGTTCTCTCCGTTTTTTAATTTAATTCGTTAATCTTATTTTTTGTTTTGGTGTCTACCTTGCCGGTAGCTGGTAATTTATAAGATGTTTGAAATTTCTTTACAGCATTGGTGGTTAGCTGCCCATAGAACCCGGTTGCTAATTTTGGTGCGAGAGTCTTATTCTGAATTAAAAATTGTTGTAATTTCTTTACTTCCGGAGTGCGGTTTCCGTATTGCAGAGAGTTCTTTATTAACGCAATTTTTGTTACGGATTCGGAATTTCCAGTATTCACGGGTGGGGCCATATTTGCCTGGTTGTTATCAGTGATTAAAGATAATTCCGCTGGTTTATCCAGAATGGTGCTGGCGCTTTGTTCTTGATAGTTGAATGTGTAATCTTTCAGTTTCTGCCATTTTTTATCGTCTTGGTTATAAGAATAAAGCCCTAGCTTGCTTCCTTCTTTTATTTCTGGAGAAAATATTTTAATTGTCAGGTTTTGATCAAACTTTGAGATATTTTTTTGCTGATCATTTAAAGCCTTGATGCTGTAAATAAATCCCAAACTGCTTGTTGATTGGCTTATTTCACCTAAGTAGGTTGTAGAAGAAGCAGTCCGTTGTTCGGGAACTACAGTTTCGATTTTAAAGGTCTGCTTATCTCTTATCTTCTGGGTGCTTAAGTCTCCTGACTGACCATATTTAAGAACCAATGGGGAGTTTATCGAGCTAAAATGCTTGACTGGTACCGCTGAGAAGAAGCCGCCGGATGGCCTAGAAACAATATTTACAGTCCTGATATTTTGACCGTCATTGTTGGCGTTATCCCTGGCGCGGTAATTGACCGAATATGACCCCAGGCGTCCCCTCTGGATATTATTTGTACTGGTAGCACGATTACTAATGTCGCCGTCAACATTATCAATTACCCCTATTCCAGGTTCAAGGTAGTCTTCGTCTAAATAAATATTTAAAGGATTTGCCCCGTTCAAATTTATTGCCGGTGGAGTGTTGTCGCCGTTTGTGTTTGATATTAGTAGCGCTTTAGCAATTTTATTGTTAATTTGTACGGGGACGTTTTCTCCAAAATCATCCTTGAAACTAATATTTATATCTTCTGGCTGGCTAGCAAGCGCCAGGTGATCGCTTCTTATTTGTCTTCGCAGGACAAAACTATTATTCTTTGGTTTTTCGGAATTTATTTTTTCGAGAGGCTGGTCGCTAATGTCATTATTGATCCCTTCCGCGTCGATACTAATAGTAGCCAGAGGAACACCGTTCTCGCTGCTACTGATCTTTTGATAATAAACTTCACCGGCGTCGGCAATGTGATTATCTGCCACCGGAGAGCTCAGAGCTTGATCACTGTAGTACTGGATTGTGGTGCTAATTGGTGTTTCTTGAAATTTTTTAACAGTTAATGGTCCGGCAATGTCGCCACTGCCAGTTAGGTCATTTTCTTGGTAAGATTCATAGAGCTGATTATCTTCAATAAATATTATCGGATGGCCGCTATCTGCTGGCGAGAAATTTTCATCAGCAACTGTTTGCCAATAAGGGTCGATACTTGCGTCGTATTTTCTAATAATTACTTTATTGTTTAGGTCGGTATCGATATAAGAAACGAAAGGAATGCCAGAATTACTAAAACTAATACTAGGAGAAACCGCTGGTCCATAGGAAACACTGGAGACTCCACCGCCAATTGCTGCAAAATAACCAGGGTTGCCAACATATCGTTTATTTCTAAAAGCTTTTAGGGCGCTTTTACCGTTAATTGTTTGATCAAAAACCGCATATGTAGTACTGGCAAAAACATTAAAGTTAAAGTTTGAGTCGACACTCGCCCCAATATTGCCAACCGATACCCAGGAGTTTCCCGTTAGTTTGAAGATTTTTCCCGTAGTTCCTTCGCGGAAGCCGGCATAAATTTCGCCGTCACTTAACTTGAGCGATAAGTCTTGAGCGTTGGCGGAGTTCAAACTTGCTCCGACAAGCTCCCAGTGGGTGCCATTAAATCTCATTACTTTAACGAATCCTAAATTGTTGGAGAATAAAACGTAAGGAGTTCCATTCTTTACTATCAGTCCAGTACTGTTAATTGCTCCACCGGTAAAATTAGTAATCCCTACTGTTTCCCAGGTGGAAGAAGCACTGTTGTATTTTGCTAACTCTGCCTGATCATTATTGCGAAAGAAGACATAAGGAGTGCCATTTTCAACGAAAATCTTGGGGTTGTTTCCCAGGTCGTTATTATTGATTGGTGTTCCAATGTTTTGCCAATTAGAATTTTCGTATTTTCTAGCTATTAATCGAGAGTTAGCCTCTATGTCGAGACTTTCGTAGACCACATAAGGGGTGCCGCTGGCGACGAAAAAGTCAGGGTTTAAGGTGAGGTAATTATCTTCACTAAAGCGAGGAGCGCCGACAGCGGTCATTTCGCCGTTGTATTGATAAGAATATTTCATGACAGACACCGGAGCCTGATGGCCATCAATAAAAGAAACCATTGGGACACCATCATCAATAAAGAGAGAGACATTTTCAGAATCTTCTGCCTGAGAGAATCCGGCACGATCAACGACTTGCCAAAGATTATTTTCATACTCCATTACCGTAACTCGATTTGCACGACTACCATCAACGAAGGAGATGAAGGGTTTGTTATTAAAAACCTCCATGGTAATGTTTCCGCTGCCCAGAGTAATTCCTGATAAATGCGCTGCGTCCAAATTTTCCCAAGTGGTGCCATTCCATTTTGATACACTTTTGGTTCCTGACACAAAGACAGTGTTGCCATTTGCTTTAATTTCGATATTTCCAGTTTTGGTTCCAACGCTTCCCCAGGTTCCATTGACTAGGTTTTTAACATATGTCTGAGAGGCTAAGTATGGAGTATTAGTGTTATCAAAAGTTAGGGATAGCTTTTGGTAGTTGCTATTTGTTCCAAGATTACCCACACCGGCATTAACCCAGTTACCGTTCGTGTACTGCATTACTTTAACGGCATTACCCTGGCTACTGTCGGAAAAAGCCAAATAAGGTTGGCCATTGTTGTTAACCGCCAAGGCAAGACTGTAATAGTTTAAAGTTTCCGCACCACTCGCCGGACTAATATCTTGCCAGGTATTATTTTCGTATCTCCATATTTTTGCCAGTGGATTAGTTGCTGCTTCCGGGGTATTTTCATAGGCCAGATAGATTATACTGCCAAAATTTTTAATTTGTACGTTTTGACTTCCCGAATCACTAATATTAGACGCCTTTACCCAGGAAGATCCGTCGTATTTCATTAGAGTTGGGTCACCGACATCAGCCAAATCAATAAAAGCTGTATAAGGGGTGCCGCTAGCAACAACGATGTCGGTGTCTATTGCCTCACTCATTAGCCAGGGACCACCAAGCGAGCGAAAAGACAAAGCCGCCTGAGAACAAAGCGGAAAAATACTGAAACCCACGATCGCCAAGGCGAAAAATAATAGTTTTCTATTGGTCTTACTCATCATATTCATTTATTTAAAAATTATTTCATTTATCTTTATATTTTAGTGATTTTTTTGCAAAAAAGCAATTGGTTTCTACTGTTTCCTATTTTTACCATTTGCGTTATAATACCAGTAATTAAACTAATAATAAAAATATGGAAAACAATATTAATGAGAATGGTAGCTGCTGCCAGCACAAGAAATGCGGCAAAGTAGTTGTGATGATTGTCGGCATGCTCCTTCTTGCCGGGATAGTTACCATTGCTATCTTGCGTGATCGTATTGTCACTCAACAATTTAATCAAATCACAGTTGTCGGGCAGGGAAGAGTTCCCTACACCCCTGACATCGCAATTATTAATTTGGGAGTGCAGATTGATAAAGCGAAAAGTGCCGAAGATGCCTTGAATCAATTAAACGCCAAAATGGCGACAATTATCACCGCGGTTAAAGCCGAGGGAGTTGCCGATTCTGACGTTGAAACAGCAAACTATAATTTATCACCTCAGATCGAATACGGTAACAATAATGTTGCCTCGACAACTGGTTATAATGCCAATCAACAATTGAGCGTCAAGGTGCGCGAATTTGATCAGAAGCCGGAAAAATTAAACACAGTGATTGCTGCCGCCGGCAAAGCGGGAGTTAATCAGGTGAATAGTTTATTGTTTGATTCTTCTAAGATTAATGAGCTCAAACAACAGGCGAGATTGATCGCTATTAAGGATGCCAAGCAACGCAGCGTAATTTTAGCCGATGCCGCGGGTGTAAAAATTAAAAATATTGCGAATTGGTACGAGAATCTCATTCAACCGCAACCAATGTATAATATGATGAACAATGGCATGGGTGGTGGCCCAGTTTCTGCGCCACAGGTTCCCGGCGGCACCAGAGAAGTAATTATTGAGATGTCGGTGAATTATAATCTCAAATAAAAGCACGAAACAAAAAGTGAAAATTAAAAAGCCTCTATTCATTTAGAGGCTTTTGTTTTTTTAATTTGTATTCAATAATTTTTTCAAGGCAAGTATATAGTCTTCTATGTTTGCGGGGATCCGCAATAGCACCGAACTGTCCACTCTTTTTTCATTCAAGTATTCTTGAATTTTTTCGTTGTCGTGCATAGTCACTAAAATTATTGCCGGAATACTTGGGTTTAAGGTTGAGAAGTCAGATGATTTTAGGTCCGTTGGCCTTGGTAAATCAATCACCATAACGTCTGCATGTTCCTTTTTGTCTGCGGGAGTTAACCCAGCGCCGCTTAGTACGTATTCCGAAAATACACGATTGTTTTCGTCTAAGCAGTAAATAAAATACTTTTTTTTCTCCATCACACTATATCATTTTTAAAGTTCATAAAATATTTCTTGTCTTTTTAGTATATAACATTTTTGATTAAAAGTCAAGAGGAAGCACAAAATAGCCGTGGTAAATAATTGATAAAATTGAGGCTTGGCGTCCCCTTGCCTTTGTTTATTGGCAAATTATTTTTGCTATGCTATAATAGGCTTATAAATAAAAGGATTATATCCATTTAATTTAGGAATTGTTATTTTACTTCGTGTTTAGATGCGAATAAGGTAATGAGCCCCATGCAATTTTTATGTCAAAAATGACAAAAGCACAGATGGTTGCCAGCTTAGCTGAAACCGCCGGTATGAGCAAAAAAGATGTTGCTGCTTTCATTGAAGCAATGTCCGAAATGGTTTACAAAGAAGTAAAAAAGAACGGCGAATGCTTAGTTCCTGGCTTCGGTAAATTAGTTAAAGCAAAAAGAAAAGCTCGCGAAGGTCGCAATCCAGCAACCGGCGAAACTATTAAAATCCCAGCAAAAACTGTTGTTAAATTCCGCTTGGCTAAAGCCGTTAAAGACGCTGTTCTCTAATTGATTAAACTCAAGTTCTCACTTCAAAAAATCACCGACGGAATCCGGTGATTTTTTATTGGTGAATTCTTTTTTAATATTTTTTACTTCCAGGACTTAACGTATTGCCCTAGTCCGTAATCGTTAAATTTATTAAAAAGTTTTTTATTTGATTGCAAAAAAGTGAGCAGGGAAGTAAATTCTATTTGATAACGGTTCTTTATGATCTTAAACTTTAAGTCAGAAGTTTTATTTTCTTCTTCTCCCTTTTCTAGTTTTAAGGCGCGACGGATAGTTTTTGTTTGAACGCCGCCTAGCTTGGCTGCCTCGGAGACCGAAAGCCAGAGGGGTTTCTTATTCGAATCTTTTTGTTGGTTATCTCGTTTGATCATATATTTTTTTTGAGATAAGTCCAGGATGACATGGACTTAAGTCGCTTATGCCGTCTATATGATAGGAAATATTTGTCGTTTAGTCCAGAAAGAAGCGAAAAGCTGGTTTTTTTGTGGTTTTTTGGGAAAATTAAAAAATATTTTAAACGTATTGAATTGTTGTCCTCCTTGCCTTAAGTTGACCGATTTGCTAAGATAAAGGGGTTTCAGGATGCGGGAGTAAAATTCTGCTTATCTTTTTTATTCATGTCTGATAGTTTGGTAACAAAATGGCGCGAAAAGAACACCCTTTCTCGTTTAAAAAGCGGAGATAAGGAAGCTTTTATTAGGGCCTATGATGATTTTGCGGACGATCTATATCGTTTTGCTTTTTTTAAGTTAGGCTCAGAAGAGGATGCAAAGGACTTAGTTTCAGTAATTTTTTTGAAGGCCTGGAACTATATTCAGACCAATTCACTTAAAGACGCCAAAACTTTGAGAGCGTTGCTTTATAGAATTGCCAGAAATGCCATTATTGATCATTACCGCGACAAAGGTTTGGCTTCAGAAATATCTCTTGAGGATGCGCCCCAGGCTCTAGAATTGCCTGATGATAGCCAAAATCAGGAGGAATTACTGGATAAAAAAACCGATCTGGGCTTAATTCAAGAAAAAATGATGCTTCTCAAAGATGAATACCGGGAAGTAATTATTTGGCGCTTCATTGAAGACCTTAGTTTGGATGAAATAGCTAATATTACAGAAAAAAAGAAGGGTAATGTGCGCGTTTTATTGCATCGGGCAATTTCGGCATTAAAGGACTTAGTAAACGAAGAAAGTCCCCAAGAGACCAAGGCGGAAAAGGAACTGTAACAACTACTGGTAACTTTCGTATACATTATTCGTATGAAGGAGCGGGAAATCTTGCAACAACTCAATAATTTGCGTAATATTAGACCTGATGATGCCTGGAAGCAGAATCAGCGATCTTTGCTATTGACTCAAATCTCCAATTCCGCCCCCAAAGAATTGTCTTCTTGGGGTAATTTTGTAATTGTTTTTAAGAATTCTGTCAAAACCTTTTCTCAGCCAGCCGTGGCTTTCGCTTCTTTTGTCTGTTTACTCTTCGCGAGTGCCGTTTTTAGTCACAACTGGCTGAATTCCGCCAAACCTAACGATACCTTATATATTGCCAGAGTAATCAGTGAGCGCGTCAAGCTCAATACTGTCGTTGATAAAGATTCTCGCCAGAAGCTAGAAGCACAATTTGCCGCTGAGCATGCCACTGATATCGCGGAAGTTCTATCTGATCCAAAATTCAATACTCCCTCCAATCAGGGTGAAGTTGCCAGATTAAATACCAGCTTTAATCAAGAAATCGAAACCGTAAAGACTCGCTTGAGCGCCATCACACCAGTAGCTACCATGACTCCCGCTAAAACTGGTGAAGAAGTGATCAGTGCTTCTTCTGGCAAGGATGATAAAGGTGTTGAATTATATATTCCAGCCAAAGCTGTAAAAACTTCCAAGGTTGAACCAATTGTTTTGGCAAGTAGTACTGCAAGCAGTACTCCAGAAAAAAACATTATTGACCAAGCTCAAGATTCTTTTAAAAAGAAAGACTATCAAAAGACCCTGGACAATCTCCAAAAAATCGACGAACTGATCAAATAATATGATGCGTATTTATTAGGCGATGATTGTCGCTTGATAAATCCGAATCATATATTTATATATGAGAGGATGAACGAGGCCTGCGAAAGGTCGTACTGCGTTTATGCGCAGTGGCTCTTGTTTCTTATAAATTTTATTTCGAAAGAGGTTTAAAGAATTCCTCAGAAAAGCGAAGAGCGATTAGCGAAGAGCTGATTTCCTTGGTTTTAACCAACAAGGAGTCGTCAAGATTAAAATCAGCAATTGCTTAGATCGATTAAGCTTTTCTCCTTAAATGGGGAAGCGGGATTCCGATTGATTTAGGTTAATTGCTCATTGAAGTCCAAAACGGCTTTAAGGTGGCAGAACAAATAAATCAAATCAACGAAAATCGTTTGCCGCTAAGTATTTGGAGTTTTATCTCTTTTGAATCTATTTTATTATCACTTGTTGGCTCAGACTACTATTGTCTGGCGCCACAAATGGTAATTTCCTTAAATTGATTATGTTTAATTTACGCAAAAGTTTGACTGTTGGCGTAATGGCATTAACCGTTTTTGTAATGAGTGGCTTGGCCTCCGTGGTCTCCGCTGCTTCTGCTCAACCTGGCGACCTCGTCAAGGCTGCAGGCGCAAAGACTGTTTATTACCTTGGTTCCGACAGCAAATTGTACAATATCCCAAATGAAGGTACTTACTTCTCTTGGTATAAAGATTGGAGCGGTGTAATTACCGTTTCTGTCACCGACTTAAATTCTTATGGCAACGGTATCCCTGCTGGATTCGTTACTATGAGACCAGGTACCAACCTGATCCAGCGCGATGTTACCACTGACAACACTGTTTATGCAGTTGAACCAGGTGGTGTTTTGCGCACATTGACAACCGCTAACGCGATTGCTCTTTATGGTTCCGCTTGGGCAAAGAAAGTTACTAAGGTCTCCGACCAGAATTTCGTTTCTTACCACGTGACCACTGCTTTACCAACCAGCCAATATCCTATTGGTTCTTTGTTAAAGAAGACCACTGGCGCTGACGTTTATTATTTTGACGGTACTAACTACCGCAAAGTAGCAACCGCCGCTGCTTTCAACGCAAACCGCTTCAATTCCAAATATGTTGTTAAAACTAGCATGAATTTCACTGCTGGCGGTACCGACATCACTGGTGTTGAATCCAACTTGATTAACGCTGCTCAGAATGGTGGAACAATCAACACTAACCCCAATGTTATTACTGGCTCCGGTTTGACCGTTTCCATGAATGCCAACACTGCAGCTTCTACTAATCTTGTTACTACAACTGCTGGTGGCCAGTCTATTGCTGACATGGCTACTTTCAATTTCACTGCAGCTAACGATGGTGCAATCACCGTTAAAACCATGAAATTGAAGAGAATTGGTATTTCCTCTGATAGCACATTAGCTAATGTCTATCTTTATAACGGAAACACCAAATTGACTGATGCTGGCTCTTTGAGCAACGGCTATGTCACTTTCTCTAACGGCAATGGTTTATTCACCGTTCCAGCTGGTCAGACCTTGGCTATCAGCGTTAAAGCTGACGTCGCGGCTAGTGCCACTGGTAATGTTGGCTTCTCCATCAACTCAGCTTCCGACATCACCTCCACAGGTGCAGTTACTACTGGTGGTTTCCCACTTAGCGGTAACTTGATGTCAATTGTTACTGCTACTGATTTGGCTACCGTGACTATCGGTGGTGTTACTGGTTCTGGCAATATTAACGCTGGTACCATGAATACAACTCTTTGGTCCGCTCCTTTGACTGTTAGTAACAAGGCTGTTGACTTGAAATATGTCTCCTTCAGACAGATCGGTTCCGTGGCTAGCGATGCTATCCAGAACTTGAAACTGTATGTTGACGGCGTTCAGGTTGGTGGTTCCGTTTCTGTTAGCGATAACCGCGTAATCTTTGACTTAACTTCTAACCCAGTTCGCATGAACACTGGTTCCAGAACTTTGGAATTAAGAGGTGATATCGTTAAAGGTTCTAACACCAATTTTAGTTTCTCCGTTCAGACTCCATCCGACATCGTTTTAGTTGATACCAACTATAGCGTAAATGTGTCTGCTGCTGGTACTCCACAAACCACCACTTCTGCTTCCATCAACAATGGCAGCTTGGTCGTTTCTGCTGATGCCACTTTTGCAGCTACTCAGGTTGTGAAGGGTTCTTCCAACGTTACTTTGGCTAAATACACCATGAAGGCTTATGGTGAAGATATGAAGGTCACCACTTTGAACGCTACCGTTTTGTTTAACAACAACGTAGCTTTAAATGATGGTATCCAGAATCTTTCCCTGTATGTCAATGGTAGCCAAGTAGGTAGTTCTCAGAACGCAGTTGCTGGTGGCACTGTTGCCAACTTCACTGCTACTAAGACCTATGGTACAACTAACTTATTCACCATCCCAGCTGGCACTACTGCTACCGTGGAAGTTCGTGGCGATTTAGTAATGAACAATGTTTCTACTACTGCTGACACCATCACTACCAACGTTGCAGCTGCTACTGGTGCTTATCAGGGTGTAATTTCTTTTGCTACTACCCCTGCTTCACCAGCTACTTATGCCACCAAGCAATTGAGTATCGTATCCACTGGTTTGGCTACTTTGTCCAAGAACAGCGGTTTTAGTGCAACTCAGACTCTGTCTTCTAATGTTCAGAAGCAGAAGATTGGTTCCTTCACCTTACAAGCTGGTTCTTCCGAAGCAGTTAGATTTACCAACTACGCTGTTAAATTAGCTGTTGTTGGTTCTGGTACTCCTGCAATGACTATCAACGACGTTTCTAATCTTTATACTTCTGAAGATGCTACTAACGTTATTGGTAACCCAGTTGCTACTCCTTCTGTCAACAACTTCCCAGTCAACTTCACCTTACAACCTGGTCAAACTAAGACTATCGACGTTTATGCCGATATCGCTCAGGTTGGCAACAACAGCACTTTGACTGTTAGCGATTTGAAGGTTTCTGCAAGAACATTTACCACCAACTTAACTGCTGACGTCAACACTGCTGGTCAGAACTTAACCTTCCAGACCGGTACTTTGGCTAACCCAGTCTTAGTAACTACCGATGCCCCTGCTAAATTGGTCATTGGTGGTACTTCTGATACCGCTGCTGTCTACAAGTTTGTAGCCACCAATGGTGCTGCTAAGATTACCAGCATGAAGGTTAAAGTTACTAATAACGCTGGCACCGCTGAAGGTACCTCTGTTAATTCTTTGACCATTGGTAGCGTAACTGCTCCAGTCGTTTATGATGGTTCTAACTATGTTGCTTTCTTTGATGGCACTTTAGCCATTGACGTTCCGGTAAGCACAATCGGCACTAACGTGACCGTAACTGCTAACTACAACACTGTTGGTACTAACGCTACTGTCACCAGAACAGAATCCAAATTGACCGCTACTTACGTTAAATACCAGATTGGTACTAACGCTCCTGCGGAAATGACTGGTTTGACTGTTGCTGGCAACACTATGGTAGTCACTGCTGCAAAACCAACCGTGACCTTAGCTGACTACACTCCAACCAGCCACGTGCTGAACGTTGGAACTCAGGAAGCTTTGAGATTCACTGTTTCTGCAGCTAATGGCCCAGTTAACTTCAAGTCTTTCGCCGTAACCCCATTATTCAATGGTATTACCGGCACCACCACTATCCAGGGTGTTTATGACATCAATGATATGGGTACTAACTTGATTTCTGCTCCTGTCACCTTAACAACTAACACTGTTGCTCCAATTGCTTTGACCAATGATTCATTGATCTCTGCTGCTAGCTCCAAGACTTATGTTGTTAAAGTTGGCGTTACCACTTTGGGTGCCTTGAATTCAAACAACATGACTTTGAATTTGACTTCAGCTGACACCTTAGGTGCAGGTACTAACTGGCAGTGGAACGACACTACTGTTGGTACTTATGGAAATGGTTACCTAGTAAAGACTTTGCCAGTTAATGGCTATTCTCTTACTTACTAAGTAAGTTCCAGACTTATTCAATTAGTCTAAAAATTGAAAACAACAAGAGCCGCGTTTTACGCGGCTCTTTTGTTTTGACTGAGATTTTTTATTTTTTTATTTTTCAGAAATTTTGTGTTATACTAATAGAGAATCAATAAATTATCTCATCAAAAATATGAAGAAAAAAATAATTGCCAGCTTTTTAACGTTGTGCTTATTCAGTATTCTGGTGCCAATTGGAAAGGCATTAGCAACTAGCGCCAATTTATCATTGAGTGGTACCGGCGATGGCGATTCAGTCCAATTAAGTGTTGCTGGCGCGCCAAATAGCAGTGTGCTTTTTTCTTATGCAAAAGGCGGAGTTTATCAAACTAATTCTTTGGGGTTTACCAATTCTAGTGGATCTTTCGTGACCACTTTGAGTACTGCTGCTTACGGCATTAGCCCAAACAGTCTGGTGCATGTTAACGTTGGCGGACTCTCTGGTACGCAATCGCCAGATGTCGCTTGGCCATATTCATCGGCTGGCACTCTTGCTCTTGATAAAACCAGCATTGTTTTGCCAGTTGGACAGTCAACAGTTATTAACGCCCAAAATAATGGCAGCAGTTTAATTTACCTAGCTAGTAATTCCAATCCCATCGTTGCAACAGTGAATTTGACCGGCAATCAAATTACGGTGATTGCCAATAACTATGGCTCGACGGTAATTAATGTTTGTTCACAGGCTAACACCACGAGTTGTGCTAGCGCCTATATTAATGTTCAGAACGCTAGTTCAAAACCGTTAGCTTTTAGTCAGGGCAATGTTGGTCTCGGCAATGGTCAAACTTTGATGCTTAATATTTATGGCGGTACTGGAACTTATTTGCTCACCAATAATTCCAATTCCAATAGTATTGCCGCCAGCATTAATGGCAGTAACGTCAATTTAACAGCCAACTCTAGCAGTGGCTCTTCAGCTATTAGCATTTGCTCTTCCGATTTAACCGCCTGCGGTATTATTAATGCCACCATTGGTACAGCAACTGCTCCCAGCCTTAGTTTTAGCCAGCCAAGTCCGACTATGTCTTTGGGGCAGAACCTGGTTCTGCCAATAACTGGCAGCACTGGTTCCTATTCAATATTTTCTAATTCCAGCAGCAATATTGTTAATGCCAGTATCTCTGGAAGCTCTTTAAACCTCAATGCGCTTGCTAGTGGCGGCTCCACGATTGTGGTCTGTTCTAGCGCCGGCACTTGTGGTTCACTAACGGCCACAGTAATCGGTAGTAATAGTGTCTCCGGCTCCTTGGCGCTTAGTCAAAATAATCTGTGGTTAAGCGTTGGGCAAAATTTTAGTTTGACTGTTTCGGGTGGAACTGCACCGTATAGTGTTATTCAGGATGCAAATAATATTGCCTCAACCTCAATCAACGGAAGCATTATCACGGTTACTGGCGTTAATCCAGGTTCGGCCTCGATTGGTATTTGCTCAGCGGCTGGTGCTTGTGTTAATTTGGCACTTCTGGTCAATGGTACTAGTGCCGTCTCCAACGCGGCCATAAGCTTAAATGACAATCAATTATCACTTGTCTATCCGGGGGTAGATGGTGTAGTAAATATTTTAGGGAATGGTAGTTATTTCGTTTCCAGTAATAGTAACTCTGTCATTTCTTTGGCCTCTATCTCCGGTAGCCAGGTGAGAATAATTCCGATCAGCCCAGGTACGAACAATATTTCCGTTTGTCAGAACGGTGGTCAATGTGCTAATTTGGCAGTCACCGTCAACGCGGCGCCAGCAATCTCGCCAGCAGCAGTTAGTACTAGCAGTCCGACATCAACCCTAAGTATTCCAAATAACACCCTGGCCCGTAGCCCAGAAGGGAAGATCTATTTTATTTCTGGGAATACCAGAGAATACATAAATAGCATGACAGAATTGAAAGCGAAGTATGGCAGTCAGAAATTCGTCAATGTCTCTGCAGCTGCAATTAATGTTATCCCAGATAAAGTTATTGCTAGCGCTACAGCCTTTAAATTCAGTGGTAGTATTAGTTATGGAGATAAGGGTCAGGCTGTTCTGGAGCTGCAAAAGAGATTAAAGTCTGCAAAGTTATACGCGGGTGCTTTAGATAGTAAATATTCGCTGCCTTTGGTTGAAGCAGTAAGAAAATATCAAAAAAATAACGCAATTAAACAGACTGGTAATATTGGACCGATGACAGCGGCGATGTTGAATAAATAAGTAGATTGTTTTTACAACGCTCCGCAAAAAATGTTATAATATTCCTGCACATAAGTTTCAATTTTAATTTCTCATAATCATTATGAAAAAACTACTTTTTATCTCTTCGGCGCTATTTGTTTCTCTAATGCTAGTTTTTCCTGCTTCAGCAGTAACTAATTCGGGAGAAGCAAGCTCCTCGCCCGCAGGCGCTGGTTCGTCGGCCACCAACACCCCGATGCTAATTAATTATGAGATTCCTCCAGCAACCAGCACTGCTACTTTGCCAGATTTTGAAATTACTGAAGTGACGGCCAAAGCACCAACTAGTGAAGCTAGTACCAAAAATTATTATGTTACCGTGATTAACCATGGCGGCGCTTTCGTTCTGAGTGCTGATAACGCACTTGGTCTTTCCTTTCGCAATGATTTAAACGTTAATAGCACGGAGAATGCCTCCTATTATTCAGTCGGCACGGCGGGCGATACTTTCGCTAAAGATCAGAAAATGACCGTTGGACCACTCTTGGTGGCAGTTGATGGCGTCCACATGATCAAAATAATGATCAACCCTTTGTTCACGGTTGCGGAGAGCAAATACAACAATAACTATTTTCAAAAAGAAGTAAGAGTTGGCTTGCCGGAAATTTCCACCAACACTCCGCCAATAGCTACCTCCACCCCACCCGTCACCCCCAAAGCCACCAGTACCGAATCTACTAAGCCAAAGGCCACCAGCACTCCTCCAGTTGTCAAGCCAAGCGTCGACCTAAAAAAAGAGGCCGCCCTGCTTATTCCTAGTGGCACTTCAACTGATAAATTAAATACCTTACTGAAAGAATTGAAGTTAACCAAAAACACTCAGGCGATGACCACCAACATGACCAGTTTTGTGGACGGCTTGAAGAAGCAATACCCGAAAGAAGCAGTTGCCAAATTTTATACCATCAACAACTTTGTTACCTACGGCACCGCCAGCACCCTTAAGCTGTCTGCCGAGGACCGTTTCTCCTTGGTTGCTAAATTTATTGTCACCAATAGAAAACTTCCTAGCACAGAAGCCGATTGGAGTGGAATTTTGGGCATGAAAAAATAAAGTTTTAATTGATTATTCAAAAAACAGACCTTTTTGGTCTGTTTTTTTGTGGTATCCGGGTAGATTAAACAAAAATCCGCCCAGAGGGCGGATTTTTGAGGATATCTACTTTCTCGTATAGATGCTTTTGTGGACAAGGCTTTAACGCTTTTATTATAGCACATTGGCCGCTCTGCGGTCAATCCGGTGGACCCGCGGGGAATCGAACCCTGGAGACATGATTGTTAAGGCCTTGCTCGCATCCATACCGGGCCCATGGAGAAAATTATCGCATAAATTACCTAAAAATTAGTTAAATTTTAGATAAAAATGATATTTTTCATTAAACATTTATTTGGGCTTTGTCCGTTTACGAAATACTTGAGCCGTGCTAAAATAAAGGAAATAAATTAATTAATTAATTTCTTATGTCCAGCAAAAATTATTTGCGCCTCTTCCAGGGCGGTGTCATCGCCTCGCTCTTGGTTGTCTTTTTTGTGTTTTCTAATCTCTTGTTTCCTTTTATCTCTTCAAAACAGATTTCTTTCAATCTGATCATGGAGTTTCTTCTGCCTTTCTACGTGATCTTAATGCTCAAGTCACCAGAACTAAGGCCGCGCCGTTCGTTAATCATTTACGGAATTGCCGCCTACTTGGCGGTCATTCTTCTAACCTGTTTTACTGGCGTTGATTTCAACCTCAGTTTTTGGGGCAACACCGAAAGAATGCTCGGCTTTTTTCATGTCTTCCACTTTTTTTTGCTCTACCT
>JAPLVY010000003.1 GCA_026396875.1 Candidatus Falkowiibacteriota bacterium | reverse complement strand
TCATTTTGGCTTCACTGGAGCCGATATAAATCGGCTGATAATTTCTGCCATTAACGTTAACTACTGCAAATCCACTTAGTCCATTACGTATTTTTTCTGGTGTATTAGTTGCGTTTATAAAATAAAAATCTTTCATTATTACTCCTTCAGCAACATATTTTACTACTGCTTCATTTCCTAGTTTGACAAAGGTAGCATTGTTAACAAAATGGTAGTCATCAATCATCGTGCCAGTTGGCTTTAAAATTCCTACCACCTTCATGCTTGGCACACCAAAGAAATTTTTCAAACTATCACCAACGCCTTTTATTAGACCCGCCTTTTTCATCATTGCCCCCTCTGCTGAACCAACCACCATTTCATCTTCTAGTAAATTAACTGTTCCCTCTTTGGCTGATAAAGAATTGGGTAGAAATTCCATCTTCAAAAACAATTTGGGATTTCCTTCACCAAAATTAATTTTTGTCTCACCATTAGCAATTAATAGATTTAAATCGGTAGCAGTTTTCACTGATACGGTTAAATTTTCGCCAGGAATTTCCATGCCGGCACTTAGTTTGGCAAATTGAAAAAAAGCGAAAGTAAAAACTAGCACCATCGCTATGGGAGCAAGTAATGATAAGTAATTCTTCTTATTGGCACGAAAACGCCTGAGCAGCAAAGCATTGCCCACTACCGAGATTGAGCTCATCGCCATTGCCAAACCAGCTAACTCTGGTCTTAGAACTAGGCCAAAAACCACAAAAACTCTGGCGGCGATTGGAATTCCGATAACATTATAAAACAAGGCAAAAAACATATTCTGCTTGATCTTTGCCATCGTCTCGCGAGAGAGCTGAAAAGCGGTCACTACGTCGTTTAGATCGTCTTTCATGATAACTATCCCCCCCGACTCCATGGCCACGTCTGTGCCGGAGCCCATTGCAATCCCCAGGTCTGCTTGAGCCAAGGCTGGCGCGTCATTAATACCGTCACCAATCATGGCAACCCTCAGACCTTGCTGTTGTAATTTCTTAACCTCGTTCGCTTTATCTCCAGGTAAAACTTCAGCCAAAATATTAGTAATGCCGACCTGATTAGCGATTGCCTTGGCAGTCCTTTCGTTGTCACCAGTAATCATATAGATTGTCATGCCCAACTTCTGTAATTTTTGGACCGCTTCCCTTGATGTCGGCTTGACAGTATCAGCAACTGCAATGAGCCCCAAGAGTTTTTCTTTGGTAGAAAGTATCATGACCGTTTTTCCTTGGGATTCTAGGTCAATCATTTGTTGATCGATTGCAGTAACAGAATGCTTCAGATTCTCTGTCACTAAACGGCGATTGCCAAAGTAGTATTCAACGCTATCAATGGTGCCAGAAACGCCATGGCCAGGAATGGCTGAAAAATTTTTCACTTCCAGTATTTCTTTTTTTTGTGTCTGAAAATAATTATAAATCGCTTCGGCAAGTGGGTGTTCAGACATTTTTTCCAAACTAGCTGAAAGAGTTAATATTTTTTCTTCACCCAAATCGCCAAGAGACAATAAGTCTGTGACCTCTGGCTTACCCTTGGTTAAAGTGCCGGTCTTATCAAAAATCACGGCCTTAATATGACAAGCCGCCTCAAGTGGCTCACCGCCCTTGATCAAGATTCCCTGCTCAGCGCCGCGACCAGTCCCCACCATTAAAGCCGTTGGAGTTGCTAGGCCTAAAGCACAAGGACAAGCAATCACGATTACCGCGGTAAATGCCATCAAAGCAAAGGACAGAGTGCTACCTAGAAATAAATACCAGACCGCAAAAGTCAAAATAGCCAAGCTAATAACTATTGGCACAAACACTGCTGCAATCCGATCGGCAAATCCCTGAATCGGCGCCTTTGAACCTTGGGCATCTTCTACTAAACGAATTATTTGCGCCAAAGCGGTTTCACTGCCGATTCTGGTGGCGATGAACTCAAAGCTACCAGTTTTGTTGATAGTTGCTCCAATTACCAAGTCGCCAACGTTCTTTTCTACCGGTAAGCTTTCGCCGGTAATCATGGATTCATCAAGCGACGAAGATCCTTTATTAATTTTCCCGTCAACAGGAATTTTTTCTCCTGGTCGAACAATAACAACATCACCATGAACAACTTCGTTAATGGCTAGATCAATTTCCTGGCCGTTTCTTCGCACTCGCGCCGTTTTAGCCTGTAGCCCCATTAACTTCTTGATGGCATCGCCCGTCTTGCCCTTGGTGCGCATCTCTAGCCATTTACCCAGAATAACGAAAGTAATCAGATAGGCAGCCGTCTCAAAATATAGTTCTGGTATCTTTCCCGCCAAACCAATAAATGAATGGTTGAGAAAATAATAATGAAGTAAATTATATAAACTGTAGAAATAAGCGGTGGAAGTACCAATCGCTACCAAGCTGTCCATATTGAAAGTCCTCATTTTCAAGGATGCCCACATTCCTTTATAGAAACCGGCGCCAATAATAAACTGGACCGGTGTTACTAGCAAGAAAGAAATGATTCCGACAAAAGGCAAAATGATTGCTTGCCCGGGCAAAACAAAGAAGTCTAAAAGCATGAAGTAAATCAAAGGCAAACTCAAGAGAAAACTAATCCAGAATCTTCTTCCGTAGTCCTTACTTTCTTTTTCATGTTTTCTCTGATCATGACTGGTGTCACTCGCCTCCACTATTTCCGCCTTATAACCAGCCTTTTCTACTGCTGTCACTAAAAGTTGTGGATTAACCTGTTCTTCATTGTAATCCACTAAAACTTTTTCAGCTGCAAAATTAACATTAGCCGAATTAACGCCAGGAACTCTTTGTAATCTTTTTTCAATCAGATTGGCACAAGAAGAACAGTGCATTCCAGAAAGAGACAGATTAATTCTTTTATTTTCCATATATCTAAAATTTATTAAGTTAAAATTATTCAACCTTGAGCCAACCGCGCACCACTCCCATCGGACAAACAATTAGATATTCTCCTGGGGTCTGCGGGGTAAATTCCATTACTAAGGTTTTTCCTGCTTCCAAAAGTTGCGGTTTTTCATAAAGCCCCTGAATTTCTATTTGGCTCATACAACCAACGCCATCTTCTTTGACTGCCACTTCAAAACGAACTGGCTTACCGACTTTAACCTTAAAATCATTTGGTTGGATATCCTTGGATAAAGTATAGGAAGTTTTAATTACTTGAACTTCGCTAGTTGGAGCGGCTGGTGTCTCGGTAGCACTAGTTTTTACTTTTGCGCCACCTCCACCACAACCACAACCACCACCAGTAGCTCCGCTACCGCCGCAAGATCCATCACCGCTTGACCTAGTCATGCCACAGGAACCGCCACTCGTTCTCGCTGCGACCTTGCTACTGACTGTATCAAGGCTGGCTGTTGAATTCTCATCATAAACGTTGAACACACCAGTATACATTCCCATCGAACAAGAGAAAGGTAGTTTACCAGTTTCTGTGGGAGTAAACTCAATAATATTTTCCCCAGCCTCTAAGGTTTTCTCGATATTCATTTTCGGCAAGACCAAAGAGCTAGCACAAGAATATGGTGCCTGAGCGTCAATAATCCATTTCACTGGTACGTCTTTTTTGATCGAGAATTTATTTGGCGAATAGCCCCTATTGCCTTCGATCATTCTCACCACCTGAACTCCGTCTTCCATGGTAACATTCGGATCATTAACTACTTTCTCTGATTTTACGGAATTAATGCTATTCCCGCTAAAACCGGCTAGCACGTAAGCATTGTGTAAGTTAAATAAAGCAAAAATAATTAGTGCCAAACCGGCAACTTTAAAAAATCTCTCCTTAAATAACCCTTTCACTAGAGAAGTTAAACCGCCAATACTCAAAAGCCCCGGTGCCGTACCAAGAGCGAACAAACCCATCACTGCGAATCCTGACCAAAAATTACCAGTACTGACGGCATAAAGTTGCATCGCCTGAGTAAACCCACAAGGCAAGAAAAAGGTTAGCGCGCCCAAAAACATTGCTCGACCATGACTGTATTCTTTGGATTTTTGACTAAAGCCGAGGGCCTTACTAATATTTTTCGGTAGAGTAAATTTAAATTTGCTTAAACGCGGAAAAATATTCACCAACTGAAGCCCCATGACCAACATCACCATGGCAACAGCAATAGTAAGAATGCTATTAGTGAGAGCGGAGAGCTTGAAGGCGGATCCTAACATTCCAAGAATGCCGCCCAAAAGAGCATAACCAACAACCCTACCGCCAATAAAGAAAAGATGAGGGCGAAATTTCTGTTTAGCTGTAGCTTCCGGATGACTAGCCAAAAATTTAGTGGACAGACCGAGCGACAATCCACCAACTAATGCCATGCAGGTAGAAAACCCAGCTACTAGGCCGATCATAATCACTAAGCCAAAGCCAGGATTACTTAAGTTGGAATTAATATTAACACCAGTGAGCCCGAGGGCTTTGAGAATTAAATAGATGCCAAGAAGAATTAAGAAAGCGACACCCAAATTACGGTACTCCTTAACATCTTGAGAAATCCAAGTTAACTCTTCTTCTCGACCGATTTGATAACCAGCAGAAACGACTGCTTTTTTCACAAGACCGAGAGAAGGTTCTGCGCCTTGATAATAAATTGTCGCCTCTCCTTTTTGATAATCAGTTTTTACTGAATTTACTCCTTCAATCTCTTGAAGGCCTTCCTCGATCAAAAGTTCACAAGAACGACAGTGCATGCCTTTAACCGGTATTTTTAAGAATTTATTTTGAGACATATAAGCAAATTATTTTAGTTTATTCAAACAAAAAACGCCCACAAAAGATGGATAATAATTCAATTATAAACGAAGGACCGTCGTTTTGAGAGCCAAAAGCTTGGGCGGAGGAATAATAAGAGGATGAAAAATAAAAATCTCCTTGGGCGTCTCTGGAGGAGTCACTGCTTGAAAAGAGATAGTCGCGACAAATTTACTTAATTCTCCTGACTGAGTATTCAGAATTCCCTCTGGATGATTAGCGACTTGGCAACACGGCATTAAAGCATTCTGCCCCTGAACCGAAGAAGATCCGATGTGAATTGGTATAGCAACTTGTTCTTCTTGGCACCCATCACAATCACTCATGAGTCCCTGAAAACAAAAAGCGCCGGTCAACGGAAAGATCGCTGCGAGCAAAAGACTGACAATGATGTTTGTAAAATATTTTTTCATTAGTCTATTTTTTTGAAAATCTGCATTAACTCCAACACGGCCTTATCCTTGCCGGCGCCATTATTTTGCATGGCTCTAACCACACAACTATTCAAATGATTGGCCAGTAGAACTTCTTCGGCTTTTTTGACGGCACTACGAACAGCAGATGTTTGTTGCAAAACATCAACACAATAAACGCCACTCTCAACCATCTCAATAGTTTTACGCAAATGGCCCTCAACTATTTTGAGACGGCGAGCAACATCCTCCCTGGGACTTAGATTTTTCTTCGTCATAAATTCAAAATATTATTCATACCCTCCCCCTGGGGGTAGAGGGTAATTAAATAATACACCTCGGCATAAAAACCGTCAAACAAAAAACAAGCCCCGGAAGAGCTTGTTTTTTATATGTAAAGTTTTTCTTTATTTCTTGGCTTTTTTAACAGCTGGCTTCTTAGCGGTTACCTTCTTAATCACTTTTTCAACTTTAGCAGCTACTTTCTTCACCGCTTTTTTTGATTTAGCGACTGTTTCTTCAACCACGTCTTCAACTTCTTCAAGAGCCTCTTCAATAATTTCTTTGGCCATTTCTTTTTTTGGCTTAAGAGAGGAAGACGGACAAGCGGCGAGCGCGCGTAAAATTTTATCAAGTTTTTCATTCAAAATGGCGAATTGGTCACCACCGTTATTACTCTTGCTGACCTTGGTGCTTCCGCCTTCACTCTTACCAAAACATTCACTGCAGTAAACTGGCTTTCCGGAGGATGGTTTAAATGGTACTTCGCAAGCATCACCGCATTCAGAACAAACTGCTTCGAACATTCTTTTCTCGTCGGAACCGAAACGTTCTTCCCTGCCGCGAGCACCGAAATTTGGACGATCATCGCGACCTCTTGAGGGGCGAGTTGAAGATTCATCCTTCCCCTTAAAACAGTTGCTACAAAATACTGGCTTGTTACTTACTGGCTTGAATGGTACTTCACAGGAATTACCACATTCGGCACAGGTTGCACGATGCATGGTTGGGCGTTCTGAGCTATCACGGCCGAAGCCACCTCGACTACCGGAATCTCGACGACCAAAATTGCCGCCACTTTTTTTATCTCCGAAGCCACCGCCTCGATTGAAATTTTTCATAAATGATTAATAAATTTATTATAATTAATTCTATATAACTTTAGTCTAACGGTTTAGATACCGAAAAGCAATAAGCCCCTCAATCAAAATCCCGCCTCAAAAAGATTTGGGCGGGACCTTGATTTGAAGACGCGAGTTTAAGCGCGGCGAACGTTAACGGCGTTCATTCCTTTTGGAGACATTTCTGTTTCAAAAGAAAGGACATCACCTTCACGTAATTCATTGAATTGAACGTCAACTAAAGAGTTGCTATGAAAGAATAAATCCTTCTCCTGTCCTTCAATAGCGATGAAACCGAAACCTTTGTCGGTCAAAGCTTTAATAATACCAGTCATAAAAATTTTAGACTTAGTTTGTAAGGTTGCAAGTGAATAAAGTTAATAAAGCTCGACGACTTCTTGGTACGATATTGTTGCTAGTTAATAATAACACGTGAAAATAAAAATGTCAAGAAGGAATAATCTTGCCTATTATTAGATAATAAAAAACTGCCCTCTTTTTGGACAGTTAAAATTGATTAAATATTACGGTTTTTATCTGCTTCGATTAATAACTCTGCATTTGAGTATTTTTTTCTCGAAACCAGAGAAAATTGATCCTCTAACTCTCCACCACCAGCCGGACGAATCATTCTGGTCCAGTTAAGATAGTTCGCAAGACCATGCTGTGGATTGCCAGGATTTTCTCTGGTGTATTGCATGATGGCGCAGTTAGGCACTCTCGCAAATTCTTCAGTGCTTAATAAATAATCATTTATTTGCGCCAAAGACATCCTTTCTAAAACTATCCGGAAAGATCTCATGACGTGACCGTGGCAAACAATGGCAACATTCTTGCCGTCACACTCACGGGCCAGGGTATCCAAAATAATTTTTACTCTTTGACAGACCGCGGCAATACTTTCTCCTTGAGGTGGGTGAAAAAAGAAAGGCTGCGAATTAAAGAAGTTCTGTTGATCTTTGTAATACTTGTCTCTTCTTGATGGCGAGACTGTGTTGAATAATCCACCATCTCTTTCGCGCAGATTAAAATCCATAAGCCACTCCGCATCCGGCAAATCGAGATAAGCCGCTGTTTGCATTGCTCGAACATTATTAGAAACTAGTGTTCGATCAAAAATAGAAAATCCATTATCCTTCAGCCACTTCCCGGCCATCTTTGCCTGACCAGTTCCCATCTCCGTTAAAGCATACTGCGATTCATGAATTTTTAAGAATTCTTCGGAAAAGAAAGATTCATCTCCTGTTTGTTCATAATTTTTTCTGGTAGCATTTCCTTCAGACTGACCATGCCTAATAAGAAATAAATTTTTTGGCATTCCCATTACATTTCTTTTTTTAGTGAATATTAAAGTACTTTTGTTCGCTTAATACTTTTAAAGTATCATTTCTACCATAAAATGTCAAAAAAGACCTTTATTGCTAAAAGTCTTTTTTAAAAAATTTATATATTATTATTTTCTTCCTCTGGGGCCCCCAGCTTTCCTTCCTCCCTTGCGAGGGATTGGTCGTCTACTGCCTTTTAGAGAAAAATCTTTGGTGCCGCGATCAATTTCTACGCCGCTGACAATACTCGCTTCGAATGCTTTGTTATTAAAGAGAATAGACTCAAAACTTTCCACCACTTCTTCCCTTTTATTTTTATCAATGCCGAAAATCGTAAAAGAGTCAGACATTTTGATTTTACCAATCTCTGCGCCCTTCAACTCTTTCAAACTATTTACCATGGCGAATAGAGTTTTGATATTAAATCCGTCCCTCTTCCCAATACTAAGGCGGACATCCATAAAATCTTCTTCAGACAAAAGGCTTTCGCGTTTTGGTCTTTCGGCGCGTCCCATTTCAAATTGACCAGCAGAAACAGTTTCTAAGTCCCTGGTATTCTTATAGAGATTTAGGAAATGATTAAATTCAACAGAAACAAACCTGGTGAGTAGCTCTTGGCGAGATAGGTCCTTCAGACCCTCTTCGATCACTGGCAAAAATTGAGCGATTTCTTTCTCGTCTACTTTTGTGTCCTTAATTTTGTCCACTAGGCGGAAAAGTTGCTTACCACAAATCTCTTGGCCAGTTGGCACTTGTTTGAGTTCAAACTTTTTATTGGTTTTCTGTTCAAGCTCGCGAATTTTTCGAGATTCTCTGGCAGTAATAATAGAAATGGAAATTCCGCTCTTTTGGGCGCGTCCAGTGCGTCCACTGCGATGAAGATAAACTTCATTGGCGTCTGGCAAATTATAATTGATGACGTGAGTGAGATCATTTACATCGATACCACGCGCCGCTACGTCAGTTGCCACCAATAATTGAACTTTACGTTGGCGAAATTTTTCCATAATCTGAGTGCGCATATCTTGTGAAACATCACCATGCAGAGCTTCAGTGGAATAACGATCTTCTTTTAAACGATCAGCAATCTCCCTGGTTTCGTTTCTGGTACGACAAAATAAGATGCCGTAAATATCTGGCTCGGAATCAACAATGCGGCGCAAAGCCTCATACTTCTGACCAGGTTTCACAAAATAGTATTGGTGCGCCACTTGATCAGCGCCAACATTCTTTTTACCGACACTAATTTCTTCCGGAGAATTCATGTACTTTTTGGCAATACTATAAATGGTCGGCGACATGGTGGCCGAAAATAATAAAGTTTGTTTGGTCTCCGGAGTATCACTCAAAATTTCATTCAAATCGTCCTTAAATCCCAAGTCAAGCATTTCATCGGCCTCATCAAGAACTACGAAGCGAATAGTCTGCAATTTTAAAATTTTGCGACGGATAAGATCGAGAACTCGGCCGGGGGTACCAACAACAATATTAGCACCGTTGCGGATTTCTCTAATTTGCAAATCAATTCTCGCGCCACCATATACCGCCACTACGCCGACGCCTTCAGAATATTTGGCGAAACTACTAATTTCTTTACTAATTTGCAAACACAGTTCTCTTGTCGGGCAAAGAATTATCGCCTGAACTTCTTTGTTTTTCTGTAATTTATGCAAAATTGGCAAACCAAAAGCCGCCGTTTTACCGGTGCCAGTTTGAGCAAGACCAATAAGGTCTCGATCATTTTCTAAAACAAACGGAATCGCTTGTTCTTGGATAGGAGTTGCCTCGAGATACGATAGTTCTGCGAGACTTTTTTGAATATGGGTATTTAAACCCAGTTCTTTGAATGTTTTCATAAACTGTTACTTTAGCTAATATTAATTAAATTAGCCCCAAAATCTGAAATAAGTACCCAGTAATTACTCAAATTCACGAAGCTGCTGACGAACTATAACACATATTTTTATTTTTGTAAAAGGTCTCAAAAATCAATTTTTGACCAACAAAAAGCCCGCTTTAAAAACGGGCCAAAATTTTAGATAATAGCTACTCAATCATTTTTTTGGAAATTTGATTAACCACCTTCAAGTAAATTAAATAAACAACAACTACCACGGCAATACCCCAGATTGCTAAGGTCTGACCGTCGGCAATGACCCTGTTCAGCCCAGCGTAAGCTTCTCCTGAATAAAAACCCAATAGAACAAAGAAAAGAGACTTGGGAATAGCCATACAAAGCGCTGGCCAAAAGAATTTTTTGAATTTCAGACGGGTGGCACCAATGCCAATAATACCTATCGGACCAACCACTGGAGAAATCTTAATGAAAAATACTGCACGGTTAGGGCGAGTATGCAAAAGGCTTTCAATTTTTCCCAGTCTTTTTTCATTCAACCCCAAATAGCGAAAAAATGGCGAACGAATAACATTGTAGCTGATATAGCCGATGCCATAGTACAATAAATCGCCACCCAAATCTCCGGCGAGAGCCAGGGCCATAATAATAAAAATGTTGAAGTAACCCAAAGAGGCAGCGATACCGGCGGCGATAGTGGTGATTGGCCCCTCAATGGTGGCCACCACCCAAAAAATCAAATAGCCATGATTGATTACCCAGGGCACTAAAACTGATAAGTCATTGGAATTCATAAATTTTGGTAGGCAGGTACACCTAAAATCTCATCAGCAGTTAAAAACTCGTAGCCTTGCTTTTTTAATTCCGGAATTAATAAATCTATTGCTCCGACCGAGCCTTCTCTTCGGCCGCCCTTGGTATCAAAGCCATCGTGGAAAATAATGATTCTCCCCGGAGCCACCACTCTCATGGCATCTTGAAAAATTAATTCCGCTGATGCATGCCAAACTTCCCAATTGGAAGAAAAAAATCCAGAGACTGGAGTCAATTTGTGCTTTCTTAAATTGGTCAAAAGCCATGGTTGCTTAAATAGCCAGGGGGAACGATACAGCGCTGGTGTTTTGCCGGTGATTTGCTGGATAACCGCCTGCGCTCTTGAAATCTCTTTTTCAAAAGTTAATGTTTTGAAGTGATTAAAAAATTTATGAGCATAAGAGTGATTGCCGACGATGTGTCCGGCGGCAATTATTTTTCTAGCTAAATCCGGAAATCTTTCCAGGTTTTTTGCTGGCATGAAAAAGGTTGCTCTAACTTGATGTTTATCAAGAATGCGCAAAAGATTTTCCGTGTCCGGTGGATTTGGCCCGTCATCAAAAGTAAGAGCAATTACTTTCTTGTCGGTTTTTATGGAATCAGGAAAATAGCCAAAAATCTGGGGTTTAAACCAGATAGTAAAATAGTAGGCCAAGCCTAAAAATATTAAAACGAGAACAATTAACCAAATAATTAATTGCATAATTAAACCTGTTTGGCGCTTTTTTCTTTTTCGCGAATCCGAGGAAAAGCGCTCACAATGCTGCGCCCAGTGATGCGTCTAAAGGTATAGTCAAAGATGTAATAGAAAATTAAAATAACAAAGATATTGTAAAGCAGTCCCTTCTTAAGACGCCTTGCGGAAGTTAAAACCGCATTGTTGCGTAAGAATACTATCTTCCCTTCTTTCTTGAGAGCTTTAAGCAGGGCAACTTCGTCACCACCCTGGTCAAGAGTCAAATCATAACCATGAAAGTGTTTCTTTTTGAAAGCCGTATTGGCGCCGGGAATATAGACGAGGCGCCCGGTAATTTTATAAATTATGTTAGTGATACCGAAAAGTAATCCCGAGAAAGCTTTACCCCACCAAGGTCCATCAAAAAACTTGAAAGAACCAATAACGGCAACCGCTTCTGGGTGCTTACTAAAAGTCTCCACGATCTTGTTTAACCAGCCAGCAGGATAAACCGTATCCGCATCAGTCTGGATAATAATCTCCCCCTTGGCAACTTTAGTACCAGCCTCACGAGCAAAAATAACTCCTGCCTGAGATTCAAAGACTACCGTCGCCCCTTCCCTAGCAGCTACTTCAGCAGTCAGGTCGGAGCTATTATTATTAGTAACAATAACTTCTCTCATTCCTTGATAATCTTGAGCCTTGAGAGATTTTAGACAAGCTTCAATATTTTTTTCCTCGTTATAGGCGGGGATGACAATGGAAATAAATGGCTGGTCCATAAAGATTTTGGAGATTAATTGATAACCAAGATTAATTAAATAATATAGAGATTATACCTGATTATTGGTTTTTTTACCAGATTTGGCAAATTATTACTTGCGCAACGCCTGATAGCCAAGAATGGCACCGATCCCTAAAGTTAGAACCAAGGAAGCGATATTAACGATATTTGAACCCTTTTCCCAATTCAAGCCCAGGACAAAGCCTAGATAGAGCAAGATGAAGCCCATTAAAAGGTTACCGATCAGGGAAAATAACAAAAATTTGCGCCAAGAGACTTTCGCTAATCCCGAAAGCAGACTAACCACCATTGCAAAAGTGCCGCCGACATGACTCACCAAGATTGTGCGGCCGGCTGATGAATTCATGAATCTTTTAAGACGTTCGAGAGCGGTGATTTTCTTCGTCCGCAAACTATTCTCGACAAAACTAGGATATTTTTTTGCTAATTGATAAAAAAATAAATCGCCAGCAGTATTAGCGATTACAATAAAAAAAGAGACCAATAAAAATCAATATATCCCGTACCGGAAAAAACGCCAGTCATGATAATTATCAAGTTTGACGGCAAGAAAAAAATGACGTTACAAACAAAAATCACCACAAATAAAGCTATATACTTATAGAGCAAAATTGAAGAAAGAAATAGGGAGAGAAATTGTTCCATTTTATTGCTGAGGAAAATAATTAGCGACCGACTGTTTGGTTAATTGTAGGGCAGCGGCATTGCTAATTTTTCTTAGGCGAGAATAATGATCAATGGTAATAAAAGGATAGCGCTTGTCTTGAATGCCAAGAGCGACCTTCAGATAATCTCCCGGTAAATTAAAAGACTTATTTAAATAATCGAAGGTCATCCAAGATTCAATCAAGCCAATTTCTTTCAGACCCAGGGACTGTCTAATGATTCCATTCTCCTTGGGAATGGGAATTGCTCGATAATTAATCTTTGGCGCCTGAGAGACCAAAAAGCGCCAAAATAAGATCAATAGAAAAACTACCAGAAAGATGCTCGTGAATACCGGCCAATAAATAAAATTTTTATTTTTGTCTGACATATATTTATGTCCTTAAAATAACACGAAAAGACCATCTAAACAAGCTAAATTGACGAAAAAGCAATAAAAAGCTAAGGTTTAAACTTAAATATGTACTTTAAAAACTAAAAACAATGAAAGCAGAAACAAGCAGAAAAAAAATTATTAATTTTTTACAAGAATCGGGAGTGAATAGTAAGGACTTGGCTACCAACCAAAACTATTGCGATTATTTTCAACCAATACCAGAATCTTTAATTTTTTGGAGAAAAGGTAGACGTCTAATAATTATTTTAGTTTATGGAAAAGGTTTTTACCTAAAAATTCAAGAAACTATCGATGAAATTGGCCCCTATTGGGAAAAAGCGATCAAAGATCTAAAAAGTTTAAAAATAGAGATTATTAGATTAATCAAGCAAGAACAGTTCGACCTCTCAAGGAATGCCTACTTTTATCAAAATAAGTATTGCTTGGATTTTGGAGAAAAAAATCCAATATACTTAGAAATGATAAATGAAGCTTTCCCTGAATATAAAATCTTCCCGCAGACTATGGGAAATACTTATATTCACAGTCTCGAGCAAGCTAGACGAGAACCCGGGGATTTGGCCAGCTATTTCTTTGGCCGGCTATACTATCTCTATGGAGAAAAAATGATCTTCAAAGGGGGGCGTCTGGGATTTTTGCAAATCAACTTTGATGAGCAGAAGACCACTGGGATCCAAGGAAAAGCAATAATTAAATGCAAGAAAGATGAATATGGGAGAAGAGTTTTTAACATTTATTTGCGCTACTCTGATAATAAGGAAATGCCAAGCTGCGTACCAATAATTATTAGTATCGGGCAGAACCAAAAACAAAAACTTCCTAATCAGGAAATTATTTTGGAAAAATATTTAACTATCACCAGAAAAAATTCCTTTTTTATTTCACTCAATGAAGAAACCGAATCACTAGAAAATATTTGTGATTCAGAATTTAATCAACTTTTTTCTCTAGAAGTGCTCTCCCTAAAAGATTTCTTTAAAAAACACTAACCAAAAAAGCGCCAGACAAACTGGTGCTTTTTATTTTTTATTTATCTAGTATTTTGAGGATTTTATCTAGTTTATCATTTTCTATTCGAGCTAGAGACTTCTGCAACTCTTCAATCTCTTTCTTGGCCTGGACATTAGTAAAATAGTCTTCTTTGGCTTGGTATCTATCTCTCTCATTTTGGCGATTCTGCGCCATCATAATAATTGGCGCCGCATAAGCTGCTTGAGTGGAGAAAATTAAATTCAAGAGAATAAAAGGATAAACATCCCAATGGCTAATATAGGCCAAGCAATTCAGAGACATCCAAAGAATAACAAAAACTGTCTGAATAATAATAAAGCGCCATGAACCCATTAAATTCGCCGTGCCGTCAGCTACTCGTTGGCCTAGAGTTGAATTCTTGGCATGCTTTTCGTGCCAAGTCTTGGCTTCACCACCAACCTTCCCGATAATTTTTTTTTGTTTCTTCATATTGCTTAATTAATTAATTGAACGCCAAGAAAGCCAAATACCAAGCAATCCACCCAAAGCCCCGCAAATGGCTGAAGCAAAAGAAAAGACCCCAGCACCAAAAAATGTTGGGATGTAGGCACCAATAATTGAGCCAAAGGCCATGCCGAGGAAAATAATTTTTTTGTCCATATCTCAAGAATGATTTTCGTTCATTTTTTCCCAAGGCCAGGTTCTTTTTTGGTTGGCTTCCAATTTCTTTAGTACTTCATCTTCAAGGTTGAAGCCAAAAATTGCGCCCAAATGCATAACCCTTTGCAAAATATCACCAAGCTCTTCTTTAAAACCGTCCTTGCCGTCAATGTTGTTGCGACGGTAAGCTTCGAAAGCTTCGGAAACCTCCGAGTGAATGAGGGCAATTTTTTCAGCCACAATAACGTCTTCTGGCTTAACACCGAAGCCTTTGTTGGCCGCTTGCTCCATTATTTTAGCGCTCAGTTCATTAAAAGTCATATAAAATTATTACTTATCCTACATGGGAAATTATAACATAAATTAGGCACTAAAACCATTAAAAAATCCGGACTTTATTAATCCGGATTAATCTTGTTATTCGAGCACCTTGGTATTTAATGAGAAGCCAACGTAGACACCAAAGGGACTAATTTTTGTACCAAAATCCTTGCCCGTACCAGTTAAGGAAGTAATGAGGTAGCGAGAACCGAGCTCTAGCCCCCAGCCAGAAAAATTAAATCTCAAAGAAGCATCCAACGGAAATAAATGGGCTAAAACTTTGGTTTCATTGCATTCCTTGTCATCAAAACGATCCCAGCCATTAATTGCTGAAAAAGCCTGATAACTAGCTGCCAAAGAAAAGCTTAAGGATTTTTTAATCGGAACTTCAAAAATTAACTTTGGCAAAACACTCATGCCATTAATTAGCGGGTGCACACCGGCTGCGCCAAGGGGTCCCTCAACAATCACGCCGCAATAAGTCAGAGCCGCCCCATAGCCTCTTTGTGAGGTTCCGGGAGCGTTAGTATAGTTCCTCTCTTCTAGGTCGGCAAAATGGCAACCAAGCGTTAAGCCGCCACCAAAGATAATACCACCTTCAAATTTATGTTTATAAAGGAAATCGAGGGACAAAAAAAATGGTACTGAATAATCGGCTTTTGCGATGACACCACTTGGGCCACTGCCGTCGTCGGGATGAATGGGGACATTTCGGAAATCTTCCGAAACATGAGAAGCGTTCATTTGATTGGTTGAGAAACCAATTTTAAAATCAAAGAGATCTGCTTTCTGAGCTTTTAGCGTCAGGGAGATCAGCAAAGCAATCACGAAGATCGCAAATTTTCTGCTTTTTAGCATGGCTTAAAATTTTTTAGTGAAACATTGTATTATTTTTAAAAAACGGATTGGAAATTTAAATTACCATGTTTTGCCAAATATTTCAAGAACGGCCTTTAATTGACAGAAAAAAACAATTATTATAATATCAAGAACACGAATAAACATCCTTTAAAAATCTTACAACAATGAAGAAAATTATCTTAGCTTGCTACTTGGTGATCTGGTGTATTATTGCTATTATTTATTTCTCTAACAGCAAGAACACCGACCTAAAAGAAATCAGCTGGTTCATATCGCTGTTTTCGTCGATTATTTTTGGCATCCTGCTTTTGATGGATCTTTGGAAATTATTCTTTTATAATAAAAAAGAATGGGAAGAATTTACCAAAGAAAAAATGAGATTGAGCATGAAAACTGTCGCTTCTAACCAAAAAGCGCTAGACTCTTCAGAAGTAAATATGGTTAAACAGACGGTGCTGGAAAATTCCGCTCTCGACTTAGTCATCTTTTTAATCAACCTTATTCCCTGCTTCTTAATCTAAAAAATAGAAAAAAATGCATCATTTAAATGATGCTTTTTTATTTATCAAAAAAGACAGCAAATGCCATCTTTTTTGTTTTAAATATGTAGTTGTTTATTTTTTAACAGTTTTTTTCTTGGTCGCTATTTTAACTGTTTTGGTGGGCGTCTTACTGACTTTAGCCTGAACCTTGGGAGTTTCATGCTTTACTGAGCCAGCAAGAGTTTTCCAATGTTTTTTTAAATCCTGAGCTAGGGCCTTAATTTCTTCGGGACTAGTTTTTTTGGTTTTTTCGTATTTAGCGGCTACGGAATCAATGATGGCGTGATAGGCTGGTTCGCCAACGTTGCGCGCTGCCTCTAATTTTTCAACGACATCACCTTTCATTTTAATTGCCCAAGACTTTACATTTTTTTGGTGCTTCTTCCCCTCTGGACCAAGAAAAAAATAAGCTACTGCTGCCAAGCCGGCCAAGCTGGCGCCAATGGCGGTGGCCTCTAATTTGTTTGAGCCTTTTTTGGCGATTGGTTTTTTCATAATTTTAAAAATTAATAAGTATTTCTTAGTAAGAAATGCTCTGTCTAATTATTATAGCACACAAGATTGATTCTTGCTCTACGTCATAGATTTTTATAGTTATTAGCGTTTAGACATCATTACTTTAACTATATACCAGGGATTGAAAATACAAAAATTGGTTCTTTAGTTATCAACTTGTATTTTCTGTTTTTTTATTTAATAATAGTGGGGTGAAGCGAAAATTAAGGAATGAACTTTAAAAATTAGAAACCAAAAAAGAAGGAGGAAAATGAAGACGAAAATGCAATTTTTCGGTGGACTAGCGGGAGAACTGACTGGTTCATGCTATGTTTTGTCGGTAATTGACGGCAAAAGAAGTTTCAAGATTATGGTGGATGCCGGCTTGATTCAGTGTAATTTTAAGGAATCTCTAAGTAGAAATCAGGAGATTCTGAAACAATTCGATCCGAAGGATATTGATTTTATCCTACTGACTCACGCGCATATCGACCATGTCGGACGCTTGCCGTTGTTTACTAAAAACGGTTTCAAAGGCAGGGTAATCTGTACTACGGGAACCGAACGTTTGATCGGCGTAATGCTTGAGGATAGTGCAAAAATCCAGATGGCGGAAGCTAATTACTCTAACGCAAAAGCCGCAAAAGATGAGAAAGATTCCAAAAACAAGAGGGGCAATTCTCGCAGTTCTCTGTCTTTGGGAAATTATGATCGCAAGAAGCAAGGTGCACAGAAAAAATCAAGTGAAAAATACTTGCCCCTGTACACTACTAGCGATGCCGAAATGGCTCAAAGCTTGGTTAAAAACGCCGGCTATGATTATCACGAGTGGATCAAATTAGCTCATAATATCCACGTAAAATTTTATCCATCGGGGCATGTTATGGGTGGAGCAATCGCTGTGGTCAGATTAAGTAGCCGACCAAAACCGGAATACATCTGCTTCAGCGGTGATTTAGGAAGAAAGGATGGGATTATCCTGCCACCACCAGAAGTAGTTCAAGAACCAATTAATCATTTGATCTTGGAATCCACTTATGGCGGCCGAGCCCACCCAGGAAGAGATCAGGAGACTCAAAAACTACTTGATCTAATAAAAATCAGTCAAAAAAAAGGCAAAAGAATTCTTATTCCTTCTTTTGCTCTAGAAAGGACTCAGGAAATTATCTATTTACTGTCATATTACATGGCACAAAAAGAGATTGATCCGATTCCTATCTATTTAGACTCCCCGTTGGGCAGCAAAATTACTGCAATTTTTTCCGCGGGCTGGGATGCCGGGATGTTCGCCGATCAAAGTCGTCTAGGCTTTAATCCTTTTAGCCCGCAAGAAAATAAATATTTTCACCTGATAACTGAAGCTTTGGAATCAGACGAGCTCATTAAAAAAACTGGCAATTACATTGTTATTGCTGGATCTGGAATGTGCGACGCCGGAAGGATTAGGGGACATTTACGCGCAAATCTTGGCGACAAAAATACGATGGTTTTCTTAGTCGGCTATATGGCCGAAGGAAGTTTAGGAAGAAGACTAAAGGAACATTCGGTCGTAAAAATGAATCGACAAGAAATTAAGGTGGCGGCAGAAATTATCAGTTTTGACAGTTTCTCCGCTCATGCCGACGGACCTTTCTTGGTTGATTACGCCAAAGAGCTTTCGCAAAACCATCCTGATTCGCCGAACCTTAATATTTTTATCGTTCACGGAGAAAAAGAGAGCGCCAAAGCCTTGAAGGCGGATTTGGAAAAATTATTTCCCAAAAACTGCCACAATATTAGAATACCAGGAATTAATGAAGAAACCATTATTCAGTGACTTCTGTTATTTGAACCAAAAAAAGCCATCTATCAAAAAGATGGCTTTTTAATATTAAAATTATTTAATTTTGCAGATTGTCCTTTGGCATACCAACACACTGGAATCCAATTTTAACATCACCAATACGAATGTTAAAAGGCGCTGGACATGAGCAGTTTTCTTCAAAAAATTTCTTACCAGTTGGACAGGTCGGACTATTAGCGCTTACCTGGCCAGAGACGCATTTACCATTATACAAATCGATGGTCGAGCACTTGGAACCATCCTTGAAGGTACAAACGGAGTTAGTCACGGCAAAAGTCTCCCCCCCCAACCAAGCACAATATTTTTGATCAATTGTATCAAAGCCAGTAGTTCTCCGACCACCGAATGGACAATCGCCCCGCACCAGAGCCCACTCTTCGCAGCTACGATTGTCTTCAAAATTGCATAAACCATATTCTCCACCATCTCCACGCTTTTGAATAGTCAAAGTGCCGCCCTGCCCCAAACAATTGGTGGAAGCGGGATTGGCCAATTGAGAATTCGGTTTGGCGCTCAAAGTTTCTTTTAATTGTCCATCGACCACCTGAAAACGCTTTGAAACGGCAACTGATGGGGGGACGCTAAAATCTTCACCAGTTTGGCGTTCGGCATAACTTACCGTTACTACACCATCTTTAATTTCTGTATTCTGTAGCGCAATACGATCTCCCAAAAAAATAGCATTGAGACCGGAATAACCCTGGTTGTCGGTCAAGGCGGCGCTTAGATAATAAAAAGTTCCACTACCTCCTCCTTGTTGAGTTAGAATTAGGGCTACGTCATTTTGACCATCGCCATTTAGATCGCCAAGGCTTTCGCCACCAAAATATTTGGTAACAATTTTCGTCACCGAATCCGGAGCAGCAGTTGATTCATTTACTCCATTTTTCAAAACAACTTTCTGTCCTTCAAGAACATAAGTAGTATTGAGATAGGAGGTCTTGGTGACGATCGGCCGATTCACTTCTTGGCTGATTGAATTAAATTTGTAAGCTCCTAGGGCAACAATCAAGACGATGACCGAGAAGACGAGGATACTTGTGATAATTAATATTTTTTTCATATACCTTCATTATACATCTTTGCCGTTTAATTGGGAAAATAAAAAACCGCTAGTTAAAATCTAGCGGTTTAGAAAAATTGTGGTTAAACAAAAATAGTTGCTTCACGATCAGCGCCGACAGAGATAATTTTGGGATCAATTCCGGTTTCTTCAACAATGAATTGCAAAATATCTTTTAACTTGCTTGGCAAATCGGTGAAATTTCTAGTTTTTTCAATACTGCATTGCCAACCGGGAAATTCCCGATAAATTGGAACGCAGTGTTTCAGAAATTCATCGTTCGGTATCACGTCTTTTAAGACATCTCCCGCTTTAATAGTTCGATCAGCGTGCTGGAAGGTTGGTCCTTCATAGCGATATGCTGAACAGATTTTAATTACCTCACATTCATCAAGAACGTCGAGTTTAGTTAGAACAACTTCCGGACCAGAGAATTTTATGGAATAAGACAATAGAGGAAGGTCCAGCCAACCGGTACGACGAGGTCTTCCAGTGGTAGCTCCATATTCGCCACCTCTAATTCTAATTCCCACCCCCTGGTCAAATGCGCTTTGCCAGTTAATAGGTACCTTAGCATATTTGGCAGCTTCTATTTCTTTAGTAGCCTGACCGCCATTACACCACAAGTCAGATTCTTTGCCACCCATTTCTGTCGGGAAAGGACCTTCGCCAACTCGAGTTTCGTAGAAACCCTTAATTATTCCAAGAGATTTATCAACATCTCGAGCGCTAAGGCCAACTCCTTTGGCTAAACCAGCCACCGAACAATCAGAAGAAGTGACATAAGGGTAGGTCCCATGATCAATACTTAGGAGATTCCCCTGTGCCCCCTCTAATAATATTTTGGCACCGCCTTTATGGGCGTTTCTCAAAAAATTATCGGTGTCCTTGATTAAAGGTCTAAGCTTTTGTCCATAAGCCAAATATTTTTGAATGATTGATTCTTCGTCAAATATTTTTTTAGCATTATAGTAAGCGCCGTGTTCCAAATGTTCATGAGCCATGATTTCCTGAATTAACCCGTGATCATAATTTTTAAGCAGTAAACGCTTCTCAACTAAATGTCTCTTCAATTTTGCTGCAAAAATATCAGGATTCAGCAAGTCATTTACAATCAGTCCCTTACGGCCAACATGATCCATGTATGTCGGAGCGATGCCTTTGCCGGTACTACCGATTCTGCCATCCTTGCCTGATTCCCTAACCCGATCCAAAAGAATATGGGAAGGGAGAATTAGTTTGGCATTCCAAGCTAACATCAGATTCTGATAACTCAGACCATTTGCTGTCAACAAACCCAACTCATTGCACAAAGTTTTTGCATAAACTACTGTGCCGTTGCCAATAATATTAATTTTGCCATCTTTATCATAAAGAATGCCCGAAGGCACAATGTGAAACACATAAGTGTTGCCATTATAGCAAATAGTGTGACCAGCGTTGTCTCCGCCGGTGCCTCGTGCAATAATATCTGCCCAGAGAGCAAACAAATCCACGAGTTTCCCCTTGCCGGTATCGCCCCACTGTAAGCAGGTTATCGCAAGGACATTAACGTTTTTTAACAGTTTTTCCATTACTAATGATTTTTGATTTTAATTTAACTAATAGAATAATTTGGTGCATTTTGGATATAATCCAAGCCATGCGGATGTGACTCCTTGAGACCAGCACCAGTAATCATGTGAAAGTCGGCCAATTCTTGCAGCGATAGAATATCTTTCGCCCCAAGATAGCCGAGACCACTTCTTAATCCTCCCAGAAACTGGTTGATAACATCGGAAACATTTCCTTTATAATCAACTTTAGACTCAATGCCTTCCGGCACCAACTTAGAAGGAGAATTTTCCCCCTGAAGATATCTTTCCCTGGAAGCTTTGCTGGCAATCATAGCCTCTAAAGACCCCATGCCGCGGTAAACCTTTTTCTGTCTCCCCTGCTCCCAAAAAGTGATTCCCGGGGCTTCTTCGGTGCCTGCCAAAACTTTTCCCAACATCACGTTATCTGCACCAGCAGCTAAAGCAATACTGACATCACCAGAATATTCGATTCCGCCATCACCGCAGATTGGCACACCAGAACCTCTGACCGCCAAAGCGCATTCATAAATTGCGGAAACCTGAGGGCAGCCAACGCCGGCAATAATTCTGGTTGTACAAATAGAACCAGGTCCTTGACCAATGCGTAGCCCATCAGCGCCAGCGTCAACCAATCTTTTGGCTGATGCGCCTTCGGAAATATTCCCTACAACCACATCAATCATCGGATAATTGGCCTTGCAGTACTTAAGAACATCAATTACTGCTCTGGAATCACCATGCGCTGAATCAATAACGATAACGTCGATATTCTTACGACTCAACAGCTCCAAGCGTTCCTCGAGATCAGACCCAACACCAACTGCAGCGCCAACTCGCAGATTGCCCAAGGCGTCAAGATTGTAATCCTTGAAGTCTCCTTTAACAATACGCTTAACATCTGCCAGGGTAAAAATTCCATGAAATGTCCCGCTTTTACTAAAAACCGGCAAAATTTTCTTGCGATTTTCCAGCATTCGCTGACAGGCGGTGTTTACGTCAATGTCATCACCGATTAAAGAAAACTGTTCAATTTCTTTAGACATAATCTCGGAAATTTTGACACTTGAGTCAAAACAGAAATCAAAATCATTACGCGTCACTATGCCGACTACCTTGCCAGAATTATCAATCACCGGAAAACTAAAAAAATCATAGCCTTTTTTGAGACGCATTTTTAAAACCGACTCAACAAGGTCAGATTCTTTGACGCAAACCGGCTTGGCAATAAAAGCATTAAGGTAATGTTTTACTGAACCGACATATGAAGCCTGCTCCTGCGGGGTAAGTGATTTATGAATAATCCCAATACCACCAAGGAACGCCATGGCAATTGCCATCCTGGTTTCAGTGACCGTATCCATCGGCGAGGAAACAATCGGAATGTTTAAAGATATGTTCCGAGAAAACTTGCTCACCAGATTGGTTTCTTTCGGCAATACCTCTGAATAGGTTGTTTTTAATCGAACATCGCCATAACTAAGGGCGATGCCTTGACGAGTCATTTTCTTAAAAAAACTGTCACATTTTCTGTTTGTTTTTTGTTTGTTTTCGTCCATTTTTTATTTGAATATTTAGTTATTAATTTACATTTTTTTGCCCGAAAAATCCTGATTATCAGGAAATACCAGACGAGGCCATATTATGTCAAATGAGAGGCAAAGTCAAGATGGAATATACAGCTTGCCATTGACAATACAATGCTAATATATTAGAGTCTAAAAACGTCTAATCTTTAACAACAAAAAAACAATAAAAGGAATGAGAGCAACAGTATACTATGGTAGGCCATGGGTGGTCGCCGGATATTTATCCACCTGCAATCAGACAGCCAACAATCCCTGGATAGATCAAATAATTTTTATGCTTCGAGAAAAAAAATTTTCTCCAGGGGGTAATTTAATTGACTTGGGCGCCGGACCAGGCACTTCAATTCTAAAAACCATGACCGTCTTAAATCTTAAGGAATTCACCCTAGTGGATTCGTCAAAAGAAGCTCTGAAAATGGTAAACGAAATCTATGGACGACATCTGAAATTTGAAACTGTCTTAGCAGATTTACAAACAGAAAAAATAGCCGTTCCAAGCGACTACTTTGATCTCGCCACTTCTTTCTCAACAATGATCTATTTGGATTCTATCAAGAATTTAATAGAGGAAACTGCCAGAGTTCTAAAAATCGGTGGGTTTTTTGGCCTGAATTGCTTGTTTCACGACGACGGTTGTAAAAAGCCACATCATCATCTAACGAACTTCGAGGTAAGTTTCTACGATCATTGTTGGAAATATTTTCGACAAGAAATCGGTAAAAATCGGCTACAGATTGTCGATTACAAAGACTTGGAGCGCGAAAATGAAGCTCATCACCGAGCTGTTTTGCTTCAAAAATTCTAAAAAAACAAAAAACTCCAGAAAAGGAGTTTTTTTATTTTTGATAATTTTTCAATACCTCTAGTTAAGCAGGGTCTCCATCTTTTTATTAAAATCTAACAGAGCCCTTTGGGTTGCGTGAGTCAGCATCTTTTCACTTGCTCCTTGAAGCGCATAATAACCCTCTCTTTTGTCTCCCTGGGTATTAAAAACGCTGTAATCCAAAAATTCACTATCGCTTCGATATTCCAGATTTTCATTGTCTAGTTTGGTAAACGTAAGCATCGCCAAGGCATTGGCCTGATCACCCTTAAAAATTTTCTCATCTTTTTCTCCTTCGCCACCCTTGCTAACTGAGCCGCCCTTCAAGAAGAGATTATTTATCTTCGTCAGCTTGTCTGACAACTCCTCGTCGAAGCTATAAAACAATTTGCTTCTTTGAATCTTGGTGGAATTGAAGTATTCCTCCACCGACAAAGTATCATCCATGGACTTAACCACTGATTCAAAACGTTTACGATTATACTCGCCGCCAAAATCACGGGAATCGACCCAGATGTCATTTTGATCGAGATAACCATTGACCTCTTCCGACAAGAAAGCTTCATTGTGATTTTCTACTGCTTTTTCAATAGCGTTAACTGCTTCCGCCCAATAATAAATAATCTCTCCAGTATTTTGGTCTATCTCATCAAACTGAACATTGGAAATTAATTTCAAAAAATCATTTTTACTTGTCGCCTGATTAAAATAATTACTCAGTTCTGCTGAATTCTTATCGGAGTATTTATTTAAGGCCTGAATGGCGATAGCCCCATGAAAAGAGGTGGTAACTGCCCGCTGCAAAGTTTCCATTTTGTCGATAGAAAGCGATCTTAGCTCAACGGAACTAGTGTTCTCTTCGAATAATTTGATGTTATTGCTGGCATTTGCCTCACGAAAACGCAGAGAGACACCGCGACCACGGTTAGCTCTTGCTCCCAATTGGCCCGCCTGGACCCCGCCCCAAGAGGCGGCAATAATTGAATTCTGTAAAAAATTGGTATTATCATCAACTTTGAGACCGCGAGCACCACCAATGGTCAAATGGAAGCCTCTGGCGCCCTTCTGATAATCAGGGGAGCGCTGGAAATTAAAATCAACAAAATCAGTATCATTAAGGATTTGAGTTTCCAAGAGCATCAAATAGGGATTGAGTGCGGGTCTGGTAGCAATTTCGTGGACCGCATCGTTCCCGTTGCCAACATGGGCTGCCTTACTTAAGCGAACAATATCTTTTTTGAAGTCTTGTCCGGTAATTTCCTCATAACCATTTGCTGTGGAACGGGTAACCTCATATTCCATGCCGATGGAAGCATTCAGCCCCTCAGGAATATTTTTGTAAGAATATTTTTCTAGTATCTTCTCGTATTTTTCTAGGCGACCTGACACCTTAGCGATCACTTCGTTAAGAGATAACTCTGGCAAATACTCCTTGGCAAACAACATTACGGCGATCGTTCTTCCCTTGTTTTCCAGTGAATACTTTTCAGTAAAAGAAGCAATATCTTTTAACTGGTTTTCTGCTACCGGATCAGGCTCATTAAAAAATTTACTGAGTTCATCAGTCTTTCCTCGACTAACCAAAGAACCAAGAATATCGGCTGTCTGCAAAACTTGTTCGCGCACACTGGCGCCGCCGTTTCTGATTACATCCTCATAAAAATTCTTTAGTTCGCTAGCATCGAGCAGATCTTCGTCAAACATTATCATTTTGAAGGCCCCAAGCTTTTCTGACGGCATTTTTTTGACCATGTCCTTGATCAAAATCACATATTCCGGATTTTTTTTGAAATAATAACATAAATCGGTGAACATCTTTTCTTCAGAAGCAAAATCACTTTTGAAATTTTCCAGCATGTTTTGATTCATTTCCTCAGAAAAAGAAATCCCCGAACGAAAAAGATTGGACATAAGAGATCGACCTTTTTCCGTCAGTTTCTTGAGTATTATTTCTTCACAGAACTTATTGTCGTATTTATACAGAGCGGTTATTGCATCAATTTCGTAATAATTGTCAAAGAACGCACCAAGCATTTTTTTTTCTTGAGCCTCGCTAACAATAAACGGTCCGCTTTTTAATTCACTGATAAAATTTATGGATGATTCGACGCCAGAAGGAAAAGCCTGTCTCCCGTTAAGATTATCGATACCCAGGTCAAAAAACTCTTGATCCAAATAAAAATCGGGATTATCTTTGTCGGCAGCAACAGCGCGTTTATAGAAATCTGGCGTCAAACCAAACTGTTCCATTGTTTGCTTAGAAATTCTTTTGACATCACCTGCCTCCATTTTTGACATTCCTCCTTCAGACAAGAGATTTAAAACCCTGAAACCATTTAGATTTTTAAACGTAAGAAATTTTTCAACATATTCCTTGGTTAAATCCGGAGATTGAATCAAAAGATCTTGGATAAACAAATGATCCAAATAGTCACCAGTTAACTTTTCGCTCGCAAGGACCTTGGAATAAAGCTCTTTGTATATTTCCAAATAACCAGCATCGGCGGCGCCATGAAAACGATTACGGAAATTATAACAAAAATTATTTGCACTAGTGCTGCCACCAACGGCCAGCACATCAGGGCGACTAAGAAATGAGTCGCGAAAACTATTTCTCTGACTAACTGACATTTTATCCATGGAGAGAAATAGTGCTTCCACAACAGTTAAATCAGCTTCGGCAAAAAACCTATTTTCCAAATCTAGTCGGTCAGCCTCTTCCAGGACACTAAAGACATCTTGAGAAGAAAAATATGATCTGATTAATGTGCTTTCAGCGCTATACGTTTTTGTTTCACCGATGATTTTCTTTAAATATTCTGCCCTGGCAATTGGATCTGGCCAAGCAGTTTCCAGAAAAGGAAGATTGTCGGCGCGAAAGATAAACTCTACTCTCCTGGTGTCATTAGTATTAGCTAATAAAGAGTCCAGGAATTTTCTGGCATAATCGCTCTTTTCTTCTGGCGTCATGAATTCGAGGGCGACTGGATTAAAAATTTTTGAGCGATAACTATCATCAGCATCGCCACCTTTAAATTTCTTTAGAGAATTACTGGAATAATTTGCCAATAAGTCTGTCCGATCCTCAGGGGCAAGATCTTCCCGTTCCAAAAAATTTCTCAGCGCAGAAGAAGCATTGTCGAGCTGACCATCGGCGACGAAACTCCCAAGAAACCAAGAAACATCATCTTGACTGATTCTACCGGCGGAAACAAAGCTCTTTAGCTGATCCCTGAATGCGTTATAGTCGTAAATGGAAACAACGAAGCGGGAAATATATTTTCGGTCCACCTTACCAGGAGAAATAAATAAATTAACTAATTCATTGGCGTCAAGGTTTTGATGCTTCTTAGCAAAAGCGCCAACTAGCTCTTTAAAATTTTCTACTTGATAATTACCGTCAAGAGTTTCGTAGAAATAATGACGCAATTCATTGTTTGCGCTCTTTTTAAAATATTCCGATTGAAGAGCTGCTAACAACTCTGGCCGTGAGTGCACCCAGGCGTTTTGTTCATCGTCTTTGCCATCAACCAAAATTTGGTGCAATTGCAAAAAATCGGAACGGACACTACCGTAGACCATCTTTTTGAGATAGTCAGGGGCGCCTTTTTCATCCAAAAACTCCGACCACAAATGGATATCCTTTATGGAGAAATTGCGATTGTTTCCGGAAAATAACCTTGAAACAATTTCTTCCACCTCTTTCTCGTCCAAGCCAGCGCTCAGGGTCGAGATATTTTCTACCAACACGGAAAGAAATAGGGCACACGAATTATTACTATCGTTGCCATAAGAAGCTAGTCTCTGAAAAGCATATTTTTTATTGTAATCCTCGACGGGAAATTTAAAAACTTCTGGTCGCAAGGCAAGAAAAGGGATATTGTCTGTTTTCTTGAAAGCTTCTTCGCTATCACTAATTTTATCAAAATCTTTTGCGGCCTTAGAGTCCGTGGCATCGGGCGGGGTCATTGCCAACATAGCAGCAACACCAAATGAACTACTGGAATTACGACAGTGAATTCTCAAAGACTCTTTCTGCTGCTCAGAAGCATTTTTCAGATTTTCCGTAAAGAAAGGCGTGAACCTCAAAAAATCATTTCTGTCTAGATTTTTAATCCAGGCTTCAAAAAGAAAGTTGCGACGTTCTTCATTGTGGAGCAATTCATCTGGACAATTTAGAAAACTATTCAAAGAATAATCTAACAGTTTGTAAGGAATATCTCTGAGATTTGGATATTGTTCAATAATCTTGTCGATTGCTTCTATCGCTTGAGTGTGATCAATTTTATTGCTATGCGAACTGCTTTCAGAAACTTTGCTCAAATAAGAAAGGGTCAGAAAACTATCACCCTGACTATCCTTGGCAATCTCTTCCTTGATATCTATTTCTGCTTCATTTCCCTGTCTATTAATAAAAGCGTAGCCAGATTTATCAAGAAAATCTGACCACCCACCCCGAGCAGGAGACTGACCAGCGCGATGCTTATTGAAAATTTGCGGATATAGTGCAGAGATTTCCGGATCGGTTAAAAAGTTAGAATCTTTTGTCTGCATCAAGAGATTTCCAAGGCTGAGTTCGGTGTCAGCGGTGAATTTCGAGGCTCCCCAAAAACCAGATTTTACTGTTTCGAAAAGTTTGTTTAGCTCTTGCTTATTTCTACTCCAATTATGACTATTTAAATCTCTAATGTTCTCTCTGATCTTGCCAGATTTTTTCTTGAGATAGAGGTCACGGAAAGTTATGGTAATGGCATTTGAATCGTAAGCTTTTGCCACCTCTGAAGAAATACCCTTAACCAACCTACTACCAGCTTCTGAAATTCCCTGCCAAACCTTTTCTGAGAGAGGACTATTACTCTGACTTTCCTGGGCTAGTTCTAGTTTTTCGATTCTTTCAACCGCCTCAAGAGAATCAATAAAGGAGCTCTCGAGCTCTTTGAGAGTGTTTTCTTCTTCAATGTTTGCACTGCCTTGTTCTTTAAACATATGATTAAGACTTTTTTTGGTCACCATCTTGGACGAGACTTGGCTTTTTAGTCAAAAGCGAAGAGACTTCGGTGCGATAACCATTAATTAAAGCTTGAATTTTTTCTTTTAATTCTGGGCTAATTTTGTCTGTTTGTGATTTCATATACTATCTATTATAGGGTTAAATGCCTAAAAAATCAAAAAGGAAGCTTTTTTGGGCTTCCTTTTGTATTTTCTTATTTCTCCCAGAGAATAAAGTGAATCTGTTCTCTTCCTCCTGGTAGTTTGTGAGCGATTAAGGCGTATTCGAAAGCGTTAATTTCTTTGTAAACTTTCTGAAAAAATCTGGCCTTTTCCCAAGGCGAGATCAACCTACCTCCCGGACTAATGAGATACTGAGAAAAGAAGTTGATACTGAAGAGAAATAAAAAATCTTCAATTTCTAATTCGTCAGGACATTTCCCTTCGGCGAGAAAATACACCAACTTTTCAAAGTACTCTTTAAGAAAATGATGATAGTACTGACGTTCAAATTGAACGCCATTTAATTCAACCTGCCATTTACTAATTTCATTAGCTTCTTCTGGTTTGCTCTTCTTTTCCAGCGGAACCTCATTATGAACTCTGTCAATAATGACAACAATTACCGGCTGTTCTTTTGGTAGGCCAATAAAATTAATGTCTTTACTCATCATCAGGCTGATTTCGTCCTTTGTGAGCATTGATTCGGCCACCCCCGCCGTTACCACGGTGGGATTAAACCGATAAACTCCCCCTCGATACTCAAAAGGGTTGTGTCCAAATACTTGTGTTGCAAGGAATGGACTTCCGCTTGTTTGCTTGTTTTGTTTCAATTTTCTATTTTTTATTGTTAATATTCAAGGTCAATATTAGAAAAATATCATAACTGCATGTTTTTGTCAATAAAACAAAAATCCGCCTGTTTGAAGCGGATTCTTGCTCTATTGTAACTAAATTAATTAACTATTTGCTTCCCTAACCTTTTTAAAAGCTTCTTCAACCGTGGTCATGAACTGTGCTGGGAAAATAATGGTGGAATTCTTCTCAACACTGATTTCGGCCATCGTTTGTAGGGTTCTCAGCTGTAAGGCGACTGGATGTTGAGCCATGATATCGGCAGCCTCGCCAAGTTTAACGGCAGCTTGAAACTCACCTTCGGCGGCAACAATCTTGGCCCGTCTCTCGCGTTCAGCTTCAGCCTCTTTGGCCATCGCGCGTTGCATGTTGTCTGGCAAGATGATGTCCTTAATCTCAACCGCGGTCACCTGTGCACCCCAGGGTTCAGTGTGAGTGTCAATGACATTTTTAATCTGTTCGTTAATCTGGGCCGTCTGTGAGAGCAATTGATCAAGCTGGAATTGACCAACGATATTGCGCACCGTGGTTTGGCTGATCTGATTAACCGCCTGATATACATTCTCAATAGCAATCACAGATTTTGAGGCCTCTACGATGTGGTAATAAGCAACTGCTGCAATATCAATAGAGACATTGTCCTTGGTGATAATTTTTTGCGAAGGAATATCCATGGTAACAGTTCGAAGAGTCACTCGACTCATTTTCTCAAAGATTGGAATGACAAATATTAAACCGGGGCCGCGCATCTCAGTGTACTTTCCTAAAAGAAAAATTACCGCGCGCTCATATTGTTTCACCACCTTGATTCCCGTCGCCAACACAAAGATGATAATAATCCCGATAATTGTGAGGATGTTCATAATTTTAAGATGAAAATTATTTATTAACAGCAAAATATTACCATAAAAATTAAAAAAAATCAATAGCAAATTTTATTTACTATTGATGAATTCCAGTTTATCCGAACGATTAAGTCTCTTTATTCTCGCCTCTTCGGCCGATGCCTCCGAGCGATTTGGAAATTTCTTTTGATAAACTAAATCTACGGGCGGATGACTCGTGGTGTACTTTGCCCCCTTGCCTCCCTTCTGATGCTCAGCAAAACGTCTTGCAATATCAGTAGTTATGCCGGTGTAAAGTGAATTATCGGCACAGCGGATTATATATACAAAGTAGGAAGGCATCTTTAATTATTCCTCATCGATTGGGCCAGTACTCTTCTGGCACAAAGAAAGATCGTTTTCCCCCTGAGATAGTCTAAACTCTCCTTGATGCTCCCAGAAAGAAAAGGATTGATCAGTGGTTTCAAATTTTGCTCCGCTAGCTGCCATTGCCGGCACCATTTCGTAGATTTTAGTTGAGCCAGAATGTTTAACGGTCAAAGATAATTTTTCCATGATTCCCTCTTGATTGGGAGAATAATACAAAGCAGAAATTAAGTATTCGTTTGTGCAAATAAGCTGAACGGCATTCGCGTTTTTTCCGGGAACAATGTCACCACCGTTTGTAAAATTAAAACGAATAAAACCAACGATCGCAATTACCGCCAACAAGGCAAGGGTAACAATGACAATGATTCCGACCGGTTTCTTAATAGATTTTAAAAATGAATTCATATTTTATTCTGTTAATTATTTACTAGATGATTGAATTGCATCAATCACCCGAATAAAAGCCCCGCAGAGAGCGCCAGCAAAAGAAAGGAGGGTGAAGAATACCAATGCCTGATTATGGATAATTAGGTAGCCGAAAAATGCGAATAAAGCCAAGAATACCTCAAAATGAATAAAATAAAAATTGCCCAAAAAACTTCTAATCTTTAATTTCATATTTTTTATTTTTCTTAATTTTTGCCTCGGGAAGATTATTGTACGTAATTTCAATTAGCTCACTAAGCCAGTCGCCACATTCAATCCTGTCTTCATCAATAAGCAACGAAGCTTTGGCCCCGGGATAAGCAAACCCTTCTTCGTAATACTCACCAGCAAAATCTCTTCCAGCCGCGGTAATCTTAACGAACAAGGTGTCGTTGCAAACTAGTGCCACGACTTTATTCTGATAATACAAAGCATATTCGCCAAACATTTTTCGAGTCGCTATTTTATCCAACCCCAAGAGTTGATCGAGAATAAAATCTATCGTTGCCTGCTTGGTCGCCATATCTCAAAAATTACTAAAATCTCTTACAAACACCTTTGCCAAAATACTCCAAAACTTCAGCTGAATATTCCGAGTAATTAGCGTAGTAGTCTACTTGGGAATAAAGGTACTCGACCGGATTACCACAATCGAGATAATGGCCGTCAGGAATTATTTTGGCGAGCAAGCCGGTTTTCTCTTTCATGATGTTGATAACATCGACCAGCGCCACTTCTCCTTCTTCGTTTTCCGGAATCTGATCTAGGGCGGTAAATATTTCTGGGGTCAGGACATAGGCTCCATGAGTGGCATATTCAGAAGGCTCAGTACCAAAAGCTGGCTTCTCTACGATATTAGAGATTTCCTTGATTTCTGTTTCATCGGCCAAATCTTTCAAGCTAGCCATGCCATAGCGCGAACGCTTTTTGGGGTCAGCAATTTTGACCGCAGAAATTACTGGTTTATTGTATTTTTCAAAAGCCTCAAGACACTGCTTGATGCGTGGTTTCTGTTTGGAAAGAATAACTTCGTCAGACCACACTAGAACAAAAGGCTCGTTGGCAAGTAAATTTCTAACGGCACCTAGGGCGCCACTGTTGCCATGTGGATTCTTGGTATAAACAAAAGTGAAGTTGGCGATCTCAGTGATTTTCTTTAAATTAACTACTTCTTTTTCGGCACCAATTTTTTCAAAGTAGTCGTCAAGCATTTCATTATCTGTAAAGAAACTTTCAATCACTTGCTTGTGCTGGGAAACAACAAAAATAATGTTTTTAATTCCCGAGGCAACAACCTCTTCAACAACATGAAGAATTATTGGCTTATTGCCAAGTGGCAACATCTCCTTGGGAATAGTTTTGGTGATCGGCAGGAAGCGAGTGCCCCAGCCGGCAACCGGAATAACGGCGGTTTTTATTTTTTGCATATTAGTCATGGATTAAATCAAGGCCATCATTTCTTTAACAATTTTGGCGTGCCTGATTTCGTCGGCAACCAAACTCTTCAATATCTCTTTGGAAGCCCGATCAGGAACTAAAGCCATCAACTCTTTTCCTTCCTGTTTCATGGTTAGTTCAACTTGATAAAGTTGTTGAAAATACGAACGATAGTCTTTTTTATTAAACATATTATTTGGAGTACTTTAAAAAATTATTATAAACTACTTTAAGCATTTTTGAATGTTTCATTGAATCGCTTTCCAAAACCTTAAGACTGGCGATAATCTTTTCTTGTTTATCCTCAGAAATTCCAGACCAAAACATGGTTTGCTTGATATGGCTAGCGTAGATTGGAATTGCTAGCTCTTCTTTGATTCTTGCTTCATTAATTCGCTGTAAAACGAATTCTGGTGTAATTTTTGTTTTTGGCATATTAAGTATAATTTAAGACTTGATTTTTTTCTGCTTGAGGGCGACGATTAAGCTTGAAAACTCGAGAAAGAAGTAGGGCGTGATAGGTGCACCAAAGTATATTAATACCGATAGCGTAGTAATTTTCTGACAGATGGAATAGACCATTGGTAATTGCCGCAATATTGAGGGCAATCATGACTGTCCAGGGCCATAGTTTCCAAAAACTTAGATTACCAGTTCCACGCTTATCCGTCACCACGAAAGTGCTTTTGCGGCCAAAGATGGCAGCAGTACTGGACTGGATTAGCGCCGGATAGCTCAAGGAGCCCATGATAATTCCACTGAATACATCCTTCAATTGATAATGACGCTTCTTCATAGTGGCATAAAAAGTGAGCAGGGTTAAGGTGTAATACGGAATAAAGGTTCCCAGATAAAGGTAGGGATTAGCAAAATAGGAAGGTATCTTAAATAACAAGAATAGTATTGGACACAACATTAAAACCAAGAAGGACCAGCCAACGAAATAATAGGTTGCCGATAAAAAGTACTCCCACTTCTGAGCAATGTTAAGATGTAATTTCCCATGAATAGAATCGAGAAAAATGCGACGCAGAACACCGACCGAGCCAGCTGACCAACGGAATTGTTGTTTAAGGTATGCTGGGAATGTTTCAGGAGCCATCCCAAAAACTCGGACATGGTTATAGTAAATTGAGCGATAACCAAGAGAATGAATTTTTACTGAAGTAGCAAAATCTTCGGTCACGGAGTTCTCGTCAAAACCACCAACTTTTTTCAAAACCACGGTCTGCATCAGAAAATTTGTTCCGCAACAAAACATCGCACCGGATTCTCCCTTGGCTTCACAAACGTTCTCATAAAAGATTGATTGCTGAAGAGCGGCACCGCGAGCAATTGGACTAACATGAAGATTAGAATAAAGTTGTGGCGTTTGCACGAAAGCAATTTTTTTGGAGTGCTCCAACAAACTGACGGTGTCTGACAAAAATTCCGGCAGCGGATTCTGATCTGCGTCAAAAACTGAAAGATATTTACTTGTTACTTGAGGTAAATATTGGTTAATAATTTCTGCCTTACTCCTGGGCGGCGTCAGAGGATAAAAGTAATCAATATTGTATTTTTTCGCTAATTCGCTATTTGCCTTTTTGTATTCATGGTCCGAACCATCAAGAAAAACCAGTTTCTTGTTTTGATAATCAAGAGAAACTAAGGAAATAAAGGTCAATTCTAATACCTCCAACGGCTCATTCCTGGCTGGTACTAAAATGCTTACTGACGGCAGATTATTAAGATCAAGCTTGGCGCGACGATGATAATTAACTCCTTTCTTTCTCAAGCGAATTAGACCCAGAATAAAGCCCAGGGAGTGCAAAATAGAATGGCTTTCCGATAAAAGAAGAAAAAGAGAAATGGTGATGTTCAAAATGCCATGATGATTGGCAAAAAAGATATAAAGACGTACGGCAAAATAAAAAACCAACCCCACAAAGGAGAGGAATAACAAAAGCAAAAAGATGGGTTTGCGCTTTTTCACCCTAGTTTGGTAATTATTTATACCTTAATATTATAGCCGATATTTTAATAATAGCATATAAACCTCTAATTACCCTTTATTTTATTGACAAGTTGGTTATTGGTGAGCATACTTTGCTTAGAAGGAACAGAAACTATTAATATTTTAAATGCAAAATATATGAAAAATAAGGAAAGAATGCCAGCAATTTTTATTGGTCACGGATCACCAGAGAACGCCTTTGAAAGCAATGAATTCAGTGAGACTTGGCAGCAAATTGCATCATCATTCGTCAAACCTAAAGGGATTGTCGTAATTAGTGCCCATTGGACTAATAGGTTGGATGAAAAAGTAAAAGAAACATCGATCACTAGTAGCAAAAAACTGGAGACTATCCACGATTTTTATGGTTTTCCGGAAAATTTTTATGAATTTTCCTATAATACCCCTGGCCACGAGAAACTGGTTGAAAAAATTATCGCGAACGTTAAAACTATTAAAATAAAACGAAGTAATGAATGGGGTTTGGATCACGGTGCTTGGTCGGTGCTAGCAAAAATGTATCCCGAGGCCGATATTCCGGTTGTGCAAGTGAGCATTGATGAGGAATTGGCGCGAGAAAAACTTTTTGCTATTGGCCAAGAACTTAGCGGTTTGCGTGACGATGGTTTTTTGATTTTAGGGAGCGGGAACATTGTCCATAATTTAAGAGAAATCGTTTGGCAAGGAAAGCCTTATGACTGGGCGCTGGAATTTGATGAATTTATCAAGGACGCACTGACTAAAAGAGATACCAAGGCAATCATAAACTTTGAAAATAACCCCTTGAGTAAATTAGCTCTGCCAACTGTTGAGCACTTCTTACCCCTTCTTTATGTAGTTGGGGCTTCCAAAGAGGAAAAGGCAGAGTTCTTCTGTGAAAAAATATTTGCTGCCTCCCTTTCCATGCGCTGTGTAATTTACCGCTAATAAACAAAAAGACCCGCGAATTTTGCGGGTCTTTTTCGAAATGATAATATTTTATTTTTTGGTCGATCTAGCAATAATGGACAGAACATAAAGAGCAGCCAAGCCGACTACGGAGTAAACAACTCTGGTTAGGAAAGTCATCGGACCAAAAATTGCAGCTACTAAATCAAAATCTCCCAGACCGACTAAAGCCCAATTCAAGCCGCCAATGACCACCAAGAACAAGGCGACCAAATCAAGAGCGTTAAACTTTTTCATAGTTTTTTGTTTTAGTTAATAATTAGTTCTCTGGCGCAGATAAGATTC